>MAAL01000133.1 GCA_002163245.1 Gammaproteobacteria bacterium 42_54_T18 | reverse complement strand
CTCCGGTGGGCAAAGACAAACCCAGGGTGGCCATGAGTTTGTGTTCAGTGTGGCTGACACTATCTTGATAAAAAGTGAGGTTCATTTTTAAATGGGTATCGGACCAGCCCCTGGCTTGGGTTGTAAAACTGCCGCTATTGGTCACATGCTCCATCTCGGAGTGTAAATATTGCAGCATCACGATCCAGGTGAGTTCATCACTTTGTGCGTACATGATATGAAACATTTCCATGTCCATATGCATTTTTACCGGCGCGATAGAATAGTTAAATCCGTTGTTATCCAGCATCTGCGCCACCGATACATCATCCCTACCTGTGCCGTTGTTTTCCATGCGCATGTGGGACACATCATAACTAAACATCCACTCGTTTTTTCGATGTAAATGGGCGGTCAATACGCTGGCCACATATACATCCTGGCGCATGAGTTCAGCCAAACCCATTTCACTGTAATCCGGCTCACTATCCGCCAGGCAGGTGGGGGCCCACAATGCAAATCCCAGCAAACAGATATTAAATGGACTATTAAACGTCATGTTTTGCATTCACCTCAATGACGAATAAATTTGGGTGTACTGGCCATTTTTTCAAACTGCTTGCGCCATTGCGGTTCTAGCACTTTCTCGGCCTCGTGGCTGGGCAAGGGTTTGCTAAAATAAAAACCCTGTATGAGTTCACATTCACGCACCATAAAAAATTCCAGCTGCTGTTGGGTTTCCACCCCTTCGGCCACCACTTTTAAGTTAAGGTCATGGGCCATAGACACAATGGCCGCCGCCACCGCCGCCGCATTTTTGTTGGTGGAAAGCTCACGTACAAATGCTTTGTCCACTTTAAGAATATCCAGCGGTAAACGGGTTAAATAACTCAAAGAAGAATAGCCGGTACCAAAATCATCGATGGCCAGAGACAAATTGAGTTTTTTAATCACGTTAAGCATCATTAAGGTTTTTTGTGGGTTTTCCATGACGATGCTTTCGGTTAACTCCAGCTCTATAAATTTAGGGTCTACCTCCAGCTCGGCCAACAGGTGGGCAATCACAATGGGGTAATCTGATAACTGAAATTCCCGCGCCGAGACATTGATGGCCATGTGCAGTTGGTCAAAACCTTTTTTATGCCAGGCATGTAATTGCTCACAGGCGGTTGTAAATACAAATAACCCTATGTCTTTAATGATGCCGGCATCTTCGGCGATGGGAATAAATTCAGCCGGGGAAATTAAACCCAGGTCGGGGTGTTGCCAGCGCACTAACGCTTCAAATCCACGCACTTCAAAGGTGAAGGTATCTACCTTGGGCTGGTAATAAACAATAATTTGCTGGCGCACAACAGCCTGACGTAACTCCTGTTCTAATAAATTGCGGCGCTCCACCTCATTGTTCATGGCCTTGTCATAAAAATGAAAACTGTTACGGCCATGACTCTTGGCGTGATACATGGCAATGTCGGCATTTTTTAGCAGGGTATCGGCATCCAGGCCATCGTGGGGGTAGGTACTGATGCCAATGCTCGTGCCAATGCTGGCGGCCTGGCCGTTCACGAAAAATTCTCGCTGAAAGTCCTGTTGTATTCTGCGCGCGATTACTTCGGCGTGACGCAGGCTGTCAATGTTTTCCAATAACACCACAAACTCATCCCCGGCCAAGCGGGCCACCATGTCGGTGCCGCGAATGGGATTGGCCAAGCGCTGGGCCGATTGTTTTAAAACCTCGTCGCCGGCATCGTGCCCCAGGGTGTCATTGACCTGTTTAAATTTATCTAAATCAATAAACAGTAACGCTAATTTTGTGCCGTAACGGCTGGCGTTAGAGAGGGCCTTTTTGAAGTGGTTATGAAACATGGCGCGATTGGCAAGCTGGGTTAACGGATCAAAGTTGGCCATGAAAAATAAATCGTCGGCACTT
>MAAL01000152.1 GCA_002163245.1 Gammaproteobacteria bacterium 42_54_T18 | reverse complement strand
TGATCGAAGAAATTTGTACGATTTGTTCTCGCCACCAATTGATGACGAGCCAGATAAAAACAAACAGTTGTCGATGTTATGAAACTGTGGGACAGCAGTGACACGTGCTATACCGACCTTTTACTAAAGCGAACCGTAAAGTTATCTGTCATAAAAGCCACAGGAGAATACTTTTTCTTTAACTTCTCCAGAGGCACTTCCGCTTCGAAATTGGTGTAGCGTAGAAGTGTTGCAAAATTGACCATTAATTGTTGTTCCGCTAATGTGGCGGCTACACACGTATGTGGGCCGCGACCAAAAGGCGTATACACATGTCTTTGGCGATGTTCGTTGCGTGGCTCTCTGTATCGCTCTATATCAAATTTATTGGGCTCTGGAAAATAACGCTCATCCATATGCGTTGCAGTCGTAAATATCAGCAACTCATCCCCTTTTCTAATTCGATAATTACCAAATTCAAAATCCTCAGCAGCATTTCTGTTTAACGCAAAACCTGTAGGGTGAAGGCGCATGCATTCTAAGATAAAACCGTGCAAATCATTCATGCCGTCAAGTGTTTCATGATCCGGAGACCCATTCGCATACGCTTCATCAACCTCGGCACGTAGGCGTGGTAATAACTCAGGGTGATTTAACAATTCGTAGAGAATAAAACAATGCGTGCCTCCAGCAGTATCGACGCCACCGACATAAGGCAACATCGCATGAGCCTCTACATCACCATCAGTAAACCATTCAGGCTTACCCTTTCGTCCTTCTTCAATTTTATCCATGTAAGTTTCTAGAGACTTACTTGATCGATCACGATTCCAGGCAATCAGTTTACTCCTGAAATTATCCGAAACTTTCTTTGCTCGAAGGTAATATGGGTTTAGCAGTGCTAGGCTAGGCCATCGCTTGAACATCCATATATTGGTTATCGTGTTTTGCGTAAACATAAATGCATCAGTCTCTTCCTGCGTTGCCTCCCTGCCCTGCATTACGTACCCAACTTGGTTGGACATTAAATTTTTAAGCCAGGGGTTTACGGATACAACTTTGTTATCAAAACTTTGAACTTGCTTCTCTATAATTTCTTGCATCATTGGGAGGCGATCAACAAGAGATTTTTTTGCAAAGTAGGGTTTTAATATTTTTCTCTGATAGGAATGGCATTCGCCATCGACGCCAATAAGCATATGCGGACAATTGGCTTTTTCAGTAAACTCCGCCCAGTTAATTTCGCTGGTAAATAACCCCCTTTTCTCTACCCCCATCCACTTGTTAGCTTCGATGCCAGCCATAACGGTAAGCTCTCGGTTAAAAGCGCGGACACGAAACACATCTCCCATATCATTATATTTCTGGCGAACAAATTGTTCTGGATTCTTCAATATAGGAACTAAACTATGCAATATTGGCATGCCTTTAACCAAGGGCGGTCGGGGTAACGCTGAAATGTCTGTAGTCATTAGTGTGTAACCTTTGCGTTGCGATAAATCACTTCAAATATTTTTCTAATCCAAAGCCAGGCACGACCCGCTGGCGAAGGTATTTTTCCAATGTTCTTTGTGTTTCGAGCTCTTCACCTGGCACCAAAAAAAGAGGAAGTAAGGAGCGCTGCCAGTAACGATAGATTTCATAAATATCTTTTTTTAATTTGGGATATTCAGCTACTACTTCTGAGAACCCCAATTCTGTAATAACGTTAGCATCTTGTGTATCGGTATTGATGAATTTTCTAATTTCAGTATTGTCTCCAATAATGAGTCGCACCATAGGGTTTTCGGGTACCACTTCATATGCGTACATCAGACCATATACAAATTTGTCTTCAAGCTTTCGATGCTTTGTCATTTCGTGGGCTAAACCCTGAGACAGACGAATCACTTCACGGGTAAAGGCGTCTACCAGAACAGCTTCCTTATTTTTGTAATACTTGTAGACCGATGGGCGAGACAACCCTGAGTGCTCAATGATGTGATTCATTTTAACCTTTCGCAGACCGTACTCTGCTACCGAGAGAACACAGGCATCTAGCAAACGCTCACGTGTTACCTCCTTCCTTGAAGGGTAAGGCCCCTTATATTTTTCTGTTTGTTCCTCTTCAAGTTTCACACGAGAGCCTTTGCTGAGTTAACATATTGTCACTCAATATCACCTAAGTTAACATAATTGTCAATAGTGTTAACTTAGGTGGGTTGCAAGGTTCCTCTTTGAGTCGATCGGTGTTCGAACCCAGCCTTCCATTAATACCCTAGCGCTACGGCTCATTACGGCCTTTGTTACAGTCCACTTTCCATTGTTAATATGGGCTTCAACTCCGACTCGTAAGGTGCCAGCAGGATGACCAAAGCAGGTGCTGTTGGGCGCACCTCCGCCAGCAGCGATATTAACTAATGTGCCTGGTATAGCAGCCGCCGCACCGATTGCAATCGCAGCAGTACCCATCATAGCGTGATGCAGCTTGCCCATAGAAAGCGCTCGTACAAGTAGGTTGATTTCTTTAGCATTTACCTGCTTACCGCTAGAGGAAATATAATTTGTAGCTTTGCTAACGAAAGCTATTTTGGGTGTGTGTTGATGCGTAGCAGCTTCATCAATGTTTTGAATAAGACCCATACGCAACGCTCCATTTGCACGAATATTTTCAAACATTGTTAGTGCATTATTGTTACTGTTAATAGTGTCTTGTGATTCATCACCTGTATATCCAATGTCTTTAGCATTTATGAATATAGTTGGAATACCTGCATTAATCAGAGTGGCCTTAATCGAGCCACCTTTCACAGCATCATTCGAAACTTCGAGATCATCAATTAGGTTTCCTGTGGGGAATAATTCACTACTCTCACCCGCAGGATCTATAAACTCCAAAGGAATTTCTGCTGCTGGAAACGTCACACCATCCAGATCAAAGCCTCCATTTTCTTGTACATCACCGTTTACAACTGGCACATGTGCAATAATAGTTTTGCTGATATTTTTCTGCCATATACGCACGACGGCAACACCATTTAAAGGAATACGGCCAGCATCTACTAAGCCATTATCTATTGCAAATGCTCCAACGGCAGCAGAAAGATTACCGCAGTTTCCACTCCAATCAACAAATGGTTTGTTAATTGATACCTGTCCAAACAGATAATCAACATCATGATCATCACGATTACTTTTTGATAGAATCACAGTTTTGCTGGTACTTGAAGTGCCTCCTCCCATACCGTCTATTTGTTTACCATAAGGATCGGGGCTACCTATAATACGCAACATAAGACTATCGCGAGCAGCACCTGGAACCTGCGCCGATTGCGGTAAATCCTGTAAGTTAAAAAATAAGCCTTTACTGGTACCCCCGCGCATATACGTTGCGGGAATCTTTACTTGTTGTACGTGGCCCATCCCTACCTTCCTATACGTTTTTACTGACAAGGTATAGCTCAAGTGATCGCATCAAAAGGGATATAGATAGCAGCCAACTAGGGCTGTTAACCCTCCTCTATTGCGAGTAATTAAAAGGTACCGTATTAACGGGCCTCCTTACCTTTAAACTGTTTAATGCTGCGCTTACTGGAGCTTCGTCGATTCGCCTGTTTGTCCCGAACTGGACGCTTCCGCTCTTCGCTAGCGGGTTTGTCAGTAACAGGAAAGCTTGTCAGTTCTAGTAACGGTAGTGTACGACCAGTTAAATCTCTTATAGCAGTCAAAGAATATATTTCGCTGTGGCAAACCAGTGATATTGCAATTCCATCGCGACCAGCCCTAGCTGTGCGGCCCACACGATGAACGTAAACAGGAGCGCTGGATGGTAGGTCCATATTAATTACTACTGGTAACGCTTCCACATGGATACCTCTTGCTAACAGGTCTGTTGCTACTAACACTTGAATGTTACGTGCTTTGAAATCATCCAGAGTCTGCTCACGTATTGTTTGATCCTTCTCACCGTGAAGCGATGCTACTGCGACACCTGCCTTTCTCAGTTTCTTACATAGAGCATCTGCTAAATCACGCGTACTGGTAAACACTAAGACTTGAGGCCAGGAATGTTGCTTCAATAGAGCGATTATCGCCTGCGCTTTGCTACCTTTGTTGATGAGGTAGAGATGCTCTTCTATTTCTTCTGCAATACTGTTAGCGGCATGAGCTTCTTTACGCAGCGGATTTTGGAGTAAATCCATTGCGAGACTCTCCAGTGCGGCAGGTAAAGTCGCAGAGAACAAGAGGGTTTGGCGTTCTGCCGGCATATACGTTAACAGGCGCTCAATGTCAGGCCAAAACCCCATATCTAACAAACGGTCAGCTTCATCAAGCACCAGGTGACGAATAGCATCTAGCCCAATGAGCTGTTGTGTGAGCAAATCTAGCAGGCGGCCTGGCGTCGCCACAAGGAGTTGGGGCTGACGCTCTAGATCTGTCAATTGTTGGGACTGGTCAGCGCCACCGCAGATGGTTTGTATACGCACCCCTACTTCAGTAGCCACTTGCTGTAACGCGCCGTTAACCTGTATTGCAAGCTCACGAGTTGGGACCAGTACGACTGCCTGTATATTGGGAGCATTTACGTTAATTTGTTGCAACAACGGTAAACCAAAGGCTAAGGTCTTACCGCTACCAGTCTGAGCTAATGCAAGCAGGTCACGTTGCGCTAATATTACGGGAATAGCCAACTTTTGGATTCTAGTTGGAGTATGTAACTGTGAGGGTAGCCCAGCTAAGATAGCAGGATATAGATTGAGATCAGTAAAAGTCATGAGCGCACGCAATGAGGTAAGTTGGGTGCGAAGTTTAACCAGCTAAGAGCTATAAGTAAATTCACCATAGAAATTGTTACTTCATCGCTATAAGCAAAGCTACTGTGTCGGGACTAGTATAGAGCACTCAGTGACTTCATAACTAGTTATCACTAAAGGTATTCTGTCAGCATTGCTACATTTTACTAGGTAAAAATCATAAAAGGGCACATGTATTATTCGCCCTTTTATGATTAACATTATCCCTAATGTTGGCAACAACAACACCTACAGAAAGCAAGGCCCACAACAAAAGTTTTACATCATAGCCTGTAAGTAGTTTGGCAGGCCAATCTTATCGATTAAACCTAACTGTTTCTCAAGCCAATAAGCATGATCAACTTCAGAGTCTTCCAGTTGTTTAACGAAAATTTCTCGAGTCTGATAATCTTGTTCCGTCTCACACAGAGCAATGGCACTTTTTAAATTCTTAATCACTGAATATTCTACAGCTAAATCACTCTTTAGCATGTCAGGAACATTTTTCCCAATATCCATCGGGTGGCGTTTAGATAAATCCGGCGTTCCCTCTAAAAACAACGTGCGCTTTATCATCTGATCGGCATGCTCTGTCTCCTCCTCCATCTCATGACCGATACGTTCGTGTAATTTTGACAACCCCCAGTCTTCATACATTCTAGAATGGATAAAATACTGATCTATTGCCGTTAACTCGCCAACCAACAATTCATTTAACACATCAATAATCTTCGTCTTACCTTTCATTGTCGTCCTCCTCATTCACTTGATTGTGAATGGTTAAATGTGTCGGTAACTAGTCATCCATCATGGACTGAATATAATTCTCGATAGTGATTTTTCCAATCAAATCTAATTGAGCCTCTATCCAATCTACATGCTCTTCTTCTGATTCTAAAATATCAACCAATACATCACGACTTACAAAATCTGAACTGCTTTCACAGATTGCAATAGCATCTCGGAGCGACTGCAGTGTTAGCATTTCCAATTTAAGGTCGCACTCCAGCATTTCCTTCGTGTCTTCTCCAATCAGTAATTTTCCAAGCTTTTGTAGATTTGGAAAGCCTTCGAGAAATAACACACGTTCAATAATCTTATCTGCATGCTTCATATCTTTGATCGACTTTTTATATTCATGCTCGTCAAGCTCATTCATTCCCCAGTTTTTAAACATGCGTGCATGTAAAAAATACTGATTAATTGCAATAAGCTCATTCGCCAGACAACCATTAAGAAGATCAATAACGGTTTTATCGCCTTTCATTGTTTTTCTCCTTTTTATCAATTTTGATACTGAGCCAAGCAAGTTTCTTCTGCTGATCAAAAATAAATCAACACCTCCTATGGTAGTACTGATACTTTATATTGCCAACTTTAAAAAGAGATAACTTGTTGATTGTAATGTAAATAGTAAAGATAAAACGAATCATTTCCATTAACATTTTTAAGCAAGGGCACCATGAATTCGCTTATACCTCTGACTTCTATAGTCATCAGTTTTCGAAATAACGTTAATCAATAGCTATTTAGTAGCCCCCATTATGTGTCGTTAAAAGAAGTCTTCCCTAGAAAACGCGAAACAGAGTTCTCATTAGGGCTTCATTCGCTTTCTTTAGCGCTGCTCCAGTACAAAGTAGTAAGCAACGAAAAAAATCAAATTGGACAATTTAACAATCGAAATCTATATTTTTTGTTAGGTCTAATGAACGTAGAGTAATTGATATACTGGACAATAATTGGATGTCAAAATGAATAAATCACCTCAAAAGCGTAAGTTTTCTTGCTTCGTGCTGCTCCTTTGTGGATGCTGTATGTGTTCGATGTTACAGGCTGGCAATAGCGACGGTGGGTTTATAGATTTTAATCTCTACCCCTACCTTTCAGACGTTGAAACCGATAACGTACTGACGATAAATATTGCCGCAAAATTAAAGAATCGGTTTTCTTACTTCAGTCTGACTAATTTCGGTAATCAGGATAATTCAGAGGAACTAAGTGATTTAAATACCTTTTATACCGAACAGAATATACGCTGGAAAATATCGGATAAGTCCCCTTTTGATTTAACCCTACAGATGAATTTTCGAACGGGCGAGGATAACGATAGGCATCGATTTGGGGTTCGCTGGCGATTGAGTGACACTGAAGCGCTATCAGGTATCTTCAAATATCTCAATATGTCGTATTCAATCAACTTTCATGTCATTCAATTCGATAGTGAAGATGCTGATGTTCGACAGCTTGAGCACGTATTCAAACTCAAATTCCCTTATTTAACAGATAGATTGTATCTGGCAGGGTTTGTCGACCACACCTTTAATCAGGACCTAGGTTCAGGGCTTCCTAATAACCCCATTGTAGGTGAGACGCAATTAGGTTTTCGATTAATAGAAAACCTCTTTCTTGTCACTGAATACCGTCTTAATGAATATCGTCGTTCTGATGTAAATAACTTGGCTATCGGTATTGAATATAAGATAACTTGGTAATTAGCCAAATCAGACCGGGTTGACTATTGGTTTTCAACTCTACTATTTTCTATTTATTGCCTCACTGCTGTCCCACAGTTTGACATAAAAAAGGCCTAATTCTCGATAAGTGTTACAATGCAAGTGCGAACAAACAACGTAATACAAAAGGAAAATTAGGCCTTGGCACATAA
>MAAL01000110.1 GCA_002163245.1 Gammaproteobacteria bacterium 42_54_T18 | reverse complement strand
TGTCCCAGCCCAGAGTTTCCAAGGCCCCAGTTAATAAGTGGCGCGATGCGAAGCTACAGAAAATCAAGGGGGCGGCTTAATGCAACAGCATTGGAGCCCTGCCGCCAGGGCTGCTGCTGCACCTCCAGATGAACCGCCTGGCGTTTTACTGTGGTCCCAAGGGTTGTTCGTTACGCCATGTAGGTCGTTAAAGCTCTGCAGGTCTCCTGCGTACAGCGGGAGGTTGGTTTTCCCAATAATAATGGCACCAGCATCCACTAGGCGTTGTACTGCAGTAGCATTTTGGGGTGCAAAGTGATCCTTTAGTCGTTTAGAGCCTGATGTTGTTGGCATACCCACAACTTCGAAGGAATCTTTAATCGTCATCGGTATGCCATGTAGTGGTCCGATAAACTCGCCTTTTTTCGTCAAAGCATCAGCATGTCTCGCTTGCTTGAGTGCATTTTCAAAGTCAGTGGCGATAACTGCATTCAGCGCGGGGTTATATCGTTGAATACGTTCAATAAAATACTGAGTTAACGCTACACTGGTGATTTCTTTGTTTTTGATTTGTTTGACAAGGTCAACCGTTGAGGTAAAGAATATTTTTTGCATAAGATGTTTTCGAACGTTATTGGCTAAAGTCAGTAATTTTATGAAAATTTATAAGAAAACTGACTATTTCGTTGTTTTGGCTATACTTTTATAAAATTGAATGTACTTAATATCACGATTAACAAATTGTGCCTAACACAAAGGGTTGATGCATTGGCTGAAGTGACGTTTCGATTATCGGAAGAGCAAGGCAACGTGGAGATATGTATCCATGACTTTGCACCGCCGTTATTAAAGGAGCCTGATGTTATACGGTTGTTTGGTATTTCAGCGTTTCGAGAATGTCACTTTTATCCTGATAATGTAACGGATGTTCTAGCGGTAATGCCAGAAAAGCTAGATTTGGAAAGCGCTCCTGAGACTTTTGAAGAGCCTATGTGTTTTGTTATTGCCCAAATGCGGAATGCGGTGCTTGAAATTGAGATGGATGATGCTGGCATGGAGGTTTCTGCTCACTGCACAGTGCAAGAAGGTGGTGAAGGCATATCCTTGGAAAATATTGTTAAGAAACTAAAAGAGATTGGCGCGGTAAAAGGCATAGACAAAGATGCAATACGCGCTTTTCACGATCGAGCACAAAAAGAGCGGCCGGGTATTAGTTTCTCTGAAATCCTTGCTAAGGGAAAATCAACAGGAGCTGGAACAAAATCATCGTTTGAATATTTAGTGACGCCGCTACAGGACCGCGTGTTAACACCCCAGAAGCGCGATGATGGCACGATTGATATGCATGAGCTTGGTGATATTGATAGTGTGGAGAAGGGTGACCTTTTAATGCGACGCATCCCCGCGCTAGCAGGAGAGAATGGGTATACGATTCGGGGGGAAGCACTTGTTTCTATCGCACCTGACAATGTCCCGTTTGATGTAGGTGACGGCACCAGTACCAGTCCAGATGATGCCAACTTATTGATAGCAACCCGAAAAGGGATACCGTTAAAATCAAAGAATGGTATCTCGGTTAGTGAGATGCTTGTGTTAAAAAATGTCGATTTGACCACTGGAAATGTCGAATACGATGGCTCAATCCTGGTAAGCGGAAATGTCAAAGGTGGGATGTTAGTCAAAGCAACAAATGACGTTATTATTAATGGCTTTGTTGAATCAGGTATGGTCGAAGCGGGCGGTAATATCGTTGTTCAGCAAGGTGTTATTGGTCGAGAAATAGATGAAGACAGTGGTCTCGATAAAGATCATTATACATCTCAACTCATAGCAAAAAATGATATATCAGCTCGTTATGCCCAGTCTGCATACATGGAGGCTGGTAGAGATATAGCAGTAGTATCACAGCTATTGCATTGTCATGTTATAGCTGATCACGGCGTATATGTAGGCGATAAAGGTCAGAAGAAAAGCAAGTTGGTGGGCGGCATCATAAAAGCGGGAAAAGAAGTTTCAGCTGGAGAGATCGGCTCGCCTTCAAATGCACCGATGGCATTGGATTTTTCCCATCGACTGCTAGCAATGACAGAAGAGTTGAGAATAGTAAGAAAAGACAATGTTGTTAAAAAGGAGCTGATTCAGGGTTTAAGAGAGGCTCTTGAAGAATTGAAGGTGCAAAAACCTACTCCAGAGCTTATACGTCACTGTAAAAAAATTGTGAATACGATCTCGATTGTTAAAGAAGAGCTAGTGAGTATTAATCTTAATGAACAATCGCTCAATATGAAGTTAAATAAATTACGCGAGGGTATCAGGGTTACTGTGCACGGACGATTATACCCCGGGGTTGAATTTACTGTTTGTGAGCAGAGCCACAATGTTATCGAGGAGCGTGGAAATAGCGTGGTTCGTTTTAATGAAGCAAACATGGTGTTTGAGTGAGTGTTTTTTTAGGCAAAATATAAAAGGATTGGTATGGATCCCCGTAATGTTAAGACCATTGAAGATGCCAAAAAAATCGTATTACAACGAGAGTTAAAACATGTAAAAGTAGGTGTTTTTGATCTCGATGGTGTTATGCGTGGTAAGTACATGTCACGCGATAAATTTTTTTCTTCTTTAGAGAAAGGTTTTGGTTTTTGTGATGTGGTTTTGGGTTGGGATGTTAAAGATCAACTTTATGATAACACTTCATTTACAGGGTGGCATACAGGTTATCCTGACGCACCGGTTCGTATCGTCCCAAATAGTTGCCGTCCGCTTCCACACGAAGGCAATGGGCTATTGTTCTTGGGAGAATTTACAGGTGAGGCGGAAACCTTGTGTCCAAGAGCGTTGTTAAGGCGGGTGTTGGATCAGGCAAAAGGGATGGGGTTTGATGTTTTTTCTGGTTTTGAATATGAGTTTTTTGTTTTTGATGAGACGCCGCATACTGTTCGCGAAAAAGCTTATAAAAATCTAAAACCGCTTGCCCCCGGAGATTTTGGTTACTCGGTGATTCGAAATAGTGTCGATACAGATATCTATCAGAGTCTATTGGATTTGGCAGAAACAATGGATTTTCCCATTGAAGGGTTACACGAGGAGACCGGGCCAGGGGTGTTGGAGGCGGCAATAGCTGTTGATAGTGGCTTAGCATCTGCAGACAAGGCGGCGTTGTTTAAAACATTTACGAAGATCGAGATGCAACGCCAAGGAAAAATGGCCACATTTATGGCAAAGTGTTCCGAAGACTACCCTGGTCAGAGTGGGCATATTCATATCTCGCTTAGAGACGCCTCAGGGCAAGGGGTTTTCTTTGATGAAACTAAAAAAGATCATTGTAGTGATACGATGATGCATTTTTTAGGGGGGGTTCAGGCTCAACTTCCTCAAGTTTTGGCGATGGTTGCTCCTACTATTAACTCATACCGGCGTCTAATTCCAGGTTTTTGGGCTCCTACAGAGGCCAGTGTTGGTGTCGATAATAGAACGTGTGCCATTAGAGTTGTTCCGGGCAGTGAAGTTTCTCACCGGATGGAGTTTCGCATTGGAGCGGCGGATGCAAATCCATACTTAGTATTGTCAGCAGTTATCGCAAGTGGACTTTGGGGGATCGAGAATAAGGTTAACCCTGAAGAGCTTGTTGAAGGCAATGCTTACGATAAAACATTTTCGGATGCTCTAAAATTACCAGCAACATTATGGGATGCAGCACAGAAGTTGAAAATATGCAGTATGGCCAGAGAGCGTTTTGGCGATGCGTTTGTAGAGCATTTTGCCGCTACAAGAGAGTGGGAAGAAAGAGAATATAGGAAGCATATATCTCAGTGGGAGATGGATCGCTATTTTGAGATTATTTAAGGAATGAGTCACCTTGGGTTTGAATAATGCAGAGTCAGGAATATTCTTTTTTAAAGGTTAACGAAGCCTGTAGAATCCGTTGTTTTTCGGTCTACAATAAAGGGTAACTTCAACTTTTAAGAGTAAGAGTTCGGTTGTTATGTCAAAAATACAGCTAATTAGTCCTGCTGACGGTTCGCTCTATTGCGAGCGAATCTATGCGGATGACAAAGAAATAGATCAGATACTGGTTGCCTCTAAATTAGTACAACCTGAATGGAAATCGACATCACTTGATGATCGCATTGTATCTTGTAGAAAGGCGTTAGCATATTTTTCAGATCATAAAGCAGATATAGCTGAAGAAATAACGTGGCAAATGGGGAGGCCGATACGATATGTAGAAGGTGAGGTCGAAGGCCTTATCGAGCGGGCTGAGGTGATGTTGGCGTTGGCATCAGAGCAATTGGCCCCCTATGGTTTTGGTGATCAACCTGGCATTGAGCGTTACATTCAGCGTGACCCTCTGGGTACCGTGTTTGTCATTGCGCCATGGAACTACCCCTATTTGACTGCTGTTAATACTATTATACCGGCGCTTGTGGCAGGAAATACGGTTATTCTTAAACACTCAGTTCAAACTCTGTTATGCGCGGAGCGATTTCAAAAAGCATTTGATTTCGCCGGTCTTCCTCATGGCGTGTTTCAGTATGTACATGCGAATCATCAAAGTGCGAGTGCAATTGTTGCTGATACGCGTGTTGGTTTCGTAGCGTTCACGGGGTCAGTTGAAGGAGGTCGCTCTGTTGAGCAAACAGCTGCCGGGTTATTTAAGGGTATTGGACTGGAGTTAGGGGGGAAAGATCCAGCTTATGTTCTTAGTGATGCCAATATAGAGTCGTCTGTGGAAGGCATTGTTGATGGAGCATTTTTTAACTCAGGGCAGTCTTGTTGCGGAATAGAGAGAGTGTATGTGCACGAGCGTAATTTTGATGAGTTTGTAGAGAGAGCTGTAGCTTTAGCATCCGAGTATAAGCTTGGGTTTCCGCAGGATTCAGAGACAACTCTAGGGCCTTTGGTGAATGCTAAAGCAGCAGATTGGGTTCGTCAGCAGATAGCGGAGGCTGTTTCGATGGGTGCTAAAAGCTGTATTGATTCAAAAACCTTTTCTCTTCATCAAGACCAAGGTGCATATTTGGCACCTCAAATTTTAGTAAATGTTAATCACACTATGTCATTGATGAAAGAGGAAAGTTTCGGGCCTGTTGTCGGTATTATGTCTGTTAAAAATGATGATGAAGCGATTACGTTGATGAATGACAGTGATTTTGGTTTAACCGCGTCACTTTGGACAGCAGACCTCAAAATAGCTCAAAAGTTAGGGGACGTTATTCAAACGGGTACGGTGTTTATGAATCGGTGTGACTATCTTGATCCGTATTTACCTTGGGTTGGCGTTAAACAATCTGGGCGTGGTTGTACACTTTCCCATATAGGGTATGAGCAACTAACGCGCCCTAAGTCTTTTCATATGAGGTTGCTATGAATCGCTACGATAGCGCTGAACTGTTATCCGGTTCTTGGAATTACCCAACATCTATGATATTTGGTGTTGATACCGTTCTTCGGGTACCGAATCTGTGTAAGGAGCAAGGGCTAGAGAATCCCTTGTTAGTGTGTGATAAGGGTATTGTTGATCTGCCTTTTGTTCATTCTTTGGTTTCAGAGTTTACTTCTGCCTCAATTTCTTTGGGGGTATTTTCTGATGTAAAAACCAACCCTACAGGAAAAAATATTAATGATGGCGTGGTGGCATTTAAACGGGGTAATCATGACGCTGTTATCGCGTTGGGAGGGGGAAGTGCTCTGGATGCAGGAAAAGCAATTGCGCTAATGAGTGGACAAGATAGAGCGTTGTGGGATTTCGAAGATGAAGGTGATAATTGGACAAGAGTTCTCGTTGATGGGGTGGCACCAATTATTGCGTTGCCTACGACTTCTGGTACGGGGTCAGAGGTAGGGCGTGCTTCCGTTATTGTAGATGAGCAACGTAAAAAGAAAGTTATCATTTTTCACCCTAAAATGCTTCCTACAATGGTGGTGTGTGACCCAAAGTTAACGATTGGGCTTCCGCCAGCGATAACTGCGGCAACGGGTGTGGATGCGTTTGTTCATTGTTTTGAGGCTTATTGTGCTCCAGGGTTTCACCCAATGGCGGATGGCATTGCGTTAGAAGGGATGCGTCTTATAAAAGAGAACCTGCTAATAGCTTATACGGACGGGAGTAATCTTGTCGCTAGAGCAAATATGATGGCTGCATCCTCAATGGGGGCAACGGCCTTTCAAAAGGGTTTGGGGGCAGTACATGCATTGGCACACCCCTTGGGTGCCATATTTGATAAGCACCATGGGTTACTAAATGCAATTTTGCTTCCCTTTGTTATACAGAGAAATATGACAGAAATATCGTCAAAGCTTGAAAATATCGCTCGCTATTTACAGTTGGATGTTTGTTCTGCAGAGGGTTTTATTGAGTGGATGATGTCCTGGAGGCGGGGCTTGGGTATACCTTGTTATCTAAAGGATATTGGAATTGGTGTAGATAGAGCTGGCGATATTGGTCAATTTGCGGTGAGTGACCCTTCTGCGTCCGGTAATCCAATACCATTGACTGCTGCTGAGTATACTGAGGTCTTTATACAGGCAGTTGGTTAGTTAGATAAGGTGAGCGCCTGATTCCTTATATGAATTAAGAATAATGCATCTTTCCGTGATTGCTTTATCTTCCAAACAAAGAGCAATTTATGAGATATTACGGTAATTTTCACACTATTCAGATTCTTCTTTGATTGCTTATTGACCCGTTTTTTCATCGCGTTAAACTTTTAAGACAACGTACATAACTGTTTTGCCCTTGCTTGGTTTGTACTTGTTTTTGAGAGGTTAATGTCATGGCGCAGATTAATACAAATATTTCATCTCTTCAGGGTTTAAATTCACTTAGTCAGACTCAAAAGAAATTAACAGAGTCTTTGATTAAGCTATCCACTGGTCAAAAGATCAATAGTGCAAAAGATGATGCGGCTGGTTTTGCGATTGCACAACGCTTTACTTCACAAATAAACGGGTTGAATGTTGCAACGCGTAATGCAAGTGATGGTATCTCGTTCGCTCAAACTGCAGAGTCTGCATTGGGTGAGGCGACAAATGCATTGCAGCGTATTCGAGACCTCTCTTTGCAAGCGGCAAATGGCATCAACACGGCATCAGATAGAACATCGATACAAAAAGAAGTAGATCAATTGGTTTCTCAAGTGAATCAAATTGCGGAAAATGCAACATTTAATGGAAAGCGCGTGTTAGGTGATGAGTTTTCTAATTTAAGTTTTCAGGTTGGGGCTAATTCAAGTGAATCGATAATTGTTTCCGGTTTTGATGGTCGAGCGTCGGCATTAGGTAGCAAGCCTGGGGTGGTCGAGTCCCGCAGTGATCGAGTGCAATTAGAAAATGTGGTGACGGGTGCTCAGGGTATTCAAGAGGGAAATGCGACAGCTGGTGCTATTGCCGATTTTAGTATTGTTGTGTCTGGGGTTTCTGCTATTGAGCAAATTAATATTGCTGGGGATGCGTTTGGCGGTGCAATATCCACCGTTCAGAATACGTCAAATTTAACGGATCGAAATAATGCTGATTTTGGCTCAGGTACCGCTAAATCAATCGCCGATCGGGTTAATAGATTGCGTGAAAGTGGGGAAGTTTCATTAGACGGGGTGTTTGCTACCGCATCGACTGTTTTTAGCGGTAGTGATGTAACTTCAGCAGATTTTTCTGGTAATGCTGACTTAAACCAAGCAGCTAATGTCGGACAAGGAAGTTTAGCAAATGGAGACTTACGTATTAACGGCGTTGATATTGGCCCGGTATCGTTTGAAGAAAATGATGCAGCTGATACTTTGGTTGGTGCTATCAATGCCAAGGTATCCGTTACCGGTGTAATCGCATCTGTTGACCAAAGTGGAGAGCTCCTTCTCGTTGCGAACGATGGCAGGGATATAGTGGTAAGTACTCAGGGTTTTGATGTATCGAATGCTCTATTTGGAGGAGGGGAGTCTCGCTTTGATACAGGATTTAGTGATTTACGTGTGAGCGGTCAAGTTACCGTTTCAGCACAGGATACGCTTACCTTTTCTGGGGCGGATAACACAATAACCGGTTTTGATGATTTGAGTGTGGAGGGGGCAAAAAATAATGAACAGGCTAAAGGTACTTTAGTAAATGCGGATGTTTCTAGTGTCAGTGGAGCCAACACAACAATAGCGTCAATAGATGATGCTCTGTCTCAAATTGGACAATTTCGTTCAGAACTCGGTGCAGTACAAAACCGCTTTGAAGCTACGATCAGAAATTTACAGAGCGTGTCGGAGTCACAGCAGGCTGCACGTTCTCGTATTGCTGATACGGATTTTGCCTCAGAAGTTGCAGAGCGTTCTAAGAATTTGTTACAGAGGCAGGCTGGAATTGCTATACAGGCGCAAGCTAATGCACAATCACAAAGCATATTATCTTTGCTTAATTAAGTTTATCTAGCTCCGCCAGCAAATTGGTAAAACTGGACTCTATAATGTCTTTGGTTTCATCGGTTTCTATTACCTGTTGAACAAATTCATCAAGTGATTCCATTAGAGTTACTTCCTGCTCTTCACTTAGCCCAAGTGAAATCAAGACATTCTCAGTGTTTTCTCGATATTCCTGGATTTTTGTCCAAATATTTTTTTCATATATATATTAAAGGTATCGCGTATATTGTGCATACTGCTGCGAGCATTCCCGATAATAGATTTAAGGCCTGATTCCCGTTGTAACTCTAATTGAGTTACTAGGTCTATGGTAATCACCCTAGCTTCAGTTGCACTGATCATCATTGCAAGGTTGTCTTTTATACGCCCATATTTCGGATCGTCCTTTGTAGGGGTATTTTTTATAAGAAGGGATATACGCTTATCATTGATGATCAGCTTGTGAGCTCCTTCAATAATCCTCCCCCTTTTAACACTTTTGGTGAGTAGATTTGCTTCAAAAGAATCGTTTTCACAGCCAACATTGAAAATACAGCCAATACCTCTTATTTGTACAGTGGCATTTACACCAAAAGATTGTACGGTTTGCGCCAAGCTAAAACCGAGATCACTATAGCTATTACAGCTGGTAATTTCTTCCATATAGCGCAAAATGACACCCATTTCGCTGTTGCTTTCCATAGCGGCAAATGCAGCAGAACGAGCGGAATCGGCATTAGCAGCAAGTTGAGCTCTGTCGGCAGCTTCTTTTACGTGACTTTCAATTTTATAATAAAGCTCTATAGGGTTATAAGGCTTTGCTATAAAGTCGTCAGCTCCCTGTTCATAGGCTAGGATACTGTCATCAATACTAATAAGGTCAGATAGAAAGATAACATGGCTTCTGGGGTTTAGTGTTTTTGCAGTGGTGACGATGTTTAGTGCATCTAGGTTTTTCATTGCGGGGTTTAGCAGGATTACGCCAGGAATGGATTGGTTCACAGCGTCAGCTGCACTTTCAGCAGTGCTGCAAATGGTGACGTTAAAATCTTCGGACAACATGCCCTCAACAATTTGCACGTCGTCACCTTCAATATCAATTATCAGAACGTTGTTCATGCCATTGCCCATTAATTACCCGCTCTTTTTTTACAATAGGCGCTTGTTGTTTAACACATTGTTGTCCAAGGCGCTGTTAGCATAGTCAATTATTAGTTTAGCTGGTTCTGTTGGGGGAACCACCACATCGAGGAAATTAGTGGTTACATGCTAAAATGTGGCATGGTGGATTCGGGCTTTTTATGTGATTTTATCAATTTTGGAACGATACTTTGTCATTTTCTGCTGAAATGCACTGGAATGAGGTCACATTTATATAGGGTCAGCTTATGTTTATTGCGCTTGTGTCTATACTAAAATTTTATGTATTCTGTATTTGGTAAAAAATCAATAGTATTTAGGCTGAAAGAGTAGGCGAAAGTTGATAGTATTCGCCCCTTACATTTACAGGCATGCCGAGCTTGATAGACTCAATGATCGGCTAATTAGGTGTCATGGGACAGTTAAGGATAGTTTTCAAAAGGATGTGTTACGTGGCGGTGCTTGTAGCGCTATCTTTGCCCGTGCGCTCCGCTATTGCTGAAATTGATGCCCCCGATAAATTAAAAGCTGCTTATATCCTAAGTTTTGCCAAGCTTATTAGTTGGCCTCAAGATGTACTTCCTTCTAAAAATGCTAACTTGGTGTTTTGTGCCGCAGCATCAGAATCTTTAACCAATGAGCTCCGAAATCATTCCGGCAAGAGTATTCAGGGTCACCGAGTGCAGATTGTTGCCCTTGGAAAACGCGGGGACTCTTTGGGTTGTCATATCGTCTATATCGACCCCCAGCATTCATTTCGTTGGTTTGAACGTGTCAAACGTATGAAAGGGCAGCTTTGGGTAGGCGAGGAGGAGGGGTTTATCAACAAGGGAGGGGTGATTAACTTCTATATTGATGGTGAAAAATTACGTTTTGAAATAAGCGTAGAGCACGCTAAGAATTCAAGTTTGGATATTAGTTCTCGTTTGTTGAATTTGGCAAAAATTGTTGACAGTGTTAAAGGGGGGGCTAAGCAATGAAAGAGTTGTTTAACCGTCTATCTGTTTCCAAAAAACTGATAGTTATTAATATTATTGTAGTGGTAAGCGCTTTGTTGTTGGCAACAGGGGTTTTTGTTTCTATCGAGAGAACCGCCGTTAGAGAGCGCATTATTAATGAATTAGTTTCCCATACGCAAGTGATCGCATATAACGTTGCAGCTTCAGTGGCTTTTGATGATGCGGTAACTGCATCTGAAATATTGGCATCTTTACAATCTATACCGCAGATTCAGGAATCCCTAATATTTAATGCAGATGGTGATATCTTTGCGGAATACGTTGCCACTAATGCAGAGGAGTTTAGTGGTGGATATAGCGAAATAAAGAGTGGCCGGTTGCAATGGCCGGGAAGCCATGCGCCTACGGTGGTTTTTTCAAATGAAGGTATTTTTGTACATAGCCAAATAGATCTAGACAATGAAGTCATTGGGTCGATATACATCAGATCTAGTTTAGCGCAATTTGATGCCTTTAAGTCAAGGGCAATGTTGATAGTTGGGGTGGTTCTGTGCGTTACATTTATAATTTCTTTGCTAATTCTATCCCGAATGTTGCGTTTGGTTTCTGATCCAATTATGCATTTGAAAAAGGCTGTTTCGACGGTTCGCAAAGATAAAAATTATGCTGTTAGAGTACATAAGTTTGCGGATGATGAGTTGGGGCATTTGACTGAAGCCTTTAACGGTATGTTAGAGGAACTCGGAGAACGGGATGCAGAGTTGAATCGGCATTATTTGGAGTTGGAAGCGGAAGTTGAGGACCGAACGAGCGAATTACAAGCAGCAAACATTAGTCTTGAAGAAACCGTTAAAGCACTTAAGCAAGCCAATCGGGCTATACGAATATCAGAGGAAAATAAAAAAGTAGCAGAAGAAAGTGCTAACGCGAAAGCGCAGTTTCTGGCAACAATGAGTCATGAGCTAAGAACCCCTATGAATGGTGTGCTGGGTATGTTGTCTCTATTATCTGAGACTGGGCTGACAAATGATCAGGAACATTATGTTGGTGTAGCATATGAGTCCGGAAACTTGTTGTTGGAGTTGCTAAACAACGTATTGGATTTATCGAAAATCGAGCAAGGGAAAATGGTACTTGAGCATATACCCTTTGATATATCTGATGCTATTGAAGATGTTTTTGCCATTGTTGGAGAGTCGGCGTATTCAAAAGGTGTAGAGCTAGCGTACGTCTTTGATGATCGACTTCCTACGATGGTGCTGGGTGATCCCACACGCTTTAAACAGCTGGTGTTTAATATTGTGGGTAATGCGATAAAGTTTACCTCTAGAGGATACGTTAAATTAGGTTATGCCGTGACTGAGGAGAGCGAAAAAATTGTTCGTATCCGTTTCGAGGTAGAAGATACAGGGGTGGGTATCCGTGAAGAAGTAAGGGAGAAAATATTTGAAACGTTCTCCCAGGCGGATTCATCAACAACCCGAAAGTTTGGGGGTACGGGTTTAGGTTTGACATTGTGTCGTCAGCTTACACACCTAATGGATGGTGGTATTGGCGTTGAAAGTGAAGAAGGTAAAGGTAGTACATTTTGGTTTGATGTGTCGTTTACTCCCGAGATGCCTTCTTCGCATGATCAGACACTCAATGGAGGCCAGCTAAAACCTATGACCTTGTTGGTTGTGGATAGAAACGATACGAGCGCGGCGGCATTAAAAGCCTATTTTGATCATTACTATGTAAAGCTAGATATCGTTTCTGATAGCGAGGAGCTTTATTCTACCCTGGAGAGTAAAGTTTCATCAGGGGGAGGGTACGACGGTTTGATTATCAATCTGGCGATCGGGTTTGAAGAGGCTAGCAGGATTATATTATCGGAGGATGTTCAGTGTTGTATAAAACTGAGTCAAATTCTTTTGACGGGATCTCTCAATGATCGGAATCGTGCTAAAGAAGACAAGGTACTCTTGAATTATCAGTTTTTGGTAAAACCTTTACGTCGACGTTATGTGCGAGAATGCGTGTTAAGGCTGCAGGGGCTTAATGAGGAGTTAAACAGTGTTGAACCTATTGTTGTCAGAGCCACTGCAGATATTAAAAAAATCCTGGTAGTAGAGGATAATTGGATAAATCAGCAGGTTGCACAAGGGCGTCTAGAAAGCATGGGGTTTGATGTCTCTCTTGCAGCAAATGGTGAGGAGGCATTAACACTGTTGGAGCAGCGAGTGTTTGATTTGGTGTTTATGGATTGCCAGATGCCAGTGCTTGATGGCTTTCAAGCAACAAGGCGTTTTAGGGAAAAAGAGCTTGCTAGTGCCTGTCGTACACCGGTTATCGCTATGACTGCTCATGTAATGGCAGGAGACCGAGAGGCTTGTATGAGAGCTGGCATGGATGATTATATTGCGAAACCCTTTAAGACTGGTGAGATTATAAAGATAATGGAGAGATGGATCGGAGATTAATGGGTAGGAGTATAATGGTCAGAATAAGGACCATTTTTTATTAGAAATAAGGTGAACCCCATGAAAGACCCCATGACGTTACTTGATGACATTAAAAACAATAATTTGCAAAAAGATTTACCTCCGGTTGACGAGTGGCATCCAGAGCATTGTGGTGACAGCGAAATTTGTATTCGTCGCGACGGTACGTGGACTCACCAGGGAGATCCTTTTAAGCGCGAGAAATTAGTAAAGATGTTTTCCAGGATTATTCGGTTAGACCGTGATGGGGAATATTATCTGGTGACTCCAGTAGAAAAAATGTTGCTTACTGTAGAAGATGTTCCTTTTCTTGTGGTTGGGTTTGAACTGGTTGTAAGTGAAGGTGTTCAGAGAATTGTTTTTGAAACCTCATTGGGGGATCAAGTTGTCGTTGATGCCGAGCATCCGATGACGGTGCAAACGTTAAATGATGAGCCCGCACCTTATCCCGCACCTTATGTTGTGATAAGAAAGAACTTAAAGGCACGTATAGCGAGAAGTGTGTTTTATCAGTTGATTGATGTGGCAGTATCGGAGCAGCAGGGCGTTGAAAATGTATTGTTTCTAGAAAGTAGTGGTGAGCGCTTTGAGTTAGGGCGATTCTAAGGTTCTAAATTTCTAAGTGAGCAGGCTTAGAATAAAAGCATAGCAATAAAAAAGGGCTCATGTTGAGCCCTTTTTTATTGCTATTTACTTATCTAAATATGCTTACATGTTCGGATAGTTTGGACCGCCAGTTCCTTCAGGAACTACCCAGGTGATATTTTGGGCTGGATCTTTGATATCGCAAGTTTTACAGTGAACACAGTTTTGGCTGTTGATTTGGAATTTCTTTTCGCCAGCCTCATCTTCTGTGATCTCATAAACGCCAGCAGGGCAATAGCGCTGCGCGGGTTCATCAAACTTCGGCAAATTGTCGCGAAGCGGTATATCTGAATCTTTTAGCTTCAGGTGACAAGGTTGATCTTCTTCATGGTTTGTATTCGATAAAAATACTGAAGACAGACGATCAAACGTGATTTTATTATCAGGTTTTGGATAGTCGATCTTTTTGCAAGAAGATGCCGGTTTCATTACTGCGTGATCATGCTTGGTGTCGTGGAATGTTTTAGGGAATTTTCCACCTAAAATATTCTGCTCAACCCAAAGGAACCCAGCACCGATAATAGTACCAAAGGTGTGCATTGCTCCAGAGAAGTTACGACTAGAAAATAGCTCCTTGTACAACCAAGAATTTTGGAAGTTCGTGGTGTAGGAAGTGAGCTCACCGCCAGTTTCGCCACCCTTAAGTGCTTCTGCTATGGTTTCTGCTGCAATCATACCGCTCTTCATTGCAGTATGACTTCCCTTGATCTTGATTGAGTTGAGCGTTCCAGCATCACAACCAATTAACAATCCGCCAGGGAATGTCATTTTAGGTAAGGAATTCAAGCCACCTTTTGCAATAGCACGAGCACCGTAAGAAACACGCTTACCACCCTCAAGGTACTGGGTGATACTTGGGTGAGTTTTGAAGCGTTGAAATTCTTCGAATGGGCTAACATGTGGGTTGCTGTAATTAAGGTCGGTTATAACACCAACAACAACCTGGTTGCCTTCAATGTGGTATAGGAAGGCACCACCCGTTGAGCCGCTTTCGCTTAAAGGCCAGCCTAGTCCGTGAATTACACGTCCTGGGTGGCTTTTTTCCGGGTCGATATCCCAAAGCTCTTTGATACCGAGCCCATAATGCTGTGGATCGCTATCTTTATCCAAGTTGTACTTTTCGATGATTTCCTTACCAAGGCTTCCGCGACAACCCTCAGCAAATAACGTGTACTTGGCATGAAGCTCGATACCTTGTTGGTAACTGCCTTTCTGTTCGCCGCTTTCGCTAACGCCCATGTCGCCAGTGGCGATACCTTTTACACTACCATCTTCATGGTATATCACTTCTGATGCGGCAAAACCTGGGTAGATTTCTACACCAAGTTCTTCAGCTTGCTCTCCCATCCAGCGGCATACATTACCAAGGCTAACAATATAGTTGCCGTCGTTATGTGTAGGTTTTGGTATGAACATGTTTGGAAGGCGCACTGCGCTCTTCTGGCTGGTGTAAAAGTAGAACTGATCTTCAGTTACCTTTGTATCCAGCGGTGCACCTTTTTCTTTCCAATCAGGAAAAAGCTCTTCTAAGGCGTTAGGCTCCAATACCGCACCAGAGAGAATGTGTGCTCCGACTTCGGAGCCTTTCTCAACTACACAA
The DNA here is from genome assembly GCA_002163245.1 of Gammaproteobacteria bacterium 42_54_T18. Taxonomy (GTDB): domain Bacteria; phylum Pseudomonadota; class Gammaproteobacteria; order Pseudomonadales; family Ketobacteraceae; genus 42-54-T18. The sequence continues at coordinate 111,740 of MAAL01000110.1, read as the reverse complement.
ACGGTGATTTCCTGTCCTGATTCTGCAGATAATTGGCGTAATTTGCATGCCGCAGCTAGTCCTGACGGACCCGCGCCCACGATGACTACGTCATATTCCATCGATTCACGTTCCATAGCATGTCTCCTCTAGCACATATGGATGGGTAAAATAGGGGTGTTCTATATGGCGGTCTACCCAGTATAGGGTAACTTTGGTATTTCACTGTGTAGGTCAATAATAGCCACAATCTCTCAACTAAACAGTGGCTAAAATGACGACCAAATACCGCGCTAATGATTCAAACGGCCGTATTATATGTAAGATCGAGAATAAAAACCAATTGTTTGATTATTAAAGGTATTGTGACCTGTCAGCCGTACCGATAGGTCACAATAATTTACCAAGATTGTTCTTAGTTTTTGGCGATATTGGGGGATTTTGGCGACAAAAGCGGGATTTGAACGGATCCAGAAAGATTTGCACTATTAAACCAATCGCCACCACTAAAGCGGTATTGGTTGCTGTATCCGTATACCAACAGGCCTGTAATATCACCTTTTTCAAGTCTTGTGCTAACACCCATAAGGTCAATGTCATGATGCCCAACACCCTTGATTGGGATAATTTGTTGATTAATAAGTTCTATTTGACGGTTAGACGCTCGTTTAACCCCTATGCCAGCGAAAATTAAGGGGGATTCTCCCTCTGGGGCAGATAATTTTAATTGTATTCTCGGTACGCCGGTAAGCCCTTGGTTTTGCTTTGATACATATAAAGGGATAAAAGCAGGCCGTAAAGAGGTCTCATTTTTAATGTGATTTTTGATCTCGGGGTTTTTCATGCGGGGTGTAACCAAACCCGCAAGCCATTCGAGAGGCATCAACGCTGACTCAAAAAAACCTGTGAAATTGGAATTAATTGATACGTTATTAAAATCAAAGGAAGGTCCGCCAGTGGGCACTTTGTCCACCGTGATTCCATGATCGTATCCTTGAGACAGGCAAATTTGGGGGATGTAATCTGCCTTGCCTTTGATACCTTTTAACTTTTCATCAAACCAATCGATAGCAAGTTGAGTCATATCGTATTCATTTTCATCGCAGTGTATTTTGGACTCAATATTGTAGCCTGGGAATCCATTTGACCACTGAGTAAATGGAAGAAGATGACCATCTTGAGTGCCTAGTAGGCGTACATCTTTACCTGCTCGTAATATACAATCTCTATTTAGCATGGCCTCATTGATTGGGAATAAAACATCTCTAAATCCTTGGATTAATAGAACATCTGCTTGGGGCAAAATATCATTGTTACAGTTGTACTCAGTAGAGTGTGACCCGAGATATTCAAATATTTCGTTGCCAATTTCTCCCTCACGAGCTTGCCAATAGGCATCATTTAGCAACGGCTCCATACGGCCGGGGTTAAGTGTGTTGCCAGCCAGGATTAACGTGGTTAACCAACCGCTTTTAGGAACATAGTTGGGGGCAAGGCTATTGAGGAAGCTGTGCCAGGTTGTTATTGGGACAAGGGCGTTGATGCGACTATCTTGTGCTGAGCCCATTAGCTGTGACCCACCTCCATAACTTTCACCGATCATACCGACAATTGGATCGTTTGGGCTGTCCATAGATATGCGATGTAAGTTGTGTGTGGCCCAATCAATGATAGTGCTTACGTCTCTAACTTCATGGTCGGGTGACATGACGCGAATAACATCTTCGCTGCTACCGTGACCACGCTCGTCATAGCTAATAACCCAGTAACCTTTTTTCCACGCCTCTTTTGCTGTTTGACCCGAATAAATACCCAGTCCATAAAGGCTAATAGGCCCAGACATTCTGAATACACCAAAACCATGCCCATGAATGATTAAGGGGGCAGTCTCACCTGCTTTTAAAGCAGGCTGAAAAACGGTGGCTCTTAGCAACTTTCCATCATGAGTGGTGATATTAACGTCGTAGTAATCTTCTTCAATGTCTGCAGGCTCTTTAAGGTAGCTTGGGCCGGTGGTCGGAACGGTGGAGCACCCCGAAAGGAAAATGACGAGCAATAGCAGAAGGAGGTGGCTTATTTTACTGGTGTTTGATGGTGGAGCGAGGTTTGTCATGGTGACCCTTATTATAGTTTTTATTTTGCCTGTCCGTAGCATTCGGTATACCTATAGCTGTACCGACGTCCGAGTCTGCCAGAATGAAATTGGCAAGTCTATAAATGTTCGTTATAGAAATGTAATGCAGATAATTATGTTCGTGACTGCTTGGACACGAAAATAATACACTTTAGCTATTGAATTTATAGGATTATAGAAAATATAATGAGTGCCTGAGAAATTGGTCTATCCAACTCGGAATGGATAAAAAGCAGTGCCAAATAGCGCTGCAAGCCTAAAAAAATAACTCTAATTAAAGGCATGGTATATGGATTTCAAGTCGTTAAGATTTTGTTTGCGCTCGATTTTTTCGTTTGTAGTTGTTTGTATGTTGATTGGTGCAGAGGTGTCTTTTGGCCAAATGGCCCAGAACCTTATGCTTGGAAATGCCAAAGCGCTGTCTTTAGGTAATGCGGTTACCGCTGACCCTCCCGGTATTGACTCTATTCATTTTAACCCTGCAGGACTTGCGCGTTTAAAAGGTAGGCAGAGGCAGCTAAAGTTTATTCTTGCTAGTGCAGATATAAGTGGTGAGTTTAGTACGAATGAAGGGTATAACGACCTGATTGCCAATATTGCTACCAATCCAGATGGTTCGCCTATCACAGTCGATTCCGCAGCTGATTCTAAGAGTGGAATTGAAACTTTTGCGATTTATCTCCCTGGTTCTGGTATTACAGAGATTCCTTTTGCAGCTGCGCCTCTTGGTGGAATTTCAATCAGCCCGCCTGGATCCAATATGACGTTTGCAACTTCAGTTTATGCGCCAATGATTTTGGGCTTGACGAGGGATGAGGATGATCCAGGGCGCTTTGCAGGTAAGTCTTTAGCATTCACTCGGTTGACATTTTTCTCTCCTTCTATCGGTTATCAAGTGACTGATACCATTGCAGTTGGTGCGTCGTTAGGTTTTTCTTATACTGGATTCGGTCTGGATTTGGATTACCGTGCCCCAAATTATTCAGTCGGAGCGTTGAATGGGGTGTTGAATGCATATTGTGATGACCCAGATTTGGTCTCTGCTTTAGATTTGTGTTCAGGTCAAATAACCCCTTTTGATACAATATTTAATTTACAAGTAGACGTAGAAAAGGCTGTTTCTTTTACTTATAATTTTGGGGTTCTGTGGGAGGTCACGCCTTGGCTTACGTGGGGATTAGCTTATCAAAGTGAGGCTAATGATACGTTGGAGGGCGATATTGCCGTCGAGTTTGCCCCTGAAATTGTTAGTTTGTATAACGGTATTGCCAATACAGATAACTTTATTGGGCCTATAGCGGACGCCATTGTACGAGGTGTGAGCCTGCCTGAAAATGGAAGGATTGAGTCAAAAGGGAGGGTCAATCTTGTGACGCCTCAGCATTTAAGTACAGGGATCAGTCTAATGCTAACTCCTCGCCTCAAAATTAATGTGGATGTGAAATGGACAGAGACTTCTAAGTGGGAGAGTTTTCGTTTTGAATACGATGAGGATATAGTTATTCTAGGTTTGTTGGGAACTCTTGGTGTTAGTGGCGTCGAAATAAATGCTCTCGACATTCCTCGCGGTTATGAGGACACTATCAATTGGGGGTATGGGATAGAATATCAGTATTCAGACAGTTTAAAGCTCCGTTTTGGTTATGAGCCCAGAAAGGCGGGTATTCCTAAGGATAAACTTGATTTCGTTTTACCTCTGGGTGACATGGATCTTTATGCGACGGGTTTCAGTTATAAAATTGATAGTGAATCAACTTTTGATATGGCCTTTGGTTACACAAAAAGCGAACAAAATATTCCAGCAGGAAGTAGTACAAATGGTAATGACACCAGGGCAGATAACTTCGTCTATAACCCTTATGCCGGGCTCGACGTTAAGACGGTTTTAGAAGTCTTCATGGTAGAAATGAGTTATGAGTCCCATTTCTAAAACACACTTTGTTTTTCCCTGCAATCCCCTATAATGTTCGGCCAGCCCAAGGTGAAAACCTTGGGTATCTGTTTAATTGACCGAATATGGATGCATTGCCTCTATGAGTACACCTGAAAAAGCTTCACCAAGCCATTTTATCCGTCAGATCATCCAAAAAGATCTCACAGAGGGAAAGAATAGCGGCCAGGTGGCTACTCGTTTCCCTCCAGAGCCAAATGGTTACCTACATATCGGTCACGCCAAGTCTATTTGTTTGAATTTTGGTTTGGCGAACGAGTTTGATGGTAGCTGTAACCTGCGTTTTGATGATACAAACCCAGAAAAAGAAAGCGAAGAATATATTAGCGCTATCAAGGCTGACGTAGAGTGGTTGGGGTTTGAATGGAATGGCGATATCCGATACGCCTCTAGCTATTTTGGCAAGTTGTATGAATACGCAGTTCAGCTTATCCAGCAGGGGCAGGCTTATGTTGAAAGTTTGTCAGCAGAAGAGATTCGAGAGTATCGTGGAACTCTAACGGAGCCAGGAAAAGACAGTCCTTATCGAGGCCGATCAGTAGAGGGAAATCTCGATCTGTTTCAGCGCATGAAGGCTGGTGAGTTTGATGAGGGTACCTTAGTTTTACGAGCAAAGATTGATATGTCTTCTGGCAACATCAATATGCGTGACCCTGTCATCTACCGGATTCGTAAAATAGAGCATCATCAAACGGGTAACGAATGGTGTATTTACCCAATGTACGATTTTACTCATTGTGTTTCAGATGCGATCGAAGGTATTACCCATTCAGTGTGTACCTTGGAGTTTGAGGCTCATCGACCATTGTATGATTGGGTGTTGGATTCGCTTGGCACCCCAAGCCACCCTCAACAGATAGAGTTTGCCCGTCTAAATCTAAATTACACCATTACTAGCAAGCGTAAATTAAAGCAGTTAGTGGATGAGGGTGTGGTTTTTGGTTGGGATGATCCGCGGATGCCTACTATTGCGGGTTTGCGCCGTCGAGGCTACACCCCCGGTTCTATTCGTAATTTTTGCGAAATGATCGGTGTGACTAAAAGCGATGGTGTGGTGGATATGGGAATGCTTGAATTTAGCATTCGTGACGATCTCGATAAGAACGCCCCCAGAGCAATGTGTGTGTTAAGACCTCTTAAGGTGGTTATTGAGAATGTGGAGGAGGGTGCTAAAGAAACTTTGAGTATGTCGGCGCACCCTAAAGATGAGTCTATGGGGGCGCGAGAACTTCACTTTACCCGAGAAATCTACATTGATCGTGATGACTTTGCGGAAGTGCCTCCACCGAAGTATAAGCGTTTGATTGAGGGTGGCGAAGTGCGGTTACGTGGCTGTTATGTTATTAAGTGCCATGAAATCATCAAAGATGCAGAAGGTAACATTGTAGAGCTACGTTGTACCCGTGATGTGGCGACTTTAGGTAAAAAACCAGAAGGTCGAAAAGTAAAAGGAGTCGTTCACTGGGTTTCAGCTGAGACTTGCGTTGATGCAGAGGTAAGGCTGTATGATCGCTTGTTTACGGTCGAAAACCCAGATTCCAATAAAGGCGGCGGAACAGCCTTGGATGTTGTAAATCCGGAATCACTTGCGGTTTATCATAACTGTAAGGCAGAGCCGGGGCTGGTTAGCGCGGTGGCTGGCAAGCCATATCAGTTTGAAAGGGAGGGTTATTTTGTTCTCGATTCAAAAGACGGTCAGTCCGATAATCTTGTATTCAATCGAACTGTGACGTTAAGGGATAGTTGGGCAAAAATCGTTTCGAAATAACGAGCAATCGGTAATCTTGCAGAACTAGATGTAAGAGGTTGATCTATAAAGTAGAAAGAGGGCTAATAAAGCCCCTTTCTACTTTTTTCATGATTTTAAATGATCCCTTCAATGTTTCTTTGTACACGCTTCCGTCTGGTAGCTCAATCTGTAGAGACTTCCCTCTTTTTAGGCCGTTCCACTGCCTGCGATCTACATCGATACTGATGTAATGTTGGTATTGGTTAACTTTTCCGGTGCTGCGGCGTTCAATTTTGTCGATAGTGATATAAGCCGGGATAAATGAGTAGTGTGGGTTGATTCGATGCTTTTTGAGTCTTTTCGTATGCTCAGGGGAGAGAGGGATGATGAAGTGCCCCCAAATTCCGTCTTTTGGTTTGATAATTTGAAGTGTTACTTTTTTGCTGGGGGAGACGGCAACGGCTTTGCCGTCCATTATGCCTTTTTGCCATTTCCCTGCTGCGTGCGCGGAAATGCTTAAACAGGCGCTGATCAAGATGGCGCTGATTAATAATGAGATGGGTTTCTTCATCATAATGTATTTCATACGTTGTTTTTATTTAGCAATTTAGTTTTGTGAACTGTTAAGTTAGGGTAGTTGAGGGGGTAGCGCAATTAAATTTTCAAAACATTGCGCTATGGTCTTGAATTTGTGTGAGATTTCGTGAATAATCACGCACCTTACTTGAGAAGAGTAAGCGTTATGGTGGCCCTATTGGTCCCCTCGCAATGATAGCTTGTGAACTCCGCCAGGCCCGGAAGGGAGCAACGGTAACTCGTGAATCATGTGCCGGGGTGTGGCTTGTAGGGTCGCCTCCATTAACGCATTTTTAGTTGTTAAAACCTTCGTTTAGCCAGCCCTCCCTTTCGTCCCTGTAAAGCATTACTCCTAATGATATAAAACTTCGAGTTCATAATATGGACGAGATCATTGTGTGTTGAGTGTACTGAGGTATTAGATCAAGTTCAGAATAACGTGGCTGGATTACGAAAATCATGGCGAATTTGTGTAATGTCCTTTACCCTTGATCTAATGATTCCAATGACAATAAAAGTGAAATTCAATCCATGAGTTATCAGGTACTTGCAAGGAAATGGCGGCCTAAAACATTTCGTGAAATGGTAGGGCAGGCCCATGTTCTAAAGGCACTTATTAATGCATTGGATCATGGACGATTACATCATGCATATTTGTTCACGGGCACCCGAGGTGTTGGTAAAACGACGATTGCCAGGATTTTGGCGAAATCGCTGAATTGTGAGACGGGTGTGAGTTCCGAGCCATGTGGAACTTGTGGTGCGTGTACTGAGATTAATGAAGGGCGTTTTATCGACCTAATAGAGGTGGATGCAGCATCTCGTACCAAGGTAGAGGATACGAGGGAGTTACTGGAGAACGTTCAGTACGCGCCAACGAGAGGCCGCTATAAGGTGTACCTTATCGATGAGGTGCACATGCTATCAGGGCACAGTTTTAATGCCTTATTAAAAACGTTGGAAGAGCCCCCATCTCATGTGAAATTCCTGTTGGCAACAACTGATCCACAGAAATTGCCTATTACAATATTGTCCCGATGTTTACAGTTCAGTCTAAAAGCGATGACGCCTGATAAAATTGTTGGCCATCTACAGCATGTGCTAACTGAGGAGATGGTTTCATTTGAAGATCCTGCGTTATGGGCGATTGGCAAAGCTGCTGACGGTAGTATGCGTGATGCTTTGAGTTTAACGGATCAGTCGATAGCGTTTGGTAATGGCAAAGTTATAGAAAGCGATGTGCAATCAATGCTTGGTAGTATTGATAGGGCGTATACGTTTCAATTGCTTGAATCCATAATATCTGGCGATGCGCCAGGACTGTTGAATGTGGTGAGCGCACTTTCGGAGCAATCCCCGGATTATGGTGGCGTATTAGCTGATCTTATCGGTGGTTTACATCGCGTGGCTATAGCTCAGGTAGCTCCTGATGCAGTAGACAATAGTGATGGTGATCGTGAAAAGATAATTTCAATGGCATCAAGAATAGCAGCTGAGGACGTTCAGTTGTATTATCAGACGGCGCTTATTGGCAGAAAAGATCTACCTTTAGCACCCGACCCACGCAGTGGTTTTGAAATGGTTTTGCTTAGAATGATGCTGTTTCGCCCAGAAGGTATTCTGCCCCCGACAAACACCCAAGGTTCTGGTAGTAAAGTGCAAAATGCACCTGCACGCCAAACTGGCGGGGCACAGTATGCAGCACCGAATCAAGGTGCTACAAGTCAAGTAATGCCATCTCAACCTGTTAACAATGGTTCCCCGGTGATGAGCGCAGTGCAAAGCGGTGGGCAAACAGGCCGAATGCAACAGGCTCGAGCGGCTTTAGAAGGTAGCGGCGGGAATCCTGCGGTAGCTTCAAGTCCAGGACCGCATGCTAAGCCTGCGGTCTTATCTCCTATTCAGCCATCCTCAGCTGTAGCAGTCGCTGCTCAGCAGATGCCCAACCCTGTTGAGCCGCCTCAAGCCCTAATTGCTCAGCCTTCTGGGTCAAATGTAATTCCAATTAGTGAGGCTCCCAGGAAAGCCAGCACGCCTTCAATGAGTGCGCCTTCAGAAATGGCTAAGGCACCCTTGGTGGGGGGGGTAATGAGCCAACCCTACGGTGATGAGTGGGCTGATCTTTTAGGGGCGCTAACGTTAAACGGTAGTGTGTTAAACTTCGCTAGAAATTGTGGATTAGAGTCTACGAACGGGAATCAATGGACTTTGTCATTGGGGCCAAGGCATGAATCTCTTTTTAGAACTCATCATATTGAGGCTCTTCAGAAAGCGATAGAGGAGGAAAAGGCGGAGCAGATCATATTAACGCTTGAGATCAAAGTTCCTTCTAAAGATACTCCTGATACTTTGTCAGCTAAGCGGCGGTCGAAACGTCTAGAAAATGCTGAGGGGTCGTTACGCAACGACCCCTTTGTGATGTTCCTATTTGATGCGTTTAACGGAGTTTTGGATAAAGACTCGATTAAACCTCTTGATTAAACTTCTCGATTAAAGAATTTATACGTAAAACAAGTACTTAGATAAACAGGTAGATAGGTAAGCTAATGAAAGAACAGCTTGGCGATTTAATGAAGCAGGCTCAGAAAGTTCAAGAGCAAATGCAAGAAATGCAAGAAGGGTTGGCCACCGCGGAAGTTACCGGAGAATCTGGTGCAGGTATGGTAACTATTGTGATGAATGGCCGTCATGACGTTAAACGAGTACAGATCGAAGGCTCTCTGATGAGTGAAGACAAAGAGGTGTTGGAAGATTTGATTGCTGCAGCGGTAAATGATGCAGTAAGAAAAGTAGAGGAACATCATAAAGAGAAAATGAGCACGATGTCTTCAGGCTTTGCTATGCCTGAGGGCTTTAAAATGCCTTTTTAATCAGTATTTATTATGATATTTAGCCCCTTATTAGAACAGTTAATTCAATCCTTGACTGCCTTGCCTGGCGTTGGGCCTAAGTCAGCTCAGCGAATGGCGTTGCATTTGCTGGAGCGTGATAAAGCGGGTGCATTGAGGATTGCAAATAACCTGGTTTCGGCGATTGAAAATATTCAGCATTGCGAACAATGTCGAATATTTTCAGAAGAGCCACTTTGTACGATTTGTAAGAGCGATATTCGTGATCGTTCAGTCATGTGTGTGGTCGAAGGGCCGGCAGACCTGTTAGCGATAGAAATGTCGGGTTCTTTTAGAGGGCTCTATTTTGTGCTGATGGGGCACTTATCGCCAATTGATGGTATTGGACCAGATGAAATTGGTGCCGATGTGCTGAGGCGACGCCTGGAAGCAGGTGAGGTTGAAGAGCTGGTGCTTGCGACGGGTACAACGGTGGAGGGTGAGGCGACTGCGCACTTTCTAGCGGAACTTGCTCACAGCCAGAAGGTTAAAGTTACACGAATTGCTCACGGTGTCCCTATGGGCGGTGACTTAGAATACGTTGATAGTAACACGCTCCATTTGGCATTTTCCAGTCGACGGCTGTTAGATTAAATTTCTTGTTTTGGTTTCTCTTGTTTCGGTGTCTTAATTTCTAAGCCAGTCGTTTTAAGTAAGCCCTTTTAGGTAAACCCTTTATGGATACTGAATATCAATTTACATGGGTGGATTCCGATGTATCACTGGCTGCTATGGTCGAAGCTTTGCAAGGCGAGCCACTATTGGCAGTGGATACCGAGTTTATGCGAACGGATACGTACTATCCTATTGCTGCGTTAATACAGGTTGCGAGCCCTGATAGCATCTACCTTGTTGATCCGCTAGCACTTAGTACTCTTGAGCCTCTTCGATGTTTGTTTTACGGGGAACAGCTTGAAGCTATTGTCCTTCACTCTTGTTCAGAAGACTTGGAGGTATTTAAAACCTTATGGCAGGCTGTGCCTAATAAGATTTTTGATACGCAAATTGCAGCGGCTCATTTAAACCTAGACCGACAGCCAAGTTTGCAAAAGTTGCTAGGTATATTGTTAGGCGTGGATTTACCCAAAGATGAAACACGCTCAAATTGGTTGCAAAGGCCATTAACCGATAATCAAAAACAATATGCAGCGTTAGATGTTGCCTATTTGTTGGCAGTGTATCGAGCATTGAATGAAAAGCTTGAGCTGTTAGGGCGCGTTGCATGGGTGGTGGAAGATTGCCAAACGTTAACAAGTAAGTATTCGGCCAGTATTGATTTTGATAATTTGTACCAGTCAGTTGGTAGTGCGTGGAAACTGAATAATCAACAGCTTGCGGTGTTAAAATCCATTGTGGCTTGGCGTGACCGTACTGCAATAGAGAAAAATCGTCCTAAAGGACATGTGCTTAAGGACGCAACGTTGTTTGAAATAGCCGAGCGTATGCCGAAGACGAGAAGTGACGTAGCTCGGTGTGAGGCGGTCTCTCCGGGGCAAGCTAAGCGCTTTGGCGATACATTGGCTGGATTAGTATCTGCTGCATGCTCCCAGGATGTGGCGTCCTACCCTAAGCTGTTGGATAAGCCCTTTAATCGTGCTCACAAAGCTCTCGCGAAACAGATGAAAGATGTTGCAGAAAAATCAGCTGCCGCACTTAATATGCCTACAGAAAGACTGGCAAGTAGAAAACTATTAGAGCGCTATGCGAAGGCAAAACTGAATGATAAGCCAATACCAAAAGAAATGGCTGGCTGGCGTTTTGAGGTCTTGGTTAAAGAGCTTAATGCTGTATTTCTAGCTTATCAGAATGAAAACGACAACAGTGCTGCTTAAGCAAAATTGCAAGTAAAAGGTTAATAATATGATTATGTGCTCTGTTTTTAAGAGTAGTAAAATGGAAGGTATGTACTTATATGTACCTAAAGCAACCTCTAAAAACACTATGTTTGATGGTGTGCCGGAATTGTTGTTGGAGCGTTTTGGCACGCCAAGCCATGCAATGGATTTATTGCTACGTAAAGAGAAACCGCTGGTTTCCGCTGATGTCGAAAAAGTGATGTCCGAATTGGAAAGTAAGGGGTTCTACTTGCAACTACCGCCCAAAAAAGAAGACTATATGTTAGATCTGTACACGCCGGATAGCTGAGAATGAAACCATTTTGGGAAAGTAAACAACTGTCAGATATGACGCCTAATGAATGGGAGTCTCTGTGTGATGGTTGTGCTCTGTGTTGTTTGCAAAAATTGGAAGACGAGGATACAGGCGAAGTTTACTATACTGAGCTTGTGTGCCATTTGCTTGAGCAGTCGACGTGTTCTTGTACAGATTACCCCAATCGAAGTGTGAGAGTTCCTGATTGCGTTAAGCTGGAGCTAAAAGATATCCCTGAATTTCATTGGTTGCCTTATAGTTGTGCATACAGGCGTTTGGCGGAAGGCAGAGGCCTGGCATCATGGCATCCACTGGTGTCTGGGCGACAAGAAAGTGTCTTTGAAGCGGGTGTGTCTATTCAGGGGCGAGTAATACCGGATAACCAGGTGGCAGAGGCTGATTGGGAAGAGCACATTATTCATTGGGTAGATTGCTAAATCGCGATTGTGGGTGGCGAAATGGTGAAAATGACGCTGTATAAAACCTTTTGCGGCTTAAGACTTTTAACATGGATATGAAAAATAATGCTAACAGAAACTGAATATCATGTAGCTTGGTTCGTGTACATTATTGCTACTTTTGGTGTTGTGACAACAGTGTGGAGAGCGTTAAGCCTCTTGGATTTTGTTGTTGTAAAAAAAGTAGCTATTGGTGTGCTGTTGGCTTTGTTGCTTACTCCGTGGACGGTTAGCGTCGGAGAGCCTAGATTGGCGCCGGCATTGTTTGTGGGTGTTTTTGATGCCACATTGCAAAAGGGTGCTGAAGGCGCTGCGATGTATCGGGCGTTGTTTCCTCTATCTGTATCGTTGATGGTTGTTGTATTGTTATTGACTGCTGAGCACCTTTTGAATAAGAAATATCGTTAGCTCTAAGGGAGTCTGTCTTCATTTAGGCTGCTCTTAGGTCAATAAAAATCAATTGGTTACCTGATATTTCTCAGTTAAAAATAAGGAAACCAAGGTTAAACCTGCTATACATAAAGGAGGAAGCTAAAACTACTTCATTTTCTTTTGCAGGATTGTATGGCGAATATTCTATTTAGCCCAATTTTTGCCCGGTTCTCTTTGTATCAGGTGCTTAAGAGCGTGTCATTGCTGAAAATGCCGGATGCGCCGCTGTGGGTTGTGTTTAAATCGACAGTGTTCTTTCTAGCATGCTGTGTGGCTGTGCCGAATGAGCTGTATGCGGCCACTGCAAAAACGGATATGCGAGTCGTTATTGATATATCCGGTAGTATGAAAAAGACTGACCCAAGCAATCTAAGGATTCCGGCTGTTCAGTTGATGTTAAACCTCGCGAAAGAGGGTGATCGATTTGGTGTTTGGACATTTGGTCAATATGTGAACATGCTAGTGCCTCATAAAGACGTTACAACTGAGTGGCGAAAAGGCGCTATAAAACAGACTGATCTTATTAATTCCGTTGCTCTGTATACCAATATTGGGTTGGCGTTAGAAAAAGCATCACTCAATCAAACTGAGTCGGATCCAAATTGGGACAAGACCATTGTTTTGCTGTCGGATGGTAAGGTCGATATCTCAAAGAATCGTGCAGAAAATGAAAAAGAAAAACAAAGAATACTCTCTCAGGTTGTACCGTCGCTGAGGCGGGCAGGTTTTAAGATTCACAGTGTTGCTCTGTCCGAAAGTGCCGATTTAGAATTTTTGCGAACTCTGGGGGTGGATACAGGAGGTAGCTTCTCTATTGCTCGTGATGCTGATGAGCTGCTGGAAATTTTTGTTGAGGCATCAGATAAAGCGAATGCTCCAGAACAAGTGCCATTAGAAGGCAATGCATTTGATATTGATAAAACAGTTGATGAGTTTACAGCACTAATTTTTCGCAAGCCTGGAAGCCCAGTAACAAAACTGATTGATCCGAGAGGGAAGAAATACAGTTATAAACGTTCTGGAAAACGTATCAATTGGTTTAATGATAAACGATACGATTTGATTACTGTTCAAGCGCCTAGGTCAGGCACGTGGAAGCTTGAGGCTGATATAGGTAATGGCAATAGAGTTACTGTGGTAAGTGATCTTAACCTTATCGTTAAAGGTTTACCGGACAATGTGATAGAAGGTGAGCGGGTCACAATGCGCATGTATTTGAGTGAGCAAGGAAGTGCTTTGACTAACCCTGATTTTCTGAAGCTCATGGATATTACCTTTAGTCAACGCACAAGCGCGGGTGAACTTTTTGAGGGGGCTTTATCGAAAAACAAAAAAGGGGGAGCTATCTTGCCTAAGGATGGAGTGTATTCCGCTAAGCTGGGGCGTACGCTGACTGATGGTAAGCATGAGTTTAATATTTTGGTGGACGGAAAAACCTTCCGACGAAAGCGTACCCATCAGATGACGGTGCATACGGACGTATTAGATATAGATGTGGCATCATCAGGTGGTGATGCACTGGCCGAGCATTTTCTAAGAATTACTCCCAAAGTTGCCTTGTTAGACGTGGACAAATTAGAGATATTGGCGCAAATTCAGGCGCCTAATGGAGAGAAGCAAGTAAGCTCAGCAATGCCCGAGAATAATGGTGAGTGGCGATTGGGAGTGCCTGCTTTTGGCGGGCTTGGCATGTATCAGGTACTGGTTAAAGTTAATGGTATATCTGTTAACGGCAAACCTTTTGAGCTTGTACAGGGGCCTTACCGTATTGACCATAGCGACACAGGCTTGACGGATGATGTGAGTTTCATGGATGACGAGTTAACTGATGAAATGCTGGATGTCGACCTGAGCATAGATGAAGAGATCGAAGAAGCTGAATTCATAGATGATGTTGTTCCAGAAGAACTCCCTGCATTAGACGTTATTGAAACAGCAGTGGAAGAATCTGCGCCTGAAGTAGAGGTGCCAATAGAGGTGCCAGTAGAGGTGCCAGTAGAATCTGAGGCTGTGATCACTGAGGAAGCTACGGAGGATGCGCCAGAAGAAGAGCTTAATATTCTTGTATTGGGAGGGGCTTTTATGCTAGCTAATCTGATTCTGCTTGGGGGTGGGTTTTTCTTGTATCGAAAAATGGCCAATAATCAAGATGCATCAGAGTTGGCAAATGAGCAGGACATAATGAAGGCTCAAAAAACAAGAGCTGACGCGATAAGTAAAGTAGCCCCAGCAGTAGCTAAACCAACGGAAGGCGGAGGTGACGAAGAACAAACCATCATGAGGTCCTCAGGTAATACGGCTACCACTGAGGAGTTAACGGTTACGCAAATTCAGCCGCAAAAACCTGTAGTGGCCCCGGATACTCTTGAGCCACAACCAACAGAGGAAGAGGATAATGCCTATGTGAATACAGCGGATCCTATGGAGCTAGACGACGACGAATTCATAGAAATTGATGATGAATTTGATGAGCTTGATGAGGAAGTGGGTGATGCACTTGATGGCCTTGATGAATTAGACGTCATGTTAAGTGAACAAGAGGAAGCTGTTTCGGGCGATTCAGAAACAGAAAAAGACAAGAAGGACCCTTTTGTAAATGATGAGTTTCAATTGGATAGCCCTGAGGAGTAGTGGACGGCCTTAAAAAATGCGCTTACACTTCGCGCCTTCTTATCCTGATATTTGATGAAGAGGCCCCTTATGTCTTCAGAGTGCATATTTTGCGAAATACTTCGAGGGAACCTACCGGTAACCACTGTGTATGAAGATGAATTCTCTCTAGCGTTTATGGATTTGTACCCCATGCGCCCAGGCCATGTTCTTGTGATACCAAAGGAACATCATGTTTCAATTCTGCAGCTATCCCCGAAAATGCGTTCACATTTGTTTGAGTTAGGCGCGGCGGTAGCCCTGGCCCAAGCTGAATCAGGGCTTAAGTGTAAAGCTCAGAATTTTTTTATAAACGATGGCCCTGACGCAAATCAGCATGTTCCTCATGTTCATCTTCATGTGCTGCCAAGGTCAGGAGCGGATCTTCATAAGGCACTATTTTCCTTTGTTTCTCGTTACAATAATTTTTTTGGCGTAGCTGCAAAACGAAGGCGACTGGCATTAATCGCTAAAGACATCAAAACGCATATGCCTAGGCAGATAACATCAGTATTAACTTCAGCGGATAGAGCATGAATTTCAATGGAAGGGAGGGGGTTGTAGTATTGGGGGTTGGTTATGTGTGAGCTGCTTGGGATGAGTGCAAATGTGCCGACGGATATCTGTTTTAGCTTTTCAGGCTTGATGCAAAGGGGAGGGTGCACAGGGCCTCATAAAGACGGCTGGGGGATCGCTTTTTTTGAAGGCAAAGGTGTGAGGGAGTTTAAGGACGTTGATGCCAGTTCTGATTCGGAGATTGCAAAGTTTGTTAAACATTACCCGATCAAAAGCCATGTTGTTGTAAGTCATATACGACAAGCCAACTCGGGTAGAGTGGCTTTAGAGAACACCCATCCATTCACACGAGAATTGTGGGGGCTGCCTTGGGTTTATGCTCATAATGGCCAATTAAAAGGGATTAAAAAGAAAGAGCTTATACATTATCGCCCTGTAGGCTCAACGGATAGTGAATTTGCGCTATGCTATTTATTGGATCAACTAAAAGAAGTGTATGTTAAGCGCCCAAGAGGTCAAGCTGCATTGCATAAAGAAATGCACGGCATCTTAAATGAAATTTCCGAATATGGCGTGTTTAATGTGTTGATGAGTGATTCAAACTATTTGTATTGTTATTGCTCTACAAAGCTTTGTTGGATTACCCGTCGAGCGCCTTTTGGTGTGGCAGAGTTAAAAGATGACGATGTACAAATAAATTTTAAAGATGAAACTACACCTCATGATGTTGTTTCAGTTGTAGCAACCGCGCCACTTACGACCAATGAAGAGTGGAACATAATGAAAAAAGGTGAACTGATTGTTTTTAAAAAAGGAGAGGTGGTGGCAAAGTTTCGGTGATCAACTGAAATGATAGCTGATCAAATACCCCCACTTAAACTAGGCGCACGAGTGGTTGTTGATTTATTGGAGCGCCATGTATCTGGTACTGACTTCTCTTTATTTAATGTTGCTGCTCAGCGTAGTGCTGCAATGCAAAAGTCTTTTTTGTCCTGCTTGTCTGAGTTGCAGAGCAATATTAAGGGGTCGCCGTACACCAAAGCTAGCTTGAAATCGGTAATTCATCGGTATTATTCGGGCCCCGATAGTAGCTTTATCTCACGCCTTGATTTGGGGACAGTGAATTTAGTTGATGCCATGTTTGATGAGATGCTAGAAAAGGGGCGTTTCGACAGTGAAGCTTGGGAGCTAATTGTAAAAACTAAAATCCCGGTATTAAAATTAATTACTCAGGATTTGTCATTTCTGTTTTCGCCAAGAAATATTGCGAGAAAATTTCTAAATAATCTTACTTTAACCTTAATATCATCACCAAATAGTACGGATGACCCAATGCGGGTGGCGTTGGCGGGGTTTGTAGAAAAAATCGTTTTAAAATACGAAGCTGACACCGGCGTGGTAAATACCGTATGTATTGATGCGCAGACGTGGTTTGCTGGAAATCAGCAGCGTTTAGAATTGGTGCAGGAAAAAGTTGTTCGCTCAGAATCCAGCAAAAACAAGAAGGTGGTTGCTGAACCTAGAGTTGTGGATCTTATAAATAGATGTTTTTCTGGTACCGATCAGCCAGAGTTGATGACAGGGTTTGTTGTTGATGTTTGGCGAAATGTTTTACGAATCATATCGATTGAGGATGGTGATCAGGGGGCTCGTTGGAAACGAGCAGTAGGGCTAACGGAGTCAATGGCTTCCTTTTATAGCGCTTGCGCCGATGCAAATAGCATTGAGAAATACCAGCGATTCTTGCCAACAATGATGAAATCGGTAAGGTTGCTTATAGCTGACTGCATCAAAGACAGGTCGCCCGAAGATGCAATGGAGTCCTTTGAGCTAATTGCAACTGCCTTGGTTGCCGGAGCGATACCAGAGTCTGAAAAATTTATACCTCTCGCCTTAGAGTCGAAAGTGGTTGACGTTTATGAAAGGAAGGTTACCGCGAGTGGAGTATGTAACTCGCTTAGTGAACTAGACGTTGGTGATTGGGTGCGGATAGTGACGGCTCGGAAAACGATTGAAGCCTGTCGACTTACGGTTAAATCGGATGGGGATGCGCCCTGGATCTTTATCAATCAATCTGGTCAGAAAATTGCAAAAAAAACAAGAGAAGAATTAGAAGCGGGCCTCTCCCAAGGTACGCTGAAATTGATAGGTAAAGGCTTGTGGGTCGATGACTTTCTTGAACATGCATTTTATGACCTCTCTCTTATCCTTAAGGAGCCCCTTCCTAAAAAGGAAGTGGAACCGGAACGAGAAGAGGAGGATACGGCTGAGGTCATTTTAAAAGATAGGCTATTAAGTGATAGCGACGAAGCACAGGAAGAAAATGACGATGCACAGGTACCTGATATGGTTAAAGGTAGCGCTGCATTAATATTAAAACCCCAAGACGACAAAGAGGATCGGTTGCCCGAAGTTGTTGAGGGTAGGCTGAGTGTTGAAGAAGACTCTGAACCTGTGGTTGAACCGTCAGAAGAGGAACTTCAAGCTTCTGCAAGGGCTCTAAATGACTTGCAGGTTGGTGGTTGGATTGTTTTGGTCCCTGGTGTTTTTGGTGTGTCACTAGATGCGGAGGTGCGCCTTAAGCTTGCTGTTGTTGTTAAAGGGGGTAATAAGTATATTTTTGTAAACCGGTTGGGAATAAAGCAGTTAGAGCTTGATCGGCCACGATTTGTTAATGCCGTTGCGTTGGGTGAGATCAGTATTGTTGATAATGGCATACAGTTTAGTAGCGCTTTAGAAAAAGTTGTGCGTAACATACAAAAAGTAAGCAGGTAATATTATGAGTGATCATGACGATGATAAACGTATAGTAAAACGTAAGGCAAAGCGTGAGGATGTACTGATTGAGTTGACAATGCAAAATGCTAATGGCGAGTATATCGATAAAATCATCAGTTGCGAAACGGTGGACCTGTCGAAACTGGGAATGAAGCTGTATGTTAGTGAACGTATCGCTGAGGGGACTGTGATGGACTTATGCGTGCGATTCTCAACGGGAGAAGAGTTTTTTCTTACAGCAGAGTTGAGATGGATAAAGCCATTAGTAGATGATGGATGGTTCCTTGCTGGGTTCGAAGTATATGAAGGGGAAAATACTGACTATGAAAAGTGGGGAGCCTGTGTAAAGGGATTGTGACTTTGCGATCAATAGTTTTTTTATTCTGATGTCTGTTTGCTTACTCAAGGATGTTGTGCTTTTTAAGGATTGTTTTTAGCTCTGCTTGAGAGAAGGGTTTTGTTAAGAAATCATCCATACCATAGTCAAAGGCTTTTTGTTTTTGTGATTCGATAGCATGTGCAGAGACCGCGATGATGACAAGTTTTTCTAGGTGGGGCGCTGGTTTTTCAATGTTTCTTATTTTTTGTGCTGCATTCCAACCATCTAGTTCAGGCATTTCACAGTCCATAAGAATAAGGTCGTATGTCTTTTCATCGCTAGTATATTGATGTAATGCCTCTAAACCATTGTTTTTGACATCGGGGGTAATACCTAGTTTTTTAAGCGCCCCTTTCATCACAATTTGATTGACTGGGTTGTCTTCTGCAACTAGTACGTTTAAATGAACCGCAGATACGGTTGTTTTTTTGTATTTTTTGGTTTTGGTGTTGTTTAAAATCGATGCTAAACCTTGTTTGAGCGCATACGCACTGAGTGGGGGTTGTATGACCCTGTGAGGCATTGCAAACGTTAATTTGCTTAATCTTGATGCAGTGTCAAGACTGTGGCAATAAATTAGTAGAGTGTCGGTAATGTTCTTGTTGTTGGACAGTTTCTCTATGAGGTTTTCTGATAGTAAACCTTCCTCGATAATGAGGATGTTGGGTTTGTCGATAGACGCTAGTGACGAGTTAGCTAAGCTGCTTAGCGCATCGGAATCTATGCTGCCAACTTCAACCTCGTATGACGATAATGTTTCTTTGGTGATCTCTTCCAGTTCTCTATCCTCAAAAGAAAGGGTGATAGATTTTTTGTTAACAAGGTTGTTTAGGTTGTTTGTTGGTGGAGGCGGGGATGCTTCGTTTAATGTGATGGAGAACCAAAAAACTGAGCCCAAGCCAAACTGACTTTCAATGCCAATATTACCGCCCATAAGTGTCACTAGTTTTTTACTTATCGCAAGTCCAAGCCCTGTGCCACCATATTTACGTGTGGTTGAGCTGTCAGCTTGAGAAAATGTTTTGAATAATTTATTTTGGGCATCTTCTGATATGCCAATGCCAGTATCTTTTATTTCAATTTTTAAAGCGTGACACCTGTTGTCTAAATTGATTTTTCTGACCCTGATGCCAATGGCTCCAATGTCAGTGAATTTGAATGCGTTTCCTAATAAATTTAAAATGATTTGTCGTAGTCGCGTAGGGTCTCCGTAAATGTCAGTTGGTGTGTTTTTTTCAATAGTGATTGTAAATTTAAGATTTTGATCGCTAGCTTTTAGCGCGAATATAGATCCACACTCAAATATCATTTGTTCCAAATTGAAAGGAATGTTTTCCAAATCGAGGTTTCCAGATTCGATTTTTGAAAAGTCTAGTATGTCATTGATAACGGTGATGAGTGCCTGGCATGAATTCTGAATTGTTTGGACGTATTCGTGTTGGCTGTCATCCAAATTGGTATCCTTGAGCAGTTCGGCAACACCAAATACCCCGTTCATTGGTGTTCTTATTTCATGGCTCATGTTAGCCAAGAAATCAGTTTTTGCCTGAGAAACGGTGGTGAGTTGGTCGTTAAGGCGTCGTATTGCTTCAGTTCTTTTGTTTACCATTTCTTCTAGATGTTGCTGATAGTTTATAATGGCATTGTTTTTTTCTTTCAGGGCGCTTTGCATGGAGAAGAAGCTTTGAATGAGATTTCCAAGCTCATTGTTTTGCCTGATGGTGTTGTCGTCGAAATCGGTAAGTTCAACCTCTCCTTCTAGGTTGCTTGTGTTGATATCAGGGTTGAGTTGATTTATTTTTTCAGTAAGCTTGCCAAGTGGTTTAGCAAGTAAATGTTTGAGGACTAGATAGAAAATAAGCCACAGACAAATGGTTTTTATCATAGCATTAATGATAGTTATGGTGAATGTGTATGCAGCCCGTTCGATAACAATGGAGGAACTAGTATAAACAACCACATGCCCAAGTGGGCCGTCTTTTAGTGAGGGGTCTTGCAATGGGTGTTTATAGGAATATAAATCACCTTCCTCTTCTGATTGGGGGGCTATTGAATTGGGTTGAGCTTTTTTGATGGGGATGTCATGCCACTTCGATAATATTTTTTCCCCTTGGTCATCAAAAATATCAACACCAATGATGAGCTCGGTTTTTAGAATACTATTAACAGTGATATCCATTTGTTCATCATCAAAGTTCCATAAGGCCTGCGTGATGACGGGGGTAAAAAGGTTGACTTTACTGCTGATCTCTTCTTCTAGGCGTTGTTTCTCATTCCTAAATTCGAGTGCCAGCTGCACCAAGGTAAGTGTAATGGCGATAACAAAATAAAAACCTAACACTATTCTCAGCAGCTTTGAGGCTAGGCTTTTTTGGAAGGTTGTCTGCATATAATTAACGTTTGAAAAAGTAAGGTCTGTAAAAAATATTTATACAGTAATAGTAGCTTAGAGTGGCATAATTGATACCCTAAAGCATCGATTAAAAGGCTAGGTATTAAGACGTTAAGTACGGCCTTTAGGTCAAATCCCCCAGCTGATTCAGTGGTTTTGAACGCCGGGGTGAGGGGGGTTATTGCTTGGTTCTATTTGGGAGGCTCTACATTGGTAAACATACCATCGAACAATATTGAACTTAAGTACCGTTCGCCAGAATCCGGCAATATTGCAACAATAGTTTTCCCTTTGTTTTCAGGTGCTTCGGCTACCTTTAGTGCAGCACACAATGCGGCTCCTGAAGATATGCCTGCTAGAATACCTTCTTTCTCCATTAGCAATCGAGCGTGTTCAATAGCTTCTTCATTTGTAATGGCTTGGGTTTGGTCAATAAGTTCAAGGTCAAGGTTTTTCGGAATAAAACCTGCACCGATGCCTTGGATTTTGTGGGGAGAAGGTTCTAGTGGAGCCCCGCTCATTGTCTGTGCGATTACAGGGGATGATACTGGCTCAACAGCAACTGATAAAATATTTTTTCCTTGCGTGCGCTTAATATAGCGACTAATTCCTGTGATTGTTCCTCCAGTGCCGACACCTGATATTAGAATGTCAATCTCACCACCAGTATCTTCCCAAATCTCTGGTCCTGTAGTTTTTTCGTGAATTGCAGGGTTGGCTGGGTTTTCAAATTGTTGCAATATCAATATGTTGCCGTTGCTATCATCCGCAATTTGCTGAGCCTTGTCGATGGCGCCTTTCATTCCTTTGGCACCTTCCGTTAGTACCACCTTTGCGCCAAGAGCCTGCATTATTTTCCGTCGCTCAACGCTCATGGTTTCGGGCATTGTCAGAGTTATAGGGTAACCTTGTGCTGCAGCCACGAAGGCAAGGGCAATACCGGTATTACCACTTGTTGGTTCAACCAGTTCCATACCAGGCTTTAGCGCACCATCTTTTTCTGCTTGCCATATCATGTTTGCACCGATTCGACATTTGACTGATGCAGCTGGGTTACGGCTTTCTATTTTTACAAGAATGTTGTGGTCGGTTATGTGTTTGATCCTCACGAGAGGTGTTCGACCTATAGTGAGGGCGTTGTTTTCGTAAATTGTTCCCATGTGGATTTCCTAAAAGGTGGTGGTGAGTTAATGTTTCGATCTGTGGTCTGTTGCTCATATCTTATAATCTAGGTTGATTCTACAGCCTGCCTAACATATTTCAACTGATTGAAATTCGGAGTGTTTTTTGGGCAGTTGTAACTTTAGATTAGTTTTGTTAACTGTGCCCTAAAGCACTGTTAACGGTGTCATGGTTTCGAAACCACAGGTTGATAATGTAATGCTAATCTTAGATTACGTTTGTTTAATTTGGGAATTGCGCAAGGTGTTCTTATGAAGCTGTTTCAGCTAAAAGTAGTTGGGTTATGTTTTGTGTTGTCGAGCCAGTTTTTGGGGCAAGTTGCCACTGCTAGTGACGCTGTCGTCAAGGATATGGCTATCGATACGGTAAATGGTGAGATAGCCAGGCCAGACAAAGACGTAGCGTTGAGCCTGTTAACCCAAGGTTTGGCGCATTGTACGAAGGCGACACGCTCCACAAGAACCAATCAGTTAGCCGCGATGCAAGAATATGAAATGTATGTAACTGCTTTGAATCGGGCTAGAGCAATTTATCCGAATATATCTGAACATAGTAGAACGTTATCTCGTCAAATGCAGCAATGTTCACAAATCGGGACTGATATTGCTCGAGTTCAGGCGTTACCTTTATTAGAAAAAGGTGTGTTGGCATGCAAGGAAGCAAAAGCCTTTGCTAAGGGGGATTACCTTTCTAAAGCCAGGGTAAAGTACAGAGAATACTTAGATCTCCGAAATCAAGCTGTAGCACTCACTAGTAGCGTTCTAAAAGTCGCATCAAATTCAAGTAAAGTAAGGCGTTGCGATAAGCTTGAAAGCAGCCTGATGGCCGCTCAAACCAGAGTGGTTAACGATGAGTACAAAGCAAATGAGTTAATAACGCTGTTGCAAAGAGCAGAGGATAGCTGTTTGGTAGCACAGCGTTTGGCCACTAAATCGGGTGAAAGTAGGATTAATCTCGATACAACCAAAAGTATGTTGGTTCATGCAGAGCGTTATTTCAGTCAGACGCAATTACATAAGGATGCGCTCAACAGAGCTGCGAATTACCCAGGCTATGGCTCTTCAAAGCAGATAAAACAGTTAACTAGTACCTTTTCAATTTGTAGAGGTGAGTTAGTTGCGATTATTGACGCCGCGACAAAGTCTGTAAATCGTCAAGAGGAGCTGTCAAAAATACAAGAAAAGCAACTGATTCAGAAAGCAGTGGCAATAGCTGTGGCTGAGGCAAGGAAAGAAGTTCTAGCATCCTTTAGGAAGCAGACTCAATTGGTTGAGAAGGTAGTGATTGATCCAATTGAGCCTAAGCCTGCTGGTCCCAATGTAGCTGCGTCAGAGTCAGTAAAGCTATCTTTACCCAGCGTTGAGGGGCCAATAGCAGGAAAAGTGAGGGATAAGAGCCCTGTTGCGAGAGCTAGAGCTGGAAAGTTGAGCCGAGCAAGAACTGAGGTAGTTCAGGTGACTGAATCTTGGTGATGAGGGATGGTAAAGCTATTTGGCTTTTATAAGTTCTTTTTTCTAGTCGTTTGGCACTTTTTGCACTGCCTAACATGATCAGTATTTTGTATACTTCTGCCTATACATTCATAACTGGCAGGATTGGAATACAATGCAATTTCAGGGTACTGATGCTTACGTAACAACAGACGAGCTTAAATTAGCGGTAAACGCAGCAATTACGTTGCAACGCCCCTTGTTGATAAAGGGGGAGCCAGGTACAGGCAAAACGATGCTGGCAGAACAGGTTGCCGAGGGTCTAGGGCTTAAACTAATTCAGTGGCATATAAAGTCCACTACCAAGGCACACCAAGGGCTTTATGAGTATGATGCCGTTTCGCGCTTAAGGGATTCCCAGCTTGGAGACGGTCGTGTTCACGACATAAAGAACTACATTAAAAAGGGCAAGATGTGGGAAGCTTTTGAAAGTGAAGAGCAAGTTGTCTTGTTGATTGATGAAATTGATAAAGCCGATATTGAGTTTCCTAACGACTTGTTACAAGAACTCGATAAAATGGAGTTTTATGTTTATGAAACTCAAGAGACAATCAAAGCAATAAAGCGTCCAATTATTATCATTACAAGTAATAATGAAAAAGAATTGCCGGATGCGTTTCTGCGTCGCTGTTTCTTCCATTATATAGACTTTCCTGATTTTGCTACGATGAAAGCGATTATCGATGTTCACTACCCGAACCTTAAGAAAGATATGATTAAGGAGGCAATGGATATCTTTTTTGATGTGAGAAAGGTGCCTGGACTTAAGAAAAAACCGTCAACGTCAGAATTAATTGATTGGCTTAAGTTATTGTTGGCCGATGAGATTCCAGACGATGTATTACGTGATCGTGATACCTCTAAGGCTATCCCCCCGCTTTACGGAGCGCTGGTTAAGAATGAGCAAGACGTGCACCTGTTAGAGCGTTTAGCCTTTATGAATCGACGCGAACGTTAAGTGAGTGGGTTATGCTAATTAATTTTTTCTTCGAATTACACGAAGGTAAAGTTCCGGTAACTATTAGAGAATTTCTTGACTTACTGAGAGCTTTGAAAGAAAAGGTCGTGTATGCCGACATTGACGGGTTTTATGCGTTATCAAAAATCTGTCTCGTAAAAGATGAAAAATATTTTGATAAGTTCGATCGTGCTTTTAAAAAGTACTTTGATGGCATAGAAAATATTGATGACTTATTTGAGTCATTGATCCCTGATGAGTGGTTGAGAAAGGAAATCGAAAAAACGCTTAGTAAAGAAGAATTTGATAAGCTTAAGGCGCTAGGCGACCTTGAAAAGCTCATGGATGAGTTTAAAAAACGACTTGAGGAACAAAAGAAGCGTCACCAAGGGGGTAATAAATGGATAGGTACCGGCGGCACTTCGCCTTATGGTGCTTATGGCCAGAACCCTGCAGGATTTCGAGTGGCTGGCAAATCACGTAATGGTAAGGCTGTAAAGGTATGGGAAAAACGACAGTATCGTAATTTGGATGATTCAGTCGAACTCGGAGTTCGTAATATTAAGATGGCGCTTCGACGATTGCGAAAGTTTACCCGTCAAGGTATGCCCGATAAGTTAGATATTGACGATACGATTACATGTACCGCTAAGAATGCTGGTTATTTAGATATCAAAATGGTTGCTGAGCGCCGTAATGGTGTGAAGGTATTGATATTCTTTGATGTGGGCGGGTCAATGGACCCATATGTCCAAAGTTGTGAGGAGTTGTTTTCAGCTGCGAAAACTGAATTTAAGCATATGGAATATTTCTATTTTCATAATTTTATTTATGAAGGAGTATGGAAGGACAATAATCGACGTACTCAAGAAAAAACAGATACTTTGGATATATTGCGAACCTATAGTTCTGATTATCGAGTGATTTTTGTAGGTGACGCCACTATGTCTCCCTATGAAATTAACTCTGTTGGTGGCAGTGTTGAGCACTGGAATGAAGAGCCAGGAGAGGTTTGGATGCGTAGGGTCACGGACAAATTCGATAAAGTTATTTGGCTGAACCCTGAGCCGGAGACAAGCTGGGAATTTACTACGTCAGTAGCATGGGCCAGACGCTTAGTTGAAGAGAAAATGTACCCCCTTACATTGAAAGGATTGGAAGAGGGTATGCGTTTTCTAGCGCGTTAGGATTTTCGGTTTTCTTTAACCCTCTGCTTCAAATGAAAGTTTGGGTAGAGGTGACGCTTTTATTTTGATTTTTTCGGTGGGTGCAATTGCCGTCGATACTCCACTGAAAACAACTTCGTCGCGTTGATTTGTCATTGTGCAGCTTATTTTTATCAGATTGCCACGTTTTTTCTTTTCAGTTAGCTCTAACTTTGCAGTGATCGTGTCTCCGATAAATATGGGGCGTTGAAACTTCATATCCTGCCCTCGATAGATGGTGCCTGGCCCCGGTAGCTTTGTGGCAACGGCAGTGGTGACAAGTAATGCGCTAAACATACCGTGAGCGATACGTTGGCCGAACTGTGTAGACTTTGCATATTCTTCGTCTAGATGAAGAGGGTTGTTGTCACCAGAGAGGCAAGCAAAAAGAAGGATATCTTGTTCGGTTACTGTGCGAATCAACTCTGCAGTATCGCCTATAGTTAATTCATCAAATGTTTTGTTCTCTAGTGTTTCCATAGATATGTGTTACCGCTACCAGTATATGGGGGAAATGAAGTAACTATTGATTTTATCGAACTCGAGGTAAGAAAGGAGGAAAATAATGTAAGATTTCTTGTAAAGATAGAGGGAGGTTGGGAAATGGTGGAATTTAAAACCTTAACTATACCAACAAGGTTAGCTACTTGTTGAACAGTTAAGGTTACTTTTAATATATTTGTTTATGCTGATTCAAGGTCTTTATTTTTTTTTGTCATTTTTGACGATTTTTTAAGGGTCGGTAAATCGCTGTGCCCTTCTACCCACTTAAGTACATCATCAATAACTTCGTGGCGGTTAGTTTCGTTTAAAATTTCATGTCGAGCGCCAGGGTAGAGCTTGTGGGTAACATAATGCTGCCCGCTGGATCGAAGGTGAGATGATAATTTCTCTATTCCGTGGGTTTTTCGTTTGTTGTAGCTTAATGGATCTAACTCACCGGAGAACGCTAGAATAGGAAGTGAATTGGGGATTTCTTGAAGCGTGTTGATGTTGGAGATGTCTTTCATTCCAGCAAGTAAATCTGTCCATAGCTGGTTGGTACAAAGAAATCCGCATAGTGGGTCGGCAATGTATTTGTCGACCTCAAGGGGGTCGGTTGATAACCAGTCTGCACTGGTGCGAAATGGCCTGAATTCTCGGTTGTATATTCCAAATGAAAAGAAATCGAGTAGCTTGCTGCGTCCCAGTACGCCTTGTCGGCGCGTTTCCATTCTTGCCAGAAAGGATCCAAATTGTATTGTGGCTTTATCGCTTAATGCTGAGCCGGATAGAAGTGCTGCAGTGACGGTATCACCATGTAATGCAAGGTAGGATTGAACGATGAACGACCCCATGCTGTGGCCTAAAATTATAACAGGTGTATTTGGGTAAGACGCATGGATCGATTGGTTTACATGTAATACATCGGATACGATTTTCCCCCAGCCATCATTATCAGCATAATGACCTAGAAGCTCTGTATGTTGAACTGATTTCCCGTGGCCGCGATGGTCATGGCCATATACCACGTATCCCTCTTGCACAAAGCGCTCAGCGATAACAGCGTAGCGAGCACTGTGTTCTGCCATACCATGGTTAATATGCAAAATAGCACGAGGCTTTTTAATCCCTTTGCTTTTCTTCCAAATATTAACATATATTTTGTGGTCATCGGGGGCGTCGATATAGCACGACTCGTGGTGCATAACTTTCATTCCTTACTCTTGCTGATAATTAATTTTCGCAGACAATACTTAGATAATCTAGTTAGGTTGGCGTGTTTTTGTTTTCTTTTGCGAATAAAAACGAAGATGAAGCAAAACCTGCTCAAGGTCAAGAGGCTTTGCAATTACTATTAGCTAAATTCTCAATTTTTGAAACTGCAGAGTTGTGCTGATAATGACCTTTAAACCAAGTGTCCAGCTGTTTGGCGTCGTCCTCTGTTACGTTAATTCCTAATTTAGTTCTGCGCCATAAAACATCTTCCGTGCATGTAACCCACTCAGTTTCGATAAGCCAATTAAGCTCTCTTTCATAAATAGTTGGTAAAACCTCTTCTCCTAAAGACTGTAGGTTTACCGCTCCATAAAGCAGGTTTTTTGCCCTCGTTCCATAAGTGATGCAATATCGGGCTAATAATGTTTTGGGTAGCCAGAAATATTGAGTTTTGAGTGTTTTTGTTAATTCCTCGTAGTTTTTAACTCCAGGTTCTGCATCAGTGACGTAGTCCCCACCAGGTAACTTGTCTGTTATCGAAGTCTTTAAAGAAGGGGGAGGTGAGGGCAAATACGGATGAATACATTCGTATACCTGCTCAGCAAGAACTCTGTGCGTTGTGATATGCCCAGAAAAGACTGAAATAACAGGGGATCGTCCATCGCTGCATTGTAGGTCTAGCATATGTACGGGCTGGGAATCTTGTGTTGCAGGTCTTACAGAAGAAAAGGACCAAGAGATGTCATTAGGTGAAAAACTAGTGTTGAAATGATAATTTAGCTGTTGAAGGAGTGTACTTGATTCCTCTTCGTTAGCAGGCGTATTGTTGTGTTTTGGTGGTGAGGGGGCAGTGGTGAGCTCTCTGTTAGTCACTGGGCGAATCACAGGACCAACTAAGCAATAGTTTGTAGCATAGGGCAAAATCGAGAGGAATTGTTGATTAGGCAGCTGTAACATATAGCCGTGCTGGCCTTCATAAAATTTTGGTACTGCAATAAAGCTGTGTTTTTCTAGCGGTTGCTCGCAGCGAGATTTGCATCCTAGCGCTTGCTTTAATACCGATTGGGCCCAGGCACCTGCCGCGTTGACTATGCAGTGGGTGGATACCGTTACCTGGTCGCCGTTAATGCTATCTTGTAGTTTAAGCTTCCAGGTGCCGTTGGAGAGTGAACCGCTAACAACCTTTGTTTTTGAGAGCAGTTGGCAGTGATTTCTCTCTGCACTGAGCAGGTTTTCTACGACTAGCCTCGAATCATTTACAAGGTATTCCTGGCAAAGTGTAGCCTTTAGTGAGGGAGTCTTTAAAGGTTCACTATACAGCGAGTTTTGAATGTTCTCTGTATAGGGCTTTATGGACGTTTCGGATCTTAGCAGCCACCCGTAAAGCATTGAGCCGGCTTTTATCTTTAGTGATGAACGTATTGTTGGGGCATCTGGGATAATGATATCGATTGCTTGCATTAGGTGTGGAGCCTGCAAACATAGAGTCTCCCTTTCCTTTAGAGCGTTTGAAACGTGGCTTAAGTTCAGTTTTTCTAGATGCTCAAGCCCGCATTGAAAAAGCTTGTTGCCGTGACTGGATGCCTCTCCTGAGACGTCATTCTCGTCACAAATAGCAACATAGAACCCTTTGGACGCTAGGTTGTTTGCGATTGCGGCGCCGTTAATGCCGCCGCCTATGATAAATGCATCATAAATAGGTTGAGTGTTGTTCATTGCATCACTTCAATTACGTCAACGTTTGTTGTAACAGCGTCGGTTATGTCGTATTGGGTATAAGCTTGGAACGATCAATTATAAATATGACGGGTTTCTCTAGAGAGTCAAAGGTAAATTGCTGGATAGTCGATAATGGTTGTAGGCTTTAAACTGAAAGGCTGGTTTGTTCTAAAGCAACAAATGAGACTAGGGGCTCTTTGGGGCATATAACGTTTTTGTGCGTACTTACGGTGCGTGACCGTGTGGACGGCTGTTTTGGTAGCCATCAATTTTTAAAGCTGGTAACCTCTCGCCCGCTTAAAGTTGTCAGGTTAGATGCTGATCTTTAGGGTTGAAATCAGAAAAGCAGAGTGGACAACCATTCATATACAAGAATATTGGGAAAGTGTTATGACAGATCGAATTTGGGCAGATAAATACCCTAAAGGTGTTTCGCAAGAAATTTCATACGATAAGTACTCTACGGTGATCGATGTTTTTAACGATTCCTGTAAACGCTTTGCGTCATTGCCGGCCTATTCGAATCTAGGGGTGACAATTACTTACCAACAGTTAAATGAATTGAGTGCTGATTTTGCTGCTTTCCTTGAACATCATACCAACCTTAAAAAAGGCGACCGTATTGCAGTTCAAATGCCTAATCTCATTCAGTTTCCGATTGTGGTGTTTGGAGCAATGCGAGCGGGATTGGTCGTCGTAAATACCAACCCTATGTATACTGCTCGAGAAATGGAGCATCAGTTTAACGACTCTGGCGCAAAAGCGTTGGTTGCTTTGGCAAATTTTGGAGACTTGGTTGAAAAAGTAGTTCCTAAAACTAGCGTTGAAACCGTTATTATTACGCAAGTTGCTGATATGCATAAGCCTTTGAAGCGTGCGGCAATGAATTTCGCGATTAAGAAACTGAAAAAAATGGTTCCTGAATTCAATATTCCCGGCGCTATACCTTTCACAAAAGCATTAAAGCTTGGTAAAAAAGCCACATTTGATCCTTCCCATGCACCTGGTGGCGATGACCTTGCGGTTCTTCAGTACACTGGCGGCACCACGGGTGTAGCAAAAGGTGCGATGCTTACGCATAAGAACCTTGTGTCGAATATGCTGCAAATGAAGTCTATATTAACTTCATTTGAAGACGGTAAAGAAATAATGATTTCCCCTTTGCCGATGTATCATATCTTTGCTTTTACTGTGGGTTGTTTGGCAATGATGGAAACTGGGGCCCATAATGTCCTTATTACCAACCCGAGAGACATACCTGCGTTTATTGAAGAGATGTCCAAATGGAAGTTCACCGCAGTTACCGGGTTGAATACACTTTTTGTTGCAATGTTAAATAACAAAGAGTTTCACAGCTTAGATTTTAGCCAGCTAAAAATTACCGTTGCCGGTGGCATGGCTTTACAGAAAGCCGCTGCTGACGATTGGGAAAAGGCCACTGGCGTTCAAGTATGCGAGGGTTATGGTATGACAGAGACATCACCTGTTATCTCAGTCAACCTTCCAAGCAATATCCAGATTGGTACCATCGGCATTCCTTTGCCTGCGACTGATGTCAAATTGATAGATGACGAAGAAAATGAAGTGGCATTGGGTGAACGGGGTGAATTGTGTGTTAAGGGCCCTCAGGTCATGAAGGGTTATTGGCAGCGGCCTGAAGCAACTCAGGAAACGATGACTAAAGATGGTGAATGGCTGAAAACTGGTGATGTTGCTATTTTTCAGGAAGATGGCTTTTTGAAAATCGTAGATCGTATTAAAGATATGATTTTGGTCTCCGGTTTCAATGTATACCCGAATGAAATTGAAGACGTGGTATGCTCACACCCTGAAATTGTTGAAGCTGCAGCGGTAGGTATTCCCGATGAAAAGAGTGGAGAAGCAGTTAAGTTGTTTGTTGTTTCAAATACCAATACCTTAACCAAAGAGCAGGTCGTTGCTTATTGTAAGGCAAATATGACCGGATATAAGGTTCCTCGACACGTTGAATTTAAGGACGAATTGCCCAAGTCTAACGTAGGTAAGATTTTGCGAAGAGAGCTTCGAGACTAATCTCCCCGAGAATTGTTTTTTAGCTTTACTAAAAACCCTCTAAGTGGCATTGCTTAGAGGGTTTTTTTGTTTGTATGGGGATTGATTTCCCCCGCATCGTTCGTTCTATTACAATAGGCAGAATTTGGTAGGCGTTTTGTTGGGTGTTATAAGCCTTAGATGCAAGGCATAGATGTAAGGGATTGTTGTGAGTGAAAAAAAGTTAGGCACATTGAGTAGTGGTGGCGAGTTATTGTCAAAGAAGCTGATTTTGGCGTTGAAAAAGAAATTGTCAGAAGCAATGGTTTCTGACCGCTTTCGACATTCAAAGGCGTTAGATGGGATTTTAAAAGAGTTTAATAAGCAGGGTCAATCGGAAACCCTGATAAGAAAATTTCAATCAGCGGATGCTTCGTTAGACGCATCCATGAAAAAAGCAAACTTACGTAAACAGAATCTACCTAAGCCTACTTACCCTGATTTACCCGTATCTCAGCGCCGCGATGAGATTATAGAAGCGATTAAAACACATCAAGTTGTTATTATCGCCGGTGAAACCGGGTCGGGTAAAACAACTCAGCTCCCAAAAATGTGCTTAGACGCAGGACAGGGCATTACGGGTATGATTGGGCATACCCAGCCTCGACGTCTAGCAGCAAGAACGGTTGCTAATCGTATTGCTGATGAATTACGCAGCGAATTAGGCGCAGTGGTTGGTTATAAAGTACGTTTTCAAGATAAAATTGGTGAGAACAGTTACATTAAGTTAATGACTGACGGTATTCTTTTAGCCGAAATTCAGCAGGATAGATACCTCAATCGATACGATACGATTATTATTGATGAGGCCCATGAGCGAAGCCTCAACATTGATTTCCTCTTAGGTTATTTGAAAACCTTATTGCTAAGACGCAAAGATCTAAAGTTGATTATTACATCCGCTACCATCGATCATGAGCGGTTTTCTAAACATTTTTCTGGTGCCCCAATCATTGAGGTTTCTGGAAGGGCTTATCCAGTTACCGTTTTCTATCAGCCGATAGGTGGCGTAGAGGATGATCAGGCGGTAGACGACGACAGTGTCGAGCGAGCGGTATTGATGGCTGTGGAAGGCATTCTGGATACGGAGCGAGGGGGCGCTACTAGCAATGTTGACGCACAAGATATATTGGTTTTTTTACCAGGTGAGCGAGAAATTCGCAATGTAGCCAATCTACTTCGGAAACATATTCGCGACCAATTAGAAGTATTACCGCTATATTCCCGCCTAAGTAATGCCGAACAGAATAGAGTTTTTGCACCACACTCTAACCGTCGAATTGTCTTAGCGACTAATGTTGCTGAGACCTCCATTACAGTTCCAAACATTGGGTTTGTTATTGACCCGGGTACGGCACGGATTAGTCGTTACAGTTATCGAACAAAGGTTCAGCGGTTACCTGTTGAAGCCATATCGCAAGCTAGTGCAAATCAAAGGATGGGGCGTTGCGGGCGTATTGCGCCTGGCATTTGTGTTCGGTTATATGACGAAGCTTCGTTTGAGGCGCGAGATGCTTTCACTGACCCTGAAATACTACGCTCAAATTTGGCATCTGTTATCCTGCAAATGAAATCATTGAGATTAGGAGAGGTTAATGAATTCCCTTTTATTAACCCGCCAGAAGAAAAGTTAGTTAATGATGGTTACAGGCTGCTTGACGAGCTTGGCGCAGTTGATAAAAATAAAGAGTTGACCTCTTTAGGTCGAAACCTTGCTAGATTGCCGGTTGATCCGCGGGTTGGTCGCATGCTTATTGAAGCAAACCATTTAGGTTGTCTCGGCGAGCTGATTTCTATTGGTAGCGGGTTAAGTTTACCGGAGCCTTGGCTTCGACCTCATGATAAAAGAGCGGAAGCCGATGAAAAACATCGTACGTTTAAAGACAAGGACTCTGATTTTCTTTCCTTTGTGAATTTATGGAATGCTCATGAAGAACAGCGCCAGAATCTTAGTGCAGGAGCATTAAAGCGTTGGTATAAAGATAACTATATTTCCTATTTGCGGATGCGGGAGTGGCGAGATTTACATCGGCAATTAAAACTTATTACACATGATATGGGGTGGAAACCCAATCAGATTCCTGCTGATTATGCCGCTGTTCACCAAGCTATCATGGCGGGTTTTCTCAGTCACGTGGGGATGAAGGAAGATAACAATGAGTATATTGGAACTCGAAATCGTAAATTTCACCTGTTTCCGGGGTCAGTAGTTTCTAAAAAAGGACCTAAATGGGTGGTGGCGGCAGAAATTGTTGAAACTCACAAAGTGTACGCTAGAACGGTTGCTAAGATAGACCCGTTATGGATTGAGGAAGTGGGTAAAGAGCTGCTTAAATATAGGCACTTTGAACCACATTGGGAAAAAAAGCGTGCTGCAGCCGTCGCTTTTCAAGAATCCAATTTATTTGGGTTGGTCGTGAATCCTAAAAAGAAAATAGATTTTAGTCGTGTGGATCCAGAAGTTAGCCGGGAAATCTTTATTTTTAACGCCCTCGTTTCAGGAGACTACTATTCTCGATCACCTTATCATTTCCATAATAAGGAATTGATTAAAAAAATCGGTTATTTAGAAGAAAAGTCCCGCCGGAGAGATATTTTGGTGGATGACATTGTGCTGCATGGGTGGTTTGATGAACGCCTGCCGGCTCATATTGTTAATGGGAAAGGCTTTGAAAGATGGCGAAAAGCTTCTGAAAGAGAAAGGCCAGAGATATTATTTCTTTCAGAAAAAGATCTTATAGCTAAAGATATTGTGGAAGAGACGGTTTTCAGCTTTCCTGATGATGTTCAGGTGTCTGGCGGTACGTTAAAAATTGATTATCAATTTGAACCTGGCAAGCAGCAAGACGGCATTAATGTTGTTGTCCCCATAACTTTGCTTAATCAGGTTAATGAGACCTCCCTAGAATGGTTGGTGCCGGGATTAGAGTTAGAGAAATGTATTGCGTTGATTAAAAGTTTGCCAAAAGCAATACGAAAAAACTACGTTCCGGTTCCTGATGTGGCGTCGCAGTTTTTAAAGAGCAATCCAAATAGAGAAAAGCCTCTAGTTCAACAATTAACTCAATTCTTGCGACAAAAGGTTCGTATTGATATTAAACCTTCGGACTGGGATTTTTCTGCTTTAGCGTTACATCTAAAAGCCAATGTACAAGTGATTGATGAGCGCGGAGGGTTGCTGCATGAAAGTCGTGATATTTCAGGGTTAAAACAACGTATGCAATCGACGTTTAAAGAGGCGATTGGAAACGTTCGTGTTGATGGTGTGCATGATAATCACGACGAGTCTAAATTTACCACATGGGGCTTTGAGAAAGTACCTGAAGTATATGAGTTTGAGCAGAACGGATCTCTTGTGAAGGCTTTCCCTGCGCTGATAGATCATGGTTCATATGTTAGTGTTTTGTTGTGTGATTCTTTGGAAGAAGCAAGGTCTAAGCATCCAGAAGGTGTTTTACGGTTGTATATGTTGAATTTGTCACAACAAATGAAGTATGTAAAAAAACACTGTGCGGTGGCCAAGAAAGTTTCTCTTCAATATGCCCCTTTTGGTAGTCAGCAATCGTTAGCGCAGGGCATTGCTCATGCCGCGTTTTATCGTGCTTTTATTCATAATCAGAGCTCACCTAGAACCCAGGACGAGTTTGATGCATTGATGGAGAAGGGAAAGGGAACTGTGGTAGCGGAAGCTAATATAATTGCATCTTTAGTAACAACGATATTGGCTTTGCACCATGAGGTTTCGAAGCTGGTGAATGGGAATGTCCCTATTGCCAGGGTGTATTGCTATCAGGATATCAAGTTTCAACTTAAAAATCTTTTTGTGGCGGATTGGATTGCAACTATTGACTATCAACGGTTAGAAGCATATCCGCGTTTTTTGAAGGCGATTTTGTTGAGAATAGAACGTTTGCAGGGTAATGTATCAAGGGATAAGGTTCAGGCAGATCAGCTGAAAATGTATTGGTTAGAGTACGAGGTGCGACATCAACGAAGAAAGAGTGATGGTGTTTTCGACCCAGCTTTAGTGTCTTACCGGTGGATGCTAGAAGAGTACCGTGTATCCCTATTTGCTCAAGGTATGAAAACTGCCTATCCTGTGTCAGTGAAACGATTAAATAAGCTATGGGAAGATGTGTTGTAGGTTGTTGTGTTAATTAGCTCGGCTCTTACCGGTTTGTGGGGTGTAAAGGGGAGTTTTTAGACAACGTTCTTTTTAGCAACTTTGGGCAAACAATATTTTGGGAAATTCTGAGGTTGTATCTACGCTAATTGAAGAATCTATAATGGTGTCTCTTGAAGGCGGACAGCAATTACATGTACGACGTTTACATAATGGAGGGGATTCGAGTACACCGGTGTTAATGCTGCATGGTTTACTGGAAGATGGAACCGTGTTTTATTCGAGGTTAAAGCGAGGGCTCGCATACTGTATTGCTAATGCTGGGTATGATGTGTATGTCCCGGACCTTAGAGGTAAGGGGCGAAGCTGGCCACACGTTAGTGAGATTCTTAATTATCGTATTATAGATGTTGTTACGCAGGATATCCCGGCAATAGTTGAGGCGATAAATAACCATTGCGGAGCGTCACCCAAGTTTTGGATAGGCCACGGCTGGGGAGGGGTGCTGTTAAGTTCCTTTTTGGCTCGCTACCCCAATTATCGTTCCGCAACGGTTGGCTTGGTATATTTTGGTACACGTCGAGTAGCTAGAGCAAATAATCTAAAACGCAGGGTTTTTGTTGACGGTTTGTGGGGATGGCTGGCAGGGGTTGTCAGCCAGGTTAGGGGCTCAATACCTGGCTCGTTATTAAAAATCGGGACCACCGATGAATTTCGAGCAATGAGGTCAGAAAACCTTAACTGGATGCAAGGAGCGCCTTGGGTTGATTCATCCGATCAATTTGACTACGGCGCCGCGTTGAGTGAGGGACTTGAGTATCCCCCGAGCCTATATTTGGCATCTAAAAGCGATTTTGGATATGGTGACCCCAAGGATGTAGCTGCATTTATGCGAGAGGTAGGTACTCATAACGGCAGGCTAATCGTATTAGATAAGGATGGTAGCAGTCTGCATAACTATACTCACACCACGATGTTAACGCATCCTGATGCTGTGAGTGACCATTTTCCACATGTTTTATCCTGGATGGATGAGATGAATTGCTTAAAACGTGAAGCCGCCAATCTTACGAATACCCCTCCCGCGAATTCTGGGGTAGAATCCCCTTAAATAAATTGCGAATCATCGGTCATATACGATATTTTGGAGGATCTCAGGTGTCACAGACAGTATCTAACGGTTCAATTGTTATTAGCGGAACCGGCCTTTTTACCCCTGGCGAGTCAATCAGTAATGCAGAGTTGGTTGTCGCATTTAATGCCTACGTAGATAAGTTTAATACAGATAACCAGAAGGGGATTGACGCGGGCAATATTGAAGCGTTAAGCCATTCTAGTGAAGAGTTTATTCTTAAAGCTTCAGGTATCAATAGTCGCTACGTTATAAACAAATCCGGGGTTTTGGACCCTGCACGGCTGGCCCCTAGCATTCCTGAAAGAAGCAATGAAGAGCAGTCCGTGCAGTGTGAAATTGCGGTTGCTGCTGCGAAGCAGGCAATGGCGAATGCCAACAAGAAACCTGAAGACATCGATGGTGTGATTGTCGCTTGTTCTAATATGCAGCGAGCATATCCTGCGGTTGCTATAGAAGTTCAGCAGGCTCTTGGTATTCAGGGCTTTGCCTTTGACATGAATGTAGCCTGCTCCTCTGCTACATTCGGTTTGCAAACAGCGAGTGACGCAGTGAAGGCGGGTTCAGCTCGGTCTATTTTGGTTGTGAACCCTGAGATATGTTCGGCTCATTTGGCGTGGCAAGATAGAGATTGCCACTTTATATTTGGCGATGTTGCTACAGCCTCGGTGGTAGAAAAAGCAGAAACAGCAACCTCTGATAACCAGTGGGAAATTGTCAGTACACGTTTGCAAACGGCTTTTTCGAACAATATCCGTAATAATTTCGGATTTCTAAATAGATGCGATGAATCAGGAGAGGGCGCAAGAGATAAGTTATTTGTTCAAAATGGTCGCAAAGTATTTAAAGAAGTCGTACCTATGGTAGCGCAAATGATAACGAGTCATATTAG
Source organism: Gammaproteobacteria bacterium 42_54_T18 (assembly GCA_002163245.1). Classification (GTDB taxonomy): domain Bacteria; phylum Pseudomonadota; class Gammaproteobacteria; order Pseudomonadales; family Ketobacteraceae; genus 42-54-T18. The sequence goes on along the minus strand of MAAL01000110.1, from coordinate 74,259 downwards.
CGATGAGTCTATCGATGTAGGAGACCTTAAGCGAATGTGGCTGCATCAAGCAAACTTAAGTATGAATTTACTGATATCCAAGAAGGTGTTAGGTCGTGAGGCCACGAAAGAAGAGGCACCAGTGATTCTAAACGAATATGCTAATACAAGCTCGGCGGGTTCAGTAATAGCGTTCCATAAGTACAATGGCGATATGGTGCCTGGAGATACTGGCGTGATATGTTCATTTGGAGCAGGTTACTCTGCGGGCACAGTCATTGTTCGAAAGCTGTAAGGTTAGGGATTTTTAAGAAATGGAAGTAAGTAGGTATAAAGTGCGAAATAGGTTCGTACAGGCTCTCTCAATCCTCGCGTTTGTTATGTTGCCTTCGGGAGTGTCAGCAAAAGACGACGTTGATCCGTGGGAATCGATGAACCGAAAAACGTTTGCTTTTAATGAGTTTATTGATAGTTGTTGTTTTAAGCCTGTAGCTAAGGGATATCGGGCAATAACACCTGATTTTCTTGAGGATGGCTTTAGCAATTTCTTCGGTAATGCGACAGAGGTTCTCACGATTGTAAATGACCTGGCGCAAGGTAAATTTGCTCAAGGTAGCCAGGATACACTTAGGTTTATTGTCAATAGTACAGTAGGTATCGCGGGGTTTATAGATATTGGCTCACGAATTGGACTTGATAAGCATGATGAGGATTTTGGTCAAACACTTGCTGTTTGGGGGGTAGGCGAAGGGCCTTTCGTTATGTTGCCATTTTTTGGCCCAAAAACCTTATTAGGCTCTGCTACTCTATATCCCGACTCGGCTCTGACACTGGTTAATACGATAGATAACGAGCCTACTAAATATGCTTTAGGTGGCTTAAGTGTTGTCGTATTAAGGGCCGGTTTGTTGGATATAGAAAAGCTTGCAGCAGGGGATCGATATACTTTTTTAAGGGATGCCTATCTTCAGCGAAGGGCGTACCTTGTTAGTGATGGTCAGCTGACAGATGAAGAGTTGTTTGAGGATGACGATTTTGATGACGAAGATTTCTAACAGTAATCGCTAAAATCGTTGTTTTACATATGCGACATCCAAATAAAAAGCCCGCTATAAGATTCTTATAAAGTGGGCTTTTTATTTGGATGTCTAGATAGGTTGAGTTAGCCTTTGGAGTCTATATTGCGGATGACTAACCCGTAACGGAATTTGTGTAATTCAGGGATTGATTCCACACGCACGACTTCAGCCAGTGCATCTAGAGGAGTGAAATTTGGGCCGTCTGCAGGAACTGTTACAGTTAACCTGTCTCCTAAAGCTAGCTTTTTATCTGATTCTAGGAGCATGCCGGCACCACTTAAGTTTCTGCACCTGCCTTCATAGCGCTCGGATTTTGGACCACGAATAAAGGACACGATGGTATCCACTCTCATACGGATAAAGTTTCTTTTTTCTGCGTATGATTGTTCTAAGAGTGTCATATATTATTCCCGTCATGTGTATTTATATTCTTTTTATTTTCAGCCTTCACCGCTACCCAATTTGCTTTGGTATTAGAACTACGCTGAGGCTTCTAAAATAGTATAACAAAGGTCTCAATAATCGCTATGATTTAATAGCTGTTTTTACCTAACGCTACGAGGGCGGATTATCTGTTTTTTTGCATTCAAATGTGTTTTCGAGGTTGAATGTTGTTAAGAATAGGGCTATTTTCCGATTAAACCATTGTAATGATATAGGTTGCAGGGATAGGTTCACGTAAATCATAAGGCAGTCAATTTGGTGACCACAAAGAAAAAGAATAAAGGGTCTGTGTTACTGGTAGATCAGGAACCAGCGGTTATTCAAAAAGTCAGGTGTTGGCTAGCAGATGCAGGGTACAGTGTGGAAGTTATAACCGACTCTGGGGTAGCACTTGGCTGGTGGAGGGATAACCGTCCAGAAGTTGTAATTTGTGATGTTTGTCTGGATGGGATTGATGGCCTGGCTTTTCTGAATGCAATAACGACGGAAGACAAAGAAACTCAAGTTATAATGATTTCATCAGAGGGGGATCGAGAGAGCATAGTTCAAGCGCTACGACTGGGTGCTGCAGACTTCTTAATTAAACCTATCGACGATTACACCGTGCTTGAACATGCGGTAAGTCGCGGCGTCGCAGATTACCGACTAATAGCTGAAAATCGAGCCTATCGAGAGCAATTAGAGGAAAAAAACGCAAAGTTAAAAGAGAGCCTGCGTTTACTAAAAGAAGATCAAGAAGCAGGTAGGACGGTACAGCTAAAATTACTTCCCCCAGAAAAGCGTCAATATGAAAACTTAAATATAGATTATCGTATAATCCCCTCATTATATTTAAGCGGTGATTTTATTGATTATTTTCGGGTATCAGAGAATCAATATGGCTTTTATCTTGCTGATGTATCTGGTCATGGTGCATCTTCTGCATTTGTAACTATCTTACTGAAGACAATGGCAAACCGGATTAGGCGCAGGCTTATGCGCTCAGTGAAACCGTCATTCTCACCTGCATCGGTGTTAATGAGTTCTAATGAAGAGCTAATACCTTTAGCACTGGGTAAACATTTAGCAATATTTTGTGGAATGGTTGATCTTGATAAGAACGAGCTAACCTATTGTTCTGCTGCACATTTTCCACCGCCTTTGTTGATAAATGATGGTGTGGTTCAGGCTATAGATGGTAAAGGGCTTCCTTTGGGTATTTTTGAGGGTGTCTCCTATACTGATACGACTGTACCTCTTTCAAATGATTTTTCACTGATTATGTTGTCGGATGGCGTATTAGAAGTTATGCCTCAGGGGAGTGTTGCTGAAAAAGAGACATTTTTAATGGAAATGGCTCAAAAAGGTCATCATAATATAGACCAGGTGATGGATCTCTTGTCTCTGCATGACGTCAGTGAGGCACCAGATGATATCGCATTACTGATAGTTTCTCGGCAGAGCTAAGGAGTCCAAGCTAAAGTAAAAGCTTAAGACTTAAGTTAGCAATGCTTGAGTCAAAGAAGTTTAAGAGATGAGCGCAATGCCAGATTCGAATGCGGGACGTGCCCTTTACGCAGAGCATCAAGGTACTTATGTATTAAAATTGGTGGGTGATATTAGAGCCCCTATCTGTGCGACTTTAGACCGTTTTGTTGAGAGCATGTTTTGTGACGTAAAGCTTCGTTCTATTTTGGTCGACTTAAGCGAAACACAGCTTATTGATAGTACTGCCCTTGGTTTAATAGCAAAAATTGCCGTACACACTCGCAAGCGGTTTCAAGAAAAACCCGTTATTATTTCAACTCGACCAGATATTACGCGTATCCTTGATTCGATGGGGCTTGAGCAGGTATTCGATATAGTGCAAGAAGCGTCTGTTATTTCTCATGCTATGAATGAGGTTCCAGTTGAGCGGTGTGTTGAAAGTAGTGCATGCCAGAAGGTTCTTGAAGCACACCGAGTGTTGATGAGTCTCAATGAGAAAAACCATGAAACCTTTAAGGAGGTTGTTGCAGCTCTAGAGTTTGATCAATTTGATGATGTTATGAATAGCACACCAGACTGTTGTGGAGGGGATAGTGAGAATACCTCTGTATTGCCTGGCACGCATAAACACGTAGGTTAGGGTTCAGTTATTTCTTAGGGACATTGCATGTTCGCGAGGGATGTATAATAGGTCTGCGACGGCTCGAATCAGATGGCTTTCATGTTTATCAATTTTTCCATCGGCATGTGCAACAACCCATAATAAACGAATGATTTCTTCTTTTTGCTGTGCTGAATAATGCTCGTTAATGAGAGAAGTGAAGTTTCGTAAAGATGTGCTTTTTTCCAACTCTTCTTCAGCCGTAGATTTGAGCATTGCTAGCTCATGAGTATCGATTTTATAAGCAGTTGTTAACGTATCGATAATCGCACGAGTTTCTTCCTCTGTAACTGTGTTATCTGATTTTGACATCTCTAATAGTAACGCGCAGGTTGCTAATTGTAATCGACGTTCGAGGGGGATAGGTGACGAATCTGCTGATGTTTTGCTACCCTGAGGGCTCATGAGGGTAGTAAAGATGTTTAAGAGTTTCTTTTTCATCTAACTGAGCTACCAATTCTTTCGTTTAGCAGAGTCTCAAGTGTGACCTGATCTTTTGTGAAATTCCTGATACCTTCAGCAAGCTTTTCTGTTGCCATTGCATCTTCATTCATCATCCAGCGAAATATGCTTTCACTCATAGCGATTCTTTTTATATCGTTGGGAAGCTTTTCGGGTGATAAATGTTGCTCTAGTAATGTGCTGTCGGCCTCTAAACCCTTCATTAAATCTGGGCTGATTGTTAATTTGTCACACCCTGCTAGTTGCTCAATTTCACCCAAATTTCGAAAACTTGCGCCCATGACAATAGTTTGATAATCGAATGTTTTATAGTAATGATAAATGGCTGTTACAGATAAAACGCCAGGATCTTCTGTGGCGGTATACTCTTCTTGGCCTGTGCTCTTTTTGTACCAATCCAGAATGCGGCCGACAAATGGAGATACCAATGTAATATCTGCTTCGGCACAGGCAACGGCTTGTGCAAACCCAAATAATAAGGTCAAATTGCATTGAATACCTTCTTTTTCCAGTACTTTCGCTGCTTGGATACCTTCCCATGTCGCTGCAATTTTAATTAAAATACGATTTTTACTGACCCCTTCAGCTTCGTATAGAGCGATAAGCTTTCTGGCTTTTTCAACAGTACCGGCAGTATCAAAAGACAGTCTTGAGTCTACTTCCGTTGATACTTTTCCAGGTACGATATTTAGAATCTCAACACCAATAAGCACTGCCAGTCGGTCGGCGGCATCCATGGGGCATTGTTTGGATTGTTGTATAGCACGAAGGATTAAGGGCTCATACTGACTTAGCGAAAAGGCTTTTAACACCAGTGATGGGTTTGTGGTTGCATCTTGCGGGCGATATTGCCTAATGGCTTCAATATCACCTGTGTCAGCTACAACTTCTGTCATCGTCTTTAATTGTGTCAGTTTATCGCTCATGTACCGAATTATCCTTGGTTTGCTGCTGGTGTTAAGTTTATAGCGCTAATTTAAGGGGCTAGATAGTGCTTGTTATAGCGAATTTACTTGGAATTCATAAGGATAGCCAGTATCTATTACATTGACAGGGTTAGTCTGAAGGTAGATCAATATATTTTAACGCTTCTCGGATAACCTCGGATGTGGCATCTTTTTTATATGCGTTCTGGCTTAAGTGGCGCCGCCATGCTCTGGCACCAGGCATACCCTGAAAAATTCCTAGTATATGACGAGATACCCATTTGAGTTGGCCACCATTGGCGAGTAGTTCATCGATGTAGCAGATCATTTTCTCAATTATGTCATGGCGAGTTATTAAAGGAAGCGGGACAGATGATATGTGTTTATCAGTGCTGTCAAAAAAAAGATGATCTACGTTCGCCAGTATAAAAGGGTTTTGGTAGGCCTCTCTGCCCATCATAACGCCATCCACGTGGTTTAGGTGTGATTTGCATTCATCCAATGTTTTGATTCCACCGTTGATTATTATTTCTAGCTCGGGGAATTCGCGCTTTAGTTGGTAAACCCGTTCATAATTAAGGGGAGGAATATCACGATTTTCTTTTGGGCTTAAGCCCTGTAGCCAGGCTTTTCTAGCGTGCACGATGAAAGTTTCACATCCGGCTGCTTTGGTGGTGAGGACAAAACGCTGAAGGTCTTCGTATTCATCCTGATCATCTATACCTATTCGGCATTTGATCGTAATAGGTAAGTCACATGCAGATTTCATGTGGTCAATACATTCTGCCACTAGGTCTGGTTGCGCCATTAAGCAGGCGCCGAATGCACCAGATTGTACGCGGTCACTTGGGCAGCCAACGTTGAGGTTGATTTCATCGTAACCATAGTCTTCACATATTTTACTGCATTGCGCCAAGTCAGAGGGGTTACTGCCTCCAAGCTGAACCGCAATGGGGTGTTCTTCAGTATTGAATCCTAAATGACGCTCCTTGTCGCCGTGGATAATGGCTCCTGTTGTAATCATTTCAGTGTAGAGAAGGGTCTGCTTGGATATAAGTCGAAGGAAATACCGGTCGTGCCGGTCTGTCCAGTCGATCATGGGTGCTATAGAAAAGGTTCTGTCAATATTGCTCATTGTATTACGGGTACTTTATGATCGTATTTAGCCTAGGGAGCTGTATTTTACAGGCATAATCACATCAAGTAACGCATGTTTTTTAAGCAATAATGATAAGGAGTATAACGCTTGCAAGTATTTAAATACTCTTGGTCGGATATACTAAACTTCGAGCATGTGCTCTGACCTAGCAACTGTTGTCATTATGCGAGTAAGTTTTGTTTGTAATGTATACAAAAGCTTCTCGAGTTCGCGTCGTTCATTATCAGGTAGGGATTCATAATGTTTGTCAGATATAATTGATTCAACGTTGCCAATTCTTTTTTCTAGCTTGGCAATTGTTGCCATTATGTCGATTAATGATTGAGCCATAAGTGATGTCTATAACATGTGTTGTAATTTTGTGAGTAACTAATTGTAACCGTATCATGGTCATAAACAGTGTTGGTATCCCCCAAATGGGAGATACCTTTCTAAAAGAAGGTTAAACTCTAAAAAAAAGCTTATTTGGCTAGGGTCATTGGCGTAATATTGTTTCTCGGAATGTATGACCTGCGATTATTCTAAAAGGTAGATGTTATTTTGATGAAAAGCGTAACACGTCGAAAATTTCTATTTCAAGGCGTTGCTGTGGCGGGCTTGGCGTTGCCTTTTCAGTCTACCCAAGCATCTTTAGATTTTCTTGCAGACATTAAGACGTCAGTTGGAATGACACCTACTGAGCGCTTTAAGCTAACAAAAGCGGTGCTTGATGTACTGGAAACTTACTACAGCGGCATGACTCTTCAGTTTTGGAATAAACCCTTTGAGGCTATTAATTTTGAAAAACGCATAACCAATATCGTGTACTGGGTAGATCTGGCGGTTAAGCAAAGTAACGCCGCGTATCATGTTGACCCCGTATGGGTGATGTCCCAGATAATGGCGGAGTCGTTGTTTTGTGAGCTGGCAATATCAAAGTCTATGGCAGCAGGCATTTGCCAGCTGATGCCAAATACAGCGACAAGGGATTTTAAGATGGTGATAGCCGGTAGCCATAAAACACATTATTTGCCACCCTATACTAAGTTGGAGTTAGCCAATTCATTTTCTGAATATCAACGTCGATTAAAAGAAAAGGCAACCTATAAAAAGTCGACAAAAGCAGATGCAGCATTCAATCTTAATAAGGCTTTACGGTGGCTTGCCGACGGAAAAGAAGGGCGTGCTTTTGCAAAGTTACAGCTGAATAGGGCAGATGTCTTGCGTGATTATGATCAAAAGATTAAGCAAGCAAAAAAGGATTATGTGACGTTTATTAATGTAAATGTAGAACAATTAGGGCAGCGGGATATATTTAAGAATCCATCCTTTTTTGTGGAATTTGACGAGCGATTTACGTATAAAAAACCTATATTTGCAATGGTGCATATGCTGACTAATGCGCTACGAGTGAGGAATGGCAATATGTTAACCGCAGCTGCAGCCTACAATGCTGGCTTATCCAGGACATGGACTAGCGAGATTCTGTATACGCAGTATGGACAGCTGCCGAATTATTCGGAAACCAATCGCTACTTAAGTAGGATTATTGCGAATTATGAGGAAATATCAAAACGCTTTAGAGCTTAATAAACGATTACTTCTAAACCGTTATTGATATTAAACTCTGCATTATTGCATCATCGTTTCCACTTTGTCCTTAGGCGAAAGGGCTGTAGTTTCAGATTTTGGGTGGCTGAAATGTATGATCCCGTCATTCATTTTTCCTAGACGGAGCATTGCCATGTCGAATGCGTAATTTTGATAGAGCTTCCATGGTAAATGGGAGCCTTGTTGAGGAACTTTGTTAAGTGCCCTTTGAATATATCCAGAGCGCATTTCTAGAAAAGGGGTGTGATGAACCTTTTTGTCGGAGTTTATTGCAGTACATTGTCGCATGTTCTTACGGTCCATCTGGTTTATAAGGCGACATACATATTCAGATACTAAATCCGCTTTTAGCGTCCACGATGCATTGGTATAACCGAAAACCAACCCTAGATTTGGTAAGTTTTCAATCAACACACCCTTATAAAGCATATTTTCTGTGATATTAAACCTTCTATTATCGACAGAAATTTTGATACCACCAAGCATTTGCACATTTAGTCCAGTCGCGGTGATGATAATGTCAGCTTCTAATAGCTCTCCTGACTTTAATAAAATGCCTTTTTTTGTGAATTTATCAATGTGGTCGGTAACAACGCTTGCTTTGTTACCTCTAATTGCTTTAAACAGATCTCCGTTAGTGACAGCGCAAAGTCGTTCGTCCCAAGGGTTGTAATTAGGCGTGAAGTGTTTCATGTCGCTACTTGAGCCAAGCTGCCTTTCAACCTGAGCTAGTAGAAACTCTTTTGTTTTTTCTGGAAAACGGCGGCTTACCTGATAGGTCCCTATTGAAAGTGCTACATTTCTTGTTCTGGCAATGCGGTATACCAAATTATCAGGTAAGTATTTTCGTAATTTGTTAATGCTTTCATCTTTTGCTGGTAGCGACATCATATAGGTAGGAGAGCGCTGCAGCATCGTTACGTGCTTTGCAGTGTCTGTCATTGCTGGAACGATGGTTACTGCTGTGGCACCACTTCCTATCACCACCACCTTTTTTCCTTTGTAATCAAAATTCTTAGGCCAACTTTGAGGGTGAATGATTTTTCCTTCGAAGTCATTTTTTCCTTCAAACTCAGGCTGGTAACCAGATTCATAGCTATAATATCCAGCACAAGATAGGAAGAAATTACAGGAAATAGTTTTTACTTTTCCTGTTGATGTATCTTTTATGGTTACTGTCCATAACGCATCCTGGTTAGACCAGTTTGCTGATTTTACCTTTTGTTGGTATCGAATATGGCTGTCGATATTATGTTCTTGTGCCGTTTCTTTTATATAACCAAGAATAGAAGGGCCATCTGCGATCGCTTTGGGGTTTGTCCAAGGTTTAAAATTATAACCAAGCGTATACATATCTGAGTCAGAACGGATACCAGGGTACTGAAACAAATCCCAGGTGCCGCCCATTCTTTCTCTGCCCTCTAGTATGGCAAAAGACTTAGTGGGACAATTTTTTTTCAAGTGGCATGCTGCGCCGATACCCGATAAACCAGCCCCAATAATGAGCACATCTACATATTCGTTGGCCATAAATCTAATCCTGTTAATGCTTAACTGAATGTGTTGTTGGATCCTTTTTGAATATGTCTCATCGGTGTTTAGAACAACAGGTTATTCGGTGCAGTTTTATGGTGATTTCGGGCCACAGCTTTGATAGAGAGGGGCGAGGGTATGCCTCGCCGTGTTGCATTTATCTTTTTTTGAGTCTTCTGCTTCCAGCAAGCCCTATAAGACCCATTCCAAAAAGTAACACAGATGATGGTTCTGAAACACTTCTGATAGCACCTGTAAACGTTAGGTTGTCCACAACGAATGTATTGTCGACGTCAATCACATCAAAAACAACACTATCAAATGTTTCGGCCAGTGTGAGGCTGATATTTGACCAGTCAGTTGCTGTTGATGAATAAAGGAATACGTTATCAACGAAGTTTCCTCCACTAAATGCAGAGAGGGCGATTAATCCGATTGACCCTGCAAAGTCCAATGAAAATGAGTTTATTTCATAATCAAAACTGATAGTTTCCGGCGGTGATGCGTTTGCACTTGAATTAAATGCTAAAAAATTTGGTGACGAAAACGGTAGAGATAGCCCTACACCAAAGCTGGACGAAGAATTTAAAACTTCTCCACTACCAGAAAAGTGGACGCCTAATCCTGCATACTCTTCTGCTAAGGGTGTTTGATCAGCAAACAGGCCGGGCGCTGTGAAGTCGTCAAAGTTGATGACGGTTGCGTTCGAGGTTATTGACATGGACAGCAAGAATGATCCCGCTGCAAGTTTGGTAAAAAATGATTTGGACATGTTTTTATCTCCGTTTATGTACTTTTTATTATTTTGTTCCTTAACGATATGCCATTTGTGTTGAGATAGGCATCTAGATAAATAGCACAGGTTTGTGAGCTCTTCCACAAATCGGGTGTTTTGTTTCGCTTTTTGTTGGCGAGCTAGTCAGTGTGTTCTCGACATTGTTATGCATCTGTATAATATGTGCTCGGCAGATTTATCTGCGGTGATAGTAATGCGCGTTGTGGATGGTCTATAACAGGGAGTGGTTATGAAGTATTTATTACGATTAAATTTGTTATTGTTAGTGATTTTACAAAATGTATTTTTTTCTGGTTATGTTTACGGCGGTTTACTGGATGATTATCCGCAAAATGAAACCCCCACAATACTAACTACTGGTCAAGAAATTCATCTTCCTCTGCATGTAAGTAACTTGTGGGGAATGGCTATTATTGGAACAATTGATTTTGAAGCTGCTGCTAGTGGAATGCGAGCAAATGATCTGTACCCAATAAAAGTTTCAGATGATAAAGGGTTAGCAATAATTTACGTGCTTGATTATCGAGATGCTGGTCTTGGGCCGTACCAAGAAATTATGACGTTAATTGGTGTAACAACGAATCCAGAGGCAACAATAGTCGAAAATCTTATTGGATTTGGAAGTTCCTATTTACCTTCTGTTAAGGATTTTTTGGCGGGTAAAGTACCAGATACAGGCGTCTACTTTGAAAAGATCTCTTTAGATAGCCCACTTGCTATTACAACTGGGATTGAGGTGTGGGGTATCCCTAAAACCTATGAGCAATTTCAGATAGAGAATCGCTTTTGGTCAACTTCAGTATCTTCAGTTGAGCTCAATTTTGAATTAAAAAAGGAATTTGGTTTGTGGAGTCCTTTGCTGTTGAATCTGGCGTCGTGGACACCAACGGATTATAAGCAGACCCGGGCTGAAACATTGTTAAGCGGATGGGGGCGAATGGGTTTAATTGGTTCAAATGATACGTTTGTTCTTGGAGATAATCTCCAGCGTTTATCCTTTAAACCGTATATCTGGCAGGAAATTTTGTCGGGAACCGATGCTGTTTTTTTTGAAGCCTCTATTCCCACGCAGTTGGCGTCAGCGGTTGAATAATCTGTTTACTACGGGTTGAATTATAATATTAGGCAACCAGTGAGTTATTTGGTAATGCAATTTATTTACCAGCCCTGGTACTGCGGTAATATTTTTTGATCCTACGATATTAAATGCAAGATTTGCTACGTCTTTCGGGGACATGGCAATTTTGTGGGCAATATAAGCTGTGGATCCAAATTTAGTATTGTCACTTAGCCCTGCAACATCCAAAAAAGGTGTTTTTGTTGTGCCGGGGCAAACACAATGAACATCAATACCGTTTTCTTTTAGTTCAACAGAAAGAGCTTCTGAAAAACTGACAACAAAGGCTTTTGAGGCAGCATAGGCCGCTAACATGGGGATTGGCTGAAAAGCAGTTGTTGATCCAATGTTAATGATGGTTTTCGACGTTGGTGTTTTTGAATGTTGCATTCTGTTGGCAAATAAATGGCATAAACTGGATACTGCAAGAATGTTGAGGTTCAGCATGGAACTGACTTGATCAAGATTAAGGTCTGCATGTTTATCATGCAAACCAAAGCCTGCGTTATTTATTAAAATATCAATATCGCATTGGATTCTGTCACAAAAATCAGCAATTTTATGCATTGCATTTGAGTCAGTTAAATCTAGGGGCAGGCAGTGAATCGGACTAGAGTTAGTCATTTTGAGGGATAAAAGTTCATTCTGTAAAGCCTCTAACTCACTGGCATCTAAACTGACAACAACAAGTTCGTAGCCTTCAATGTAGAATCGTTTACAGATTTCTTTGCCTATGCCGGAGCCCCCACCAGTAACTAAAACGGATTTTTGTGAGTTCATAAGGAGGCTCCGGTTGTTAAATCAAAAGAGAATCACCGTTCAGCTTTAATGTGCCTCCTGGGGCCTTCATTGTCTAGCATTTGTTGTGTCTTCTTGTATTTCTAATCCATAGATTAGTTCGTTAGCAGTTCACTTAATTTTAGGCCTTCTAATTGTGTTGAAATGTTTCCAATGCCCAATATAACCTTGCTTATCAATTGGCGAGCGGCGAAACTCACGAGTCAAGATGGTACTGCCGTCTCGTAAGCGTTAATGGTCGTGATTCATGAACAATTAGTGCAACTGTATCAATAAAGAAATTTTTAATAAGAAAAACAAACAGGAGAGAAATATGGCTTTTTCTAAAGGCATGGGGGCATTTAGAACAAGTAGTCGGATTTTAGCAGTGTTGTTGAGCTTACTTTGTTTATCAACAGCGCAGGCTCAAGACTACGATAATATTGTGGTGCTGGAAGCATCGGAGACTTTTTCATATGATTTGCGTGAGGCTTTGTTAACTGCGCAGCCGGGAACCGTCATAGAGTTGCCAGAGGGGACCTTTCAATTTAGCAGTGATGTTATTATTTTAACGTCTCATATTACGCTACGCGGGAAGGGCATGGACAAAACCATATTGTCTTTTAAGGGGCAGGCAGATGGTGCTGAAGGTATTCAAGTGTTTGCTGATGCTTTTGTGGCCGAAGATTTTGCTATCGAGGATACAGCAGGGGATGGCCTAAGAATTGAGGGTTCCAATGGTGTTGTTATTCGTAGGGTAAGAGTCGAATGGACAAATGGCCCAGATGAGAATAATGGCGCTTATGGTTTATACCCGGTGTTATGTGAAAATGTTCTGATTGAAGATAGTGTTGTTAAGGGGGCCTCTGATGCTGGTATTTACGTTGGACAATCTAAATACATTATTATTCGAAATAATATAGCGGAATATAACGTCGCCGGCATTGAAATAGAAAATTCACAATACGCAGATGTGTATGGTAACTTAGCCCAAAATAATACAGGTGGTATTTTGGTGTTTGATTTGCCCGGGTTGACTCAGGCTGGGCATCATACTCGTGTTTATAACAATACATCGATTAACAATAATACTAAGAATTTTGCTCCTGCTGGAAATATTGTGGGAAAGGTTCCGACAGGAACAGGCTTAATGATTCTTGCTACAGACTACGTTGACATATATGACAATGTGGTAACGGGGAACAAAACAGGAAGCATGTTAGTTTCCAGTTTTAATACCGTGACGATTATTGATGGAACACCAATACCGGATGGTTATGATCCTTATCCCGAATTTATTAATATTCGCGATAACGTGATGCATCGCCAAAGTGGTTATCCTTGGTCTTCGGGAGAGATGGGTATTCTTATTGCGTTAGACTTTCTAATTCATTGGAAAAAAGTATCCGATATAATTGTTGATGGTGTTGCTCGTGATTCATTAGTGAACGCTCAAATTTGTATCAGTGAAAACAAGCACGTCGATGGAAAAGATTCTAGTTTTGGTAATATTCGGATGTCAGAAGTATCAACGCTGTTTAAGTGGTTGGGGCTACCTGCTGGAGGGTTGTTGACAACAGATATTACGCCACACCAGTGTCTAAATACGTCTTGGGATGGTGTTGAATTGGCACCTTGGCCAGAGGTTCCTGAACCTGATGCTGAATATACAGACGAAGAAGTTGCAGCACTATGTGCTACTGAAGGAACTGCAGTTAACAGCGGGGCGTTTGTTGTAGATTGTCCGCTGCTGTCATCTTATCGACTGTTTGATGATGCTTCCGACCCTACACAAAATGCAAATGGCGGTATTCCTTACGATTTGATTTCTCCACTATTTACGGATTATGCGAGTAAGTATCGATTTGTCTATGTCCCTGAAGGTTCGCAGGCTACCTATTCAGATATCGATATCTTTGACTTTCCTATTGGCTCAGTTATTGTCAAAACATTTGCTGCAGAAGCAATTGGCCATGATCAGCAGATTTTGGAAGTGCGTTTACTGATTAAGCGAGCGTCTGGCTGGGTAGGGTTACCTTATGTATGGAATGCCGCAATTTCTGATGCTGAGTTGGCTAATGAGGGGGCCGTGTTAAGTGCAATGGTTTCAAATGAGGCAGGTGAGTTAATTGCTTTGGATGGATACGCTGTGCCACGGAAGAATCAATGTGCAAGCTGCCACCGTAAATCTGGCGATTTATTTCGACCTATTGGGCCAAAAGCTAAGCTCATGAATTCAGTTTTGGACTATGGCGATGTTGTTGAAAACCAGTTGGCTCACTGGGCTGATGCCGGAATTTTGGTAGGCGCACCTTCTGATCCAGTTGATGCACCTAAATCTGTTGATTGGAAAGATGAATCTGCATCGTTGGATGAAAGAGCACGAGCGTACCTTGATGTGCAGTGCGCCCACTGTCATATTGAAGGTGGCAGGGCAGATGCAACTGGTTTGCATTTGAATGAAGAAGAAAGTAATGCTACTAGTTATGGTGTGTGTAAGACACCTGTAGCCGCCGGGTCTGGTTCTGGCGGTTTGTTGGTAGATATTTCTCCTGGAGCCCCTGACGATTCAATAATGGCATATCGCATGCAGTCCAATGATCCCGCAGTTCGTATGCCAGAATTAGGGCGCTCAATTGTTCATACGGAAGGTGCTAACCTGATAAGGGATTGGATTTCCGCAATGCCTGGAAGTTGTCAGAACTAAATAATTGCAGGTTTAAAAAGGTATATGTAATTAAAAAGGATGGTACCCACGCGGTACTGTCCTTTTTTTATCTCTACCCCCTTAAAAGCTAAGGCCTGTTAGTTGCTTTATGGCCTAGCTTGGACCTAGTTATAGCCTCAGTTTCTATCAATAGCCTAGCCTGATTTTGTTTGATAAATAAACATGATTTAATTCACAACACGCCAAAAATAATCCCCTCGGCTAATAATTTCCTTCTACACTTCACTTACGTTAACAAACTGTTACTTTGTAAGAGGATGTAAAGATGGATTTTGTTCGTTACCGCCAAGCCGTATTGTTTTTGATCGCCGGGATGCTAATTCAAACCTCTGTCGCCAGCACCACGGCGATATCTGAGCTTGAAGCAATCAGTCAAGCGGCGTGGCAACGTACGCTCGTTATGCGCATAGCAAAATCTCATATGTTGGTTGCCGCGGGGATAGACTATCAAAAGTCGAAATCCCAGTTAATGGACTCGATTAAGGAATACGAAGTGGTATTGAAAACGCTGCAAAGTAATTCCCCAAATCATGACATTAGTGAGCGGTTACGATTCATCAAAGTGGAATGGGAACAGTTTAAGGCTGCTTCGTTAAAGGCTCCGTCTAAGGAGGTTGCCCTGGTGGTGATGGAGGAGTCCGATGACTTGCTTTATCATACCGATGCTATTGTTAGACGGTGGAAGGTTTATGCAGAAGAGCAAATAAGGCATCTGGTGGATACTTCAAGCCAGCAGAGCATGTTGTCTGAGCGTATTGGAATGTTTTATGCTGCTCACTTTTACGGGCTAAAAAATGAGTGGGTTATTAGTGAATTAAATTTCACATTAAGAGCCTACGAGAAGGGTCTACAAGAGCTATTGTCCTACAGCGAAAATACTAAAGAGATTGGCGACAATATTGCCCGTTTATCAAACCAATGGGAATACGCAAAAATGAGTTTGAAAAAATTTAATTCCGGGCAATACCTTCCTCATGTTATTGCAGTTACTGTTGATACCATGATGCAACGCTCAAACAAGATAGCTAACCTTTATGCTGCCAATAAAACGCAGGATTCCTTACATTACGGTCAGATTGAAGTGCCTGGCTTAGCTTCTACCGTTGGTGCTGACTTCTCAGACTAATTTTATAATTGTCTATAGGGCAAAAAGGGTCTGTTAGGCTCTTTTTGTCGTTTAAGGTCTGTGGCTTTATATTCCCTTGATTTTAGCCCCTTGCCTTCCCTTAATTTACCTCTTTAAGAGCTTTAACGTCTTGAAATAATGCATCTTGGTTGGTGCATGGTTATAATTGCCGCCTTTATTTACCCAAAGATTTCCAATATCTCTCATCAATTAAGGTTGTTGTAATGACTGTACGTACCCGAATTGCCCCTTCGCCAACGGGCGACCCTCATGTTGGCACTGCATATATTGCTTTATTTAATATGGCGTTTGCCAAAAAGCATGGGGGGCAGTTTGTTCTTCGCATTGAAGATACTGATCAAGTGCGTAGTACAGCGGAGTCAGAGCAATCCATTTTAGATTCGCTTAGCTGGCTGGGGTTACAGTGGGATGAGGGACCTGATGTTGGTGGTGAGTACGGCCCGTATCGTCAGAGTGAGCGCAGCGATATTTATGCAAAGTACATTCAGCAATTATTAGATGAAGGTAATGCGTTTTACTGCTTTGCTACATCTGAAGAGCTTGATGAGATGCGTAAGCAGCAAATGGCTAATGGCGAGACGCCTAAATACGACGGGCGTAGCTTGTTGCTGAGTGAAGATGAAATCCAGGTAAAGCTTGATGCTGGTGAGCCCTACGTAGTACGAATGAAAATCCCAGAAGAGGGCGTTTGCTCTTTTGATGATATGTTGCGTGGGACTATTGAAATTGAATGGTCACAAATTGACATGCAAGTTTTGATGAAGGCAGACGGGTTGCCAACCTATCACCTTGCAAATGTTGTTGACGATCATTTGATGGCGATCACGCACGTTATTCGAGGTGAAGAATGGATTAATTCAGCTCCGAAGCATCAGCTTTTGTATAAATACCTTGGTTGGGATATGCCTGTGTTATGCCACATGCCGTTACTGCGCAACCCTGATAAAAGCAAGCTTAGTAAACGAAAAAACCCAACAAGTATTAATTACTACGAAAGAATGGGTTTTTTACCAGAAGCGGTTGTGAATTATCTGGGGCGTATGGGGTGGTCAATGCCTGATGAGAGGGAGAAGTTCAGCGTCACTGAAATGATTGAGGTATTTGATATTGAACGGGTATCTCTTGGCGGGCCGGTGTTTGATGTTGATAAGCTGAGTTGGTTGAACGGTCTGTGGATACGTGAAGATTTATCCGTTGATGACTTGGCAGAGCGTTTTGTGACTTGGGCTGTTAACCAAAGTTACCTTGGTAAAGTACTGCCTCTTATACAGAAGCGTATTAATGTGCTGAGTGACGCAGCGCCGTTGGCATCTTTTTTCTTAGAAGGTATGCCTGACGTTACAGCAGATAGTTTTGAGTATAAGAAGCTTGAGGTTGAGCAGGTTCGGAAAATCCTTCAATTCTCCCTGTGGCGGCTTGAAGCGCAGAGAGAGTGGACGTTAGATAACATCCAGAAAGACCTATTCTCATTGTCTGAATCGTTAGAGATAAAAATGCGAGACTTTATGATCCCCGTGTTTGTCGCAGTTTCAGGAAAACAATCAGCCCCATCTATCATGGACGCGATGGATATTTTAGGGCCAGATATGACGCGTGCGCGATTACGGGCGGGATTAAACGTTGTTGGAGGCCCTTCTAAGAAGGAAATGAAGCGGCTGGAGAAAGAATTTAGAAATTTATAGTCGGTTTTTGTATTAGGTTGTTGACATATAAGGGGTTTATCCATAATATGCGCATCTCTTGTAGAGACATGGCGTTTAGTGTCCTAGCTAAATGTTGTTGCTACAAGAAACACGTCTGATGACGTGGACTTTTATCGAAGTTTGGGGCCTTAGCTCAGCTGGGAGAGCGCAACACTGGCAGTGTTGAGGTCAGCGGTTCGATCCCGCTAGGCTCCACCAAATTTCGATTTTGCGTCCCCATCGTCTAGTGGCCTAGGACACTGCCCTTTCACGGCAGTAACGGGGGTTCGAGTCCCCCTGGGGACGCCACTATTCAATAAAAAAGCCGAGCTTTTAGCTCGGCTTTTTTATGCCTGAAATTTAGCGTTACTGACATCGCATCACGGCAGTAATGGGGCATGACTATTTGTAAATTTGTTCGTGGCAGCTAAACATTTTTTTCAATTCATCTAGGTCTTCGTCGATCGCGATAGGCAAGTCTTTGGTAATTAGATCGAGCAATACGATGGCGTTTATAGCTGAATCTGTTTCTAGGTAGTTTCTTATTCTTGAGGCTATGTGTACGTTAATAGTGTGAATGTTCTGATAAACCACTTTGAGGAAATCAAACGAAAGAGTTTGTTGAGAGTCGCCTTGGTGAACAAAGTGAGAGAAGAGGTAAGTTGTACAGGCCCTATACATAGTTTCATCGGGGCCTGAAAAAGGGCGGTGATACCACGCCATGGGTTTGAAAAATTCGGTATGTGGGCATCCGCTCGTGGCCATTACAAGTCCAATCAATGAACTAAAGGCTTCTTGAGCTGATGTGTCGTACGTGGTTTTCATTCCGTCGAATTCGACCTCGGCGTGAACTTCGTCATAAGAGTTGCAGGAGGGAAGTTCAACAAAAGGGATGAGTCGCAAAGCTAAGGGGCATTGTGGGTGCCAAATACTGCTAAGCGTACAGTTTGGGCATTTTTTGTACTCCAATGCACACCATTCCGGCTGTTCTTTGACAGGGGGAGGGTGTTGGTAGTTGTCGTTGGATATTGTTACTGAATAGTCGAACTGATATTCTGAGGATTTAAAGAATATCTTATAGTCGAATGTTCGTGTTTCGGTTTCCATGAGACGTTCCTTTTGGTATACAGAATTAAGTGTAGAGTAAAAAACGTTGGCTGAGTATTGGAGAGTATTATCTGTGATAATTTTGGTGCTTGGCGTGTATTTTGGTTAAGAAAGAGAGGGGAGTAATTTTTTTTCAAGTTTTTGTAATGTTTTTAGCTTTTTAGCGTCTAACGGTTGACGGCAACGATATTAGCTGCCTAAATAATTTCGCAATTAAAATAAATTCGATAAATATCAAAGAGAAGGGTAAGACGATGAAAGATACTAAGACCATTATGAATACAGCTTTAGCGGGTGCATTAGCGTTAGGTTTGGCGTCAGTTTCAAGTAGCGCACTTGCTGGCAAGCCTGGGTTTGAAAAATGCCAAGGTGTTGCTAAAGCTGGTATGAATGATTGCGGAACTAGTAAGCATAGTTGTGCTGGACAATCGAAAGCTGACGGTGATGCAGAAGAGTGGGTTTATGTACCAGAAGGTACATGTAATAAAATCGTTGGTGGAAAAGTGAAAGGCTAAGCATTAGCTGTCGTGCTGCCAGTCAAGGTTCCTCTTGGCTGGTTTCTTTGTGTTTCTTTGCGGTATATCTATGACAGACAAACGATTTTCAACGGTATCTGGTATTGCTGGGGCAGGCCTTGGCTTACGTTCAGGCCACTATCAACATATTTTTGAAACGAATCCTAGTGTGCCATGGTTTGAGCTATTGAGTGATAACTACATGGGGGAGGGTGGGTTGCCGATAGTGCGGGCAGAAGCTATTCGAGATTTGTATCCGATAACGTTGCACGGTGTTGGTATGTCTTTGGGTTCTGCTGATGCTTTGAATGTAGATTATATGGCTAGATTAAAGAGCCTTGCTGATCGTTTGGAGCCGACTTATGTTTCGGATCATATCGCTTGGGTTTCCATTGATGGTCAATATACACATGATTTGTTACCTCTTCCTTATACTCTTGAAGCTCAGAAAAACATTATAGATAAAATCTCTCAGGCCCAGGACATATTGGGGCGAACACTATTGGTTGAGAATCCTTCATCCTATTTAATGTTCAATTTTTCCGAAATGAGTGAGCAAGAATTTGTAGGGGGAGTGTTAGAGCAAACTGGCTGTCAATTGTTGCTAGATGTGAATAATTTGTATGTGAGCGCGCAAAATAACAGTTTTTCTGCATCAGAATATCTGGCAGCTTTACCAAAAGACAGAATCAAAGAAATTCACTTGGCGGGCTATGAAAACAAAGGTGATTATCTTTTCGATACTCACGGTTATACCGTACGAGACCCTGTTTGGAGGCTTTATCAAGAAACGCTTGAGATGTTTGGTGCCATACCCACGTTAATTGAGTGGGACACCGATGTTCCAGATTTTGATGTTTTATTAGGTGAGTCAAAAAAAGCGCAAATGTTTTTGGATGAGGTTGCATAGCGATGAATAAAGGTATGTCGCTTCTAGAGTTGCAACGGTTGTTTTATAAAACAGTTTTTGATTCACAATCGCCAGAAAATGGCGAGTTTTATGCGCGTATAAAAACTACGGTTAATTTATCAGGTGAGCAATCAGTGAATATATACAAAGATAGTATTTTAGGAGGCCTTACAGATGCACTTTTTAGCATTTACCCTGTGTGTGTTAAATTGGTTGGGGAAATGTTTTTTAAGCATATGGTTGCAGACTATTTGAGGAGGTACCCTTCGAATTCCCCTGATTTAGGTGACTATGGTTCTGAGTTCTCTGTTTATATTACAGACTTTGAACCAGTAAGAGAATTGGAATATTTGGCCGACTTGGTAACACTAGAGTGGTCTTGGCATAGGGCGTTTAATGCACCTGATACTCTAGCGGCCGGCATATGTTCTATAGCGGATTTAAGCACTGTTGCAGAAGTGGACCAAGGTAGTATTCACTTTGTTACCACACCTTCGGCAATCTTGGTACGTTCGATATTCCCTATTCACCAGATTTGGCAAGTCAATCAAGAGGACTATGTTGGTAATGGGATCGTGAATTTGGATGATGGAGCTGTGTGTCTTGTTGTTTGGCGAAATGCAGCATTTGGCATGCGAATTGATGTACTTTCAGAGCAAGAATATGAATTTTTACAAGCGGTAACTGACGGTAAGTCGTTTTCCGAAATAGCAACGTTGCCCTGTGCATCGGACCTGTCTGGTATTTTAGGGCGGTGTATGCAAACAGGGCTGATAGCCGGCTTTACATTAGTAAAATGAGGGGTATTTTTATGTCTATAATGACAGTCGCGCACTCTGGTGCAACAGGTGCATTACGAGCAATAAACCCATTGCAAGACGTGTTTCTTTTCGGCATTCGTTTGTGGTTAGCTAACGTGTTTTTTCTATCGGGCCTGACAAAGATTAAGTCATGGGATACAACGTTAATGTTGTTTGAATACGAATATAGTGTGCCGATCATTCCATTCGAATTGGCGGCGTATTTGTCAACAGCGGCAGAGTTAGCCATCCCTGTGTTTCTTGTTTTTGGATTGCTGACTCGCTTAAATGTTCTGGCGCTGTTTGTTCTCAATATTGTTGCCGCGATTTCATATGCTGATATAAGTCCCGCTGGTGAGAAGGATCATATCATTTGGGGGCTTATGGCTGGAGTATTGTTTTTGTATGGGCCTGGACGTGTGGCTG
This sequence comes from Gammaproteobacteria bacterium 42_54_T18, assembly GCA_002163245.1. Lineage (GTDB taxonomy): Bacteria > Pseudomonadota > Gammaproteobacteria > Pseudomonadales > Ketobacteraceae > 42-54-T18. The sequence goes on along the minus strand of MAAL01000110.1, from coordinate 52,954 downwards.
TTGATTGGTTGATTGAGCGAAAATGGTTAGCCCCAAAAAAAGATTAACATTTGTTTTAAAGCGAATTTCAGTACTTCTGCTGCTGGTAAGTCATGTGCTAATTTAGGTGCATGATAGTAGTTGGTGTTGATGGGTCCTCAGCCTAGATCGATATCAATATCAAATATGCCTATATGATCAGTGGACTGTCCTAAAAGGGTATTGATGCATTGAAACGTCTTGAATAAGCTGCTGGAGTGTAAGGATTTCGCTGATTTATGTAACCTGAGGAGGGCTGATATATGGCCAGTACATCAGCAGGCTTGTTTGATAGTATTAAGTATTTTGTCTTACCCGAAAGAACAACGTTGTCTTTTCGCCGTATTGCTTCGAAAGTAAAAACGAATACAAAAGGGCTGGTAGCCGGTGTTGGCGTTGCTGACATCACACCGAGACCGGGTGTTCCCAAGGGTGGTTATGCGGCGATGGCCAATTTTGGTAATGGCTTTCGAACGCGCTTACGAGTCCGTTCATTTTACATAGATCAAGAAGGCTGCGAGCCTATTGTAATAGTTCAGGCGGATTTGCATGCTGGTTCTTCTATTATTCGCGATAAGGTTGCTGAGCTGGTAGCTGAGAAGACGAATGTCGAGTCAAACAATCTTTGTATGACCTGTACTCATACCCATTCTGGCCCAGGCCAATTACTCGATAGCGATTTTTATAATGCGTTTGCATCTAATAAACCTGGATTTGACCCTGAACTGTATGACTTTGTTGTTGCACAAATAGTAGCTTCGGTAATGGACGCGTTTCACGACAGGAAGCCCGCTAAGATTGCGACAGGCTCTATAGGTGTGTGGCATGCAACGCGCAATAGAGCGCTTGACCCCTACTTAACGAATCCAGGGAAATCCGATAAGACAACAATCTATGATGCGATCAACCCTAGTCTTTTTATGGTGAGAATTGATCAGCAAGGTGGTGATGGTTTGTTTTACCCAAAGGCTGCCATTTCATGTTTTTCAATCCATGGGACAACTGTACCCGCCTCGGAAAAGCTCAATAACGCCGATGTATGGGCTTACATTTGTCAAGAGCTGCAATGGAAAATTCAAAGGCATTATGAGACACCCTGGGATACTGTGCATGGCGCATTTCAGGGAACTCACGGTGATATCGCTCCAAACATAAAGAAAGGGCAGGCGGGCTTTAAAGAATCTCGACGTATCGGTTGTGATATCGCGGAGAAGGCATGGGAATTGTTTTCTTCGCTAGAAAATAAGCTGGAGTCAACTATTTCCTTGGCATCGGCAATAAGGGAGGTGGATTTTTACAAAGAAGCAGAAAAGCACCCTGGAGTGATTGCGAGCAGGCCAGTATTGGGAACGGCGCTGACAGCTGGTGCGTACGAAAATGAGACGCCCTTTTTATATAATGCACCATTATTCAAGCATGGAGCGGGTAGTGCTCGATCTGTGTTTACAAAGGGAGAGCAAGGGCATAAGCGCTGGGTAGCGTCCTATTTGCAGTTCGCCGCTTTGCCTAAAAAAGAATTCCCACATAAGAGGCAATTACAAGTACTTAACATTGGCGATTTTGTCATGTTGGCGCTTCCTTTTGAAGTTAGCGTTGAGGCAGGGCGTCGTTTCACTGCGTCTGTTGATGCTGTGTTGGAAGCTAGTGACATAAGGCATAAGCAGGTGTTCGTAACGAGTTTGGCAAATGGTTATACTGGGTATACTGTCACCCCTGAGGAGTATGCTCGCCAATTCTATGAGGGAGGTCATACATTGTATGGTCCAAAATCAACACCATTTTTGGCGGAGAAACTGGCTAGCATTGTTGAGGATCTAACGATTAAAGGCAATTTTGCAGACCTTCCTTTACAGCAGGAGTTAAGTTTCAAAACTTGCCATTACTTTGAGCCAATTGCTAGCACCGTTAAAACGAAAACTCAGGTTGCAGTGTTGAACCAACCTGTTTACCAGCAAAAGTCAGACTCTGAAGAGGAGTGCTGGTCATTTCATTTTTTTGATCGCCCCTCGAATGAGTTAAATTTTAACATCCCTTTGCTGCGTATCGAGGTATGTGGCGATAATGCTGATAATTGGAGCCCCCTGGTAGTGGATGGAAGGGCTGTAAATGATCAAGGCTATGATATTGCGTTACGTGTGTTAGAAGCCAAAGATCACGCTGGACGAGAGCGTTATTTAGCAACATGGTATAACTCTGATTTAGCCTGCCAGGATTTACGTGAGAAAAGCACCTGTGAAAGGTTGTATCGATTTGTATATTTTGATCAGGTAAATGGTGTTGATGTAGCTTCTGCAGCGTTCTCCTTGGTTAGTGAAGGGGTATCATAACGACATTGTCATCATTTTTTCTTGTCACTCTCGCTGGGTTGCTAGAAGAAATGATACATTTTCCCCTAGCTTACTCATCAAAGAAAGCCTGTTTCATGGTATGATCCGGCCTTGATTAGCCCCTAATGGGCTTATGTTGTTGAAAATTTGATGGAAAGAGTAAGCTGATGAATATTGATCTGTCTTTAATGCCTGTAACATTGGATGTTGCGCATGTTGGTTTAGGCGCTTTGTCTTTGTTGTTAATAATTATTGTAGTGATTATGGCGATGTTTAGGTCGTCTTCAAATACTAATGAATCTACGGTTGAACCGAATAAAGAACAAGTTACGCCTTCGGATAAAGTTGATGAAAGCGCAATCAAACAAAACTTATTAAAAGAAACAACGCCAGAAGCGGCGTTACAATTGCTAATGTTGTTGCAGCAAGATGCACGGCTAATCGATTTCGTTCACGAAGATTTAGCAGGGTTTAGTGATAGCGATGTTGGTGCGGCAGCTAGGGTTGTTCATGAAGGCAGCAGGAAAGTATTGCAACAAGTGTTTAACTTTGAAGCAATAAGAAGTGAGGACGAAGAGTCTAGAATAACGCTTGTCCAAGGCTTTAATGCTTCTGAAAACCGACTTACTGGCAATGTTACAGGAGAGGCACCGTTTACCGGTACGTTGATTCATAAAGGTTGGCGTGTGAATGAGGTATCGCTACCTCAGTTGGCAAAGGAGCATGATGTTTATGTGGTTGCACCTGCGGAGGTGGAATTGTGAAATATAGCATCGGAATCGATCTAGGCACTACCAACTCTGTTATTTCCTATGTTGAGCTTGGAAGTATTGACGAGCAAAGCTCTCAGGATGAGCCTGTAACCGGGTTACTGGAAATTGCCCAATTAACGTCAGTGGGAAATGTTGAAAAGAAAAAACAATTGCCGTCTTTTCTTTATCTTCCTCATGACGCGGAAATAACAGATGCGGAAACTTCGTTGCCTTGGGGTACGCAAACCTCAAAAATAACAGGTGTACTTGCTAGAGAGTTAGGGGCGAAGACACCAATACGTTTAGTATCAAGTGCAAAAAGCTGGTTGAGCCATGGCGGTGTTGATCGCAAATCAAACTTTTTACCTTTGAATAGCCCTGAAGAAGTAAACACAGTTTCTCCGTTACAGGCATCGATTGATTATTTAGCCCATCTTAAAAATGCATGGAATAGTGAGTTCCCAGAGGATTCATTTGACGAGCAAGAAGTTATTATTACTATTCCTGCATCGTTTGATCCTGCAGCGAGAGATCTGACTGCTGAAGCCGCACGAGCTATTGGTGTTCGCCATTTAACTTTACTAGAAGAACCTCAGGCTGCAGTTTATAGCTGGGTAAAGTCCATGGGGGATAACTGGAGAGATCAGGTTTCAGTCGGCGATGTCATCCTTGTTGTTGATATTGGTGGTGGAACTACGGATTTATCTTTGGTTGCAGTTACAGAAGAAGAGGGTAACCTCATCCTTAATAGAATCGCGGTAGGTGATCATATTCTCCTCGGTGGCGATAATATGGATTTGGCACTTGCTTATCAGGTTCGAGCTAAGTTGGCGAAAGAAGGTAAAAACCTCCAACCTTGGCAGGTCCAAGCGTTAACACACGGCTGTCGTTCAGCTAAAGAAAAAATGTTAATTGACCCCGCGTTGGATGCAGTGCCTCTCGTTGTTCCAAGCCGAGGCTCTAAATTGCTAGGGGCCACACTGCGTTCTGAATTGACAAGAGTGGAGATTGAGCAAACATTAGTAAACGGCTTCTTTCCTGAAGCAACAATCGATGAGCACCCAGTTGAAAAACCAAGAGCTGCTTTAACACAAATAGGTTTGCCATATGCTCAAGACGCCGGAATCACCCGGCACATTGCGGGCTTTTTAAGTAAGCAGGCCGGAGCAACTGATTCTTTGGGGTTTGATTCACAAGATGAATTTATTAAGCCCTCGGCAATTTTGTTTAATGGAGGGTCGCTTAAAGCACCCGTGCTCGCGAATCGCTTGTTATCGATTATTAATGGTTGGCTAACGGAGGCAGGGGAAGACAAGGCGCGACTGTTGGATGGTGCTGATCTGGATTTGGCCGTTGCAAAGGGCGCTGCTTATTTTGGTTTCGTAAAGCAAGGTAATGGTGTTCGAATTCGTGGAGGCCTAGCGTCTGCTTATTATATTGGTGTAGAAAGCTCTATGCCCGCTGTGCCAGGAATGGATGCACCTGTTGAAGCGCTTTGCTTGGCTCCGTTTGGCATGGAAGAGGGGACTGAGGCTGAAGTTTCTGATCGAGAGTTTGGTTTGATTGTCGGGCAACCTGTACGATTTAAGTTCTTTGGTTCAACGGTTCGTAGGGATGATGTATCGGGAACTCTTCTAGATTTTTGGTCTCCAGATGAGTTGGAAGAATTGCCTGAAATTCAAGCGAACCTGACGGCAGATGGCCGTAAGGAAGGCGAGGTTGTCCCTGTGCGTTTGGCCGCAAAAGTTACAGAAATAGGCACTTTAATGGTCGAAGCGATACCTCGAGAGGGCGATCAACGCTGGCAGGTAGAGTTTGATGTACGAGATTAATTGTCGCCTTTAGCCGCACTAGTCTTTTGTTGATAAACTGTCATTTGAGGTGATTTGTGAGCAATACCCTTAGTTCTCGTTTTCTTATTGGTATTGATTTGGGCACAACCCATACGGTTGTTGCCTACGCAGATATATCACGTGGCCCCAATCATGCCAGCCCTACATTGTTCGAAATCGATCAGTTGGTTTCTGGTGGTGAGGTTGCAAAAAGAAAGCTGTTACCCTCATTTCGTTATCACCCTACACTTGGGGAGATTGCTGATGAGGATATTGCCCTACCTTGGGGGAAAACAACGTTAAGGGGGGATGTTGATAGCGTTGTTGTTGGAGAGTGGGCGCGGGAATTAGGTTCTAAAGTTGAGGGGCGCCAGGTTGCTAGTGCAAAAAGCTGGTTGTCCCACGATCAAGTTGATAGAACAGCAGATATTTTGCCATGGGGGGGCACAGATGATGTGGAAAAAGTGTCTCCCGTACTCGCAAGTGCTAGTTATCTTGCTCATGTGCGCGCAGCATGGAATTATGCTAATCCAGACGACCTTATAGAACATCAGAAAGTAACGATTACTGTGCCTGCATCTTTTGATGAAGCGGCGAGATCCTTGACGATTACTGCTGCAAAATATGCAGGCCTTCCTAATGTGGTGTTGATCGAGGAGCCTCAAGCAGTTGTCTATGATTGGTATTACCGGCATAAAACCGACGCTGATGGAAGTGTTGAAAAAGTACTAGAGAATACAAAGTTGTTATTGGTATGTGATGTTGGTGGTGGCACAACAGATCTAAGCCTTATTCAGGTCAAAGAAAAAAATCAAAAGTTGGTGTTGAGTAGGATAGGTGTTGGCGATCATTTGATGTTGGGTGGCGACAATGTTGATTTAGCGCTAGCTCATCAGGCAGAGCAACAAATTGCTGGAGTGGGCAAGCAACTTAGGCTTTCAACATTGGCGCAGCTTATTCAGCAGTCTCGCCAAGCAAAAGAATTGCTTATGTCTGAGTCATCCCCAGCAAGCGCTAACGTAACGGTGCTGGGTAGTGGTTCTCGCTTGATCGGTGGAGCAAAAACAGCACAGCTTCATCGCGATTCTGTACAAGAGTTAGTGTTGAATGGTTTTTTTCCAAAAGTTAATGTAGATGATTTACCTGCAACAACTCAAAGTGGTGTGGTAGCTTTTGGGCTGCCTTATGCGAAAGATCCTGCCATACCAAAGCACATTGCTCAATTTTTACAGCGTTATCAGCGTTTGTCTCAGAAAGCATTAGGCGTTTCCAGCGACGAGCAAGCAGTGCCGGATACCGTCCTATTTAATGGCGGTGTGTTTAATAGTCCACTAATTAAACGCCAGTTACTGGACGTATTAACAAAATGGAAAGGTGAGCCGTTGGTTGAGTTAGATAATGGCTCACCTGATTTAGCGGTTGCCTATGGAGCGGTGGGCTACGCAATATCGACATTGACTGGGAAGTTCACGATTGGAGGTGGTGCGGCACATTCGTTTTTCTTGTGCGTTGATGGCGATGCTGAAGGTATTTGTTTGCTCCCTAGAGGAACCGAAAAGGGCGAAGAGGTCCTGTTGGCTGCCAAGCGTTTTTCTTTGCGCCTGGGGGAGCCTGTAAGGTTTGATTTGTATTCAGTATCCAATGATGATCGCTATTTTCCAGGGCAAATTGTAGATTGTTCCAATAGTATATTTAAAAAGCTGCCTCCGTTAATGGCGTCCCTTGATTGCTCTATGGATGGGGCGACGGAAGTGGATGTTGTGATTGTTTGTTATCTTACAGAAATAGGCACAGTCAAAATGCAATGTGCATCAATTGCTAATCCATTAGAGCGCTGGGATCTGGAGTTTGAGATTAAAGACGGGAAATTGTCAGAGGTGATGATTGATAAGCCTGCACTGACAACGCCAACTAAGAATTTACCCCCAAATTTTAAAAAAGCGCGAGAGCTTATTGCATGCGTTTATGGAAGTAGTGATAAGTCTGCTAGCCCTGATTTGGTTAAAAAACTTAGAAAAGAATTAGAATTAACTTTGGGTAAGAAAGAAAAATGGCCATTGCATCTGCTTAGGGCAATGTTTGTAGAGCTAATAAGTGGAGAAAAGAAAAAGAGAAGGTCTAAGGATCACGAGCGAGTGTGGTTTAATTTAGCGGGCTATACGCTGCGCCCAGGAGTGGGTTTTGAAAGCGACTATTCTTTTGTTCAGGCTATTACCCCGCTTTATGAGGCTGGTTTGCAATTTGGTCAAAGCCATCAGGCGTGGGCGGAGTGGTGGAGTTTTTGGCGACGTATTGCCCCAGGGTTGCCAGTGTCCATACAGATTCGCTTGTTTGAAGATGTTGCTAAGTTTATCGATCCGGCAACTGCGCGAAATGCCAGTGTCGCAACAGAATCAAAAAAGAAAGCGTACGAAGAAATGTTACGTTTGTCTGCTTCTTTAGAGCACCTGCCGTTGTTGCAAAAAAGGCTGCTGGGTAAGTGGTTGGTATCGAGGTTGGAAAAGGACTCTTCGTCGGCTAGCCTTTGGTGGGCGCTTGGTAGGGTGGGGTCTCGGGTGTTAGTTGGAGCTGGCTCTGTCTATGTTGTACCTGCAGATGAAGCTGAGCAATGGTTGATGTTGGCGTTAGCCGAGGATTGGAAAAAGCAGTCGCCAGCAGGGTTGTGTGCGATGATGATTGCTCGTCGTAGTGGTGATCGTATGGTTGACGTGTCTACGGATATGAGAAAGTCAGTTGTCGAAAAGCTGATAAACGAAAAATGCCCTGAATCCTGGGTTGAGATGGTAAGGTCTGTTTCTGAGCTAGATTCGATCGATACTAAGCGGATGTATGGTGACGCGTTGCCTATGGGGTTGACATTGTTGGCGTAACTGTCAGTTTAATCGTTGGAAGTTTTACGGTGTTGTGGTTTTGATTTCTTGGATATGGTTTATCGCGCAAAAAATATTAGATTATAGGAATGCCTTGGCCTAATTTCTGCCATAATATACCGTAATTATGGTTCGCCAAAAGGTATTGATAGAATGAATATTGCTCGAGTTGATTTAAATTTGTTGGTGTACCTGGATGTTTTGCTTAGAGAGCAAAATGTTACCCGGGCTGCCGAACAACTGGGTATAACTCAACCAGCAATGAGTAACGGTTTACGTCGTCTGCGTGATCTGTTTAATGATCCTATTCTCGTTCGATCCTCTTCAGGTATGAAGCCAACAGAGCGAGCGTTAGATGTTCAGCCCAAAGTTCGCCAAATTTTAGCGGAAACACAGTTTCTGTTAGAGCCCAAGCAAGATTTCAAGCCACTGACTAGCAAACGAGTGTTTCGAATTATGGCGTCAGATTATGCTGAAGCCACCTTGTTTCCAAAACTTATAAAACATATACGTAGTGAGGCTCCTAATATCATTCTTGATGTGTTGACTCCAAGCGATGTCAGTTATCAGGATATGGAGCAGGGAAGGGTTGATATGGCAATTAACCGGTTTAATGAGATACCTCAATCGTTCCATCAAACAACGGTATGGACTGATACTTTTTCTTGTTTAGTGAACAAGAATAACCCAGCGGCAAAAACCTTTGGATTAAAAACATACCTAGAAGCGCAGCATGTTTGGGTGAGTAAAACAGGGATGGGTGTTGGGTTTGGTATTAATCCGGAAAAGTCAGGGGGGTTAGGGTGGATTGACCAGGCATTGTCTAGGATAGGGCAGAAGAGAAAAATTTCTGTATTTACTCGGCATTATCAAATGCCCGGATTATTGGTTCAGAATAATGATTTGATTGCCACGTTGCCGACGAAGGTCGCTGTGATGCAAGCGGAGAATTCGGATTTGGAGGTTAAAGAGCCCCCGTTTTACATACCAGAGTTTGAATTGAAAATGGCTTGGAGTCCGATGTTGCATCATAATCCTGCGCATCAGTGGTTAAGGCGGTTGATTGGATATACGGCGGGGAAGTTGAGGTAAAAAAAATAAAGGCCCCGAAGGGCCTTGTAAGTGTTTTTTTATTTGCCTTAGAGCTCTGTGAGAGCGCCGTTTTTACCATCTACTTTTGTAACGCTAAACGATTTAGACGTCCATGCTAAAGCAGTTTGATCGGCGTTGTAAGCGGTAGCTGAAGAATCGTAATAGCTGGTCACAAGGTTTGTGTAAAAATCACTGGCTGGGTTTTGCGCTGCAAAAACACCAGGAGTGATACCGGTGGCTAAGTGGTGAAATGTTGTGGTGAGAGTGGTTGATGTTACATCAACTATGGCAACACCGTTCACAGCATTGTTGTTGTGAGTGATGAGAGGGTTGCCTTCTTCGATGAAAGTTGTGAGATTGGTGGTTAAGGATTCTGATATCGCAAGGTCACCTGCATCTACACCATCATTAGCAGTGGCAGCATCCACAATGCTGGCAACCGCACCAGTTACGAAAGTGGCAAAATTACCTGACGATACCCCTGGTGTAGTAAATTCAATCGCTCTGTTACCGGATGCGTTGGCGCCGTGATCTGTTGCAAAGGTTGCGTGGATGTCACCAGAAATAATTATCGTGTCAGCTCCTTTGAGTGTTTTTAGACCGTTTGCAGCAATTGCCCCGGTTGGGTCATCCATTAAAATTCTACGCCTAATGGGGAATCCATCCCATTGGTCAACATTCAAATAAATTTGTGCTTGAGGGAATGCAGCCCCAAGCCCAGCACCATCGAGAACCTGCCGAAGCTGTGAACCAACACCTGTGCAGGCATTAGTTTTGGCATCAAGCACCATTGATGTAAATGAGGTCGAGCTCCCTAGAACATTCCATGTTGCATTGCTAACAGACATGTTAATCAAAATGCTGGTTTGTTGGGCGTCTCCCCACGCATTATCGTAATTAGGATCGATGTAATCGGGGTCTGTTGACAGAGGATGTAGTACGGGTGCGACTGTAGATAGGTAAAGCGTGTATATGTCGTACGTGTCTTTTACGACATTGTATCGAGAGCCGATTCCGTTGGATGATACTACAGAGCTTGTGTCTCTGCCTAATTGAGCGTAGGTCATTCCGTATTCGAAAGTGGCGTCCGCAAGTAAAGGTACTGGATTACCAGCAGCAACAACAGTGCCATTAATGAAGTCTACTGCCATTCTGCCTGTAATCCTAAGTGCTACCTTTGCGGCAACGTCAGCAGCAGCTACACCGGCGGCTAGGTATTGCTGAGATACAACGCCCTGCATAACGGCTTTGTAGGCTGCATATGTTGGATCATCGATATCGACATATTGCAGTACAAGTGAACCGTTAAGAGCAGGGCCTAATGTGTCGTGAACCATGCTTTGAATATCTACAGGGTCTATTAGTGCAAATGGGTTTGTGGGGTCAAAGGCAGGGTTTACTGTGATTGGACCTACAAGGGTAGCAACAGTGTCATATATGAAATCAGCGGCAGCGTCAGTTGCTGGGTCTGCGCTACAAGCGGTGAGGGCACCTGCAAAGAATGAAGATATTAGCGTGTAACCTAGTTCTAATTCAGGAATTATCACCTTACCAGGGTATGAGTCTTCCGGAATAACGTGGTCGGGTCTGAATGTTCTGAAATCAGACATCATAAGGTTAAGGTTTGAGCCAAAGCGGAACTGACGAGAAATTATCGACTGATATAAGTTGTCTGCGTCTACTGATATTTGACCGCTAGCTTCAGGTCCACCTGTGTTTGGTACGATATCAATTGGGGTATATTCAAAGAAGGCTTGTTCAGAATTTTCTTTTCGCGTTGTATTTTGTTCGTCAGCCACGCCATCAGTATAGGTGGCGTTGTCCTGCCAAGAATCATCAGAGAACTCATGATCATCCCAAATATTGATGAAGGCAAATTTCTCGTGAACTTGCTGTAATATGCTGTCACCCTTAACTGTTTTATATAGCTGTCGATAGTTGCTAAGTGATTGTGCAGCGTAGTGCGTCGGGGTTGTTACGTTCGGCAAAGGTAAAGCGCCGTCTTGGTCAGTAAAAGTGATGGGGCGAACATTTGCCTGGAAGCTAGGGTCACCCGTAGTCTCGTAAATATAGTCACCAAGATGAACAATAAAATCAACGGAGTCTAATTGATCCTGCTCTAGGAACTTAAGAAGCGTGTTGTAGTAGCCGTTTATATAATCCTGGCAACTAATAAAGCCAAATTTAACCGGCGTATCTACATTGCCTTTAGCTGCTGTTTTAAAACGACCTGTACGAGACGATGTATCGCTAGTGATAAACCGATAGTAATAGGTAGTAGCACTGTTAAGATCGGTAACTTTTACTTTTAAGCAGTGGTCGCTGCTTGATGAAGATGTCAGTGATGTTTGTGCAACGATGCTCGAAAATGATGAGTCGGCTGCAACTTCTACCGTTACAGTTTGATCTGATGTGCTATTTGTTCCCAAGCGTGTCCATAGGATAATCGAGCCTGATTTGGGGTCACCTGATGCTACGGATTGAGGGAATATTGCCCCTTCATCGACACTAGAAAATGACACGCCGCCACTGTCACTGTGGCCGGCGTTTTCGCTTCCACAACCAACTAAGCTGCTTGCCCCAACAGCTCCTGCGCTAACAACAACGGTTTTGAGAAAACGGCGACGAGTAAAATTGGAGTTCATAGGCTGACCCTTCAGAATTATCTATTGTTATGGTGTTCGTTAGATCAAGAATAGTGCGTATAAATAAAAATTCGAATTATTTTATGTATTTAGGGCTTTTTTTTTAAGTAGATTAAACGAAAGGATTAGAGAGGGGGGAAAAGTTGACATGCTGGTTATATGAGCTATAAATAAAGGTCGCCCATCAAGGGGCGCGCATAAAAAAGGAGCGCTTATAAAGCACTCCTTTTTTGATGATAGCTGTTAACTACTGACCATACTTTGCTTTTGCTTCTTTTCGTCGAGCGTGTAACACAGGTTCGGTGTAACCGTTTGGTTGCTCTTTTCCTTTTATCACAAGATCCAATGCTGCTTGGAATGCTACATTGCCATCGAAGTTTGGTGACATATTTCTGTAACTCGCGTCGCCTGCATTCTGTTGATCCACTACTGCTGCCATTCGCTGCATCGTTTCAACAACTTGTGCTTCGGTGCAAATATCGTGACGTATCCAATTAGCGATATGCTGACTGGATATACGTAGCGTTGCTCGGTCTTCCATTAGGCCGATATCATTGATATCCGGGACCTTTGAGCAACCAACGCCGCTGTCGATCCAACGCACGACATATCCTAGAATACCCTGCACGTTGTTATCCAATTCTTTCTGGATATCTTCATCGGTAAGTTTGACATCACCAAGAAGAGGGATGGTCAGTATGTTGTCAAGGCTTGCGCGTGCTCTTGATGAGAGTGCCTTTTGTGTATCAACAACGCTGACCTTGTGATAATGCATTACGTGCAATGTAGCAGCAGTAGGAGAGGGTACCCATGCACAGTTAGCCCCAGCTTCCGGGTGACCTATTTTAACATTAAGCATTTCTGCCATTTGATCTGGAATTGGCCACATACCTTTGCCAATTTGTGCTTTACCGCTCAGGCCTGTTTCAACACCAATGTCTACGTTCCAATCTTCATAAGATTGCATCCACGGCTGTTGTTTCATTTGTGTCTTGCGGATCATTGGGCCTGCTTCCATGCTGGTGTGGATCTCATCACCAGTACGATCAAGGAAGCCGGTATTGATAAACATCACACGGTTTTTCGCTGCACGGATACATTCTTTAAGGTTGATCGTTGTGCGACGCTCCTCATCCATGATGCCGATTTTGAGTGTGTGGCGATCCAGCCCAAGCTCATCTTCGATTCGATCAAAAAGCTCGTTCGCAAATGCTACCTCTTCAGGACCATGCATTTTAGGCTTAACAATATAAATACTACCTTCTCGGCTATTCTTAAATTCAGAGTTTCCAAGAATGTCATGCTTAGATATTAAGCAAGTAATCATGCCATCAAGAATGCCTTCAGGTACTTCCTCACCGTTAGCCATTATTACGGCACCATTGGTCATTAGGTGGCCAACGTTGCGAACGAGCAGCATGCTGCGACCTGGCAAGGAAATGGCTTCTCCATTAGGAGCAGTGTACGCTCGATCAGGGTTCATTGTGCGGGTAAAAGACTTGCCACCCTTTTTTATAGTCTCAGACAGAGTGCCTTTGATAAGCCCAAGCCAATTGCTATACACCGTGGCTTTATCTTCTGCATCAACGGCTGCAATTGAATCTTCACAATCTTGAATGGTGGTAATTGCAGATTCCATCAATACATCTTTAACACCGGCGGGGTGATCTTTGCCAACGGGGTGTGATGGATCGATTTGTATTTCAGCATGTAGATTGTTGTTTTTTAGGAGGACAGCTGTTAGTGAGTCCTCTTGAATATAACCTGCAAATTGGTTGGAATTAGCAAGCTCAGTCTTCTCACCATTAATAAGGGTGATAACAAGCTTGTCAGTCTCAACAGCGTAGGCAGAAACTTCTCTATGGCTACCGTTGGCCAGAGGAGCGATGTCATCTAAAACCCCCCCGGCATATTGAATGACTTTTGCGCCGCGGCCAGGATTGTAGCTTTTGCCTTTCTCTGCGCCGTCAGCTTCGGAAATAACATCGGTACCGTAAAGGGCATCGTACAAGCTTCCCCAGCGAGCGTTTGCTGCGTTCAATGCATACCTTGCATTCATTACAGGAACCACTAACTGAGGGCCTGCAATTGTTGCAATTTCGGGATCTACGCGACTAGTATCTATCTGGAAATCGTCACCTTCTGGTAACAAATAGCCAATGTCAGATAAAAATTGCTTATATTCGTCAAAGTTATGAGGTTGACCTGTACGTTCTTGATGCCAAGCGTCTATCTGAGCTTGTAGGCTATCTCGTTTTGCTAATAGGGCTTTGTTTTTTGGCGCTAAGTCGTTTAATACGCTTTCAAGCGACGCCCAAAAAGCATCTGCTTCGATTCCTGTGCCAGGAATGATTTCGTTGGCTACTAGGTCATGTAAGACGGAGGCAATTTGTAGTCCGCCTTTTTGAATTCTGTCAGTCATTGCTGAAACCTCAATACTAAGCGCAATTCACATAGAGTCTGTGGCGCGTGTTAATTCTCACGTGTGTCAGGTTAGCGTTAACCTGGGGCTGTGGATGATGCGTTTTTCTGGATACGGTGTCAATTTATAACCCGGTGACTTGACAGTCTAGCTGGAAAGTTTGCTTATGGGGCTAATTGGACGCGTATTTCTTGCCCGCTTGGTTGGCCATCAATAGAAGGAATGAGAATCCAAGTGCCCAGAGGTGTGGTTAATTCATTTGTAGAAGATGATGTCGCCTGAGGCGAGGAGGCGTTTTTAATTGATTTGGGTTCTTTTTTAGAAAAATGCAGCGTGGCTATATTTCCGTTAATTCTCGCACTTATATAGTGTCCACTACCATTTTTTTCCAGAGTGGCTTTATTTGTGAAAAAACCGTTTGCATACACTGGTTTGTTTTTATACCCCTCGGTCGTACCCCTAAGATAGCCAGTTTTCCCTTCTAATAGCGCTATTTGTTCTTCTTTGTTCGTGAGTCTTGCATCAATTTTATGGTTTTGTTTTTTAACCGTGATTTTTCCATTTGTGCTGGAGCCAGAGAATCGTGCGATTGTTGGTGTTTGTTTGATTGTATTGTTTTTATGGTGGGTACTACGAAATTTGTTCGCAGTTAACGCTGGTCGAAAGTGAATTAGAAGTTTTTGTGCTTTATGATCAATTCTGGCTAATAGCTCTAATATATTCGAATGAGTGTGAGCTGAGGCATTGACTATGACTTTTCCCCCGAACAAAGAAATGGTTTCGCCATCTTTAAGTAGTGGTGATATGTAGTTTCGGATGATTTTTGCAGGAGCGTACGTTTCGTAAACTTGCAGATGGCTGGGAGGTTGCACGGCATGTACGGCCACACAAAATAGGTACAGAATCGTTGTGAGCAGTACGTGTAAATAATGTACTGTTTTCACGTTTAAATCCCTAAACGTCTGAATTCCTGGCAAGGGTTGCTTTGTTGCCAAATGAGGTCAAAATAGCGTGATTTTTTTTGGGCTTCAGGAATGGCTTTAAATTCACAATTACCATGCATAAAACCCATGCTGAAACGACGGGTAATGGCTATTTCATCAATGACCATGAACTCTTCATTATTGTTAGTTTCATCATCAGGAATGCTATGGATTTGGATAGCAGAAGTGAGACGTTTTTGTAGTTCAACTAGTCGATGCCCGCTTCTCGCGGCTTTCTCTGGTGACTGTATTAGTATTTGGATTTTACAACGTTGCCGGTTTCGAGCGATGTCGGACATTATTTTCAGAAATTCGGGTTGGTCATATAATTCGGGATCTAGTTCTTGAGTGAATATCTTCACACTTTTTTTGGCTTGAGCGGCCATATTATTCAGTGCGGCATGAAAATCCAGCTCGCCATCCAGCCCGATAGATCCTGTGCTTTCCCCTACAACTAGTAGAGGTCCTAAATTTTGAATCGACATAGTGTAAATATTCCACTCAACAGACGTTTTGCTAAAGGTATATTATTGATGATGTCTTATCAATCATCAAGTTATGAGCGGTAAGTTATGTTTAGTCTGCAGCATAGAACACACCTTTTTCTAGGAGATGCAAGAAAAACACCTGGTTCTGTGGGTGGGAGAGAGCATTTTCTAGTTCATTCGGTGGTAGGCTTCTATGGTGACAGCATAATTGGACGAGCCTGTCGGCGGATTCAGGAAAATTTGTTTGATGACCGTTAATAAAAAGCAACTCAGGGCGGTCGGATACTTTACCTGTATATACGAGTCTGCTGGTCTCATCTCTAAGAAAAGGGACGCCTTCATGGCAGCAGAGTAATACATCGCCAATATTCAGAGGCTCGATATTGTCCTCTGAAATATCACCTGAGCGCTCATCTTCGTATTTAGCCGCAGACATATATTGTCCAAACCAGTTTTCCAAGGCGTTTGGAGAATCTAGAGATGAAAGCAGCTGCTCTTTTACCTTTTTAATGGCTGAAGGAGGAATCCAGCCAGTGTTATTTTGAGGCTGTAGGTCAGGGTCTGCGTAACGTTGGTTGTCCTTGATTTGGTCGAGTTGATGGTCAGTATATGAACTTAACAAATCTTTGTTGCTGGGGGCGCGAAAGCCAACGGACAGCGTCATGCACTCTCCGTTTGCGACTCCGTGGTGCGCCATACCGGGGGGGAGATATAAAAGATCGCCAGGTTCAACATTCCACGTGTCATTTGCGTTAAATTGGCTAAGAATCCGTACGGGTAAGTCAGGTAGTAGCGCAGTGTTTTCGTCGCATTGTTGCCCAGATTGCCATTGTCGCTTGCCATCTAGCTGAATTAAAAACACGTCATAATAATCATAATGTGGGCCTACGCTACCTTGATCTGTGGCATAGGTGATCATGATATCGTCGAGACGCCAGCTAGGAATAAATTTGAATGAGTCTAAGAATTGGCTGAATTCTGGGATGTGGTGGTCTACGGCTTGAACGATGAGCGTCCAATGTGATTCCGGTAATTCTGAAAACCGAGCATCTGAAAAGGGGCCGTGCTCTAGTAGCCATTGGTTGTTTTTGTGCTCTTGAATAAGTCGCGATTCGATATGGGGTTCTAGCGAAAGACCAGCTAATTCATCTGCACTGATCATGTTGCTAATGTCAGGAAACGCACTTTTGACAAAGAGAGGTTTTTTTTGCCAGTAGTCTTGAAGGAAGACCTTAATACTAAGGCCTCCCAACATTGCTAGGGGTTTATCTGTATGCATTAGATTTTTTTAGCTTGATCAGCCGCGTTACCGATGTAGCTAGCAGGCGTTAATGCTGCTAAACGTACTTTTTCTTCTTCTGGGATCTTTAGAGTGTCGATGAACGTTGCTAAGGTTTCTTTTGTGATGGTGTTCCCTCGAGTCAGTTCTTTCAACTTCTCATACGGTTTTTCGATGTTATATCTGCGCATGACGGTCTGAATTGGCTCAGCAAGAACTTCCCATGCATTGTCGAGATCTAGAGCAAGTTTTGCTTCGTTAATCTCAAGTTTGCTGATGCCTTTTAGCGTTGCTTCATAAGCAATAATGCTATGTGCAAAGCCAACACCAAGGTTTCGAAGAACGGTCGAATCCGTCAAATCACGCTGCCAGCGGGAAATCGGTAATTTAATGGCAAGATGCCCCATGATTGCGTTAGCTATACCTAAGTTACCTTCGGAGTTTTCAAAATCTATTGGGTTAACTTTATGCGGCATCGTTGAAGAGCCGATTTCACCAGCGATAGTACGTTGTTTAAAGTAACCTTGGGAAATGTAACCCCAAACGTCACGATCAAAATCAATAAGGATGGTGTTTAACCGTGCAACGGCATCATATAGCTCTGCAATATAATCATGGGGTTCTATTTGGGTTGTATATGGATTCCATTCAAGGCCTAAGCTAGCGACAAAACTGTTAGCATTCTCTTCCCAGTCTACGGTTGGATAGGCACTGAGGTGAGCATTGTAGTTTCCTACAGCGCCGTTAATTTTACCCAGTAGCGGTATCTCGGTGATCTGTGTTCGCTGTCGTCGTAGTCTGGCTACAACGTTCGCCATTTCCTTGCCCATCGTGGTTGGGGAGGCTGTTTGACCATGGGTTCTGGCCAGCATCGGCATATCTGCGTACTCGCCGGCAAGCTGCTTGATTGCTTCAATAACTTTATCTACAAGCGGTATTAGTACATCATCACGACCTGCTTTTAGGATTAGAGCGTGTGAAAGGTTGTTAATATCTTCTGAGGTGCAGGCAAAATGGATAAACTCCGTGATAGCTTGGAGTTCTGCGTTCTCCTCAATTTTTTCTTTTAACAAATACTCAACGGCTTTTACATCGTGATTTGTTGTGCGCTCGATTTCCTTAACTCGTAAGGCGTCCTCTTCGCTAAAGGACGATACAATATCGTTTAGCAGTGCGTTGGCGGTATCTGATAGTGGCGCAACTTCTTCAATTGCTGGGTTGTCAGCAAGCTTTTGAAGCCAGCGGATCTCAACAATAACTCGGTTTTTAATAAGACCATATTCACTGAAAATAGGGCGTAATGAGGCTGTTTTTGAGCCGTAACGGCCGTCAACAGGAGATATTGCGGATAATGAGCTAAGTTGCATGCTGGGCTCCAAATGTGGGAAAGGGCGCATAATACACGATAACCGAATGGCCCCCAAATATTATACGGCTAAATAAGATAGGTCACTGTTGGTCGTTTTCTAAGTGAATAGATGATTTCAAAGATTCCAGAGAGGTGATCAGACCTTTTTTTCCTATCAATAACTGAATGCGACTCCCGCCTAACTGACGCCAGAGCATGGCTGAGCGAACACCTGACAGAAGAATGGCCCTTACCTGATTGGCAACGCTATCCCTTTGTAATTGCTGAGGGTCTCCCTTTACTTGGATTCTGTACCTAAGAGAGCCAATGGTATCGACATAAATGTCGGCTAGCTTGGCAATAACGCTAGAATTCGTTACGCCATCAAAATGAATTAGCTGAGTCTCTGTTGTTTCTAGTCGAGAGCGCAAAACGGAAAGTAAATCAGTATTCTTTCGTAGCATTTTTTCAACATGAAGAATACCGATGCTGTATCGGATAGCATCTGCATAGCGTGCTGTATCGTTATCAGCGAGGACCTTGTATAGGGTGTCTATTCCAAGGCCTAATTTTGATTCGCTACCATAAACATCTACGATATTAGATGGGTTCAAGGAAAATATACTTTTTAAGGATGCTTCTAAGTACCGGTTAGGCAATTCACCGGTGCGAGATAACTGTTGCACTAAAGCGGCGCTTTGAAATATGCCTGAAAGTGCCAGAGCTTTATCTGTTTTGTTGGTTGCCAAGCTTAGTGCTCCACGCAATATAAGTAATGTTTTTGTAAAAGGGTGATCGAAGTGCATGCCATGTTACGTGTTATAAGCCTGTTCAATGATACCGCCCCCTAAGCACGTGTCGCCTTGATATAATACAACCGATTGTCCAGGGGTTACGGCCCGCTGAGGCTCGTCAAAGTGGACTGCGTATACGGTTTTTCCATCTTGGGTGGTTTCGTCAATTGAGCAATGTTGATCTGGTTGTCTGTAGCGTGTTTTAGCCATGCAGGTAAAAGGGAATGTAGAAGGTTTTTCTTGTACCCAGTCGATAGATGTAGCGGTTAATGTGTTTGAAAATAATTTTGGGTTTTGGTTGCCTTGGCCAACTACAAGAACATTGTTGTCTAAATCTTTTTCAAGAACATACCAGGGCTCTTCCGAGGCATTTGCAAGACCTCCAATTCCAAGGCCTTGTCGCTGACCCATTGTGTGGTACATCAGTCCTTGGTGTTTGCCGATGAGGTCACCATTTTCTGTTTTTATTTCACCGGGCTGAGCAGGAATATATTGTTGTAAAAAGTCTTTGAATCGTCGCTCACCGATGAAGCAAATGCCAGTGCTGTCTTTTTTGTCGTGATTATCAAAACCCTGCTCACCAGCAATTCGTCTTACTTCGGGCTTTTCAATCTCCCCTAATGGAAATAGTGTTTTGGCGAGTTTTGAACCGGCCACTGCATGTAAAAAATAACTTTGATCTTTGTTTCCATCAAGGCCTTTTAATAGTGGAGCTGTCGTTTCAATATCGTTAGCTGACGCCTGTCCTCGTCGAGCATAATGGCCTGTTGCGATGTAGTCTGCCCCTAAAGATTCGGCGTAATCTAAAAACGCCTTAAATTTAATTTCTTTGTTACAGAGAATGTCGGGGTTAGGAGTGCGGCCGGACTTGTATTCAGTAATAAATAGTTCGAAAACATTGTCCCAATACTCAGCAGCAAAATTTGCCGTATGCAGGTGAATACCCAATTTGTCAGCAACTGATTGTGCATCGGCAAGATCTGTGATGGCTGTGCAATAATCTGTGCCGTCATCTTCGTCCCAGTTTTTCATAAACAACCCTTCAACATGATAACCCTGTTGAAGTAATAGGTAGGCACTAACAGATGAGTCTACTCCGCCCGACATTCCGACGATGACTTTTTGTTTTGCTGCGGTTGACGTTGAGTCAGCTTTAGATATCGACATTTACTTTCCTAACGGGTGTTCATAGATAACAGATAGCGGGGATTTTTTACCATCGATGTAATCTTGTAGGCACCGTGCAACAAGAGGTCCGCGATGGAGGTGTTTCTTATCATCAAATTCTTTTTCAGATAACCAGCATTGCCCATGAATATCACTGTCAATGGGGTGGTCCTCTATAAACCGTATTTTTGAAGCAGCAAAACAAAAGCGATAATAAGTTACACCGTTGTAAGGGGCGGTATATGTGTAGATTCCTACTAAATATTCTGGTTTTACGAGCCAACCTGTTTCTTCTAGCGTTTCTCGAACTGCTGCTTCGAGAATGGTTTCGCCTTGCTCGATGTGTCCTGCTGGCTGGTTAATAACATCTTGGTTGTTAGAGCGCTCCTCTACAAATAGGAATTTACCATCTTCCTCTACAATCGTTGCAACGGTGGCGTGGGGTGTCCAGATCATTTTGGGGTTGGCTCTTCAGCAATTTTGCAGTGCATTCTATATAAAAAAGAGAAAAACAGCCAACCCGGTCACATTTATTAGCTGACTCTTGTATGAAGGTTATCATGCAGGAGGCTTTCAAAGTAACTTGAAAGCGGTATTAAGGCGTCGTAAGGCATGACGTTAAAGAGTTTCTTTACTACGATATTGGACCCTTTTTCAGCCGTTGATATACCCACGTCAGCTGTTTTTCGCATGATCCGCCCAATATTGATCATGTTTGAGGGTGTTTCGTAGTATGCCTCGACACCAGCGCGAATCAGCTTGTTGAGAGCTGAGATGATATTTTGGCGGTAGCCTTCAATTTCTGGGTCTTGGCTTACTCGTGCAAGTAGCTCTTGGGCAAGGCTATAGAGTTCAGGTGAGAGGGTAAATGCAACAAAATAACGCGGGGCTGAGTCGTTGTTTTCATGGGTGAGCAATGTGTTCATATAGGACGCAAGCTTTTCTAGCTCTTGAGTGGGCATGTTTTTGAAGAGCTTTCTAATGACCATGTGTACGCCACGTTTAACGGCTACCATGCCTGTATCTGCTGCCTTTTTGACGACGGAGGAAATTTTAACCATATCGCTTGGCTTGTAGTAATAGGCTTCAAATCCAGCTTCGGTTATGTTCATCAAAGCATTGGATATTTTGATATTAAAGTCGACGCCGCCTTCTTTTGATTGAATAGCCTTAATAGCTGTGCAAGATTGTTGATACAGAGCTTCGCTGATCTCAAAGCCAAAATGTTGCTGCTCCATTAAATTATCCCCTCAGAGTAGTTTTGTTTGATCTGCCTTAGTATAGGTGCCTGACATAATGCGGACTTATTACATTAAACTTGCGTTAGGTTCGATAGTATTGCAGTGTTATCGAAAATTCTAGAGGCACAACGTAAACGGATTGTAATATGACAGAACCGACCCAACAAGCGACGCTTACTCACCTAAATAGTTCAGGTGAAGCCCATATGGTTGATGTTACTCAAAAGGAAGTTACTCAGCGTATTGCTGTTGCAGAAGCGTTTATTCGAATGTCTGCAGCGACGCTTTCACTAATTGTTGAAGGTAAGCATGCTAAAGGGGATGTGCTTGCGGTAGCTCGTATTGCCGGCATTCAGGCCGCGAAGAAAACATCTGATATCATTCCGCTTTGTCACCCTTTAATGCTGACATCGGTGAAAGTGGAGTTCTCGCCGGAGCCTGAAAGGGGGGGGGTAACCGCATTGGCGACTTGTAAGTTAGCTGGAAAAACAGGTGTTGAAATGGAGGCTCTTACTGCTGTAACTGCTGCTGTGTTAACAATATATGATATGTGCAAAGCGGTAGAAAAAGGTATGGTAATAGAGTCAGTTAAATTGCTTGAGAAAAGAGGTGGGAAAAGCGGGGAGTGGACTCATGGTGATTGATATATTGTATTTTGCAAGCATCAAAGAGCGAATGGGCATTAGTGGCGAGCCTGTTGCAATAGAGGGCAACATTACGGGCGAAGGTCTAATAAACCTTCTCTCGGATAAAGGGGAGCCGTGGCAGACAGTGCTTTCTGATAACAAGTTGCTCATCGCTATAAACCAAGAAATGGCAAGTTTAGAAGACAGTATTGCTGAAGGTGATGAAGTTGCATTTTTTCCACCAGTGACTGGGGGGTAATATGCGCATTTCTATCAAAGTACAGTCCGAAATATTTGATGCTGCTTCGGAAGTTAGTGTGTTGCGCTCAGGGGTTGCGTTAACAGGGGCGCTTGTCGAGTTCACGGGTTTTGTGAGGGATATTAGTGAAGGGAGTCAGGTGAGCGCAATGTACCTTGAGCATTACCCGGGGATGACAGAAAAATCACTTCACAAAATTGCTGAAAAGGCGATAGGTCGTTGGCAGCTTTTTGGTGTCTCTATCGTACATCGGGTTGGTCGGCTAGGGCCCACTGAACCAATAGTTTATGTGGCTGTCATTAGTGAACATCGTAAAGAGGCTTTTGAGGCATGTGAATTTATTATGGATTTTTTAAAGACGGATGCCCCTTTTTGGAAAAAGGAATGGAATGAAAATGATGAGGCTGCATGGGTTGGGGCCAAAGAAAGCGATGGCGATGCGGCGACGCGCTGGTAGCCTCATTTCCTTTTTACATGTTTTTTTTGCATTGTTTTGACATTTTTTGAAAAATGTTTTTTCGACGCTTTTGGTGAATTTCGTTTTTGTGACTTTTGAGTTGTTAATCTGTCAAGCTTTTTGGAGAGTTCGCTTGGAAGTGTAGCTTCTTTCCACTCTCCAGGTTGTAGATTACCTATACTCCAAGGGCCAATGCTTATTCTTATAAGTCGTAGCGTTGGATAGCCGACCGCGGCCGTCATTCTGCGTACTTGACGGTTTCGTCCCTCGCTGATAGTTAATTCAACCCACGAGGTAGGTTTGTTTGCCCTTTTTCGTATGGCTGGGGTACGTTCACTTATCTCCGGTGAGGATATTTTTTGAATGGTTGCAGGTAACGTGATTCCGTCTTTGAGAATTACCCCTTCGCTCAGTTTGGCTATGGCGTCGTTATCAATGTCGCCTTCAAGTTGTGCCCAGTAGGTTTTGGGTAACTTGTTGTTTGGGTGAGTTATTAAGGACTGTAATTGTCCATCATCGGTAAGGATCAGTAAACCTTCAGAGTCATGATCCAAGCGGCCAGCTGGGTAGATGTTTGGTGTGTTTATGTACTTTGCAAGCGTGGCTTTGCCTTCATGCTCAGAAAATTGACAGAGCACCTGAAAAGGCTTGTTAAAAAGGATGACGTTTGGTTTTGTTGTTGGGCTGGGCATTTAAACGCTTTTTGAATGGTGGCTGTATAAAAAGTGATCGGTCACGGAGAAGTATGAGTAGAGAGAGGAAGTATATTGAAATAATGTGCTTAAGGCGATAGAAAAACAGTAGGCGGGAGAGGGCTTTTGGGGTAGGTGAAAATGAGGCAATAAAAAAGCCAGCCGTAACGAGAATCGTAAGGGCTGGCCTTTTTATTAAATTGCTTCTGCGCGCCTTATAGGTTCCACATTTGAGACGAGTGCAGGCTCTCGTGAGGAGCTGGCTTCGCTAAATGCTTCTACGGTACCTTCCGTTGCTATATCATCTGCAGTTGTACCCTCTGCAATAACATCGATATTTACAGCGTGTAGGCCTTTGGGGGCTTCGCGTGTGTCAAATGTGATAAGCTGTCCCGCTTTCAAACTCTTGTAACCATCCATGACGATATAGGAATAGTGCACAAACAGGTCGTCACCGTCATCATCGGGTCTGATGAAGCCGTAACCTTTAGCGTTGTTGAACCATTTCACTTTCCCGGTTGCCATAACTCAAGTCCTTCTGTTGGGACTACCTTATCAATGGAGCTCTTTTTAAGGGAGACGGTCGCATCGGAGGGTAGCCAGTATTGATTGTTATTATTTTTTATCTGTGTCGTAATACTTCTTATATTTACGCACAACAGCGTGTAAACTTTTGTAAACGCGCTAAACACACTCTCTGATAACGCTGAGAAATAGTCAAGCTGTTTTTCAATGTTTTAGGGCGTAATTTCAACAACTTTTCTCGTTATGAAAAGTTGATCTTTAACCTTGGCAGTTTATGATTTCTGGTTATGAGTAAAATTTCAAATCTTCGACTAACATTAAACAATATGAGCGGTCCAAAACCTTATGATGATCATGAAGGTGATTTGGCAGTCGCAGAATCTAAAACAGATTTGGCGCCACCGCCCAAGTATCGAATTATGATGTTAGATGATGACTATACTCCTATGGAGTTTGTCGTTCAGGTGTTGGAAACGTATTTCACAATGACGCGGGAAAAAGCAACCCAAATCATGTTAACGGTCCATACGCAAGGTAGAGCGGCGTGTGGCGAGTTTTCGAAAGACGTGGCCGAAACAAAAGCATCACAAGTAGCTCAATGCGCACGAGAGAATCAACATCCCTTGATGTGTGAAATTGAGAAGGTTTCTTGAATCGCATAATTCATCATGAATATTTTTTCATGATGAATGTAACGGTTTAACGTATTGGCGTTTTTAACGTAGGTGTAGAAAAATGTTAAGCAAAGATCTCGAAGTCACCCTAAATTTGGCCTTTCGCGATGCGCGTAGTAAGCGGCATGAATATATGACGGTAGAGCATTTACTGCTAGCGCTACTTGATAACGATTCAGCATCCAGTGTTTTGGTCGCGTGTGGCAGTTCAGTTGAGGTGCTAAGGACAGATCTCACTGCGTTTGTTGATGAGACTACGCCATTGATACCAAGCTCTGACGAGGATCGTGAGACCCAGCCCACGCTCGGGTTTCAACGTGTTCTGCAGCGTGCTGTTTTCCATGTGCAATCTTCCGGTAAAAAAGAAGTCACTGGCGCCAATGTGCTGGTGGCTATATTTAGTGAGCAAGAAAGCCAGGCGGTTTACTTCCTTAAGAAGCAAGATGTCGCGCGAATTGATGTCGTGAATTACATTGCTCACGGTATCTCCAAGTCTGCGGACGAGTCCCATCAAGATATGGTTGAGCCTAGTCAAGAGCAAAACGAGGAAGAGGTTGCAGCTGAAGCCGGTAAGCGCCCTTTAGAAGCTTATGCTACGAACCTCAACGAACAGGCTCGGGCCGGTCGCATTGACCCTTTGATTGGGCGCAGCGAAGAGGTTTTGAGAACAGTTCAGGTGTTATGTCGTCGTCGTAAAAACAACCCTTTGTTAGTGGGAGAGCCAGGTGTTGGTAAGACTGCTATTGCTGAAGGGTTGGCAAAACGAATTGTGGATGCTGAAGTCCCTGACGCAATAGGCCAGGCCACGGTCTATTCTTTGGACCTTGGGGCTTTGCTAGCGGGCACAAAATACCGCGGTGATTTTGAAAAACGCTTTAAAGCACTGTTGAATGAGCTTCAAAATGAAGATCATGCCATATTATTTATCGATGAGATTCACACCATTATTGGGGCAGGGGCGGCTTCAGGCGGCGTGATGGATGCGTCTAATTTACTTAAGCCAATGCTGGCTTCAGGCGAAGTTATGTGCATTGGTTCCACGACATTTCAGGAATATCGCGGAATTTTTGAAAAAGATCGAGCCTTGGCTCGTCGTTTTCAAAAGATTGATATTGTTGAGCCAAGTGTTGATGATACTTACGAGATTCTCAAAGGGCTTAAGTCTAAGTTTGAAGAGCATCACGAGCTAAAATATAGCAATAAGGCGCTTAGGTCTGCGGCCGAGTTAGCGGCTCGATATATCAATGATCGACAGCTTCCCGATAAGGCTATCGATGTCATTGATGAGGTCGGGGCATACCAGCGACTTGTCGCGCCAAGTAAGCGTAAAAAAGTAATCGGTGTTCCTGATATCGAGGCGATAGTTGCAAAAATGGCCAGGGTGCCCGCTAAAACGGTATCGTTCGATGATAAGGATGTTCTGAAGAATTTGGAGCGCAATCTTAAATTGACAGTGTTCGGACAGGACGAAGCTATCGGTGCTTTGTCAAATGCCGTTAAGCTTGGTCGAGCTGGTCTGGGTTCTCCCGATAGGCCTATTGGTAGCTTTTTGTTTGCTGGGCCAACGGGCGTTGGTAAGACTGAAGTTACACGGCAGCTAGCAACGGCAATGGGCATGGAGTTGGTGCGATTCGATATGTCTGAGTACATGGAGCGTCACACAGTTTCCAGGCTTATTGGAGCGCCTCCTGGTTATGTTGGTTATGATCAGGGCGGTTTGCTTACTGAGGCTGTGACCAAGACACCTCATTGCGTATTGTTGCTTGATGAGGTTGAGAAGGCGCACCCGGATGTATTTAACTTGTTGTTACAGGTGATGGATCATGGGACGCTAACGGATAACAATGGTCGAAAAGCTGATTTTAGAAATGTCATTCTTGTGATGACCACCAATGCCGGCGCAGAGATGATGGCGCGCTCTTCAATTGGGTTCACTGTTCAAGATCATTCGTCGGATGGGTCTGAAGCTATTAGTCGTTTGTTTACTCCAGAATTCCGTAATCGATTAGATTCTATCATTCAGTTTAATAGTCTGGATACTGATGTTATAAAAGGTGTCGTTGATAAGTTCTTAACAGAGTTGCAGGCACAGCTTGATGATAAGAAGGTGCAGTTAGATGTAGATGATGCTGCTCGAGAGTGGTTTGCTAAGAAAGGTTACGATAAGAGCATGGGTGCACGACCAATGAATCGACTGATTCAAGATATGTTGAAGAGGCCTTTAGCGGAAAAAATTCTATTTGGTGAGCTGGCAGAGACGGGGGGGGTTGTCCATGTCTCCACTAGTGAAGATGAATTGGAGTTTGATGTTGAGCCGGCTTGACCGGTTTGATCTAGCAAGTTAATAAAGTTAAAGTCCAGGCATAAAAAAGAGCGCTAAGCGCTCTTTTTTATGCCTGGACTTTAACTTTATTATTACAAGTCTTACCGGACGCGATAGGTGATTCTGCCTTTGCTAAGGTCGTAAGGGGTCATCTCTACTTTAACTTTGTCACCCGTTAATATACGGATGTAGTTTTTACGCATTTTTCCAGAAATATGCGCAGTGAGTACGTGGCCATTTTCCAGTTCTACACGAAACATAGTGTTAGGCAGCGTTTCTACTACCGTGCCTTCCATTTCGAGTGATTCTTCTTTTGCCATTCGGCCACTACCTCTTTGTTTTACGTCGCTTTTTTCTTTGGATGTAAGCATGAATATCCATGCTCCACGAAATCAGGGCTGAATTCTGCACCAATTCATGCCGATAATCAAAAATAATCGCTAAATAAATGAAAATTTGATAAAAAATAGGCTTGAGGTAGCAATATTTGATGAAATTACAGAATGGCAGGGCTGGTTTATGTGTCTTGAGGGTCAATCACCAGTGTTGGTTTGAACCCAGTGGTCGTCGATCAGCATCTCAAGAGGGCGGTAATCTGTCTTATAACTCATTTTTTGACATTCCTTTATCCAATAACCAAGATACACAGAAGGTAGCCCCCGGCTTTTAGCTTCTTCAACCTGCCATAAAACTGCCATTACTCCTAAGCTCCGTTTTGGTTGGCTGATGTCATAAAAGGTATATACAGCAGAAATTCCATTTTCGAGAATGTCGCATACGGAGACAGCTAATAGTTGACTGTTGCTATCTCTGAATTCAAAAAACACTGTGTTGCCCCAGTCACTTAATAAAAAGGACGCGTATTGTTCTGGAGATGGCGGATACATGTCTCCATCTCGATGTTTCTGTTCAATGTAACTTTGGTATAGTTGGTAGTGTTCTTCACTATAAACAGGGGCTACTGCCGTGATATTAAGGTCAGCGTTCTTTTTAATGACGCGCTTTTGTTTTCGGGAGGGCGCGAAAGCATTGCATGGAATGCGCACGGGAATACATGCCGCGCATTGTCGGCAGTGAGGTCGATATAAGTAATTTCCACTGCGTCGAAACCCCAATTCTGAGAGGTCTGAGTAAAGATTTTGGTTTACTTCCGCTTTGGGATCGGCAAATAGCGTGATCGCATCTTGGCGTGGTAAGTAACTACACTTATGTAGCGGGGTAATGAAAAATTTTACCGCTGCTAAATCTGTCATTCATCAAGCCTTCATCTGACTAGTCATTAAATTATTGGCTTTTTTCATCATTTGTTCCAGAAATTAAATAGAATAAGTTTGGTGTTTTATAAACCTAGACTTACTTTAATATATTTAGCTTACTTACTGACCGTTTGACCAGGCTCCCTTATGGCGATCTAGGGCTTGTTCATTTGGGATTAGTGCTTGTAAATGCTCTTTAAAGGTGGCCCGAGAGATATCAATGGCACCTAGGCTGGTAAGGTGTGGATTGGCCACTTGGCAGTCGATAAGGTCAATGTTTTTGCTTTTGCAAAGCTCCACAAGCGAACAAAACGCAACTTTTGATGCATCGCTTTTTGTCGAGAACATGGATTCTCCAAAAAACACAGACCCTAAACAAATACCGTACAACCCACCGACTAATTCATTCTCAAACCAGGCTTCAATGGAGTGAGCGTAACCAAGTTGATGTAATGTAACGTAGGCTTCAATCATATCCCCTGTAATCCATGTGCCATCTCCGCTAGGCCTGGGTTTGGAGCAGGAAGAAATTACGTCAGGGAACACCGTATCTATAGTAATGTTAAATGTCTGTTTGCGGAGTGTTTTTCTAAGACTTTTTGACGGGGTGAATTCAGCAGGGTAAAAAACTGCTCTGGGAGCGGGTGACCACCATAGAATAGGTTGGTCATCTTCGAACCATGGGAATATGCCCTTCCTATAGGCCTCTACCAGCCTTTCAGGTGATAGATCTCCGCCAGCGACAAGCAAGCCGTTAGGTTCATCTAATGCGTGTTCAACGGGCGGAAACCCATCACAATGGTATCCAATAAATGGGATTTGAGTCATAGGGAGAGAAGCTAGTGTGAAGCGGCGTTGCAACCCAATCGTTTAGGTCGCAACGTCAATATTAGGTCTATTGAGCCATCTGACGGCTATTGCTCATCAAGAAAGCGTTCTGCGTCTAGGGCTGCCATACAGCCAAATCCAGCAGACGTAATTGCTTGGCGGTAGGTGTGGTCGGCGACATCGCCAGCTGCAAAAACACCGTCAATACTGGTGCCGGTGGCATTGCCTTCTAGACCTGTTTTGATTTTGATATAGCCATTGTTCATATCTAGTTGGCCATCAAATATGCCGGTGTTTGGCGAGTGCCCAATGGCGATAAATACACCATGTAGGTCAATATCTTTAGAGTCCCCAGTTTTTGAATGCTTGATTCGCATACCGGTAACCCCCATATCATCACCGAGTACCTCTTCTAGTTCATGGTCCCACTCGATGGTGATATTCCCATTAGCAGCCTTTTCTAAAATTCTATCTTGTAGTATTTTTTCTGACCGGAACTTGTCTCTTCGGTGAACTACTACCACTTCATCGGCAATGTTGGATAGATATAAGGCCTCTTCTACTGCGGTATTACCCCCACCAATAACGGCAACTCTTTTCTTTCTGTAGAAAAAACCATCGCAAGTTGCGCAGGCAGAAACGCCTTTTCCTTTGAACGCTTCTTCGGAATCAAGGCCTAAATACATAGCGGATGCGCCTGTGGAGATAATTAATGCGTCACAGGTATACGTGCCAGAGTCACCCGTTAGGGTGAAGGGGCGATTTGATAAATCAACACTGTTAATATGGTCGAATATGATTTCTGTGTCGAAGCGCTCAGCATGAGCCTGCATTCGCTCCATAAGCGCAGGGCCTTGAAGCCCTTCAACGTCACCAGGCCAGTTGTCTACGTCAGTTGTTGTTGTTAATTGGCCGCCCGGCTGAATGCCTGTAATCATTACAGGGTTTAGGTTTGCGCGAGCAGCGTATACCGCAGCGGTATATCCAGCAGGGCCAGAACCAAGAATTAGGAGTTTGCAGTGTTTTGAATCGCTCATTGGGTAACCTGGATTGAGAGTAAGGATGGAATGTGAATTTTGTAGATTAAATTTAACAGAAACTTATACGCGTAATTTCACCGTTTTTCAAATAGAAGCTCGCCATTAGCCTCATAGAGAAAAACTATCTCAGATCAAGCTTCAAGTGAATAACCTATACTGAAAGGTAGAGTGGGCAGGTAGTATGAAAAGGGGGCGTCATGAATATAGGTATTCCGGTTGAGCGTAAGCAGGGGGAGGGGAGGATATCCTTGACACCCTCTGCTGTTGCAGATTTGATTGTTGCGGGAGGAGATGTCTTTGTAGAGTCCACTGCCGGCCTTAAGAGTGGATATTCGGATGAACAATATAGTCGTGCTGGAGCAAGTGTTGTTGATAATCAGGCAACGCTATATAACTCATCTCAACTTATCGTGAAGGTAAAGGAACCATTGTTAGAGGAATTGCATTACTTAACAAGTAAGCATGCGGTATTTTGTTACCTTCATTTGGCTGCCAATGCTCATCTTAAAAAAGCATTTTGCGATATAGGTAATACAGCAATAGCGTTTGAATTGGTTGAATCAGAGGTGGGTTTTCCTTTGTTAGCTCCAATGAGTGATATTGCTGGAA
The DNA here is from genome assembly GCA_002163245.1 of Gammaproteobacteria bacterium 42_54_T18. GTDB lineage: Bacteria > Pseudomonadota > Gammaproteobacteria > Pseudomonadales > Ketobacteraceae > 42-54-T18. The sequence goes on along the minus strand of MAAL01000110.1, from coordinate 22,407 downwards.
AGGTTGCGATACAGCTTGGAATGGATTACTTAATGAGTGTTAAGGGTGGCATGGGCATTCTTTTGGAGGGCGGTTATGGAACGCCGAGAGCTAATGTTGTTGTACTTGGAGGTGGTGTTGCTGGTTTTAGTGCGGCAAAGCGTGCTGCGTCAATTGGGGCAAATGTCACAGTATTTGACATAAAAACCAGCGCTCTGACGCGAGCAAATTCTTTGGGTGTCAATGTGACAGGCTTGTACTCTCAATCCCAGGTGGTTGAAGAATATGTTAAAAATGCAGATCTTGTTATCGGGGCAGTATTGGTGCCGGGGAAAAGTGCACCTGTAGTGCTACCTGAATTTCTCATTAATCAGATGAAGCCCGGCTCCGTTGTTATTGATATCGCAATTGATCAGGGTGGGTGTGTTGAAGGCATTAAACCAACGACTTACGCTAACCCTTGTTATGTGAAAAGCGGTGTTCAGATGCTTGCCGTCCCGAATTTGCCAGGTGCGGTTCCTAAAACAGCGACACAGAGCTTATCTGGAGCCATTCTGCCTTATGTAAGATCCATTGTTGAGTGTCATGGGCGTAGTGGTGATATTGATGTTGTTGCTATTCAAAAACTAAAGGGCTTGATGGGAGCTGTCTGTATAAAAAATGGTCAATTTGAGTGAGGTAATAAGGGTAACGAGAAACTAATCCCTAAAAAACACCTAATAATGTGTATTGAGCAATGTTCGTCCTTTGCGTTATCGCTTAAATTTGCGAAAATACAGGACGTTAGATGGAATTTTTTATTAAGACAAGATAGGTACTTCATTGAAGAAAAAGCAAGTCGTAGAACAGTCAGCTCCCATTTGGTCGGACCATGTTGCCCGAGGTGTACGGGAAGGGGCAATGATATTGCTGTTCTTTTTATCCTTATATATGATGCTGGCCCTTGCTACCTTTCAGGTATCTGACCCTGGCTGGACAAATATTGGCACTACTCAAAAGGTTGGAAATGCAGGGGGCCCTGCTGGAGCATGGTTTGCTGATGTGTTGATGTCGCTTTTTGGGTACCTTGCATTCTTGTTTCCTGTGCTTGTGGCCTATCGTGCATGGTTAGTGTTTCGTGATAAAAATGCAAAACAATGGAATTGGCCTATGGCCACTCTTCGGGTCATGGGTTTTCTGATTACCATGCTGTCGGCAGCAGGTCTCGCCTATTTGCATTTTGACGTAGACCCTGGAGAGCTACCAGCCATTGATTCTATTGGTCGTAATTCTGCCGGTGGGATTATTGGTATAGAAGTTGGTGGATTTGCACTTGAACAATTTAATGCGTTAGGAGCAACTTTGTTATTTTTAGCGCTGTTTCTGACGGGGCTTACCATATTCATTGATGTGTCCTGGATAGCTGTTATGGATGTTATCGGTAAATCAACATTACATTTTTTCGTTTGGGCAAAAAAAGCAAAAGCCCAGTGGAAAGAGAAGCGTACTGAAAATGCAGAGCTGAATAAAATCAAAAAAGCTCGAGAGGTAGTGTTAAAGAAAGATATTGCCAAACAAGAAAAACGAAAACCACCGGTGATCACACCACCAAAAGTAAAAGAAACTAAAAGTAAGCGAATTGAGAAAGAGCGTCAAAAAAGCCTGTTTGATAACCCTGTTACGGGGGAATTGCCAGCCATTGCATTACTAGATGCAGTTGATAACAAAGTGAGTAAAGGGTATTCCGCAGAAACCTTGGAAGGAATGTCACGCTTATTGGAAATTAAATTACTTGATTTTGGCATTGAAGTGCAGGTAGAAAATGTTCTGCCTGGCCCTGTCGTTACTCGTTTCGAAATTCAATTGGCAGCGGGTATTAAGGTTAGCCGTATAACGAACCTTGCAAAAGATTTGGCGCGCTCTCTCGCTATCATTTCTGTGCGTGTGGTAGAAGTTATTCCTGGGAAAACGACGGTTGGAATAGAGATTCCTAATGAAAATCGGGAATTGATCCGCTTAAGTGAAATATTGTCTTCAGAAGTTTTTGATAGTAATGAATCGGCGTTAACTTTAGCACTGGGCAAGGATATATCAGGAGAATCGATAGTTGCAGATTTAGGTAAAATGCCGCATCTACTCGTTGCAGGTACTACTGGTTCAGGTAAGTCTGTAGGGCTTAATGCAATGTTGTTGAGTATGTTGTTTAAAGCGACTCCCGCTCAACTACGCCTGATCATGATTGATCCAAAGATGCTGGAATTAGCGGTGTATGACGGAATACCCCACTTATTGACCCCCGTTGTAACTGATATGAAAGAAGCGGCCAGTGCGTTACGTTGGTCTGTTGCGGAGATGGATGATCGCTATCGCCTGATGGCAGCGACGGGAGTTCGAAATTTAGCAGGGCATAATAAAAAAATTAGAGAAGCGATTAAAAAAGGGGAGCCAATTAAAGACCCTTTATTTCAGCCTTCAGAATTTGAGAAAGAAGCACCGGATTTACAAGAGCTACCTGTTATCGTTGTAGTAGTAGATGAGTTTGCCGACATGATGATGATAGTGGGCAAAAAAGTCGAAGAGCTTATTGCTCGTATTGCTCAAAAGGCCCGTGCTGCTGGTATTCACCTTATTCTTGCAACACAAAGACCCTCTGTTGATGTTATAACAGGTTTGATTAAAGCAAACGTTCCTTCTCGGATAGCCTTTCAAGTTTCATCAAAGATAGATTCGAGAACAATTTTGGATCAAGGTGGTGCGGAACAATTGCTGGGGCACGGTGATATGTTGTATCTACCTCCTGGAACAAGTCTGCCAATTCGTGTGCATGGAGCTTTTGTTGATGATGATGAGGTCCATCGAGTTTGTGATGATTGGCGCCGACGAGGGGAACCAAATTATTTGGAAGAGATCTTACAAGCATCAGCTGAAGGAACAGGTAGCCCAGGAGAAACATCAGGTGATGGGAATACCGATATAGATGCACTGTATGATCAGGCCGTTGCAATTGTAACGGAATCTCGGCGGGCATCGATCTCATCAGTACAGCGTAGATTAAAAATTGGTTATAACCGCGCGGCACGTATGATTGAAGCAATGGAAGAGGCTGGCGTTGTATCTGAGATGCAATCCAATGGTTCTCGAGAGGTGCTTGCACCGCCACCCCCTAAATAAACAATAAACAGGTAGTATTTTAATGGTTAAAATAAAAAGGATGCAAAGGACTTGGATGTTGCTAGCGGCAATGATTGTTGGTGGCTTTTCTGGCGTATCCAGTGCGGGGCAGTTGAGCGAGATGGCTTCAGCGCAAGAGCTCATAAAGCAACTAAAGTCCATCAAAAGTATTCATTCTACATTTCGTCAGTGGGTGCAAGACGCAAAGCAGGCCTCACTTCAAGACGTAACAGGTACCATGTGGGTGCAAAAACCAGGACAGTTTCGTTGGGACACGAATAATCCATACCCTCAAAGCATTATCGCGAATGGTGAATATATTTGGATATACGACGAGGATCTAGAACAGGCTACGCAGCAAAAGTTGGATAAGCATGTTGGAAACACGCCTGCGCTTTTGTTAAGTGGAGATCCTTCAATGTTAGCTGATAGCTTTTCTATAAGTGCCTATCTTTATGATGACACGAAAGAGTGGCGGTTTGACCTAAAGCCAAAAGGTGAAGATTCGCTGTTTGAATTGCTGCGGGTTAATTTTAAAAATGGAAAACTGTTGGATATGTATCTTGAAGACGCATTGGGGCAAACAACTAAAATTGAATTTAGTAATATTGCGCTTAATAGCGCGATAAAGCAGAATGTTTTCACATTTGATCCCCCTGCTAATGTGGATATTATTAAGGACTTTTAAGTGGACGATTTGTTTGGGGATGAACAACAATGGCAGCCTTTAGCTGCACGGTTGCGACCAACTAGTTTAGATGAATACGTTGGTCAAGATCATTTGTTTGGAAAAGGGAAGCCTCTACGAAAGTCTATAGAAAGTGGGTTAGTACATTCTATGATATTGTGGGGACCTCCAGGTGTTGGTAAGACAACACTTGCTCGTTTGTTAGCAAACTATATATCAGCAAAATTCATTACATTATCAGCAGTCTTAAGTGGTGTTAAGGATATTCGAGCAGCAATTGATGAAGCTAAGCAAATAAAGGCACAGGGTCAGAAAACAATTCTTTTTGTTGATGAAGTTCATCGCTTTAATAAATCTCAGCAAGACGCGTTTCTACCTTATGTAGAAGACGGTACCGTTGTTTTTGTCGGAGCAACAACCGAGAACCCATCGTTTGAATTAAATAACGCTTTGCTTTCAAGGGCGCGTGTTTACGTGCTTAAATCAATATCTCAAGATGTTTTGGTAACGTTATTGCGTAGTGCTATCTCTGATAGAAAAAGAGGGCTTGGCAATTTACATGTGATTGCTGATGATGAAACACTTAGTATTATTGCTCGTGCGGCTGATGGTGATGCGCGAAAGGCATTAAATTTGTTAGAGGTATCTTGTGACCTTGCCTCTAGTGATGTTCCTGTAAACAATGCTACAGATGACGAAAATGTAGCTATTACCTTGAACCGACAAGTTTTGGATCAGGCATTAAGTGGTAATGTCCGTCAGTTTGATAAGGGTGGAGATGCTTTTTATGAGCAGATATCCGCGTTGCATAAAGCGGTTAGAGGCTCATCACCAGACGGGGCGTTATATTGGTTTGTTAGAATGATTGATGGCGGTTGTGATCCGCTGTATGTTGCTCGACGAGTCGTACGTATGGCCAGTGAAGATATTGGTAATGCTGACCCGAAAGCGTTGGAAATAGCGTTAAATGCATGGGATGTCCAAGAGCGATTGGGACACCCTGAGGGGCAGTTAGCAATAGCGCAAGCCGTTGTGTATATGGCTTGTGCACCAAAAAGCAACGCTGTTTATGTCGCCTTCAATCAGGTCAAAGCAGAGATCAGGCAATCACCTAGCTATGACGTCCCGCTGCATTTGCGGAATGCCCCTACCAAGTTAATGAAAGAGCAGGGTTATGGTGGAGAGTATAGGTATGCGCACGATTACACGGATGCCTATGCCGCCGGGGAATCTTATTTACCTGAAGAGATACATGCAACCCAGTGGTATCAGCCCGCTTCTCGTGGTTTGGAGATAAAGATTTCTGAAAAAATGCGATATTTGAAGCAGTTAGATCAGCAAAATGATTGGTCTCGTTACCCTCAATCAAAAGATTGAGCTACTTATATTGAACATTAAGGATTCATTATGTCAGGCCCGCACGTAATACTACAGTTTGCTTTGGTTGCCATTGGTGGGGCGCTTGGTGCAAGTTTACGGTTTTTTGTGTCTTCTTGGCTTATTAAGCATAGTCATTCAGGCTTTCCGTATGGCACCTTCACTGTTAACGTGCTGGGTTCCTTTTTGTTCGGAATATTTTTTGTCGTTATATTCTCAATGACTGATCTTCGAGAGCATTTACGGTTGGCAGTGCTTGTCGGTTTTATGGGCGCATTTACTACATTTTCAACGTTTTCTTTTGAAACAGTGCGTCTCCTTGAAGAAGGTCAATTGTTAATGAGCTTACTTAATGTCACGTCCAATGTGGTTGTATGCCTCTTGGCGTATTGGGGTGGAAGTTTGCTGGCGAAGCAATTCTTATAGGATACGGCTAGTGTTGTATAACGATTACTTCTAAATGGGGGTATAATCATTGGTTCCTATGCTGGTTAACATACAGACTAGCACTAGTGTTATGGCATTATTAATTTATAGATAAATTGAGAGAAATATCGTTCAAGTGACATACCTTTAATTGAGGGCTTGAGCAATAAACAAGATTAGTAAATCAGATCAACAACATTAAGAGATTACGTTTCCATGCTAGACCCCAAACTTATTCGTAACCAGCTAGATGAAATTGCCGAAAAACTCACAGTTCGTGGGTATACATTGGATACTACAACACTCAGTGAGCTGGAAGATAAGCGCAAAGCCCTTCAGGTGGAAACACAAGAGTTGCAGGGACAGCGAAATGCACGCTCTAAGTCGATAGGCAAAGCAAAAGCCGCTGGCGAAGATATTGCACCTTTACTAGAAGAAGTGGACGCTTTCGGTATTAAATTGACAGTTTGTGAAGAGCAACTAAAGGCGATACAAGGTCAACTAAGCGATGTGCTTATGGCCATCCCGAATGTGCCGCACAGTTCAGTGCCTAGCGGTCAAACCGAAGATGATAATGTTGAATTGCGTACCTGGGGAACACCAAGAGAATTTGGTTTTGAGGCAAAAGACCATGTAGATTTAGGAACAGGCGTTGGATTGCTTGATTTTGAAACGGCTGCAAAAATCTCTGGATCTCGCTTTGTTGTAATGAAAGGTGCAATGGCTCGTCTGCACCGGGCGCTTACTCAGTTTATGTTGAATACCCATATTAGTGAGCATGGATATAACGAAGTGTATGTACCCTATATGGTGAATGCAGACTCTTTGCGTGGTACGGGGCAGCTTCCTAAATTTGAGGAGGATTTATATAAATTGCGCGGGGAAAAAGAACTGTATTTAATTCCTACCGCTGAGGTCCCTGTTACAAATATGTTCCGTGATGAGATTATTCCAGAGCAAGATTTACCTTATAAGTTTACTTGTCATACTCCTTGCTTTCGTAGTGAGGCTGGAGCTTATGGGCGTGATGTTCGCGGTATGATTCGTCAACATCAGTTTGATAAAGTAGAGTTAGTTCAGTTTGTAAAACCAGAAGATTCGTATGATGCACTTGACGGACTTTTGCTTTGTGCAGAGACAATCCTGCAAAAACTAGACTTGCCTTACCGTGTTGTGACGTTATGTGGTGGTGACCTAGGGTTTTCAGCGACGAAAACGTTCGATATTGAAGTATGGTTGCCTGGGCAGGAAAAGTTCCGAGAGATCTCATCTTGCAGTAATTTTGAAGATTTTCAGGCGCGAAGAATGCAAGCACGTTATCGCCCGACGGGAAGCAAAAAGCCTGAGCTTTTGCACACGTTAAACGGGTCAGGGCTTGCAGTGGGAAGGACTTTGGTCGCCGTTTTAGAAAATTACCAAAATGAGGATGGCAGCATTACTGTGCCTGATGTGTTGCAGCCTTATATGGGCGGCGTAACAGAAATAACCTCTTGTTAAACGTTGCTAGATATTGGAGTAAATAATGGATTTTCTACCGGTTTTCATTGATATTCGAGGTCAGCGATGCCTCGTAATTGGTGGTGGAGAAATTGCCGCAAGAAAGGCTAGTTTATTAGCAAAAGCTGGCGGAAAAATTGATGTTGTAGCGAGCGAGGTTTCTTCCGGACTTAAAGCTGTTTTGGCTTCATGTGAAGGTCAAATCTTTGAACGCAAGTATCAAACTAGCGATCTAGATGGCGCCAGAATTGTGATAGCTGCCACCAATGATGAGCAGGTAAATCGTCGAGTTTCTGAAGAAGCAAAAGAGAGAAGCTTACCCGTAAATGTAGTAGACAACCCAGCATTATGTAGCTTCATCCTGCCTGCAATTATAGATCGCTCACCTGTAGTGGTTGCCGTATCGAGCGGAGGGCAGTCGCCTGTATTAGCTCGATTGATTCGAGCAAAGCTGGAAACTACAATCCCTGCAAGTTACGGGCGTTTGGCTAAGCTTGTTGGCGCTGTTCGTGACAAAGTTAAAGCAAGGTTTGAGACGATTAATCAGCGTCGTGAATTCTGGGAGCAAACTTTGACGGGCCCTGTTGCCGAGTATGTTTTTGCCGGAAAAGAAGATGAAGCGCAAAAAATGCTAGAGGCGCAGCTGGATGATCTTACTAGCGAGCCTTGTGTAAAGGGTGAAGTGTATTTGGTTGGTGCTGGGCCAGGAGACCCGGATCTTCTGACTTTTCGAGCGCTGAGACTAATGCAACAAGCAGACGTTGTTTTGTATGACCGCCTGGTAAGCCCCGAGGTTTTAGATTTGGTTAGGCGGGATGCAGAGCGTATTTATGTTGGTAAAGCTCGAGATGATCATGCGGTTCCGCAAGATCAAATTAACCAATATCTGGTAGATTTAGCATTACAGGGTAGACGTGTATGCCGTTTGAAGGGGGGGGACCCTTTTATTTTCGGTAGGGGCGGTGAAGAAATTGATATGTTGGCTGAGAAACAAATTGATTTTCAGGTGGTTCCGGGAATAACGGCGGCATCAGGGTGCTCAACATATGCAGGTATCCCTTTGACGCATCGTGATTTTTCGCAATCTGTTCGCTTCGTAACTGGACATCTTAAAGATGGAAGTTGTGACCTGGATTGGGAGATGCTTGCAAAAGGGCGCCAAACTGTTGTTTTCTATATGGGTCTTGTTGGATTGCCACAAATATGTGCGTCATTAATCGATCACGGGCAAAGTCCTGACATGCCGATTGCTCTTATTCAGCAAGGTACCACTCGTAATCAAAAGGTGCTAACAGGAACATTAGCAACAATGCCGGATATCGTGAAAAATAACCCCGTTGTCCCACCTACCCTGATCATTGTTGGTGAAGTTGTAACACTCCAGGAAAAGCTGCAATGGTTCTCTCCAGGGTCTGATGACTAGTCCGATACAGTGTTTATAGAATGATTGCGCCTTAAAAACCCTTTCCGCCCTTTTTGAGCTATTCTTATATAGGTACAGCTCAAAAGGGGCGGATATGCTTTGGTTTAATAATTTATCAATAAGATACAAGATCTCACTGATTCCTTTAGTTAGCATATTGGGGTTTGCGCTAAACCTTGCTTATAGCTACAGCTCTAATGTTGATTCTAGCGTCCGGTTGGGGAATGTGCAGCAGGTGTATTACCCAATGCTTGAAAAATCTGATGCTGTTATTGTAAAAGTGACGAGTATCCCTGAGATATTAAATTCAGCTGTAAGTGCTGGTGAAGGAGATATGATCGGAGCAGCAGATAGCGTGGCTGATGAAATCCGAACGTTACTAAAGGAAATCAAAAAAATAGAATCTGACGACGGCTCTACTATTCACGATATTAGTAACGGGTTTGAGGGGTATTTTAGCTCAGCAAAAGGGTTGTCAGTTAGTATGATTGAGGGTACCGCCGATTTCAGTCAGCTAAGTGCAAAAATGGCGGATATGAGTGGGCAACTAAAAACGCTCCAGGCTTTGCTTGCCGAGTTTAGAGCCAAAAATTTCCGCTCATTTAATGACAATATCCAAGCGTCGACGGATGGTGCAGATCAGGCGTTGATGCTGGGGGTTGCTATCTCTCTGGCGACTATTGCTATACTTGTAGTTGTCTCAGGTTATGTGACTTTTTTGGTTACGGGAAGTATTGAAAAGGTAGTTGTTTCCCTGAAGGAAATTGCATCAGGGGAGGGAGACCTGACGCGCAGGATTGAACATAATGCCAAAGATGAGATGGGTAAATTGGTTCACTGGTTTAATCAATTCATCGAGAAGTTACAAGCAACAATCGGAGAAGTTGTCAGTTCTGTGGGGCCACTAAATGATGTATCTAGAGAGCTAGAGCGATTGTCGGCTGATAACGGAAAAGCATCATCTACTCAATTGGAGTCAACTCTCGGGATGTCGCGTTCAATACGTGAAATGTTCGATAGTTTGTCAGAAAATGCAACTAATGCCTCTAGTGCAGCGGATAGTGCATCAAAAGCAGATGACAATGCTAAATTGGGTCAAAAGATTGTTAGTGAGACAGTTAGTACGATCGATGAGTTGGCCGCGGAGGTAGAGAGAGCGGGAAATACCATAAAGCAGCTTGAGGCCGATACGGAAAATGTAGGAAGTATTCTTGGTGTGATACAGGGAATAGCAGCACAAACCAATTTGTTAGCATTAAATGCAGCAATTGAGGCGGCTAGAGCGGGTGAGCAGGGCAGGGGGTTTGCGGTTGTTGCTGATGAGGTGCGTTCCCTGGCTTCTCGTACCCAGGAGTCTACCGAAGAAATTCAATCTGTTATTGAGCAGCTACAAAAGACGGCGCGAACGATAACCGTTGTAATGGATCAGGGGCAGGTTAAGGCCAAAGAAAGTGTCGCAAAAGCAGCGGAGACAGGGGAGTCGCTACGAAATATTACAGATGGTGTCGAAACTATTATGCAGATGAACATGCATATAGCCTCCGCAACTGAGCAGCAACAACAGACATCATCAGCGATACAGCATTCGGTTGATGAAATACGCAGTTCAGCTGAAAATACGGTCGAAGGCTTGGCACACCTATCTGATGTGACGCAACAGTTGGTGAGTGTATCCACTCGATTGGGATCTATTGCGTCACAGTTTAAAGTTTAAATGAATTCTAAAAAGTGTGAATTGATTAAAGTATGGTTAGATCGAGAATGACCAGGGTCATTCTCGTTGTGTATTAGATTAAACTCCTATTTCTCTCTTCCCAAAATTCACTTGCCATTGCCAGCGCTTCATCTTGTGTCGATGCTTTTTGAGTTAATTTGAGCGCTAATGCAATAGTGCCTTTTGCAGCAGCTATACCGTACTCGTGGTCGTTTGTGCCATTCCAAACGCTTGCCAACTGGCTGATATCCAGGCCGTTTTCTTTTAAGTGTCTTTTTTCAAACATTTTTGGCCATGTTTCATCGATAAACTCGCCATTTGAAACGGATAACGCGTGACATAGCGTATCTGGGTTTCGTTCAATCTCTCCGGCTTCTCCTTTTATTACTAAGGCGTTTTTATAATCCAGTGCAAGAGAGGCTGATTGGTGTGAGGGCTGATAAGCTGGATGGAAAATGCCCTGGATAATATAAGGTGCATCGGTAGGGTTAATGAGGCGCGCTAAGGTATGTACTGGTGAGCGTAGCCCTAGCGTGTTCCGCAAATTAATGATGTTGCTTAATTTGGGGCACATGTTGTGAAGTGGGTAATATGCGAAACCTTGATTTTCTTTACTGGCGATAACGTCTTGCCAGGTGGTGGATATCGAAAATCCAAGAGTGCGCAGTACTTCTTCAGTGTAAATGCGATCAATAGTATGGCCAGCTGCACCGTGCATAAATATATCTACGCCATTTTCGGCTAACGCAAAGACTGCTAGAAGGTACCAAGGAAGGTGGCGACGTTTCCCTGCATATGAGGACCAGTCAAGAGTGAAGTCGACCCCTTTTATGTTAGGGGTGCAGTATTTTTTTACGGCATTCACGAAACCAACTAACTCTTCAGGGCTCTCTTCTTTTACACGTAGAAGCATTAGAAAGGCGCCTAGCTGAACATCTTCAGCCTCGCCATTCATTATCATGCTCATTGCTTGGAATGCTTCATCTTGGGAGAGGGAGCGGCTTCCTTTTTTTCCCTTGCCAAGAATTCGAACAAATTGGGCAAATGGGTGTTCGTGGCTTGGCGGTATGCTCGTTTTCATCTGTTTCTCTTGTTATAGGCAGTTGGTCGGCCGGGGTAGGCCAGCAATTTTTGCGGCTCTTTTTGCAGGGCTATCTGGGAACAGCTTTAAAAGGTAGATGCTGTTTCCTTTTTCTTCGCCAAGTTGTTTTTTTACAGCTTTTACTAAAATTCGCATGGCTGGAGCATGCTCGAATTTATCGTGAAAGTCTCTTAGTAAAGAAATGATTTCCCAGTGAGCATTCGTCAGGGCAATGCCTTCATTCAGGGCTAGGGCACTGGCAATGTTTTGGTCCCAATCTGAAAGACAGATAAGGTAACCTTCTTTATCTAATAAAATTGAGCGGCCGTCATATTCTAATTTGTTCACGTTTAGCCCCATGTTTGGCTGGGGTGATGGTTTTCTGTTAGCGTTACAAAAGCCCTATAATCTACAACCTTTGTATTGTTAGTTGTGGTAAGTCCTCTCGCTACAAGATCAGCTTGTAGGTAATAGCATTGAATGTTTTTGTCGTGCATCTGTTTGCTCAAGGCATTGTTTAAAATGCAGTAAGTACCATCTTCGATAAAAAGAAGGATGTCGTTTTCACCGATAAAAGAGAGGCAATGATGAATGCTTTGAGATTGCGTATCTGAGCGAGTGATAATGTGTAGAGTCATTGTGTAAAGTCGCTAAAAAGAAAGTATTTGGTCTTGAATTGCATACAGTTTTGCAAGCTGGGTGTTGTCGAGAATGTCGCACGGAGTTGAAAGGTCAGAGAGCGAAAGGCCTTTGTTTTTAAGGTTTTCACAAGGCGTCACTATGTTTTCGATGCCATACATATCGAGTGCTTGAAATATTGAAGCAGTGTTTTTTGCGGGTAGATGTGACGGATCCTGATTGTTTAATAGTTGAAAGATGCCGTCTCCGAGTAGTAGTAATGTCACATTTTGTCCGAAGGCACTTGCAGTAAGTATTGCATCCAAACCTTCTTTAGTTGCTGGTGAAGAGTGGGGTGGTTTGTCAAAAACAAATAATAGGTTCTTAATTTTGGTTGTTTCCATATTAAACCCCAAAAGTAACTAAGCGATCATTGGTGATGGCGGCTTCTGCAAGCTGGCCAAGCCCAGAAATAATAAAAGGTTGACGGATATTAGAGGCTTGCTTTTCGTATCTTTCTGCTTCGTCTTGATCAAGTAAGCCGCGTTTAAGGCAGGCGGAGATGCAAAGTATAAGTTCAATGTTATTAGCGATTGCAAGTTCTGACCAAGCGGTGGCGATATCTATTTCATCTTGCGGAATAACTGTTAGCTGGCTACCCGTTTGAACCCCGTCGCTGGAGAAAAATACGCGAGTGAGCGTGTGGCCCTTTTCGATAACAGCTCTAGCAAAGTTAAGCCCTGACAGATTGCCCTGTTTGCTATAAGGGGCGCAAGTGATGTGTAGTGCAAATTTCATTATACTATTTCACTTATTCTAAAAAAAAGCCCCGAATCACGTCAGTGATTCGGGGCTTTTTATGGTGATGAGCTTAATCGTCGTTAGAAAGTGCGCCTGTTATGTGAAGAAGGCTAATGAATAGGTTGTAAATGTTCAGGTACAAAGAAACCGTTGCTCTAATATAATTGGTTTCTCCACCGTTAATGATTCTGCTTGTATCAAACAATATGAATCCACACATAATCATGACAACCGCGCCTGATATCGCTAGTGACAATACCGGAATACCTAAGAAAATGTTAACGACGGATGCAACAATTGCAACAATCAGCCCGACCATTAAAAAGCCACCCATATATGAGAAGTCTTTTTTCGATGATATTGCGTAAGCAGATAGGCTGAGGAATGCGACTGCCGTCATTCCAAGAGACTGCATAACTATCATTGACCCACCAGGAAGTGATAGGTAGTGGTTTAACAATGGCCCTATGCTTGCTCCAAGTAATCCGGTGAAAGCAAAAATCGCAATAATACCTTTAGAGGAATCTGCTGTTTTGTGAACAACAAACAATAAGCCAAATGAGATAAGGGTAAACACCAAGCCCATACCGTGGCCCATATTCATCGCCATGGCGATAGATGCAGTAACGGCGCTGAATGCTAGTGTCATGGATAGCAGCATATAGGTGTTACGAAGTACTTTGTTGACTTCTACGCTGCTTTGTATTGATGCCGTTTGTGGGGCGGCGTAAGGGTTGTTTTGCATAGTATCCTCTATAATTCCTTGTGTATTAACGTTAACGAACGCATTGCAGTGTTCGTTTTGGCTTTCTGTTACGTCAGTATAGCCTCTAGCTATAATAATAATGGCGGCCATGGCAATATCAAGGGTTTGGACAGCGGAAATTGGAAATAAATTCCCTTTTTATTAATACTTAATACATTAACTTAACGTAAAAAATAACATAAGCGGCTATTCAGGTAAGTATTCGATAAAAGTATGAATTATTTTCAATAAAAACTTCCAATTTCAATAAGTTGCTGTATTATCTGGCTCTCTTACAGGAGGGGTGACAGAGTGGCCGAATGTACCGGTTTTGAAAACCGGCGTGGGTTTGCGCCCACCCAGGGTTCAAATCCCTGCCCCTCCGCCATATTAGATAAATCGCAGCTGCTTTGATTTAGGGCTGCGATTTTCTCTTAAAACGTAAGTACGCTGATGTAGCTCAGTTGGTAGAGCAGCTGACTTGTAATCAGCTGGTCGGGGGTTCGACTCCTCTCATCAGCTCCATATTGAGCAAGCATTTGATTTTGTCAAATGCTTATAAAAAAACCCTAGAGGGTATCCTCTAGGGTTTTTTTATGCCTGTTCGTTGGTTCTTTTTGTTAGGCTCTTTTTATCCGTATATGCAAAGATAGGCAGTTTGAACGTGGACCTTTAGGTCAAAACTTTTGTTGGCCTCTACGGTAAAGGACTCGCCTTCTTTGTAGCTCTTCCAGTCTTCTTCGGGCAGCTTGACAATAAGCTCGCCGGAAATAACGCTCATTTTTTCTTTTTCAGATGTTCCGAATGTGTATTCGCCGACGTCCATTACCCCAACTGTTGCTGGCAATTGGCCGTTTTTTAATGCGATTGATTTAACTTTACCTTCAAAATACTCGTTACTTGTAAGCATGCTGCCTCCGGGCAGGTTGTGGATTGAGTGCTATTGCGCTGATCTATTCTTAGGGGTTCTAAGTTTCGAAATGCGATATAGAAATTGGGATGCTGGAGATTGGAGTAAATAAAAATCGCGCATTATACAGTTAAATGCCGTAAATACTCCTTCTTACGTCTATTGTTATGGTGGTAGTTGACCTTTAATTGTATATGAAATGTTAACTGGTGGGATATTGTCGCTTATTAGTGTATAATTTGCGCCCCTCAAAAATCTGGTGTCGTGATTGCCCATGTCTGATGAAACGAATGTTACTTTCCGTGATCTAGCTCTAAATGATCAACTTATAGCCGCTATCGATGCAGTTGGCTACGAGAAACCCTCTCCAATCCAGGCAAGGACAATTCCTCTGTTGCTTGAGGGGCGGGATGTTTTAGGGCAGGCGCAAACAGGAACCGGCAAAACTGCCGCATTTGCACTGCCAACCATTTCAAATATTGATGTTAACTTGAAGAAGCCTCAGGCAATGATTTTGGCGCCCACACGAGAGCTTGCTATTCAGGTGGCTGAAGCATTTCAGACGTATGCATCAAAGCTGAATGGTTTTCAGGTGTTGCCAATTTACGGTGGTCAGGATTACGGCATCCAATTACGAAGCCTTAAGCGAGGGCCTCAGGTCATCGTTGGGACACCTGGGCGTGTAATGGACCATATGAGAAAAGGCACTTTGAAGCTGGATGCTTTAAGAGTTTTGGTTCTAGATGAAGCTGATGAAATGTTGCGCATGGGCTTTATAGATGATGTCGAATGGATACTTGAGCAAACGCCAAAAACACGTCAAATAGCGCTTTTTTCTGCGACGATGCCTGATGCGATTCGACGTATAGCTACTAAGTATCTTAATAATCCAGAACAAGTCACGATTAAAGATAAAACAGCAACAGCATCAACAATTAGGCAGCGATATTGGGTTGTCTCTGGCACACATAAGCTAGATGCGTTGACTCGTATGCTTGAATTTGAAGCGTTTGACGGCATGATTATTTTTGTTCGAACAAAGAATGCGACAATAGAGTTGGCTGAAAAGCTGGAGGCGAGAGGTTATGCCGCTTCAGCCCTCAATGGAGATATACCGCAAGCCCAGCGAGAAAGAACGGTTGAGCGCCTAAAGTCCAAGAAGCTAGATATCCTCGTTGCCACTGATGTTGTTGCTAGAGGTTTGGATGTGGAGCGTATTAGTCACGTTATAAACTATGACATTCCTTATGATACTGAGTCTTATGTTCACAGGATTGGTCGTACCGGACGTGCAGGCCGTGAGGGTGATGCCATTTTGTTTGTTGCGCCTCGTGAGCGCCGAATGCTTAAAGCTATTGAGCGTGCAACTAAGCAGCGTATAGAAGAGATGGCATTGCCATCTGCTGATGATATCAACGTAAAGCGAGTGCAAGATTTTAAAAATAAAATCACAGAAACACTTGGGCGAGATGATTTGCAGTTCTTCTCTCAGTTGATTGAGCAGTATCAGGCTGAGCATGAAGTTAGTGCAACTGAAGTTTCTGCAGCGCTTGCTCAAATGCTACAGGGTAAGGAGCCTTTTCTAGTAAAAGATAAGCCGCCAAGAAAAGAGCGCCCTTCAAGAGATCGAGAAGATCGTGGTGATCGTGGTGGTAGAGAATCTCGCGGCAGAAGCACTAGGGAGCGTGGAGAAAGAGGTGAGCGAAGCGAGAGGCCAGCTCGCGGCCCAAGAAAAACACCTCAGGTTGAAGAAGGTATGGATCGTTTTACCATCATGGTTGGTAAAACTCACGGTGTGAAGCCTGGCAACATTGTTGGTGCGATCGCCAACGAATGTGGCTTGGAAAGTGAGTTTATTGGGCATATCGGTATTAGTGATGATACGACAACAGTTGATTTGCCATCGGGTATGCCTAAAGAGGTTTTCGAGACGCTAAAACGTATACGTGTATGCGGCCAGGCGTTGAATATTGCGAAGCTTGAGAAAAAGAAAAAAGCTCCATATAAGTCGAAAAGTTCTCAAAGCGAAAGCCGAAAAAAGAAAGAAGATTAGTAAAAGGGGGTTGCTCGGTTACTCGGGCTACCCCTTTGTTTTCTGTGTGAAACAAGCAATCAAAAGCTCGGGTCTTGGAACTATGTTTCGCCCGCAGCCCCTTCCTATGTAACCTCTCTGTATCTCTCCGGTGTTTTTTATCCTGTTTTTTGTTTCGAGCAATTGTTGTGCTTGCCTAGCTTTTAAGCGTCTTGAGCTTGTTGGTAGCTGCTTGCAGTAGGCTTTGCGCGTATGGGCCAGAGTGATTGGTGGGGTTGTGATTTGCTGCAAGATTAATTTGGCATAAAAAAGTAAAGTAAAATGCTTGCTGTCGCGCTACCTGAACAAGGTAAAACAGTTTACTATTAAGGTTGGAATAAACACGCTAAACTAATGTGCTTAGGAATGGCGCTGCAGTTAACGATTTGAGGTTTGTTTGTGATAAAAGTTTTTGTTGTTGATGATCACGATCTAGTAAGGATGGGAATAACTAGAATGCTTGCTGATGTCGATGGTATCGATGTTGTGGGTGAAGCATGTAGTGGAGAGGAAGCACTTAGGGATGTTAGAGAGATTAATCCTGATGTGGTTTTAATGGATGCTAAAATGCCAGGGATTGGTGGGCTTGAAGCAACGAGAAAGCTACTTCGTCAAAATGCTGATGTCAGAGTGATTGCAGTCACAGTTTGTGGTGATGAGCCGTTCCCTACGCGTTTTTTGCAGGCCGGAGCATCTGGCTACCTTACCAAAGGTGCAGCCCTTGATGAGATGGTAAAAGCCATTCGGTTGGTACATTCTGGTCAGCGATATATAAGCCCTGACGTAGCGCAGCAATTGGCGTTAAAACCGTTTGTGGCTGATGGGGATGCATCTCCTTTTGATCAGTTGTCTGAGCGAGAGTTGCAGATCGTGCTAATGATAGTGAGCTGTCAAAAGGTTCAAGAGATCTCTGATAAATTGTTTTTGAGCCCTAAAACAGTTAATAGCTATCGCTACAGAGTGTTTGATAAGCTTGGTATTAATAGTGACGTTGAGCTGACGTTACTTGCTGTGCGCCATGGTATGCTAGATGTTGAGTCAATACCCAACGAGTAGTATTATTTTTCGTGGAAGATAGTTTATTTAATATACCGTCATTTTTAAAATCACTCACTCAGCATCCGGGGGTTTACCGGATGCTGGGTGATGATGATGTTTTGTTGTACGTTGGGAAGGCAAAAAATCTTAAAAAACGTGTTTCTTCGTATTTTCGAAAAAATGTCGACAGTCCAAAAACAAAAGCATTAGTTGAAAAAATAAGGAAAATTGAGGTAACAGTAACCCTTAGTGAAACAGAGGCGTTATTGTTAGAGCACACCTTAATTAAAAAGCACAAGCCTCCCTACAATATCCTTTTGCGAGACGATAAGTCCTACCCGTACATCTATCTTTCTATGGGTGAATATCCGAGATTGTCTTACCATCGTGGCGCAAAAAAAGCCAAGGGACGCTATTTTGGTCCTTATCCAAGTGCTGGGGCGGTAAGGGAATCGATGGCTTTGTTGCAAAAGTTATTCAAGTTGCGTCAATGTGATGAAAGTTTTTATCGGAATCGCTCAAGGGCATGCTTGCAATATCAAATTGGCCGTTGCAAAGGACCTTGTGTGGGCCATGTAAACGCTGAAGAATATAATGTTGATGTAAAGCATACGGTTTTGTTTTTGGAGGGCAAGGATAGTCAGGTTGCTGATGAAATAACAGGCCAAATGGAGCTTGCGTCTGGTGCTATGGAGTTTGAGCAGGCAGCTTTTTTTAGAGATCAAATTATTGCGATTCGCCATGTTCAAGAGCAGCAGTTTGTTACTCAGCAAGAGGGGGATGTGGATATTTTTGGTGTTGCTGTTTCCGGAACGATTGCTTGTGTTCATGTGGTGTTTGTTCGTGCAGGAAGAGTTATCGGTAGCAAGAATTATTTCCCAAAAACCATGGGTGAGCTCGATGTTTCGCTAATATTGGAAGGTTTTTTACCTCAATATTATTTGGGGACTCGTAATGGAAGGGATCTGCCAAAAGAAATTATCGTTCCCGAAAGGGTGCTAGCGTTTGATGTGTTGGAGTCTGCGTTGTTGGAGAGTGATGGGCGTAAAGTAGAAATAAAAGCGGCCGTGAGAAGCATTAAGGCTGGTTGGATCAGGATTGCACAGGCGAACGCCGAACAAAATCTTTTGAGTCATGTAGCAAATAAAGAAAATATACGTCAACGGTTTATTTCTTTGCAAGAATTGCTGTGTGTGGATGAGTTGCCGCAAAGGCTGGAGTGTTTTGATATCAGTCACACGCAAGGGGAGAGTACGGTTGCATCTTGTGTTGTTTTTAATCAGTCGGGTCCGGTTAAATCTGATTATAGGCGCTTCAATATCGAAGGTATTACTCCAGGCGATGATTATGCGGCAATGAAGCAAGTGTTGGAGCGTCGTTATACGCGGCTTAAAAAGGGCGAGGGGAAGCTCCCTGATATTTTAGTTGTGGATGGGGGCAAAGGGCAGTTAACGCAGGCTCGCGAAGTGTTGCAGTCGTTACAGATACAAGGGGTAATGCTTCTGGGGGTTGCAAAAGGTACAACGCGTAAAGCCGGTTTAGAAACATTGTTTCTTGAGGGTGATAGCCTTGGCTTTTCCCCGAAAGCAGATGATCCAGGTTTGCATTTAATCCAGCATATACGAGATGAGTCGCATCGAGTTGCCATTGCTGGACATCGGCAAAAGAGAGCCAAGACAGGAAGGGTTTCCCCTTTGGAAGGGATAGATGGGGTAGGCCCTAAGAGGCGCAGAGACTTATTGTTACACTTTGGAGGTTTTCAGGAAATAGCGCGTGCTAGCCAGGGAGAGTTAACAAAAGTGAAAGGTATTAGTGCTAAAATGGCGACTGATATCTATGCGGCTCTCCACAGTGACTAGCCCAGGTAAGCAGAAAGCGTGTTAAATGTGTTCAACCATGCTAAATTCAGCCGTATATTGCGGCGCTCTGTGTTTGAGTGTTGCCCATTAACTAAGAGAAGTTATGTCTAAAGGTAGTGTAAGGCGTTCAATTTATACCATCCCAAATATTCTAACGATGTTACGGATATTGGCGATACCCATCATTGTACTTGTGTATTATTTGCCCTTCGAGTGGAAGTATCTGGCTGCTGCAGGGCTGTTTGCGGGGGCAGCATTCACGGATTGGCTTGATGGTTATTTAGCAAGGAAGTGGGAGCAAAGCAGCGCTCTAGGGGCTTTTTTGGACCCTGTTGCAGATAAGTTGATGGTTGCAGTAGCTCTTGTGCTGCTGGTGGAATCTCATGCCAGCGCTTGGTTGGCAATACCTGCACTGGTGATTATTAGCCGAGAAATCACGATATCAGCGCTTCGAGAGTGGATGGCTGAGGTCGGTAAGCGGGCTAGCGTGTCTGTATCGAATATAGGCAAGGTAAAGACGTTTGCGCAAATGACGGCAATTACCGGATTGCTCGCTAGGCAGCCTAGCTTTGAGGACCCTATAGTTGTGTTGGCTTACGGTGTGTTATATATCGCAACAGGGCTTACCTTGTGGTCAATGATCATATATCTGAGAGCGGCCTGGCCAATTTTAAAAGAAGCCTAATGATGGTGGTGAATTTAAAACAACTATTTGATGTTTAATGGAAAATTCAGGTTGACTCTCGCCGTTACAAATGTAGAATACGACTCCCATCAAGCAGTGCTTGAAAAGAATAGAGCGGGAATAGCTCAGTTGGTAGAGCACAACCTTGCCAAGGTTGGGGTCGCGAGTTCGAGTCTCGTTTCCCGCTCCAAGTTTTAGTTTGAAGCCTCGTGGCACAGGTTAGAAGGCGCGATAGCAAAGCGGTTATGCACTGGATTGCAAATCCACGTAGGCCGGTTCGACTCCGGCTCGCGCCTCCATTTTTATGTAAGCCCATCTTGTATGCCCGGATGGCGAAATTGGTAGACGCAAGGGACTTAAAATCCCTCGGTGGCAACACCGTGCCGGTTCGATTCCGGCTCCGGGCACCATTATTACTCCGCACTTCTGCTCTGTATCCCTTTAAAATCAATGCCTCATGGCATCCAAGCCCAATCCCTGGCGCATTTGCCTGGATTCTTTTGTGTTCTCGTATTGCCATCTAAAACCGCGAAAAGGTATACTGTTTGGTATACAGAAGAACTCACTGGTAGCAAGCGTCCCCATGCCTAAGATTGAATTAACGCACAATAATATAATGAGAGTTAGGTTATTGGCTGGCGACAAGCAAAAGGTTTTTACTCAAGCTGATGCAAAAGGTCTTCAGTTACTGGTTCGCTGGAAAGGGCAGTCGCTCACTTCAACAAAAGTAACTCGCGACAACAACCGTGATGTATACCACTTCTTTTGGTTTTATAGGTACACGCTTCCTCAGACTAAAAAGCGAAATACCGTTAAGATTGGTGATTGGCCAAACTTATCTGCTGCAGATGCCATCCTTAAAGTCAGGATGCTTAACGCCATCGTTGCAAACGGCGAAGACCCTAGAATCTTAATCAAAGAAGAGAAAGCTGATGAAGTGGATATTCGCAAAGGTCTTGGGTTAAATGTTCCCAGCGAATATCGATTTGAGAATGTGATTGAAGCACTGGACGATTTCTGGCCTGCTACCGGAAAAGATCCGGAGACTATGAGAAAGTACAAGGTTTCTCTTAACGGCTATGCGATGCCAAAGTTTGCCGGTATGGATATCCGAAGAATTACAGGAGTCGAATGGGATGAGCTTGTCCTAACACTTGCCAACGTTGATAAGAAACCAGGAGCAGCAAGCAATCTTCACAAAGCAGGTCGGCGACTTATGAGCTTTGCTCATGAAAGGGGCTTGATCACATTTAACCCGTTACTCCAAAGAAAGGACGCTGTTAATGCAACGCGCCTTGCTCCTCATGACAGGTATTTGGATTCTAACGAAGTTCACAAATTCATGGGCGGCATCGATGAGCAGCAAATTGAAGAGTGGGCAAAGGTTTTGTTAAAGCTGATGTTATTTGAGTCTGTTCGGGTTGAAGAGTGGGCCAGAGTTAGAATTGGCTGGATCAAGTTTGAAGATATGCGAATTGAGCACCCAGCCGAAACAATGAAAAATCGAAAGGCTGCATGGACGTATACGCCAGATCCAGTCATAGAGATATTGATATCATGGCTAAAAGTGCTAAAAGCACGATACGGTAAACTGAGCCCGGACTTCTACTTGTTTCCTGGTGATAGCCCAACTGAGCCTCAGAAGGCTCACCCCTCAGACGAAACAGGCAAAATAGGTGGTTGGATTAGCTTCTCACCCAAAGTGCTGCGAAAGACTATCAGCACCCACTTGCAGCGACAGGGTTGCCCGCCAACAGTGCTAAGGGCTATCAGGAATCAAAAGGTAACGGAGGGAGTTGAGGAGCACTATGACTTCGATGATCTCTATCACATGAAAAAAGAGTGGATTGATAAGTGGGCAAAATTACTGCTAAAAGCAAAGGAATCTCCAGAGTGCCTGCATACTGACAGAGATTCCAAGCTTAGCAGCGAACTTTCATCCGCTGTGAGTGGATTGTTTGATTAGATAGTCAACCTCGTTTCTAACTTCTTGCCTAACAATTGCTCTTAGCAGGTTGGTTAGATTTGCTTCGATAGAGTCTTCAACTGGTGCAGCTGATTGGTAGTCACCGATCTTCAGGTGCTTCTCAATGTCGTTTCTTCTCCATCGTAACTGTTGGCCTTTGATCTTGGCTGGCATCGGCTGGGGAATTCGCTTGGATTTGATGTCTCTACGAACAGTTGTAATAGAGCAGTCAAGCATGACTGCAAGCTCTTCGATTAGTACTACTTTATTTAGTCCCATGACTGGTTTCCGTATTTGGTTTGTTTGTGCATTGTTCCGGTTTTTCCGCCTCAATCGAGGGGTGAAAACCGGCAATTAGGTTTAATCTCTTTTACGACAA
>MAAL01000182.1 GCA_002163245.1 Gammaproteobacteria bacterium 42_54_T18 | reverse complement strand
AACCTTTTTGATCGAAGAAATTTGTACGATTTGTTCTCGCCACCAATTGATGACGAGCCAGATAAAAACAAACAGTTGTCGATGTTATGAAACTGTGGGACAGCAGTGATAGGAAGTATTGATGTCTGAATTAAATGTATTAAATCGAATTGTTTCAAAGTTAAATGTTTTGCCTGAATCTGTTCGAGGCCAGGCAATCTCATTATTGATTGGCCGAACGGTTCGTTACGCAGGTACAAGTAATATTTATATTGAGAAATTAACCACAACCGAATCAATCATGCGATTGAAAAACAGGAAGAAGGTACAGAATCATATAGGCTCTATTCATGCAGCAGCAATGGCTTTGTTGGCAGAATCGGCAACGGGGTTGCTGGTTGGTATGAATGTTCCTGATAGTAGTGTTCCTGTAATTAAAACGCTCCATGTAGATTATCTAAAGCGTTGTCAAGGAGATATTAAGGCCGTAGCTCGTTTGACGAAGGAGCAAATTGAACAGATTACTACGACTGAGAAAGGAGAGGTGACTGTAGATATTACGGTTACAGATGAAAAAGGCGGCGAGCCTATTCGCTGTGAAATGATTTGGGCGTGGACATCTAAAATAAGAAAATAAAGCTAAGAAAAATAGGGTAATGAAAGGGCAAAAAGGCAGTTTAAATTTTACCCTTTCATTTTTATTACACTTATTTTAAACAGTACAACTGTTTTCGTTGGATAAGCTTTCTATTGGAGTGGTGGCGTTATTGTACTCATGGCGGACTTCGCTAGGTGTTTTACCCGTCCAACGTTTAAACGCTTGGCGAAAGTTGGCAGCATCACTGAATCCTACCAAGTTGGCAATTTCATCTACACAAAATTGAGTTCCGGTTAGGTAATTGATAGAAAGCTGTTGTCGAACCTCATCAAGAATTCGTTGAAAGCTTGTTCCAGCCATTTGCAGCTTTCTTCTTAAGGTTCTTGGTGCAACATCCATAACGTCTGCAACTTGATCGATTTTCGGGAAGTAGCCGGGGCGTGCAAGTAAGATGTTTCTTACTTCTTCTTTATGGTCTAACGATGCTTTATCTTGTTGTGTAGTTTCTGCGCATAGCTTTTCTAATAATTTAGCGGAGAGAGGGTTGGCTTTGGGAAGTGGACGTTCTAATAAGTTATCTCGTAATAGAATTTGATTAAATTGGCTGTTAAAAACTAATCGAGTATTAAATAAATTACGGTAGTGTTCAGCGTAACTTGGCTCTGGGTAAGTGAAGTGGATTTCTTCCGCTACGTCACCGACTTCTAATAGCTCTTGAGCAAGAAGAAAGACAGGCCCTAAAGACACTTCTACGCAAAATGATAATAAATCCCCTACACCGTATTGGTCTGTAACACGATATATGCTTTTACCGTTAGCGTGCAGGAATTGATGGTGTAATTTTGGTCCAGCCACGTCGATATATCGCATGCCCAACTCAATAGCGTGTTGTAAGGAGCTACAACTGAGCATTGCGTAGCCCAAAATGCCAAATGAGGCGATATCGGAGCGCTTGGCTGCCAAGATACCAATCTCTTTCGCTGGGGCTAGGGCGCGAACGTTGTTAAACAGCTTTAATTCTTGTTGGTGAGAAACAAGAGCGCAAGGGTCGTTAAGTTGTCCATTGTCTATTCCAGTGCCTTCCAGTGCTTGTTCTGGGGAAATATTGAATTCGCTCAATAAGTTAACTAATAAATTAACGTCATTCAAATTGTGCGTGGTTTCGTGTAATTTGTCTGTAAACATAGCGGCGGCACCAGTGTTTGTTATTTTTGCTTTTGTACGTCCGTACCATTAAGTGGTTAATCTACCGTATACTTGGCCATATTGAAACCCGGTTGCCGTATTTAACCTGTTATTTTGTTAATATTTGTCCAAAGCAATTTAGGCTTATTGTGGGCGGTGGGTTACGAGGAAGTCGAGGGGCAAGCGTGAGTCAGTCAGTAGAAAAAAATGTTTGGGTGTTGGCGGTTGTGTTGGCGTTTGCTAATTGTGCAGCCCCGATCATCGTGTTTGTTGGTAGCATTGTGGGAGGGCTATTAGCGCCAAGTGACGGGTTAGCAACGTTGCCTGTGGCGCTGTTTGTTGTTGGAGCAGCCACCTCTGCCATACCATCTGCTTTACTTATGAAGCGAATCGGTCGAAAAAAAGTATTTTGGGGGGCAGGGGCTCTTGCCGTAGTTGCCGCAATTGCTGCGGCTCAAAGTGTAGGGTCAGGTATTTTTGTCTGGTATTGCGCAGCCGTGTTTGTGTTGGGTATGACCAATGCGGTGGTACAACAGTTTCGCTTTGCTGCGATGGAAAGTGTTTCACCTGATAAAATGACTGAGGCTGCATCGCGAGTTTTGTTGGGAGGGGTAGTTGCAGCATTTTTGGGCCCTGAGCTTGCGTTGAGTTTCAAGGATCTAGGTGGTAATGAATATGTCGGTTCTTTTTATGCCCTGGCGGGGGCTTTGTGTGTTGCTTGGTTTTTTTTGTTAGTAGGCTACAAAGAAGTTGTGTTGGTACCGTCTGGTGTAGAGATAGAGGCTCGCTCAATTGGGCAAATATTCAGTCAGCCTTTGATATGGGTAGCTGTGATGGCTGGCGTGATTGCATTTGGTGTCATGAGTCTGATAATGACGGCAACACCGGTAAGTATGCATGTGTTAAATGATTATAGTTTGGAAGATACTAAATGGGTTATTCAAAGCCATATAGCAGCAATGTTTATCCCTTCTTTATTTACACCAATAGTTGTGCGATGGGTCGGTCTTGTTGGCATGATGGGGTTGGGGCTATTTGCTTTTACGCTAGCTATTATTATTGGGTGGTGGGATCAGCATTTACTGCATTATTGGTTTGCCTTGGTGTTACTGGGTGTCGGTTGGAATTTTTTGTTTATTGGAGGAACCGCACTATTGCCTCAGGGTTACACCGATGGTGAACGTTTTAAAATGCAAGCAACGAATGATGTCTGTGTTTTTGTGGTACAGGCGTTAGTTTCTATGTTGTCTGGCTGGCTTCTGTATAGCGTCGGTTGGAAAATATTGTTGTTGATGTGTTTACCATTGATAGTGATTCAGATTCTCATTATTGCTTATTGGAAAAGGGGTTTATCCGCGCAACACAAGGCATTATAATTGGAGTCAAATCATCGTTAACTGAATTAAGAATTGATACCAATGCAAGAAACTCCTATGCCAAAAAAACACACACTCCCAAAAAAAGTAGAACATCAACAGATTGATGCCGACAGATTGTTAAAGCTTACCACTTACGCATCTGTCGCTACTGCGATAATTTTGATTGTTGCTAAGGTATTTGCGTGGGGGGCTTCGGGTTCGTTAAGTGTGTTAGCATCCTTAATTGATTCAATTATGGATGCGGCAGCCTCTATTATTAATTTGGTGGCTGTTCGTTATGCATTAATACCCGCTGACGAGGATCATAAATTTGGTCACGGAAAAGCAGAAGCATTGGCTGGACTTGGCCAAGCTATGTTTATCACTGGCTCTGCTATTTTTTTGTTATTTCATAGTATTGATAGAATACTTCATCCGCGAGAAATTGAGCAGGTGAGTGTTGCCGTGGCGATTATGGTTTTTTCCATTGCAGCGACTGCTATTTTGTTGATGTTGCAGCGATACACGGTTAAGCGTACGCAATCAATAGCGATTAAAGCAGACTCGCTGCATTACGCCGCCGACTTGTTTACTAATGTGGGTATTGTTGTTGCTCTGATGTTAGCTCATTTTGGCTGGCCTGGAATAGACCCCATTTTCGCCATTCTTATTGCATTTTATGTGTTGTATAGCGCGTGGAGTATTGTTGTGGAGTCTGTGAATGACCTGCTCGATAAAGAATTGTCGGAATGTGTTCAACAAGCAATCGTTAAGATCGTTATGTCGCATAAAGAAGTTAAAGGGGTTCATGATTTACGTACGCGTCAATCTGGTCGAAACAAAATCGTACAATTTCATATAGAGGTAGGTCGCGACTTGCCACTTTGGCAAGCTCATAACGTGGCAGAGGAAATAGAGCGGGATTTACTGGCCGAGTTCCCTGAAGTTGATGTGATTATTCATCAGGACCCGTACCCAGCTCAAGCAGTGCAAGCCCTTTAGCCTTCTTAGGATGTGACAGAGCCAGGAATTAAGAGTATGAGTGGCGATATGCAAAATCAAGGATTTCAAAGTGAGGTGCTTAATGTAATGCAAGAACCATTTTTTTTTGGTTCTAATTGCGCGTCAGTTGATCTGATCGAAACACACATATCCTATGTTTTTTTGGCGAATAGTGTTGTTTATAAAGTTAAGAAAGCGGTTGACTTTGGTTTTTTGGATTACTCAACACTGGAAAAGCGAAAGCATTATTGTGATATTGAAATCACATTGAATCGACGTTTGGCACCTGAGTTATATATTGGTGTTGTGGCAATTTGTAGAGATAACAAAACGGGGGGTATTATATTGGCTGATGTTGCCAATAATGACTTCGAGGTTATTGAATATGCTGTAAAAATGCATCGTTTTGAGCAAGAATCAATTTTAACATTGTGGATGCAATCTCAGCAGGCATTAGTACGAGAAGCGCAGTTCTCTTTGATAGGTTCACGTATCGCTGAGTTTCATTTGACCACCCCAAAACTAGGCACTCAAAGTAAAAGTATGCTGGGGAAGGGGGGGAGTGTACGGTTTGCTGTGGAGCAAAACTTTCAACAGGTGTCCCGTTTGATTATTGATGAATCAGATAAGAAACGTCTGAAGTGTTTGTTTGAGTGGACTGAGGGTGAGCTGAAACGGCATTCGTCTTTGTTTGAGCAGCGATTTGTTGATGGCTTTGTCCGTGAGTGCCATGGAGATCTACATGCTGGGAATATTGCGGTTATCGATGAAAAGCCTTTGTTGTTTGATTGTATCGAGTTTAATGACCAATTTCGTTGCATTGATGTGATGAGCGAAGTGGCGTTTTTAGTAATGGATCTTGAGGCAATGGATGCATCAAAAGAAGCTATGGATGTACTTAACGCATATTTATTCAAAACTGGAGATTATGCTGGGCTGCGGCTACTGAATTTTTATAAAGTTTATCGAGCGATGGTTAGAGCAAAAGTCGCCATACTACGTTTGGCGCAAGATGGGGGGGCTGCATCGGATAAGTCTGCCGTGTTAGAGGCTTATCGTTGTTATATTGATTTAGCCATGTCTTATGTTCAGGCAGCGACACCGAGTTTAATTATGACACATGGTGTGTCAGGTACTGGAAAAACGACCGCTGCAAGGTATCTGTCACGCCGCTGGCCTGGGGTTCACCTAAGAGCAGATGTTGAGCGAAAGAGGTTGTTTGGGCTTCAGGAGCTTGAATCAAGCAAACAGAAGGGGGTCGATATTTATACACCTTTAGCGACAACGCGGACATTTGAGCGATTGCGGGATATTGTCAGTTTGTTGTTAGAGGAAAGAATTAACGTAGTTCTGGATAGTACGTTTCTGCATATGGGTGTGAGACAACTTTTTTTCAGCTTAGCCGAAGGTAAAGGCTGTGTTGTCCATATAGTATCTTGTCAATTAAGTGTAAAGACCCTTCGTCAGAGATTGATGCATAGAGAGCAGGCAAAGGATGACGCATCAGAAGCGAATGTTTTTATAATGGAGCAACAGGCAGGCGAGGAAGAGCCGTTAACAAAAGAGGAACAGAAAAAGACCTATTTCGTAGATATGCAGGACGGAGCAGAGGCGCTGGCAGATGTGTTGAAAAGGTTGGGTCGGAAGGAGAACTATGTGAGGGAGAAGAAATAATAGCGAATGCTATTATTTCTCTACAGAATCGAGCTGTGCGATAACGTCTGCAATGCGTTTTTCCATCTCGTCAATCATTTCCCAGGTTGTGTGAACGGGAAGAGCTGCGATTCGATTACGACCCATTTTAAACAGGCCTTTTTGAATGTATTCAAGATCTTCTTTGATTGGGTTACTCATGATATAGCCTCGGTAATTCGCTCGGTATACGGTGGCGCTTGGGTACGGTAGCGCCGAGATAAAATAGTGCGATGGATAGTACAGAGTTTATATTGGCAATACAAGAGGGCGTAATTGAGGTCGTCTGATCTCTCTACTTAAGAGGGAACCTTATGAATTATGAAGGCGTACTGTTGTTGATTTAAGCACTGAGTGTAATTCGTACTGAGTGCCTTCTTTATTTAATTCAATGTAGAAAAAGTAATCTCTAGCGGGTTTTAATGTCATAGGGGTGCTTTTACCTTTCAGGCCTACATGGCGTAAGCCAGCGTCGACTTCTAATGTGGTTTTCTCCCCCGGACCTAATGTTGCTACAACCCAGTCATCAATTGATACTGCGGTAATGATAGGGACGCTATTGTCATTTCGATTACGTACAAAGGTAATGCGCGCCTTGCCAGAGCTCATATGGCTTATCGCGGGTTGAAAGTGTGACCTTGACGATGACTGACCTGTGGAAGAGCAGGCAGTTAGAACGACGGCTAAAAGCATAATAAACAAGCATTTTTTCATTGTTATACACTCTATTCTTATTGTTTTTGTTTGTGAGCTTGAGTTTGCCACAGTCCACAGTTTTTTTGCAAAAGAAATTGGTCAAAATGCCGAACAACTTTGACCAAAAATTGAACTTCGTCTACCTTGTAAAGGTATAAGGAAAATCCCTTTGTCCTATAGGAAAAGGTAAAAGCGTTAACTATCAATCGCTTAAAATACAACCTAACAAGATTTTCCTGGCTATCTGCTTCATTGGCTCAGTAAATTTCTTCTGAAACGTTTTTCCGGAAATTACACGGTAAAGTTTCGGTAAATAAGAGCCATTTCAGAAATATAATGATCTAAATTAGAGACACTTTAATGTCATACAGAGTACGTGTGGTTTTATGCTGGACTTGGTTGATTGGGTTTTGCTTTGCTGGAATTAATGTATATGCTGCCGACGTTCAGTTTGAAGTGGAGCTTCAAAGTGATACACGCTCTCTCAGTATTGGAGCATCACTGGAGTATTTAGAGGACGCAATAGGTGGATACTCATTAGATGATGTGAGAGAACCTGGTTTATCGGAGCGTTGGATAAAAAGCATAAAAAATGTGCCTAACTTCGGTTTTTCTTCTTCCGCATACTGGTTTCGTTTCAAGTTATCAAATGCGAGCAATGATCGTTTCTCTGGATTGTTGGAACTTGGCTACCCATTGTTAGATTTTATTGATGTATACCTATTATCTGCCGCTAATGAGAAGAAAGCGATGCCAGATTATTTACTGGGTGATTCAAAGGCGTTTGGCCAAAGAGTAATACCTCATCGTAACTTCTTAATTCCATTGGTGATGCCGGCACATGAATCTTTTTATGTTTATATCCGGGTTGAAACGGGAAGTGCAACACAGTTGCCTATTGTAATCTGGGAGGATCAGGCATTTTATCAGGCAGATGCCGACTGGTTAATGCTGCAGGGCGTTTTTTACGGGATCATGCTAATTATGGCACTGTACAATTTGTTTGTATTCGTGGCGATTAGGGATGTAAGTTATTTTTTCTACGTATGTTATGTCGTTGGATTCGCTGGTGTAATGGCGTCTATACAAGGGTTAGGGTTTCAGTATGTTTGGGCGGATAGTTTATTGCTTCAGGATCGAGCTCCAGTGTATAGCATCTTATTCGCGACTCTTGCTGTTGTGGTATTTACCGATAGATTCTTAAGTCTAGAGCAGCGTTCGGAGCGTTTGCATAAAACGGCTACGTTGATAGTGATGTCCATTGTTGCTGCAAGTTTTCTTGCTTTCTTACTACCGTATTCTCTCTCTATTCGTATCGCCGTGATGTTGGTTATAGCGATCGGAATATATTGTATGTCTGCAGGAATTATCATCAGCTCCTACGGCCATAAAGAAGCAAAATATTACACGGTAGCATGGAGCGTATTTATTGTTAGCATTTTAGTGCTTGCGCTAAACAAATTGGGCTTTTTACCAAGAAATGTATGGACAGAAAATATGGGGCAGGTAGGAGCTGCGATAGAGGTAACCTTATTGTCATTGGCTCTTGCCGATCAAATTAACCGTGAGCGAAATGAAAAACTGACGGCACAAGATGAAGCTATACATCAGGAGAGAGAAGCTCGCCTTGCACATCAACAGTCTGTTGAGGCTCATAAAAAAGCAGAAGAGCAATTAACTGGACGAGTAAAAGAGCGCACTTTTGAGTTAGAGTCTGCCCTGGAAGATTTGTCTATTGCAAACAGGAAGCTGAAGGAAATATCTACGATAGATGGCCTTACGGGAGTTCGTAATCGACGTTACTTTGATTTAATGATATTGAAAGAATTTCAAAAATGCCGAGAAAGCGAGAGTCCGATGACATTGATGATGTTGGATATTGATCATTTTAAAAACTTAAATGATGAACATGGACATTTGTGCGGTGATGAGTGCTTAAGAGCCATAGCCTCAGTTATCAACGATACTGTTAAGTGGCCCACCGATGGCGTGGCTCGGTATGGGGGGGAGGAATTTGTTGTTCTATTGCCAAAAACAGCGATGGATGGCGGGCAGCTGTTAGCAGAAAAAATTCGATCACAGGTTGAATCCAGGGTGTGGGACATTGGGGGAAAATCGCTAAACGCCACTGTTAGTATTGGTATCGCATCATTGAACCCGGTTACTGATAACGACACCCCAGAAAAATTAATTGCAAAGGCGGATGAAGCTTTGTATCGAGCGAAGGGCAGTGGTAGAAATCAGGTGTGTGTGGCATGAGTTGGTTTAATAGAATATCTCATCGAATTTCACTTGTTCTTATGGTTGCTATTTGTCTTGTTAGTATGTCGAGTCGAGCTGAATTGGTGCTCAGCCGTTTTTCAGGTAATGAGAATTTGTCCCAATATCTATCATTTGTAGAGGATAAAGAATCTGTTTGGTCTGCTGATGATGTGTACCGGTCATTTGATGATTTGCGTTGGATAGAGAACCGAGAGACGGAATTGAATTTAGGGTTTACTCAGTCAACTTATTGGTTTCGGGTGGCAATGAAAAATGATATGGCCACTAAATTTACGGGTGTGTTGGGTATGGAATACCCATTGTTAGATGATATAAAAATTTATCAGGTTATCGATAGGGGGAGACCGTGGCCGGTTGCTCATGTGGGAGATTTACAAGAATTTTCCAAACGTATTATACCGCATCGAAATTTTTTAGTCCCGATAGAGCAGGCTGCAGGAACCGATGCGGTTTACCTTATTCGGGTGCAGACCACCAGTGCATTACAGTTGCCGCTGTATCTAGGTAATGAGCGGGATTATTTGATTAATGATTTTGACTGGATGGTTGGGCAGGGTGTGTTCTTTGGCATTATGTTTATAATGGCTGCATATAATCTTTGTGTATACGTGGGAGTAAGAGATAAAAGCTACCTGTATTTTGTTGCTTATGTTATTACTTTCTCTTGTGCTGTCGCCAGCATTCAAGGTACGGGGTATCAGTACTTGTGGCCTGAGAATGCTGGGTTTCAATCAAAGTGTGTGTCGTGGTTTATATTGATGTCGATAGTATGCGGAGCGTTATTTGCGGATGGCTTTTTGAACGTTAAAGCTAACGACGAGCTACTGTACAAAATATTGCAAGTAGTTGGTGGAACGGCCCTGTTTGGCGCTGCGCTAGTTCCCTTGATTGACTACCAATACAGTATTCAGATTGCTATTGCCATGGCCTTGATAGGTTGTGCGTATTTCATGGTGCTGGGGGTTATTCTTTGGGTTAAAGGTGTGCGCGAGGCCTCTTATTTTTCCATTGCTTGGGTCGTAGTGTTGTCCGCAATCGTGGCGTGGTCATTGAATAAATTAGGTTTGGCCCCTAGAAACTTCTTAACAGAATACTTCTCGCAGTTTGCGCTTTCTTTTGAGGTGGCTTTACTGTCCTTTGGTTTGACGGATCGGATAAATAGAGAACGGATTGAGCGTATTCAGGCGAAAGAGCTGGCTTTGACATTTCAGCGGCGCGTTGTTGCAGCGCAAAAAGATGTACTTCACGCGCATGAAAAAGCGGAAAAGCAGCTAGCGGAAAAAGTGGATGAACGCACCAAAGAAATAAATGATGCAATGACTCAATTATCAAAAGCAAATGCTAAGCTGAAATCTATGTCAATCATCGATGGATTGACGGGAGTTCGTAATCGACGCTACTTTAATGAAATGATTGAAAGAGAAGTAGGCATGACTCGAGATAATGCTAATCCTATAGCATTGTTAATGATGGATATTGATGATTTTAAATTATTGAATGATCAGTACGGGCATCTTGTTGGTGATGAGTGTTTGCGAGCGGTTGCTGAAGCTATTCAGGATGTGGTTACCTGGCCGATTGATGCGGTGTGCCGTTACGGCGGCGAAGAGTTTGTTGTGTTATTGCCAAACACTCCGGTATTAGCGGCGCAGGCATTGGCAGAAAAAATCCGAAAAAGTGTTGAGCATTTGGGCTTTGAAAATGAGTCAGTGAAAGTGACAATAAGTGTCGGGATTGCTGGCTGGCCGGAAATCAGTGAGACGGCGACGCCGGAGATGTTGATAGGAGAGGCTGACGGAGCGTTGTATAAAGCAAAAGGTCAAGGTCGAAATCGTGTGGTTGTGGCCTAGAGCCTTCTAGTGATGGAGCCCTAGGCCTGGATATATTACTTCCTCGCCGCTAGCTTTAAGCCATTTGAAGCCCGGCGGCTTGAAAGTTTAAGGTGTAAAGCTTAAGGCGTTTCTGTTGCATTTTTAACGAGTATTCCATTTCTTTAAAACGGGTTGTTACTGCGGCGAATTCCCACTTAAATTGAAGTGCCCCTTTTTTTCCTTGTAATGCATCTTGCAGCGCATCTTGTAACGACTGTCGTTTAGTTTGGTACCATTCAGCACGTAATGAAGTCCATTCTGAAAGAGTGGCAAGAAATTCATCATATTCTTTTTCTAATGAGGACTTCCATGCTTCAAGGTTCGCTAAATGGCTGGATTCTAACTGTTGGCTCGCTTGGCTAAATTGCATCTTTATCTGAGCTTCACGTATTTTAAAGGTCGGTACTCGACGTAAATTACTCGCAAGGCCTATCCAGGAAAGGCCGCAAATGAGCCATTTTGTAGGGTCAAATTGCCACCAACGAACACCGTTTCGATAATCAGTTTGGAAATGGTGGTGGAAGTTGTGGTAACCCTCCCCATAGGTGATAAGTGCAACAAGTGGGCTGTCTTTAGCGGTATTGGTGTTGGTGTATGGTTGTTTTCCCCACATATGAGCAAGGCTGTTTATGAAAAATGTGGTGTGATGTGTAATGACAATACGTAAGACGCCAACAAGTAGCATTGTACCTACGATATCGCCATGAATGACACCGAGTACCAGTGGTAATAGAATATTGCTAGAAAGCGCTAGTAACATATAGTATTTGTGTTGGAAGGCAACAATGGGGTCTTTCTTTAGATCTCTCACGTTTGAGAAGTCCTCTTCTCCACTTGGGTAAGCTCGCAACATCCAGCCGATGTGAGCAAACCAAAAACCTCGTTTTATAGAATATGGATCTTTGTCGTTATTATCGATATGCCGATGGTGACGGCGATGGCCAGAAGCCCATATAAGTACGCTGTTTTGTAAAGAGTGAGTGCCCCAAAAAGCAAAGAAGAGGCGCACTAAAAAATGGGCAGTGTAGGCATTGTGGGACCAAAGCCGATGGTAACCCGCGGTAACGGATATGCCACAAAGGGCTACGGTGGCTAACATCATAAGCCATTGTGAGGGGTCAAAGCCCTGAGTTGCCCCATAAACAGGTACACCAATCGCCGCTATCAGAAATGTTATACTGAACATTAACGTTGTGACCCAGATCACGGGGGCGTTGTGGTTAAGTGTTTCTTTCATGGGTGAATCCTGTTAAATCAATGTCTTAAAATAGTGAACAATCGTTTCGTTTTTGGATTTTACAGGATTTAATGGAAAACGTACACAATGTAGGCAAATTCTGTGGCGGGCAAATAGGCGAGGGTCGTTAGATGGAGATGAAGACAAATGAAAAAGCAGTTTAAAAGCATAAAAAAAGGAGACACGTAAATTACGTGGCTCCTTTTAAAACGATCTAAATGGCGTTATTTATTCAGCTGCCTCAGCTGTTTCTTCAGTTTCTTCAGTTTCTTCAGTTTCTTCAGTTTGACCTTTTTCAATAAGGTCACTGAAGGTTTGTTCGCTAGACTCTTTAGCTTTTGCAATAAAACCTAAAGAAGCGCTACGAATAGAGCTAATAGAACCTTTCACATCTTCAAACGGTCCAGAAACATCTTTTGTTAGCTGTGCTAACAATGATTCTGCACCTTCTGCTTCGGCAGCTTTTTGAGCTTCACCGGCTTCAACAAGTTCATTGAACTGCTTGTTGCTTTCTTCTTTAATCAATAGGTAAAGGCCACGTGATGCATTGATCACTTGGTCAAGTGTAGTGTTAAATTGCTCAAGTTGCTCTTTTACGCGATCTGAGATTTCCGTCATCATAATTCCCTCGATTACTGATCATAAATTGCTAATAAAATAAAAAACACTCGGTAAAGACAATCTCGCCACTATGGTGTGCTGCGGGAGCTCTTCACAGAGGTACCCTTCAGTGTGCGTACTTCGTACTACGAGAGGTAATCTAACAGAGAAATATGACATTTCCGTGATACAAAACTACCGCCATACTGCTTACAATGCGCGCTTTATCACCATAACTTCTGGCGGACAACACAGGCTTTACTGTAGGCAATATTACGGAGAAAAATTAGAATAAAAACCCTAATTACGTTCATTGTATTGACGTTTAGCGATCAATTTACTTTATTGTAGTGCGAAATCGTTTCGACGGCGTCGAGGGAGTACGCCGTTGACCATTTTTTTGGCTGCATGGTAACCAGATAGCTTTTCTTTGGGGAAAAAAGGACCAACACCTTTGATTTCTTCTGCATCCGCAACACGGTAACGCTGATCTGCACATTTTAAAATAGCAGACGAAATGTTAACGATGCGGGTGTCCCCAAAAGGGGATCCAACACCGCTGTTGAGGGTTAAACCAATCGAAATATCTCGGATGGGATCTGCCCAGGCGCCTGACCCGCCAAAACCAAAATGGCCAAAACATTGCTGTGTACTGGAACCCAGGGCGAAGACTCGATGGTAACCGAGTCGCCAGTGCATCGGTAAGGGGATGACTTTACCTGGATCTCGATTTTGAATTTGCATCATGTTTTGTACGGCTGCTCGAGAGAGAATGCGTGTGCCATCAATTTCACCGCCATTGGCGAGCATTGCGTAAACCTTTGCTAGAGAGCGGGATGTGAACATGCCGTTCATTGCGGGTATGCAGGCATTTGCGATATCAGAGTGGTTTAAATCCAGATACAGCATGCCTCGGGGGATTAGTGCCGAGATCGTTTGGTCTAGGTCGATGTTGGCTAACTTCAATCCTTGGGTAATTGCTTTCAGTGCATTTCGTTGAAGTATACGTTCAACCTGCTTTCCGGTGCGTTCACCTCCAATGCTATTGATAAGGTGCGCGCGGCGCTTGTTTTGTTCCGGTGGCATGCCAACAAATAATCCATCAAGACCTAAGGGTTTTGATAACTTTTCTGATAAGACTTGTTCAAATGGCTTATTGGTGACTCGGTGAATCAACTCACCAATAAGCCACCCATATGTTAGGGCATGATAACCATTGTGTTGGCCTGGGGTGTGTACAGGACGCGAGCGCTCAATTGCACCTATCATAAAATCCCAGTCGAGCATTTGTTCCGCATCTTCGATCATGTCTCTAATGTGAAATAATCCGGCTTCGTGACAGAGTAGCTGACGTACCGTAATATCTTTTTTGCCTTTTTGGGCAAATTCGGGCCAATGCTTTGAAACGGGGTCGTTGTAATCGAGAAGGCCTTGATCGACAAGAATATGTAAAAGGGTAGAGGCAACCCCTTTTGTTGTCGAAAAAGACATGGCTAGTGTGTCTGATTGCCAGGCGTCACCATCCTTGTTGCGAGTGCCGCCCCAGATGTCGACGACACATTGCCCCCTGTGGTAAACCGTTAGTGCTGCACCGCCAGGTTTGTTGCGGGGAATCTGGTTACGTAATAAATCTGCGACTTTGCCGAAATCTGGATGTACGTAACCTTGCAGCATACTTTTTCCTTATTTTTGTAGTACATACATAGATTTATAGCAGCTATGCGGAGAAATGACATGAAATTGACACAATAAATGGGTTGTTTTGGTGCGTTTTTATGTGGTGGGGAGAGTTTGATTGCTTATAGAGCTCGATTGGTTGGCTCTGCTGTCATAGTGCTTAGTGGTCTATGGTGGTTAAATAGGCTTCATTAACACAGGCGCTGTGTTGCATTGAATTAGATTGAAAAGGAGTAATCACATTGACCTACTATACGGCCTTTGCTGCCTCGGAATCCCTGCGATGCCTGAATGAATCCTTTGTTGCAGAATTAGCGGCATCACCTTCTCGAGCGTTGGCTCCTGACATTGTTCGTTTGCTAGAGCTGTTTTCCGATGAATGTATGGATGCATATTTTTTGAACCCTGTTGAGATGATTGATCTAAACCCAATGGGGAAGAAGGTTGTATTAGGTGGTGTGGCGGCCATCAAAAAGACAATTAAACTTGCACTTAAAAAGGTGCTGGGGAAGCTTCCTAATAATGAGTTGGTACCGTTGGCAGATTACATAGATTCGATGTTGTTAAAGCCACAAGAGGGCAGTGATCTGCCTACCTATATTGCCGTAGTGTTACCTGATGAGCTACATCAACGTATTACCGAGGTAGTGAGCAATGGTCGAGATACCGAGCCGCATTTGGTGGTAAAAGAGTTCTCAATTGCCTTGTGTGATTTGGTGGATGTTGCAATTGAAAGTTATTTTGAACGACCGATTGAAATGATGAAGTTGGGATATTTGTCTGAGAAAATTGCCCGC
Organism: Gammaproteobacteria bacterium 42_54_T18; assembly: GCA_002163245.1. Lineage (GTDB taxonomy): Bacteria > Pseudomonadota > Gammaproteobacteria > Pseudomonadales > Ketobacteraceae > 42-54-T18. The sequence goes on along the minus strand of MAAL01000182.1, from coordinate 116,176 downwards.
TTGGCAAATGATGCTGTGAGCTCTGGAGCAAAAACGGTGATTAAAAAAGTGACTAAAACCATGCGCAATGAAGAGTTGTTAGCTTTTTTTGGGTTTGCTGAATCAATTGTTGTTGATGGCCCTGCAAAAGAGGCAGAGGTGGGTATAAGTGTTCATTCCGCGGGGTGAATTATTGTACTAAATTATTGCACTATTTGTTGTACTACATAAATATCAGCAACATTTCCTTGCAGCATTCGATCGAGAGGTGATTCATAGTGAAGCTCGGGGTGCGGAGTATGTAGCATATGGGTGGTATTGCTTTGGATGTTGGGATTTGTCTTTTTAAAAACGTCGTCAATATTAAGCAGATATGAAATTCGTTCTAACGTGTCGCGAGGAAGTGTGCCTGTTTTTCCATTCTTCCAATTGGCATAGGTTGATGTTGCCGTAAGGCCAAGCAGTGTCATTGCATCTTGTCGGCTGAGTTTCCAGCGGTGAGCAATGTCAAAAAATCCTTTTAAGGCTAGCTCTGCGATACCTCGTCTTGCGACGATATCTTGCTTGTCCATGACGTATCTTAATCCTTTGCTGGAAAACCTTATACAAAAAAGGCCGATAGAATGATTCTATCGGCCTTAATTTAAACAGATTACGTATTAATAACGATATTTACCATTATTAATATTACTTAGTATTTCATCAGTAACAGGTACATATTCCTCTGTGCCTGGTAACCATGCGTAAATAGCTTCACCACTTGTTTTACTTGGGTCAAATGCTTCATCTTTAAGGTTTGTCTTTTGATACTTAAAGGTGCCTGTTGTTTCCATTTGCACTTTTACACGAAGGAATAAGGGTACTGCATAGATAGGCATTTCACTTTTAGCAAAAGATAATAAATCTTTAAAGTCTAATGCTTCAACAGGAACAGAAGGTGTTATTGACGCCATGCCAGCACGACCATTGGTGTTTGGTATTTCAACACCGTAAGCAACAGCCTCAGAAATTTGAGGGTGTCGAGTCATCAGATTTTCCACTTCGGTAGTGGATACGTTCTCACCTTTCCAGCGATAAGTATCACCTAGACGGTCAACAAACTGAACGTGACCAAATCCGATATCTCTTAATAGGTCGCCAGTGTTAAAGTAGCGGTCGCCCTTTTCAAATACATCCTGAAAGATAACTTTTTTTGTTTTTTCTGGGTCGGTGTAACCATCTAGAGGTGACTTATCATCGATTTTGGAAAGCAATAAACCTTGGCCACCTTTTTCTGCCTTTTTCATAAAACCGTCGGCATTATAATATGGCTTATCATTCTCTTTATCATATTGTACTAATGACCAAGGGATTGGAGAGAAACCAACGGTGTTGTCGAAGTTAAAGATATTGGTGAAACCGATATTACCATCACTTGCAGCATAAAGTTCACAGACGTGGCTTACGTTAAAGCGACGCTTAAAAGGCATCCAAACGCCTGGGCGCAATCCATTACCTACCATTTTAACAACGGGGTTGTCAGAATCATCAGACCTCTCTGGTTGATCCATAAGATAACGACATAACTCGCCTACATAACCAATCGCAGTGGCATTAAATTTTCGAGTGTCTTTCCAGAAGTTACTTGCAGAGAATTTACGACGAATGGCAAAACCTGATGCCCCAGCAATAGCTGATCCCCAACAAACGACAAGTCCAGTTGCATGGTATAGCGGTAGGGTTGAGTACATGACATCTTTAGGTGTCATCTTTAACGAGGTGATACCAAAGCCACCGTATGATTTCATCCAGCGACCGTGTTTGAATATTCCTGCTTTTGGTAACCCTGTAGTTCCCGATGTATAGATGTAAAAACAAGAATCGTTCATGTAGATCTTGTTTGTTGTATCTGGATTGTGAGTAGGGCTACTAGCTGATTCGGTAGTAAGGTTTACATACCCCTTTGGTGCAGTGCCGGGGTCTTTTGTAGTATCGGTATCCGCTACAAAAAATGTCTGGCTGTCGTCGATATTTATATCAGCGCGAACTTCGTCATAAATGGTTGTGAGCTCTTCACCAACGATAACGGCTTTTGGTTTGACGAGGTTAAAGCTGTGGATCAAGACTTTATGGGTTTGGGAGGTATTAATCATCGCACAGACAGCGCCAACTTTGGCGACGGCTAATACGTTAACTAGCAACTCTGGACGGTTTTCAATCAAAATACCAACCACGTCACCTTTTTGTATACCTTGGCTAATCAGGTGGTGGGCAATGCGGTTTGACCACTGGTTGACTTCATCATAGGTGAAGCGAACATTTTCATAAAGTAATGCTGAGCCTCTAGGGTTACGTTGCGCGGCTTGTTCAAACGCCCAGCCTAGGCCACATGGTTGCGTCGGATCGGAAATGTTGGAAATTTTTAATCCTTTGACGATACTCGGAAGCCCCTTCACGATGGAAGGAACTTTTTTCATCATCATACCCCACGTAATCATGTCTGTATTACTGCTGCTCATGGAACCCCCAAGGCTATCCTAAATTGTTCAGGTTGAAAGAAATTATTTGTGAGTGGAACGAGTAAAGCAATGCACGAGTGCCTAGCGGCTCGAGAACGCATTTAAGTGTAAATTGAATGCTTGCGGTTGCTTTTTGATCAGGTCCGTTCGAATGCTATACGAAACAGAGTTTTCGTTGTTATCCACTTTTTACAAAATTTTTACAAGGTGTAACATACCCATATGTGGCCAGCCATGCAAGTGAATAGCGGTCAGAAATGTCTTCAGGGACTGAATAAAGATACATAATGTAGATATCGCACGGCTTACTAGGTTGTTGTAGGAAAAACTCGTATGAAATAAGGGCACAAAGGCCCTTATTCTCTAGTCTTCAGTGGGCGTTTCTATTTGAATCAATAGCTGGCGGATTTTCACTTGATCGCCAATAGCCACCGAAATGTTGCCTATCAAACCGTCGCAGTCTGCTTTGATCTGGTGTTCCATCTTCATGGCCTCTACCACCGCCAAGGTTTGTCCAATAGATACTGCTTCCCCTTCACTACATAGTATATCAATTACTGCTCCGTCCATCGGGGCGGTAATTCTTCCTGACCCAGCACTGTCGGAACTAGCGGGAGGTTGGTGAGTAATTTCTGTTAGCCCGAAGCTATGCTTTCCAGTGTCGATATAAACCGTATCATCTTGAATGGTATAAGCCGTGCTGTGCTTCACACCGTTAAATACGTATGTCGCAAAACCGTTGTTGGTATCGATGATAGAAATATTATGGGTTTCATCATCTATACCGACGACACTGTATTCGTTAGTGTTTTCGGTTGGCGATAGTTCTAACTTTGCATTGTCATCTGCTAATGCAAATGTAATAGGGCGTGATAATGAATTTGAGCTGTGCCAGCCCTTTAAACGGTCGCGTTGTTGTGTGCTTGATGCATCAGGCTGGTGGTGAAATAATGCGGCAGCTAACGCTAATTCTTGTGTGCTGGGCTGATAGGGTGAAAGGCTTTCGTCTTTTGCAAACTGCTCTTGTATGAATGCAGTCGTCGCGTCACCTGCAATAAAGTGAGGGTGGCTAATAATGTTTTGTAAAAACCATTTATTGGTATGAACACCAAATAGCACGGTATCTTCAACAGCACGACGCAATTTTCGAATCGCTTCTTGACGGTCTTTTCCACAAACAATGATTTTTGCGAGCATTGGGTCATAGAATGGTGAGACATCACAACCTTGCTGAATGCCATGATCGATACGTGCATCAGAGTGGGTGTTGCGATCCAGCGGTGTTATCCATCGATATACAGGGCCGGTTTGTGGCATAAATTGATTTGCTGGGTCTTCGGCGTAAAGGCGAACTTCCATTGCGTGACCGGTGAGGGTGACTTGTTCTTGGGTGAGCGGCAAGGGGTGTCCTGCCGCTACTACTAATTGCCATTCCACCAAATCCAAACCGGTTATAAGTTCAGTGACAGGGTGCTCCACTTGCAGGCGAGTGTTCATCTCTAGAAAATAAAATTCGCCATTATCAGCCAGCAAAAATTCAACTGTGCCAGCCCCAACATAATTACAGGATTTGGCGGCCAACACAGCGGCCTCTCCCATGCGCTGCCGTAGTTCTTCGTTTACCGCAGGGGAGGGGGCTTCTTCAACGACTTTTTGGTGGCGACGCTGAACAGAGCAATCTCTCTCTCCTAAATAAATAATGTTGCCTTGTGAATCCCCGAAAACTTGAATCTCTACATGGCGAGGGTTTAATACTGCACGCTCTAGAATCAACTCTCCGCTACCGAAAGCATTCTCAGCTTCACTGCGGGCAGATTTTATCGTTTGTTCTATATCCTCAAAATCCGAAACAAAACGCATGCCCCGGCCGCCGCCACCAGCAGAGGCTTTGACCATTAATGGAGTACCGATTTCTTTGGCTTGAGCTGCGAGAAAATCAATGGATTGGTCTTCTCCTTGGTAACCAGGGATGCAAGGAACACCAGCGTCCTGCATTTCAATCTTTGATTGGCGTTTGGAACCCATCAATGTGATGGCGGAACTTGAAGGCCCAATAAAAGTAATTCCCTTTGTTTTGCAAATATCTGCAAATTCGGCATTTTCTGAGAGAAACCCATAACCTGGGTGAATCGCATCGGCTCCGGTAAGCTCGGCTGCCGCTAAAATTTTATCAACACAAAGGTAGGACTCAGAAACCACTGATGAACCGATATGTACCGCTTCGTCAGCGACACGTACGTGGCGAGCGTTCGCATCCGCATCACTGTATAATGCAACCGTTCGATAACCCAGGCGTTGGGCTGTTTGCATGACTCTAACTGCAATTTCGCCACGGTTAGCGATAAGGATTTTGGAAAATGTTGCCATTTTTATCTCCATTAAATAATGTTTTTGCCTCTATCTAAAACGGCAGCTTTTAGTTGGCCCACGTCGGTAGACGTTTTTGGATAAAGGCCATGGTGCCTTCTGAGCCTTCGGGGCTTTGCACTGCAGCAGCAAAGTCGGCAGCTGCTTGGTCGAGTAAGGCTTCCATGTCAGTATTACCAACATTAAGAATTAATTCTTTGGTTGCTCGATTAGCCAATGGGGCACAACGTTTAACTTGTGATAACACATCAGAAAGTTGTTGTTCCAAGGTTTCATTTGTATCGCATACATAATGAGCAATGCCTAAACGGTAAGCTTCATCACCGTTAAAACGAGCCCCCAATAAGGTCAAACGTCGCGCTTGTGTTAGTCCTACACGAGTAACAACAAAGGGAGCAATTTGTGCAGGGATAATGCCGAGACCAGTTTCTGGTAAACCGAATTGAGCATCCTGTTTCGCGATAGCAACGTCGGAAACACAGGCTAAACCAAAACCACCGCCTAATACTGCACCTTCAAGTACGGCAATAACAACTTGTGGCGCTTGGTTTGCTAGCGTGATCATACGACCAAATTGTCGATTAAGTTCTGTAAAAGGGTTGGCTTTACCTTCATCAATGGCCGGTTGGATTTGCATTCGCGCACCCGCCATATCTTTTATATCGCCCCCAGCGCAGAAATGATTTTCTGCGCCTCGTAATACAACAGCTCGAATATCAAGATTGCCTTTGATGGCTTCAAATACGGCCATCAGTTCGTTGACCATGGTGAGGCTCATTGCGTTTCGACATTTTGGGCGATTTAAGGTGATGAATAGCGCATGATCCCGTTGCTCAAGTAATAAAGTGTCTGTTTGAGGTAGTTGGTTTTCTGACATGGTGCTTACCCTTTCTTTTTACTAGGCAAAATGTCCATAGTTTTACAGATGATACCGAGCATTATTTCATCGGCACCTCCACCAATCGAGGCTAAGCGTCCATCTCTGTACATTTGGCTAACAGGGTTGTCCATCATGTAACCCATCCCCCCCCAATACTGTAAACATGAGTCGGCAACCTCGCGCAATAAGCGGCCAGCTTTGAGTTTGCACATTGATGCTAACTCAAGGGTTTTTTGTGGGTTGCCGTTGCCGATATATAATTCGCAAGTGCGATATACCAAAGATTTAAGGGCTTCAAGCTCAGTTTGCAACTCTGCTAAACGAAAATGAATTGACTGGTTGTTTATTAATGGTTGACCAAATGTTTCACGTTCGCGGCAGTATTCAATCGTTTTCTCAATAGCAAGTTGCATACCACCTACAGCATTTGCTGCACCCCACATACGTTCCTCTTGGAATTGCATCATTTGAATCATAAACCCTTGGCCTTCCATACCAATGAGGTTTTTCTGAGGCACTTTGACATTGTCAAAAAATACCTGAGCAGTATCAGAAGAGCGCATGCCAATTTTATCGAGTGGTTTTGATACTTCTATTCCTTTAGCGTCGGCGGGAACAACAATCAAGGATTTGTTGGAATGTTTTGGACCATCACCGGTATTGGCAAGCAAACAGAAATAATCGGCTTGTGTTGAATTGGTGATCCACATTTTGGTGCCATTGATGACGTAATCATCCCCTTGCTTTTCGGCGCGGGTTTTAATCGCTGCAACGTCAGAACCTGCACCAGGTTCGCTGACGGCAATAGCTGCAACCATGTCACCGGCAATGGATGGCGCTAAGAACTGCTTACAAAGCTCTTCACTGCCAAAACGTGCCAATGCGGGTGTTGCCATGTCTGTTTGAACACCAATTGCCAAAGGTACACCGCCGCATTTTGCGCTCCCTAATTCTTCTGCAACCACTAGTCCATATGAGTAATCGAGATTCATTCCGCCGTATTGTTCTGGTTTGGTAACACCAAGTAAACCCAGGTCACCCATTTTTTTAAATAATTCATGAGCAGGGAAAGGGCCGTTCTTTTCCCATTCAGGAACATAAGGGTTGATTTCTTTTTCTACAAAATTGCGAACTGTGCGACGTAGTTCTTCATGTTCTGGTGTAAACATCATGATGGTTATTCCCCAATGCTATTGGTCAAATTTAAGTGGTCAAATTTATAGTGTACTTATTACAGTGCCTATGCGGATGTTAGGGAGATCAAAGTCGGGCAACTCCAAAGGAGTTTGGTTGTAATTGTCTCTGTTCTGCATCGCGTACAGTACTCATTAAATACGCAAGGATATTGCGTGTTTCTCTTGGGTCGATAATACCGTCGTCCCAAAGCTGAGCGGTGCCATACAATGCAGTAGACTGCCTGTCCAAGTTAATGGCCGTGCTTTGCTCTAACATATCCAGAACCTCTTCGTTAGGCTCCATACCCATGCTGCGTTGCTTTTGCTCCGCGACAATGCGCAGTACTTTTCCTGCTTGAGCGCCACCCATAACAGCGGTTTTGTTGTTTGGCCATGCGAAGATGAAGCGTGGATCTAAACCGCGACCACACATCGCGTAGTTACCTGCTCCATAGGATCCACCGACAACAATGGTGAATTTTGGTACGCGCGCATTGGCTACGGCCTGAATCATTTTTGATCCGTGTTTGATGATGCCGTTTTTCTCAGGTTCAGTCCCCACCAAGAAACCTGTGGTGTTATGAAAAAAGAACAATGGTGTTTGGCTTTGGTCGCATAGCTGGATAAATTGCGCTGCTTTTGTGGCGCCTGCTGTTGTGATTGGACCGTTGTTGCCAATAAAACCTGCAGAATAGCCCTCAATTTTTAACCAGCCGCAGACAGTGCCGCTGTCATAGTTTTCTTTAAAATCTAGAAAGTCGGAGTCATCAGCAATACGTGCAATGATTTCTCGGCAATCGTAAGGTGTTTTTAGGTCCGTTGGGATAACCCCTAACAATTCTTCCGTTGAGTATTTGGGTTCGTTAAATGCCTTATCTTTTCGTTCAGGCATTCGATCATTCCATGGGATTTTTCCCATAATTTCACGGGCAATACGTATGGCATCGTTGTCATTTTCTGCGAGATACTCTGCAGTTCCTGCCTCTTGAGCATGAAGCTCTGCGCCGCCGAGTTCTTCATCTGTCGCAATCTCCCCTGTTGCTGCTTTTAATAGTGGTGGGCCAGCAAGAAACATTTTTGTTTTGTTGCGCACAACAATAATGTAATCCGATAAACCTGGCTGGTAGGCGCCACCGGCAGTAGCGTTACCATGAACAACGGTAATTTGAGGAATGCCAGCAGCAGACATTCGAGCTTGATTGGCAAAAGCTCTGGCACCTTCAACAAAAATCTCGCCTGCATGATTTAAGTTCGCACCGCCACTTTCGGCGAGAGTGATAATAGGTAGCTTATTTTCGAGGGCAATTTCTTGTAGTCGCAAGCTTTTTCTTAAGCCAGCAGGTGAAATGGTTCCACCTTTAATTGCACTGTTGCTGGCGTTAATTAGACAACGAATTCCCTGTACATAACCAATGCCCGAGATAAGACCACCGCCAGCTTCGCTGCCGTCTTTATCATCGTGCATTTTGTATCCTGCAAGGGGTAATAACTCAAGAAATGGGGACCCTGGATCAAGTAAACTTTCAATTCTTTTGCGCGGTAGTATTTGGCCGCGCTTTTCAAATTTTGGAATAGCTTTTTCTGCTCGAGCGATAACTTTTTGTTCAATGCCCCTAAATTCTTCAATAAGCCCTAACATAAACGTTTGGCTAGCTTTGAATTGCTCAGAGTTGGTATCGATTGTCGATTCTATAACAGGCATAGTGGTATCCGTTTTTTATTCGAAATCATCTTTAAGGACTTCAGGTATGGAGTAACGGTGAAAGCCGTTATACATTTTGGATGGTTTGGTTTTGGGAAGAGGGAAGTTGGAGCCACCTAGCGGTGCACCTCCATCAATTTTTATGGTGTCCCCATTGATGAATGCAGAGCCGTCACAGAGTAAGAAACTAATAACAGAGCTTACTTCTGCTTCTGTTGCCAATCTCTGTAGTGGTACGTGGTGTTTTAACCCTTTAATGGTTTGTTTGGTGAATTCATCATAGGTATCTAATCCGCTGGACATAATCCAGCCTGGAGCAACGGCGTTAACTCTGACACCACAAGGCCCCCATTCAACGGCAGCGGTTTGTGTCAAGTTAACCATGCCTGCTCGAGCAGCACCTGAATGTCCCATTCCAGGCATCCCGCCCCACATGTCGGCAACAATATTAACGATGGAGCCGCCTCGGGTGTTCATACATTGGGTGAATACTTCTCTAGCCATTAAAAAGCCACCGGTTAAATTGGTGGCAATAACGGCATCCCATCCTTTTTTATTGATTGCAGCCAAAGGCGCAGGATATTGCCCGCCAGCATTATTGACGAGGCCGTGAATTGGACCGTGCTCTTTTATAATGGTGCTAACCGTTTCTCGCACTTTGTCTTCATCGCGAATGTCGCAGGTGTAATAGCTTGCAGAACCACCATCCTCGATGATTTCTGCAACAACGGTTTTTAATTTTTCTGGCTTACGTCCAATGATGACAACATGTGCTCCAAGAGCGGCAAGCTCATGAGCAGAACACCGACCAATGCCGCTGCCTCCGCCAGTAACTACCATGTTATGGTCATTAAAAATGTCAGGGCGTAGTACGGATGAATATCCCATACAGTTAATTTCCTATTGTTAATTGATCGGCAATGGTTTGAGATATTGGAACTGGGAATTCTAATAATTGCTGGGCGAATGCTTTACCTTGTGGGTCGCTTCTTAAGCTGGCAATTCCGCCACCCCCTAATGCATTTTCTAATAGAAAGTTCATTGCGTGAATCCCAGGTAAGAACCAGCGAGTGACAGTGCTGTGTTCTTCGTCTAATACGTGTTGCATGTAATTGGCAACATTACTTTCGGTTAATGCCGCTGCAATTGCGGGTAAAAAACTTGGGTGGCGAGCAATGACGCCGATGTTACTGTGATTACCTTTGTCACCACTTCTAGCATAGGCTAATTTAATCAAGGGTACCGTTTGAACCGTCGCTGGTGTTGCGGTGTTTAAAGGTCGTTGAGGTTCTATTGCTCGGAGGTCGAAGTTATTTGATGAATCAATGGTAGTAGAGCGTGTTTTGTTCTCATATTGAACAAAAACGCCAAGATCTTTTTTGGATTGTAAAAAAGAAAATAGTCGGATTACGGGAGATACTTTAGGCCGCCCACCAATTAGTCCTGTTAAGCCTGGGGCCATGCTTGTGCTGGCTTGGGCGATTTCTTTTGAAAATAGAACCAGGGCTTTTTTATCAGCATGAGTCGCTGCAATTTTAACGATGACTTCGCGTGTATTGAGCGGGCTGGCATTCTTCCCGTAAGTTGTTTCTGTCCCAAGAATGTCTACGGATACTTCAGTGAAGGGTGCGATATTGCGTTGCTCAAACAGGCCGCTGACTTTTTTAAGTATTGCGGTGCTAACAACCTCGGCTTTTTTCTTCGCATTAATTCCACCCATCATAAAACTACCGGTGATACGGAATCCGTCGGGGTAGGTAGCAGAAACTTTGTATGTGTCTGTGGGTGGGAGGCCTTTGGCGCCGCTGACCAATACTTGATTTGGTGCTTTTTGTTCTAATGTGACACCAGTGAAGTCACAAATGACGTCAGGTAGGTAGTAAGCTCTTGGGTCGCCAATTTCATAAACAAGCTGCTCTGCGACGGTGGCGGTGCTGACTAACCCACCGGTGTTTTCCGGTTTTGTGGTAATAAAACTGCCGTCGCTAAAACACTCAATGATAGGAAAACCCATGTTGTGAAAGTCAGGCACTGATTCCCAATCTGTGAAGTTTCCGCCAGTACACTGAGCACCGCATTCTATAATATGCCCCGCCAGGCTGCCTTGTGCTAGTTTATCGTAATCTGTCGTTGACCAGCCGAATTCATACATTAGTGGAGCCAGAACAACGGCGCTGTCTACTACTCGGCCAGTGATCACAATGTCTGCCCCCACTTCTAGGGCGTTTAAAATACCGGGTGCTCCCAAATAGGCATTCATGCTGATCAGTGTAGAAGGGAGTGGAGAGCCATCGAACATTTCTGTAACTGGGTGCTGTACTGAGGATTGATTTTCCAGTAAGTCATCACCTGTGACGACGGCTACGGATAGGTTTAACCCTGCAGCATCAACTAGCTTTTGAATAGCCTTTCCGCATGCGATTGGATTTACCCCACCAGCATTGCTGATCACTTTAATTTTTTTCTTAGCAATATCCTGAAGAAGGGGTGCCATTACATGGGTTACAAAATCAGTGGCAAATCCTGCGTCGGGGTTTTTCATTCTAGCCCCAGCCATAATCGACATGGTGACTTCAGCCAGGTAGTCAAAAACCAGGTAATCAATGTCAGCCTGAGTTACCAATTGTTGTGCCGCTGTTTCGGTATCACCCCAAAATGCAGAAGCGCATCCAATGCGAATAGCGCTTTTTGTTGATGATGTTTGATTCATAGGTCTTCTACTTATCTCTCATTCTTACTTACATATACACTCAATTTACTCAAGGTATACACCGCGCCAAATTATGACTAGCCCATCAGTGTTGTTTGGTTTAAGCTAGGCCTATAAAGCTACCAAGCAAGCGCTTGGTTTGTAAAGCTATGATTCTGTTTTTTTAAAAGTTTATCAGGGGAATTCTGATAAACTTACGACGAATTAAGGTGGATTGAAGGTGGTTACGGGCATTATGGGTACAAAAGCGAACAGTTTACTGGCTGGAATGGAAGACACCCCTAGGGGGAGGATCCTTGCCGCAGCAGCGCATTTATTTCAGAAAAAGGGGTTTGAACGGGCCACGGTAAGGGATCTGGCTCAGGCGGTTGGTATGCAGTCGGGTAGTATTTTTCATCATTTTAAAACCAAAGAAGAAATTTTGCGGAATGTGATGATCGAAGTGATTCGTTTTAATACCGAAAGAATGGAACAAGAGCTTAAGAACGCTAAAGACATTCGCGGAAAAGTATTGGCATTGATGAAGTCAGAGCTTCAATCCGTTAATGGCGAAACCGGTGAAGCCATGGCGGTACTTATTTATGAATGGCGCAGCTTGAAACCGGAAAGTCAGCAAGAAATTTTGGAATTACGCGAGGTTTATGAACAAATGTGGCTGAATGTCTTCGATGATGCCAAGGAGGCAGGGTTAATCGAAGAAGATGTTGATACCTTTATATTGCGTCGTTTTATTACTGGAGCATTAGGTTGGTCTAATTTCTGGTACAAGCCGGGTGGAGCATTAGATATATCTGCCTTAGCCGAAAAGTCACTCTCATTGGTTTTAAAGGGAAAGTGCTAAAACGAACATAATTGGTTAATCCCATTGGGGTTTTGTTCCATTTGGCACAAAGAAACCCGAGTTAATTTTGGCCCTAGGGTCAATAACCATCAGGGTTTCGAAAAAAAATGAACGTTTAATACAAGACTAGCCCTTGTGTATATGTCTATAAAATGTCAGGATTGCTCTCAGTGAACAGAAAGTGTCCATCTTGTTGGGCTTAGTTCATCGATCACCAAAAGAGTGCGTGAAAACGTATATAAAAAAACGGTGGCGTTGAGCGATGGATGAGACATGGGTTTGCTTTTTATATTTTAAATTGGGTGCTTTGTAATAATAAGAAAGCTTGCATATAAGCAGGTCGGTCAATGAGGAAGATACCAGTTATCTTTAGACATCTAGTTGGGTGTTCTAGTTGGTACTATGGTCTTGAATTTGTCTGATGGTTTACCGTGTAAAGCTTCATTTCAGAGTGTCCCTAACAACAATAAAAATTTAGGGTGGCTTACAATGAATGCAACTGATCCTGCAACCCCTTCATTAACTCCTGAAAAGGGGCCTGACGCACGAGATAGGATTTTGTCCGCGGCACTTTCCTTATTCGCTATGCGTGGTTTTGAGGGCGTATCAACAACTCAAATTGCAAAGGTGGCGGGTATTACCCAGCCATTAATTCACTATCATTTCAAAAATAAAGAGGCGCTCTGGAAGGCAACGGTTACGCGGTTGTTTGGGCGTTTTAATGAGGAGTTTGCGTCAGCGATTGGTGAGATTCCTCGCAACGATAAAAAGCGTTATCTAATGGAGGTTATTCGCCATTACGTTGCGTTTTCTGCAAAATATCCTGAGTTTGGGCAGTTTGTGATGCGCGAAGGGGCTCAAGAGTCCGATCGTTTGCATTGGCTGGTAAATGACTGGATGACGCCGCTACTAGGCCAGTTCAAAGAGGTATTTCAAGAGGGTGTTCAAGAGGGCTGGTTGAAAGATATGCCGTTCCCTCAGCTTATGTTGTTGATTACAGCGACTGCATCTCAGTTTTTTTCTTTAGCTCCACTGATGAGGGCGCTGTATCAGGTTGATCCTGAGACTCCAGAGCAGGTGTTAGTGCATAGCGATGCCGTGGTTGCGGTAATAAGCGCTGCCATTGTAAATGCACCTGAGGCCACCCATGAGCCAGCTTTGATGGCTGGTTAGAACTCGCCGTTACGGTTGTACAAAAAAGGCTGCTTACTGCATGGTAAGCAGTCTTTTTTGTTTGTGCTCGTTGATGCGTTTACAATGGCGAAAATTGGAAGTGAGACTTGAAGTTATTATGATTGCAAACGGTTACCCCTATGGGGACAAAGGTTACGTGATATTGGAAGAGGGGGAGATAAACCCAGAGAGCTATGGGTTTGTTATACATCACTATTTGGTGTCTCACCCCGATGGATCTCTGGAATCAGGCACCTATACAATGGACGAGGCGAAAGCCAAAATCGATCAGTTGATGGCGCAGAAATAAAAAAATGATTTAGTGTTTGACAGTGAGTAAGAAAACCGTAGAATACGCAGCTCTTCTGGGGTGGTTAGCTCAGTTGGGAGAGCATCGCCCTTACAAGGCGAGGGTCACAGGTTCGAACCCTGTACCACCCACCATGAAGAAAATGCACAAGTGGAGCGGTAGTTCAGTTGGTTAGAATACCGGCCTGTCACGCCGGTGGTCGCGGGTTCGAGTCCCGTCCGCTCCGCCACTTGTACATTGTTTTATATGCGTCCTGCATGATTCAATTCCGAAATCCTAAAAGCCAATTAAGTATATTTACTCTCGTTGATTTCGTGTGTCTACTCAGATATTGATAAGCACTAGTCACCTTGTAGCTGGTTCATATTCGATAGAAGTTCATCGAGGTTTTTATTCATCATTCTTTGTAGGGTTGTGGAGTCAGAGAATTCAGAAAGTAATGAATGCATTGACTTTAAAAGCAATTCCTCTTGTTGGTAATCCAGTGATAGTGAAATAAAAATACTCTCCATCTGTTGTTCAAACGCTGTTATGCGTGTGTTTGTTGTTTTCTGGTGTTCTGTATAGGTGGTTTTGAACAGGTTTTTGATTTTCTCGGCTTTTTCTAATATTTGCTCTATGTCTTGCTCTTTGCGTTCAGTTAGTTCCAATTGAAGATCTAGGCTAATAATTCTCGCGCCGGCTGAATTTACCATGATGTTGGTGTGATCTTTTAAGCGGCCGTATTTCATCGAGTCGCAAGGAGGGAGGTCTTTAAGTAGTACGGAGATTTTGTCATGGTGAATGACAATTTTGTTGGCGTGCTCGATGATTTTAGCGTTGCCCTTAAATTCACCCAGAATTACAGCTTCAAGAGAGTCGTTAGCGCACCGAAAGTTCAGTGCGCCATCGCTGGCCCGAATTTGTAATGATAGGTTGACCTCAAAATCCTCAATAGCCTTAAAAAATGCCACGCTCAGCTCATCAAAGTCCTCGCAGCCGCCAATTGCTTCCATAAAGGTAATAATGGTGCCTAGTTCAAAGCTGTTTTCTATGGCGGTACGGGCGGTATCGCTGGCTTTTATGAGTTTCTTTTGGGTTTCGATATTTTGAACGGATACTTGAATTTTCTCGTGCACTTCTATTGGGTTGAAGGGTTTTAGTAAGTAGTCGTCGGCACCGTGTGCATAGGCGCGAGCACATGATTCTGTGGAGTTGTCTGAGGATAGAAATAGTACGTGACAGGGAGGCTGTAGCGACTTTAGCTTAGAGCATAAGATCTTTGTTGGAAGGCCCTGCATTGTAGGGTTAATAATGGCAATGTCGGGGTGTATGGTGGCAGCTCGCTTGATGATGTTGCTGCTATCATCGAGGCTGCTGACAATGTAGCCATTTCTCAACATTTGCTCCAGCAATGCAATATCTTGTTCCTCGTGTTCGACAAGTAGCACTTTGATTTGGTCTGGCATTGATGTGTGGCTTCCATTTGTGCGATGTGGATCGTTTGGATTGTATAAAGTGTAGCCATCAAAGGGTGTTTTTTAAAGGAAGTGGCTGGCTGCCTTGGAAGGTGGAAGTGAGTGGGTGTAATGGAGCGTGTTAATAATAGGAATTGGCGCTATGGCAGAAAGCAATAAGGGTGGTGTGGAAGTTGGGATGCGATATTTTCTCGGCAGATAAAAAATTAAAAAAACGTTGCTAACTGTTTGACACAACGAAAAAAATCCGTAGAATACGCAGCTCTTCTCGGGTGGTTAGCTCAGTTGGGAGAGCATCGCCCTTACAAGGCGAGGGTCACAGGTTCGAACCCTGTACCACCCACCAGAAGAAGAGCGAAAGAAGTAAAAGTGGAGCGGTAGTTCAGTTGGTTAGAATACCGGCCTGTCACGCCGGTGGTCGCGGGTTCGAGTCCCGTCCGCTCCGCCACTTTTTCTTTATGCTTTTCTCTGGATCTTGAATACCTCATCTGTACTTCAAATAATATTCCTTTTTTACTCTTAATGCGCTTTCCTTAAAAAGATATTGTTCGCGTCTTTGTGTCTTGTTCCCTGTAGTCCAGTTTTTATAGATCCTACTTAAGGGATTTTCTGTATTCGCCTGGTGTTATACCTGACCAGCGCTTAAATGCTCGCTGAAAAGCACCTGGTGTTGAGAAACCTAATAAGTAGGAGATTTCTCCAAAAGAAAGCTCCGTGTTTTTCATATAGCTTAATGCGACATCTTTGCGCATCTCGTCGACCAGTGTTTGGTAAGATGTATTTTCATCTTTTAGTTTTCTTCTCAGTGTCCAGGTGGGCATGCCGAGTTGTTGGGCTACATCTTCGATGGACGGTGTTTTCCCATGTAGCATTGTCCCCAAAACTTTCAGTACCTTGTTTTTGTGGCTGTCAGCTTGAGATACCTGGATTAAAGCCTGGTCACATTGAATAATAAGTTGTTCGTGTAAAGAGGGGTTTGAATGTAGCGAAAGTGCTGATAGTGCACCTTCGGTTAATATAAGCTCATTTTTCTCTTGAGAAAAAAATACGGGACAGGAAAAGGCTTTCTTGTACTGCTCATAATAAAGAGGGGTTGGGAATTCAAAGTGTGAGCTGGCTACAAGGTCGGTTCTGCCGGTTAACCATTCGATTGCGTTACTCCAGCCACTCAGTACAGCATCAACCACAAAATAGGTGTAATCGTTATAGGGGGCAATGGAATAAAATTCTACGTGGGGAGTGTTATTGATTGTACTGATGCGTGATGCCCCTCGGTAGCAGCGACCGTAAATGGCTTCGTAATGGATGATAACTTGTAGTGCCTCTCCTAGGTTAGGGGATGTCATTGCTCCGAGCCCAGGTAAGCCAAAGCGTGTAATGCTACTTGTTTTACCTGCAATTAGCCCTACGGCAGGCTCTTTAGTGATCTTTATAGCATGGTATCCTAGCCTCATTAGGTAGGCTAGGTCCACTCTATTGTCTCCGTCCTCTAGTTCCTTGGGGTTAAGCCCAATAGCCGCAAGTAGTTCTTCTTTTGGGGTGCCGTGTGATGTCACAATATCAAGTAAATATTGAATATAGCTGGCTGTTGTATCACCGATTTTCATAAAGAAGTCTTACTGTCATGTGAGAGGGAGGGTTATTACAGGCAATAAGTATATAGTTTGTTTTGCCATCTGTTTAGGGGGGCTTTTGACAATTATCAATTCCCTTTTGTCTCCATGATCCCCCTAATGTGTGCGTAGTATTCAATAATTGAAAGAATTTGTTGGCGAATCCTTAATCAAGGGTGAATTGCCAATATCATCACATCCAAATCGTCTATCCTTAACTACAATGTATTAGTTATAGTACCCTTATTAAAATTATAAAATGCCACTAGTGCGAACTGGTGAGTTGAGAGTTAGTAAAGCATGGTCGATACACGGGCGTCAGTAGAGGCGATTTTCTGTTTTGGTGAAAACGGCATCTGCAAAGAAATGATGTACACCGAATTTGAAGCGATTCTTGATGGTGTTGTTGGGTTGAATGAGTTTGCCGGCGACACCATTAATTCAGCGTTTATTGTGATTAATAGTGCGCTGCAGGTAGAGTCATGCGTGCTATTTACGATTGGTTTTGATCGGCAAGGGTTTGCAAGTAAGTCCTGGAATTTACCGTTGCGACATTTAGCGGAAACAGCCGGTGCTGGGCCAAACCTTGGGGCTGGCCCTATTCGGCTTTCCTGCAAAAGTCAGTGCTCTGTAGCCTGGCATCATGCAGACATGTGGGACCCGGACATGTCCCCAGCCAGCAATACGTTTATTCGAATCAGAGATACAGCAAAAAAGAATAAGTTGTGTATTCCCCAGTCGTCAAATACTCCAGACCCTGCCCCGCAGTCAATGCTTGCAGGTGCTCAGCAGAGCAATTGGGGGGTAGCAGCGGCCCCGCCGCCAGCTGCTGATCCATACGGTGCGTTTGCATCAGATATTTCATTGCCGACGGGTGACCTGACAGGATCAGCGCCCCAAAGGCAAGCCCGGCCGTCTCAGGCGCACCCTCAAGCAACATTACCACCAACATTGGATTTGATGTCTAGTGGAGGTGATGATTTTGGGTTGATGGATAGCCAGCTTCAAGCGCTTGAGTCTGAGCATCGAGGAAAAATTGCGAGTTTACTGAAAGCTCAACGGCTGCATATTAAAACCCTGCAAACCGAAATGCAGCATAATATTGCGGCCTTAAAACTAGATTATGGAAAGCGTTTACAGCAGTCGGAAATCGAGGTGGCGCGCTTAAAGAGTCAGCATGAGTCATTACATAGTCAAAATATGGCGTTGCGGGAGCAAAATGAGGCACAGCGTAAACAGTTGGATGCATTAAAAAAGGCATCGGCTATTGAGTCGAGGCAAGCGGAGGCAAGTAAAAACGAGCAGCTGGATGAGCTTAAAGCACAATATCAAAATATGCTTGAAGAACGCGTTACTGAAGAGACTGCTAAATTAAAAGAAGATATCGAATTACGTAATATGGAATTAATGTATCGACATGAAGTTGCTAAGCAGTTGCGCGAGGAACTTTGTGATTTGCGTAAAGATAAACTTCGCTTGGTGAATGATGGAGGTGATAAGTTTTTAGAGCGCCTGGAAGGCCTTGGTGTCAGTTTTATTGCTTTTCACCCTGGGGCAGGGCATATCTCAATCCCATTAGCGAGCATGCCTGAATATATGGATGACCCCATTAGTTATGCTGCAGATAAGTGTTTAGTATCTATAGAGCATTACAAAATATGGTTAGGGCACTACGAGCGACCTACGTGTAAACAGTCATTAACTAAGGATAAAAATTGTGACTGTAAAGTGGGAAGGGTTGATGTGCCTAGTCAATTTGTTCTTGGTGATTCGGATCGTTGCGATAAACATAAGCCGCACAATGGTGCTGGCAATATAGTAAGTTTTGGCGCAGTTAATAAATAACACTCTATAAAAGGATTGGATTTATCAGGGTGTTTTTAGAGATGACGGCATTGGTGTTACACTCATGCGCTTCGTTTACTCAAGGCATATAACATGCAAGCAAAAGAGCAGTTTCGTACCATTGGTTTGATTGGCAGGATGGGGAGCGAGTTGGTGGGTGAATCACTTCATCAGCTTATTGAATTGCTAGATAAGCATGGTCTCTCAATTGTTATTGAAGAAAATACGGCAACGATTTTACCTGGTGATAACCATCAAAAAGGTAGTCGAAAAATGATGGGGGAGATTTGTGATCTTATCATTGTTGTGGGTGGGGATGGGTGTTTATTAGGCGCCGCAAGGGATTTTGCCCGTTCAAGGGTTTCTTTGTTAGGTATCAATCGAGGTCGGCTTGGTTTTTTGACCGATATATCACCACAAAATATCAACACCTTGGTGACTGAGGTATTGAATGGCCAGTATTTGTTAGAGGAACGCTTCTTATTGGAGGCCGAGGTTGTAAGGGATGGTAGACCTATAGGTGAAAGCAGCGCATTAAATGATGTGGTGTTTCATTCCGGAAGTTCGATTACTATGTTGGAGTTTGAGTTGTTTATCGAAGGGCAGTTTGTTTACTGCCAGCGCTCTGACGGTATCATTATTTCTACGCCAACGGGCTCTACTGCATATGCATTATCAGGAGGTGGTCCAATAATGCACCCCAATCTGGATGCAATTGTGCTTGTACCAATGTTTCCTCATACGCTGAGTAGCCGTCCTTTGGTTGTTGGGGGTAACAGCGAAATAAAAATAGTCGTTAGTAAAAATAATGAGTGTAGCCCTCGGTTAACTAGTGATGGACAAGGGGATATTTCTGTTGAGCCAGGGGATGTATTGTATGTACGAAAGAAATCTCACAAGATGAAATTGTTACATCCACTAAATCACAGTTTTTATGAAAGCTGTCGCTCGAAGCTAGGGTGGAGTGAAGTGCTGTGAATCGATTATCGTCACATGCTTCAGGATATGATGTGATTGGTGATATCCATGGTTGTGCGGATATGCTGCATCGATTGTTGGCAAAGCTTGGTTATGAAGAGGTCGACTCCGTTTATTCTCATTCGTCGCGTAAAGTGATTTTTCTTGGTGATCTTATTGATCGAGGACCGGACATCCGTGAGGTTGTTTCTATTGCGAAATCAATGGTTGAAGCAGGGAATGCGTATGCGGTATTAGGAAATCATGAATATAATGCGTTGATATACGGTTTGTTGGGCGCAGAGAACCTAAACCAGCTACGCAAAGAGAAGCTTCGAGGATTGTTGAGCGCATCACTGGATCAATTCAAACACTATCAGGCTGAATGGCAGCAGGCGTTACAGTGGTTTAAAACCTTACCAATATACTTGGAATTTGATGGCTTTCGTGTCGTTCATGCTTGTTGGGATCAGTCTAAAATAGATCAATTGACAGAAGTGGCGTCTTCGCAGTGCTTTGCGGATGAAAATTTTTTACAGCAATCAATTGTTTGGGCAACAACAGAGAACAGAATTGTAGAGCGTTTACTTAGGGGTACTGATTTAGTGTTACCCGACGGGCTTACCTTGACGGGTAGGGATGGTGTTGTAAGGCA
The DNA here is from genome assembly GCA_002163245.1 of Gammaproteobacteria bacterium 42_54_T18. Lineage (GTDB taxonomy): Bacteria > Pseudomonadota > Gammaproteobacteria > Pseudomonadales > Ketobacteraceae > 42-54-T18. Next base: position 96,014 of record MAAL01000182.1, on the reverse strand, counting down.
CAGGTTTCGTACTAAGTTTTGGGCACGAAGCCCAAAGACCTACGATGATGTCATATTTCAGCCAGACCGCTTGCCGGAACCCGTGGAGCATCAGTTACTAACCGCAGAAGAAAAAAATCAGTTGGTTTGCTATCAGAAAGATGAAAAACCCTTGTTTGTAGGCCATTATTGGAGGCAGGGTAAGCCGCGGCTGATTTGTTCCAATATTGCGTGTTTGGATTACAGCGCGGTGAAACAGGGCAAGCTCGTTGCATACCGGTTTGATGATGGTGATATCGGACTGGATGTATCAAAGTTAGTTTGGGTTAATGAAGGGCTGGATTGACATGGATTGGGTTGAATAAATAATGACGTTGCGCTTTCGGGCTTTTCTAGTGTCTTTTTGCATACTTATCGTGTTCATTGTGGTGTTTACCCTGCAATGGCAATTACAGGATAAGCGAGAAAGTGTTGCTGAGATGCGTATCCAGGAATTAATGAGCCAGGCGTTCTCATCCGTCGTTATAGCGGCGGAGCGTGATGCAGTAACGACGGTTAAAACGCTTTCTTCAACTTATGCAGACCTAGGTACAAGTCAGGGTGATGCTGCGATAAGAGAGGGTTTGTTAGATATGCTTGGTGTAAAGCATGATCTAGACTTTCTTTACGTATTGACGGGGGGAGGGCATGTGATTGGTCGGTTTCAACCGGATGAGCTAATGGCCCAAAACAGCCAGCCGTTGCGGGACTTGGATGGAGTGTTATTTAATCAGGTTGCAGGGTTACGTTGGCAGACCACAGGGGTAGGATATTGGCAGAGAGAACCCCTATATCTCACGGTAGAAAAGGTTGGCAACAATGACCAAGGTGTCCGGTATTTTGTGGCAGGCTATTTTCTAAAGTCGTTATTTGGTGAGTTAAACGCTATTTATGAATTTGAAGCGAGCCTGGATGGTGTTGCTGAGCCGCTGCCGTCAGAAGGTAATATTCGGGCAAAGAGTGAATTGAAAGGGCTTATTACCGCACCTATTAATGTTTGGATTGATGATCAAAGCTCGCCAAGCTATCGTGGGATTCCGTGGATGCTGGTGGGGATTTGGTGTGTCGGAGTGATTGGCGCTTTATTGATCTGGTTGTTCGTTCGTCGATTAATGGTGGATCGTTTAAGAGACTTTGTGCAGCAAGCCCATGATATTGGAGCAGCACAAGACTATGGCAAGCGGGTTAAGCTTCAGGGTGAGGATGAGTTAACCGATTTGGTTAGTCACTATAATGCAGTGGTGAGTGCGCTGGAGTATAGTTATAACCTAATGGCAAAAGCCAACTTAATTACCACAGAATTGATTGGTCGTGTTGGTGCTCGGCCGGATGGCGTAGCTGCCTTTAATGGTCAGGCGTTCTCACCAGCAGGCATTGCTCAGGGTGATGAGGATGATCTGCGACAGTCGCTGGATATGGTTGCGAAACTCAGTGATGTTGTGGAGCGTGAAACTTTAGAAATTTACTATCAGCCTGTCGTAAATGCGGAATCAGGGGGGCTGTTGGGTTTTGAGGCTTTGTGTAGGTGGCTGGATCCAGATTTAGGTGTTGTTGAACCTTCAGAGTTTATAGCGTTGGCAGAAAAGTCAGGGCAGATGACAGTTATCGGTCAGCAGATGGTAACGAAAGCTTGTCGAGATATTCGGAAATTACATAGTAAAGGTTTACTGAATGTCACCGTATCGATTAATTTAAGTTTGTCTCAATTTATTGATACTAGCTTATTGAGCTGGTTGGGAGAGGCGATTAAGACATCGCGCTTAAAGCCAGAGTTTGTAGAGCTTGAAATTAAAGAATACGCGCTGGCTCGAGATATAGACCAAGCCTGTTCTATTGTTGGGGAATTGAGCTCTTTGGGAGTGCAAATTTGCATTGATGATTTCGGGTTAAGTCGTTTGTCGCTAATGTATTTACAGCGTTTGTCTGTGAAAAAGATAAAATTGGCAAAAACCTTTGCTGACCGTATTGCAAGCAACCCTAAAGAAGTCGCTTTTATTGAGGGGGTGACGCGGTTTGCCTCTGGATTAGGTGTAAAAGTGGTCGCTAAAGGTGTTGAAACAGAGCAGCAGCTGTACATTTTGAAAAGAGTACCTGAATTACAATGTCAGGGTTACGCCGTTAGCCGGCCAATGCCCCCCGATGAATTGGCCGAATGGCTGTTGATCAATACGGAGAATGGCGTTTTCTGAAATGCCATTGTTGGTTTGAATTGAGGGGTAGGGTGGCGCATGATTCAAGCCGAAATAATGTAATCAAATAACGTATACTATGGTTTTTATTTTACGAGATACACTTCATGCAATTCGACGACTTAATCAATACCATAACCCCAGATGCGTACCAAAACTTAAAGCGAGCAGTGGAACTTGGAAAGTGGCCTGACGGCGCGCGCCTAACGAAAGAGCAGCGAGAGCAGTGCATGCAAGCAGTGATTGCGTATGATGCTAAATACTTGTCGGAAGACGAGAGAATAGGGCAAATTGATAAAGGCCCAAAAGAAGAAGGTGACGTGTGTGAAACACATGATCATGAAGCCGATGTTAGCCCCGTTAAAATCCTTCCCCCAGAAAATTTGAAATAATCATCTTAGGAAATATCAATGGTTAATGCCTCCCCTGATTTGCAAAGTACTCCAGAAGCCATTCAGCTTGCCAATTATCAAGTGCCTGCATACCTTATTACGACAACAGATCTGGTTTTTGAGTTGTATGCAAGTCATACCGATGTCACTGCGACGTTGGCGATGTATAAAAATACAGAGTCTACAGTGAAAGATTCCGTACTGGAACTTGTGGGGGCTGATCTTGCTTTACAGAGCTTATGCATTGACGGCAGGTTATTACTACCAGAACAGTATCAAATAGAAGGCGAGACGCTTCAAATCACGGGTGTACCAGAGACGTTTACTTTAGAAATTAAAACACGCCTTAAGCCTCAGGAAAATACCTCGTTAGAAGGGTTGTATCTTTCTAAGGGAATGTATTGCACGCAATGTGAGGCGGAAGGGTTTAGAAAAATCACATATTATCTCGATCGGCCAGATGTGATGAGTTTGTTTACCACCACAGTGGTAGCCGATAAGGCTCAGTACCCCATACTATTGTCTAACGGTAACCCAATGGAACGTGGTGAAGATCCATCTAGTGATGAGTCTGGACGGCATTGGGTGAAATGGGTAGATCCATTTAAGAAACCTTGTTACCTCTTTGCTTTGGTCGCGGGTGATTTAAGTGTGTTAAAAGACACTTTTGTGACCATGACGGGGCGTACGATTGACCTGCAAATTTTTGTTGAGCCTCATGATTTGGATAAGTGCGATCATGCAATGGACTCACTCAAGCGCTCAATGAAGTGGGATGAGGACGTATATGGTCGTGAATACGATCTTGATATCTATATGATTGTTGCGGTATCGCACTTTAATATGGGGGCAATGGAGAACAAAGGTCTCAACATATTTAATACCTCTTGTGTGTTGGCACATCCAGCGACAACAACGGATGCAGGGTTCCAGCGTGTTGAAGCGGTAATTGCTCACGAGTATTTTCATAATTGGAGTGGTAATCGTGTTACCTGCAGGGACTGGTTCCAGTTAAGCCTGAAAGAGGGGTTTACGGTTTTTCGTGATCAGGAGTTTTCTGCGGATATGGGGTCGAGACCCGTGAAGCGAGTAGAAGATGTCAATTTGTTACGCACAGTACAATTTGCTGAAGATGCGGGTCCAATGGCACACCCAATTCGCCCTGAAAGTTATATTGAAATTAATAATTTTTATACGGTCACTATTTATGAAAAAGGGGCTGAAGTGGTACGAATGCTTCATACCTTGATGGGTGCCGATGGATTTCGTAGTGGTAGTGACTTGTATTTTGAGCGTCATGATGGTGAGGCTGCAACGTGCGATGATTTTGTTGCAGCTATGGAAGCCGCAAACAGCGTTGACCTTACTCACTTTAAAGAATGGTATAGGCAAGCTGGAACTCCCGTTGTGGGGGTATCAGGGTGCTATGATGAGGCCGACTCGACCTATACATTAACGTTGACGCAAAGAACCCCTGACTCTCCAGGACAAACGAACAAAACGCCATTACAAATTCCCGTGGGTTTTGGATTGTTAGATTCAGATGGTAATGACTTGCCTCTACACATTGAGGACGGTGTACAGGCCGTTGGAGAATCTTCGTCATTAGTATTGTCGTTAACTGAGAAAGAGCAATCCTTCTGTTTTAGCAATATTATGTCTAGTCCAACCCCGTCGGTATTAAGGGGTTTTTCTGCGCCAGTAAAATTGGAACATCAACAGTCGAATGAGGAATTGGCATTTTTGATGTCGAACGATAGTGATGGTTTTAATCGTTGGTCTGCAGGGCAACAATTGGCTGTAAACACGATGCTGGCGATGATCGAGTCGAGCAAGGATGAGGTGCCGCTGGTTGGGAGTGAAGTGTTAAAGCATGCCTACGGATCATTATTAGATGGTGTAATGAGGGAGGGCACAGATAAGGCGATGGTTACACGTATGTTGTCATTACCCTCAGAGGCGTATTTGGCAGAAATAAGTGCTCAGGTTGACCCCGGAGCTATTTACCAGGTTAGGGCTTTTTTGCGGAAAGACTTGGCGGAATATTTACAGCCTAGATTGATGGAGGTATACCAATCGATACCCCTAGAGCCAAAGTATGTGTTCAGTGCAGAGGCGATAGCTCAGCGAGGTTTACGGAATGCTTGTTTGAGTTATTTGATGACGCTTGATGAATCAGCGGGAGAGTATTCTGCTGCTGATTCTTTGTGTTTTGATCAGTATCAGAAAGCTGCAAATATGTCAGATCAGGCCGCTGCATTTCATGCGATAGTGCATTCTGGATCAGACTATCGTGAGCGTGTTATTGACCAGTTTTATACTCAGTGGAAAGGTGAGGCACTGGTGGTGGATCAATGGTTTATGGTTCAGGCGAGCGCACCACAAACTGGTGGATTGAGTCGTGTTGAAGCATTGATGGCCCATGAGGCTTTTGAGCTTACCAATCCGAACAAAGTGAGAGCCTTAATTGGAGGCTTTTGTAATGGTAATTTGGTGAATTTCCATAAAAAGGATGGTTCTGGTTATCAGTTTTTGGCAGATCGTATTATTCAATTAAACATGGTGAATCCACAGGTTGCAGCTCGGTTAAGTGGCATTATGAGCCGGTGGAAAAAATACCACCCTGATTATGCAACGTTGATGCAAAAAGAATTGGAGAGGATTTTGCAGACTCAGCTGTCCCCTGATGTTTATGAGGTTGTTTCAAAAAGCCTTGCTTAGCTTGTTATTAAGACGGTAGTTAAAGCTGTTATTGAAATAGCTGCATTGTTATAGGGGCGTTCTTATGTGTAGAAGAACGCCCCTTTCGTTTAGTTTTGTTACAGCTCTACACGTCGTACAATGTCCCTCCAGTCATGCTTCCCCTAAGTGATTGATTATAATTATAAAATAGGTCGGTGAAAAAAACGCTTTAATAAAGCCATTTTTTATAGCGATAAAGAATTTGCATCCGTTCAAACAGTTGTATAAATTCTGCGCCGATTCGTACGTGGGTTTATTTTAATTACTCTGAAAAAACATCTTCAGATAAATTCCCTAACCAATTTCCGAGAGTCGCCTATACTCTTAGGTTAGGTGTGCCTTCACTTTTTTTGTACCGGCTAAGGAGCCTTGGTAATGCTAAGAAAATGTCATTGGGTAGTAGTGCTGGTCGTACTTTCCCTGGTTGTGCCTAGTGTAAATGCTAAAGTTTCAAAGAAAGATGCAAGTCGTTTGACGAAAGAATTAACACCTTACGGGGCAGAACGAAAAGGAAATAAAAAAGGCACTATTCCTGCGTGGACTGGGGGCATAACTGAAAAAGACATTCCTGCAACCTATACGAGCCGCGGCCAACATCACCCGAACCCCTATAAAGCCGACAAACTGCTTTATAAAATTACTGCCAGTAACATGCATATTCATGCAGATAAATTGAGTGAAGGGTTGAAGGGGCTACTAAAAAAGTATCCTGAGACTTTTTATATTCCTGTTTATCCAACGCATCGTAGCGCATCAGCTCCCCAAAGAATATATGACAATATAGCGAAGAACGCGGTAACTGCTGAACTAGCAAATGCGGGAGCAGGTATTCTAAATGCATATGGTGGAGTGCCATTCCCTCTCCCTTATGATGCTAAAGGTGATGTGAACCCATTGATGATCTTGTGGAATCACATGACACGTTGGCGTGGTGTCTATGTTATCCGCCGGTCATCTGAAGTTGCTGTTCAGAAAAGTGGCGCTTATTCTCTGGTCACTAGTCAGCAAGAGATAGATTTTTTGTTTTATCATGAAGATGGTGATTTTAAGAGTTTAGATAATCGCTTGTTTTACTACCTAGCTTTCACTAAACGGCCAGCACGTTTAGCAGGCGGCGCGATTTTGGTTCATGAAACCATGGACCAACTTAAAGGGGCGAGACAAGCGTGGGGGTATAATTCTGGTCAGCGACGTGTTCGAAAAGCGCCAAATCTTGCTTATGATATGCCAGTTGCAGCGGCAGATGGTTTGATTACGGCAGATGATGTGGATCTTTATAATGGGGCGCCAGATCGTTATGATTGGACATTTGTTGGTAAGAAGGAAATGATTATTCCTTATAATAACTATGCGCTTGATGACCCTAATCTAAAGTATGATGATCTGTTGCAACCGGGACATGTTAATCCTGCCCATACCCGCTATGAGTTACATCGCGTATGGGTAATAGAAGCAAAAGTTAAGAAAAACATTCGTCACGTTTATGGACGTAGAACATTTTACATTGATGAGGATAGCTGGGGAATTGCATTGGTTGACCAATATGATTCAAGAGGAGACTTGTGGCGTATAACGGTTTCACATCTAATGAACTACTATGAGGTCCCTGTGTTATGGACTGCATTGGATGTTTATCATGACTTAGTAACAGAAAGATACTATGTTGCATTTCTTGATAGTGAAGAGGAAAACTCCCTGACATTTAAAGATAAAGCCCCGTCAAAACGATATTTCAAACCTGCTGCTTTGCGACGACGCGGGCGATAACACGTATTAAAATTGGAAGAAAATGGTTCTTTTTATGCAAAAAACAACATTATTAGCACTCTCGAAACGTAAGCAGGTAACCCTGCACACATTGTGGCTGCGGGGGCTGTTTGGTGTGCTCTTAAGTACGTTATCTTTTGGAATGTCCGTTGCGGTAGCAAACGATAAGGATAAACTAGAAACTCGTTATTCCGTAATGTCTATGAAAGCAGCCGGGTCCCTGCTTGTTGATGCGGTTAACATTAATGGGAAACTGGTGGTAGTAGGTGCTCGTGGGCATATCTTAGTCTCTAGGGATGATGGTAAAAGTTGGAAACAGGCAAAAGTACCTACGCAGAACCTGATAACGGCTGTTTATTTTGCTAGTTCTGATTTGGGTTGGGCTGTTGGTCATGAAGCGGTGATATTACATACCAAAGATGGTGGTGATAGTTGGGATTTCCAATATGGAGCGCCTTTTTTGCCTGCTGGTTATGATGATGGTACAGATGTTGAAAGTGAAGTGTCTGATGAAGACCTTTATGCGATTGATCGGTCCGGTTCACCTCTATTGGATGTATGGTTTAAAAACGAAAAGGAAGGTTTTGCTATCGGTGCATATGGGTACTTTCTTCATACCTCAGATGCAGGGCAAACTTGGCATGATTGGTCAAAGCGACTAGGGAATATTGATGGCTGGCACCTAAATGCTATTTACTCTCTCGATGGCAGTCTCGTTTACGTAGCCGGTGAAAAAGGCGTGCTGTTTCGCTCTAGCAATGGTGGAGAAAATTGGGATGTATTAACTAGCCCTTATGATGGTTCGTTTTTTGGTATGGTCGTAGGTCCAGGGTTAAATGAAATGACAATGTTTGGTTTGCAAGGTCATATTTTTAGAACGTCTGATCGCGGCGATAATTGGCGTGAGATAGAGACCGAAAATCAAAATGGGCTGATGGCCGGTACATTATATGGCGATCGTGGAGTTATCTTAGTGGGTAATGGCGGCGTGATGATGTTTAGCAAAGATGATGGTAATAGTTTTGTGAAACAAGTAACAGATGACAGGAACTCAATTGCAGGAATTGTCAGAACCGACAAAAACAAGTTGATACTGGTGGGGCAGGGAGGGGTAAAGCTTGCAACACCCAATAAATCCCTTGTAGGCATGGATTAAGCGTTGAGTTGTTCGCGCTATATTGAAAATAACAGTTGTATTTATTTATAGGTATTAGGGTTAATTACTACTATGTCAGAAAAAGCATCAATTTTTGAGCGAGTCCTTTTTACATACCGGATACCTATTCTGGTTGTATTTACGTTTGTAACGGTTTTTTTGGGATTTAATGCCGTGCATATCACAATGGATACCAGTTTGAAAAAAATGGTGCCATTAAAGCACGAATATATTCAGAATCTATTTAAACACAAGGATGATCTCAGTCTGGGTAATGATCTTCGTATTGCTGTAGCGACAACAAAAGGTGATATTTTTACGAAGGAATTTTTACAGGTTTTAAAAGACGTGACCGATGAGGTTTTTTATCTTCAGGGTGTTGATAAATCTAAGGTTAAATCATTGTGGACCCCCAATGTACGGTGGGTAGAAGTAACTGAAGAAGGGTTTATTGGTGGAGAAGTTGTGCCACCAACCTACGATGGCTCCGACAAAGCAATAGCTACGATGCAGCAAAATGTATTAAAGTCGGGACAGGTCGGGCGTCTAGTCGCGGATGACTTTAAATCCGCGATTGTTTATGTGCCATTGTTGGATCTTGATGAAAGTAAAGGGGAAAAACTCAATTACACCCGGTTATCAAAAGATTTAGAAGAAAAAATCCGAGAACGATTTCAAAATGATGATATTAAGATTCATATTATTGGATTTGCTAAGAAAGTTGGAGATTTGATTGATGGGGCCAAAGGTGTTGCCGGATTTTTCCTTATCACAATTCTTATTACAACGATCTTGTTGCTGTTTGATACGAAGTGTTGGAAAAGCTCTGTAACTGTTGTTGTGGGTTCGGTTTTTGCTGTTGTGTGGCAGCTAGGTATTGTCAGTTTACTGCATGGCTGGATGGCAGGTATTCGAACCTCTGACGGGTGGCCAGCATTTGTGGAACGATTTCCAAGTCTTGAACCGATACAGTTTGGCATTGACCCTTATTCTATGTTGGTGCCCTTTTTGGTGTTTGCGATTGCAGTAAGTCACGGCGTACAAATTATTAACGAAATGACGGTCAGATCAGCGAATGGTGATGATAGTTTTGTCGCAGCTTCAGGCGCATTTAGAGCATTATATATTCCAGGGATTTTGGCGTTGGCGAGTGATGCGATTGGGTTTGTAACCCTATGGTTTATTGATATTGGTGTTATTCGTGAGCTTGCAATTACTGCCAGTGTAGGTGTTGCAACAATCATATTAACGAAACTCGTATTTGTGCCCATCGTGTTGTCTTATATAGGCGTGAGTAAAGCAGCAATTGCGTCAGTGTTGCGTAAACAAGAAAATCCGCCTCTAATTTGGGTGAAATTATCGGCGTTTGCAGATCCAAAGATAGCTGCTATTTCTATCATTGTTGCGCTAGTTTTTGCTGGTATTGGTATTAACATCAAACAAGATTTGAAAGTTGGTGATCTTGACGCTGGTGCACCAGAGCTTCGACCGGACTCGCAGTATAATATAGATGATCGATTTATCACTGACCATTATTCCGTAAGTGCTGATGTACTGGTAGTGATGGTGGAGACACCAGAGGATAGTTGTACGAGTTATGGAGCAATGAGTTCCATTGATAGATTTATGTGGCATATGGAAAATGTGAAAGGCGTTCAGTCGTCGCTGTCATTGGTTTCGGTGTCCAAACTTGTGATCACCGGCTATAACGAAGGTAGCCTTAAGTGGCGTGAGTTATCAAAGATCCAAGATATCTTAAACAACTCTATTGGTAATTTACCTGGTGGGTTGATGAACTTAAGTTGTAGCTTAGCTCCGGTTATTTTGTTCTTAGACGATCATAAAGCAGAAACTCTGGAAAGAGCAGTGACTGCCGTTGCAGACTTTGCAGCTAAAAATAATGATCCAGATGTAGCGACATTTGTGTTGGCTTCGGGGAATGCTGGTGTGGAAGCTGCGACGAATCAAACGATAGCGAAAGCTGAAGTGACGATGTTAACGCTGGTTTATTTAGTGGTATGTGTGATGGTGTTCATTACATTCCGCTCATGGCGCCCTGTAGTGTGCATTGTTTTACCGTTACTTTTGACCTCGATTTTGTGTGAAGCACTGATGACGATAATGGGTATTGGTGTGAAGGTTGCGACCTTGCCAGTGATTGCATTGGGCGTTGGTATTGGGGTGGATTATGGTATTTATATTTATGCCAAAATGCATTATCACATTGAAAGAGGGTTAGACCTGCAGGATGCTTATTTTGAAACGCTTCGAGTTACTGGTAAATCTGTTGTATTTACAGGTATTACCTTAGGATTTGGTGTTGGAACATGGATCTTTTCAGACATTAAATTCCAGGCGGATATGGGGATCTTGCTTACCTTTATGTTTGTTTGGAATATGATTGGAGCGATTTGGCTATTACCTGCGATTGCAGATTTCTTAGTGGGCAAGAAGCAGCGTAAAGATAACGCTATTTGATAGGACCAATAGAAAAGCAGACATAAAAAAAGCCAGAATATTCTGGCTTTTTTTATGTCTGCTTTTTGTGTGTTGAAACTCGAACTCTAATAGGTGCCGATTGGGGGGGGAGTTAAAGGTTGAAAGTGAGATTGGGAAGGGTAGTTGTTTTTATTTTGAATTAAACCTTCCTGTTGATGAGACAGCAAATTCACGTATTGGTGGTTTGCAGGCAACAAAATATATTCTTTCCCTTGACCTATACATGACCGAGACCTTCTTTATTGCTTGGCAAAACATTTAGAGCTTGATATTGAATATGGCAGCTATTCAGCCCCTGTTATTAGCCGTGAACTTACGATTGAAGATATGGTAATTCTATTTGGCGATTGCACAGCGTAAAGGAAATATGTCCAAGGTGCGAAAGATTGCAAAAGAAATTGAAGTGATGGATGGTGATTTTTCTGGTTTTAGTAAACGATTGCAAAATTTAGCGCAGCAGTATCAACTGGATGCGCTAAATCAGATTATTCTAAATTAGGTGGGCTGCTTCTAAGAAAGGTTAGGGTGTAAATCAACTAGCGCATTCGAATGTGTGTTTTGACTGGCGATGATTTTTTCAATTTTACCGCTAGCATCCAATAGTGATAGATTGTCCCATTCGTCAAGGGGCTTACTTCTATATAATACAGCCTGAAGGTCATTTATAGCTTTTGTTAAGGCTTCATCCTCAAGGCTGTTCAGGACGGCGGCAGAAGAACGAATTGAACGGTCTTGTAATAGCTGTGCTGTCCATAAGGCAAAATATTTTTCGGTGCGCCTTGGTTCTTTGGCCTTACAGGCTTTGGTAAATTGTTGGTGATTTTCTTTTAGTTTTTGTGATGAAAACTGTGATGTGGCTAGGACATCTTCAGTGACGGTTGCAATTTTAGTGCGCTTTAGTGACCAAATTAATGCAATAGTCGTGAGGATCCACAATGATATTGCCGCGATTGCAATCCATGTCCAGGTACCGTTGGTTGAAGGTTGTGACTCGGCGACGGAAGAAGGGGCGACATCATCGCTGTTGATTGTGGGAGGGGGCGCGTTAACCATTGAGTCAGTTTGGTGGTGACGCTGAGAACCTGTAACGTTGATATGTTGTGTGGCAATACTGGCTATTTCAAGTGTGTCAGTATTGGTATTCCACCAGTGAACATTAAGTGCTGGCAGTTGGATATCACCGCCTTTTGTCGGGATAATTGCGTACGATTCCGTTCTTTCGCTCATGATACCATCGCTTCCTGCAATTGAGTGGTAGGAAGGTTGATCAGGGTAGACTTTAATATCGTCACTGTTTGGGACGGGTAGTGGCGGCAGTAATGATGACGCTACCCCTGTGGCATTGAGTGTGACGGTACGTGTTACTGGTTCACCTACAGCAAAAGCAGGTGGGGTTGGTGACCAAGCCTCTTTTAGTGATAGGTTATGTGCAGGTAGCCAGGGCACGTTTTTTGGGTAAGATGCAGGTATGGGTTTTACCATCACGGAAATTTCTTGTGATTTTCTGCGTATGGGTTTTCCTGCATTTCCAAAGGGGTCAAAGCGAAAGCGTTGTGTGCTACTCGCTATAGAGCCACTTAAGACTGATGGAGGTATAATTAGTTTGCCGCTTTTTTGAGGGTAAATAGCAAAGCGGTATTCGATAACATCATAGGTGAAGCCGTTATGTTGAGCTGTGTAGGATCGACCTTCCCCCAAGCTTTCAATAACCGTGTTTTCAATGTCTGGTTTACTGAGAGAGGCGTTCGCCAGTTGTGAACGTTGGTAGACTCGGAGATAGAATAGGATTTGTTCTTGAACATAGACCTCTTTTTTATCCGAGGAAGCATCAAGAAAGATAAGCTGTGATGTCTGGGGTGAAGAAGATTTTGATGCTTTGGTTACTTTAATGGTAATAGCTTTGGTTTTTTTATTGCCATAGCTTATTGGCGGGATTACCAAATACCCTTCAGATTTAGGTAAAAGGGTAAGTTTCCACTGGGTTTCAGATGTAATTTGCCCATTAATTATTTTTACTTGATTCGATTGATTGTTTCGTAAAATATCAAAATCTTGCTTTATTACGGCTAAGTTGGGTTGTTTGTTGAAGGCTTGCTCGTCAGCTTTTAGAATCAACTGAAAAGAGTTACCCGCAGCTACTCTGTGGGTGTCAACCGAAGCTGTAAAGTTCAGTGCGTTGGCGGTAGTCATTGGCATTAAAAGCGCAATAAACATACTAAAATGTAGTAATCGGGCTACCATTGTTTATTCTCAACTGGCTGGTTTCGTCGTAGTTTGGATTCTTGGGAGAACTTTCGTCGCAATAATCCACCTGGGTCATCGGGGATCCTTCGTAACCATTGCTCTAATGCTTGTTGATCTTCTTTGTTTAAATTACTTTCATGAATATCTGCCGCAGTGCCTTGTTGTTCTTTGGTGTTGTCTTCATCGTTATTTTTGTCTTCTTTCGATTGCGACTGTGGATTTTCTTTTTCTTCATCGTTATCTTGTTCTGATTGTTGCTGTGACTGTTGTTCTTGGTCGCTATCTGAATCCGATTCCTGATCATCAGTATTTTTCTTTTGGTCTGATTGATCTTGGCTATCTTGTTCGCTCTTTTGACTCTCGCTATCTTGTTCGTCTTCCCCTTGTTGATCAGAATCATTCTTATCTTGCTGCTGATCGCCGTTATCCTTGTCATCACTGTCTTTCGGCTCACCGTCTTTGTCCTCGCCATCACCTTGCTGTTCTTCTTGTTGTTTTTCTATTTGTTTGACAACGGCTTGATTTTTTTTCGCATCTTCCATGTCGGGATTAAGCTTTAAGGCTTGTTCGTAAGCATCAAGAGCACTAGCAAAATCTTGCTGTTTGGCTAGTGCATTACCTAAGTTGTAGTGATTGTCTGCGGTGTTCCCAGCCTTGGTTGTGATATGTTGTTTTAACGTATCTGAGCTGCCTTGGTAATCCCCCTTTTTGTACTGGGCGCTTGCTTTCCATTCAGGGTCATTAAACAGTTCAGAGGCTTCTTCCATCTGCTTGTTTTTCCATGCTTGTTGCCCTTGCTGATCCTTTGTCGTCCATAGGTCATCCCAAGTGCCGGCCTCAGATGATTGAGGTGTCGCAGCAAGTAATAATGTTAACGAGGGGAGTATAAATAAACTTAACCAGCCCTTTCGGTAACCCATTGCGGCCAGAGGGAGAAGTAGTAGAACCAAAAATAGTCCGTGTTCATTCCACGTATCAAAATCTCTATCGGTGTCTTTCATTTCATCGTTTAGTAGTCGGCTGGTATTTCCTAACAAGTAGTTGATGTCTTCATCATCACTACTTAATGTGGAAAAACGACCATTGAGCGCTTTGGCGGAAGCTTTAAGGCGCGGGATATTGAGTTTTGGTACAACAATTGCGCCATTTCTGTCTTTAACAAATGATCCTTTGGATAATGGTATAGGCGCGCCTTCGCTGGTGCCGATGGCAAAAATTGATACAGGCGTTAATGTCGGGTTAAGAAATTGATTAACTTTTCCAACAAAATCCGCAGGCACATCGTCAGTGATTAACAATATCTGTCCTTCGGTAATACCTGCTTGTTGCAATAATTGTGTGGCTTTTTCTATGGCTGCAATGGGGTCACTGCCTTTTATGGGCATTATTTCCGGAGACAACGAGGTCACCATGCTGAGTATAGTGTGGGTATCATCGGTTAGGGGAGATACAACATGACTGGTACCTGCATAGGTAATGAGACCTGTGAGACCTTCTTTGCTTTGATCCAAAATGTCACTAAGTTTGTGTTGGGCTCGGGTGAGTCGAGATGGGTTGAGGTCCTGAGCGAGCATGGAAAGTGACAAATCCAGGAGAATAACTTTTGCATTGATTTTTTTCTGTACGGTTTGTGGCAGTTTCGACCAGGTTGGACCAGCCAGAGCAAAGCTTGCAATGATCCAGCTAACGAGTAATAACACTAAAGGAAACTTTCCTTGTTGTTTTACGGTTCCCTGTAATAAATGCGGTAGCAAGTGAGGCGATATAACATGATGCCAGGATCCGTAGTTAGGCTTCCTTAACCACAGAAAAATAAATAGCAGTACCGCTGGGATCAGCGACAGCAGAAACCAAGGTCGAATAAAGTGGAACAAAGTAACGTGTGATAATGCGGGGTCCACTAGACGTTCTGCCTTGATGCTTGTGTAGTTGATGATGTGGCTGGTGCTTTGCCCATTGCTGCAGTTTTTTGGTTCTTCCACGCCGTTTGAAAAATAGAATAGGCTGCCATGAGAAAGGTTAAGACCATGACTATTCCTAAGGGCCAATAATAAAGGGATTGAATAGGCCTGAATATTTCGGGGTCTGCTTCTGTTGGTTCTAAATCATCCAACAAGTCATAAATATGTCGTAACTCTTCCGTGTTTCGAGCTCGAAAATATTGTCCACCGGTTAATTCTGCAATCGCGCGCAGAGTATCTTCATCAAGGTCGATAGAAGGGTTGATTCGACGAGAGCCAAAGCTGCTACCAAATATCCCAGGTGTTACCATTTCGTCTGCACCAACACCAACGGTATATATCTTAAGTTGTTTCTCTGCGGCAAGTTTAGCTGCTTGCACAGGGGGGATTTCACCGGCGGTATTGGCTCCGTCTGTGAGTAAGATGAGAACTTTACTTTCTGCCGGACGATCTTTTAGGCGTTTTAACGCAAGGCCAATCGCATCACCTATGGCTGTTTGGCGACCGGCGATGCCAATTTGAGCTTCGTCTAACAATATGCGAAGTGTTTTTTTGTCAAAAGTGAGCGGAGTTTGTAAATAGGCGTTGCTACCGAAAAGAATAAGTCCCATACGATCCGTTGAGCGTTCTTCAATAAAGCCATGTAAAACACTTTTCACTGCCTCTAGTCGATCTACTTGTTCGCCTTTTACTCGTAAATCTTGCTGGCGCATACTACCGGATACGTCAACCGCCATCATTAGGTCCCTAGCTTCTGCACGTATAACAACAGGTTCACCTATATAGCGTGGCCCAGCGGCGGCAGTGAGTAGTAATAACCACATAAGAAAAAGGAAGAAGCGATATTTAAGTGGTTTACTATTGCTCTCTAGTAGTTTCTTATCGCTAAGCTCCTTAACATTGCTAAAAAAAGGCACGCGTAATACGGCTTGATCAGCGTTGGCTGCTCTAGGGAGTATCCATTTAAATAGCCATGGTAGGGGGAATAGTATCCACACCCATATCCACTCAAATATGATCATGGTTGTTTGGTGATCCATTTTTTTGTGATTTCGATTAATTCCTCGACTGGAGCGACGGGGTTTGGGGTGTATAGGGTGTAGGTTAAACTACGACCAGGGCCTTTGGAGAAGTCCTTTGTGTTACCCGTGTTGTCTAAGAAAGCAAGCCATGCATCGCCACTTAGCCCTGCTGTTTCATGGCGTCCATAGTGTGTCATACAGGTTTGTTTGAGTAAGCTGTTGATGGCTTCCAGTGCGGCGAGATTGTTATTGTCAGATTGAAACTGTTGCTTAATATTGTTCAGAACTGAAGTTGCTTCTACTTTGTATTGTTTCTTGCGATGACTAATAAGAAGCCAACGTATACCCACGGCGATTAGGATAAGTAGTGCACATGCTAATAACCACCAACCGTAAGCGGGTGGCCATTGCGAGATTGTAGGAGGTAAATGAATGTCCGCTAATTGGCTTAATGAATCACTAGGGTTCAACGCTTTTTCCTTTTTCTAGATTTCATACCCAATGCTTCCGCCAGTGCAGTAGATACACTTTGCCCTGTGTTGATATCAATTGTTGGAACACCAATTCTGGTAAGTTGCTCTTTGACACGCTGGTGCTGCTCAATAAAGCGAGTGCGAAAACGCTTTCGAAGGTCATGATTGTTAGTATTTAACTTTATGCTGCGTATACCGTCGGTGAATCCATAACTCCCCGTCGCTGGCAGGCGTTGTTCCATTGGGTCACTAATGTGTGCTGCAACCATATCGCTGTGTTTTGCAACGAGGGATAAATGTTGCAATGTAATGTCATCAAACCCTTGGAAGTCACTAATGATAAATACCAAACTCCCAGGTTTTACAACTTGGTGTAACCCTTCGATAGCCGTTGTAATGGAGGATCGTGAGCCACTAGCCCCTGGATTGTTGGCTGAAAGTGTTTGATTAAACTGGATAAGTAATCGAAATAACTGCTGAATGCCGCGCTTGCCTTCTTTGGGGCGAACTTCGTGAACATGGGTGTCGTTGAATAAAAAACCACCAATTCTGTCACCGTGATCTTTCGCAGCCCAGGCTAAATAGGCAGCAGTACGAGCGGCGACAACAGATTTAAACGCATCCTGGGTACCAAAAAACATAGATTGGCGTTGGTCAATGACTAAATATATAGGGCGTTCCCGCTCTTCATGATAAAGCTTTGTGTGAGTTTTTCCGGTGCGAGCGGTTACCCGCCAGTCGATATGACGAATGTCATCACCAGGGGCGTACATGCGAACTTCGTCAAAGTCGATGCCTCGACCTCTAAAAGAGGAACGATGTGCCCCGGCCATTATCGCGAGGGATTTTTTCTGTCCAGATAAATCCAGTTTGGCGTGGCTCGCTTGCAACCCAATTAGCTCGTTCATGGAGACATATACCCCGGTGTACTGAGATAGATCTTCACGTTCTTTAAGTACAAACTGTGTTGAGCCATTAATCGAGGCTGGTGGTGTCATTGGTCTATTATCCTGCCATATTCTGTCTACTGAATTATGTTCAAGGTTCTGCTATCAATGCTTTATGGAGCAGCAACCCGGTCCAATAGTTCATCAATAATATGGTCGGTAGTGACGCCTTTTGCTTCGGCTTCAAATGTTAGGCCTATACGATGTCTAAGGACATCATGAGCAATAGCTTGAACGTCTTCCGGTGTAACAAAATCACGATCGTTGAGCCATGCATGAGCACGAGCACAAGAATCTAAGCCAATAGTTCCACGTGGGCTCACTCCATATTCAATCCAGCCGGCTAGATCATCACCGTAGGCTAATGGGTTACGAGAGGCCATGGTGAGTTGAACGATATACTCTTCGATTGATGGAATCATGTGTAAGTGCAGGATGTCGTCTCGGGCACTGAATATTTGCTCTTGGGTAATATGGTGCTTAATGCGATGAGTTGCTTCATCGGGGCGTTTATCCCGAGAGGATAAAGCTTCCATGCGCGCTAGCTGGAGGATTTTCTTTTCTGAATTACTATCAGGGTAACCAATCGTGACGTGCATTAAAAAGCGGTCAAGTTGTGCTTCAGGCAGTTGATAGGTGCCTTCTTGTTCAATGGGGTTTTGTGTGGCCATTACCATAAATAAGTCTGGTAAGGGGTGGCTGTTTGCACCAACACTCACTTGTCGTTCAGCCATAGCCTCAAGTAGCGCTGATTGGACCTTGGCAGGTGCGCGGTTGATCTCGTCGGCAAGCACCAAGTTATGGAAGATAGGCCCTTTCTGAAAGACAAAGCTACTATCTTGAGGACGGTAAATTTCTGTACCGGTGACATCGGCTGGTAATAGATCAGGGGTAAATTGAATGCGATGGAAGTCGCCTTCAATACCTTGAGATAATGCGTTAATTGCCTTGGTCTTGGCCAGGCCAGGTGCGCCCTCCACCAGTAGATGGCCGTTAGCCAGTAAAGCGATAAGTAGCCGGTCTAGCAGGTGTTCTTGGCCAATGATCTGCTCTGATAAATATTCCTTTAACGCTTGAATAGCGGCGCGATCAGACATGAATACTGCACTCCAACGATCTTTATCTTGTTGTTTTAGGTATTGTTTTTAGGACTGATTATGCCTTGTCCTACGGTGAATTACTATATGGCCAAAGGTCTTTCTATTAGTTCCATAAAAGCTTCCTAAATATCCAAAAATATGAAGGGATAGAGGGGCACATAAAAGAGGTTTTCCGTGTAAAGGCAATAAGTTATACCAAAAAACGAGGGTGTGAACTAATCTTTTTAGATGAGCGAATGAATTTAGGTTTTTGATTACGCAAAGGTTGAAATTCGATCAGAAATATCAAATGGATATAGGGCGAGGTGTTAGGCATGGTTAATCTTTCATTGGGTGAAGATTACGAGGTGATTTTAGGGAAATTGGCAGACAAAGTACGGGACCGTTTTGATCGTGCTGATAAGAGCCAGGTGGAATCAGTTATCGACTTTTCACGGTATTTCTATGCTGCAGCACCTTTGGACGAACTTGCCACAAAACGCATTGAAGATTTGTATGGTGCAACGGTTGCATTATGGGATTTTATGCAGCATAGAGCTCCTGGTAAGCCCAAAATTCGTGTTTTCAATCCGAAATTTGAAGATCATGGTTGGCAAGGAACCCACACGATTGTCGAGATTTTAGCCCCAGATAGAGCCTTTGTTGTTGAGTCCATGATGATGGAGTTTACGCAGCGGGATATTTCAATCCACTCCGTCACTAACGCGGCATTTTGTGTGGCTCGTGATGAGAAGGGGAAGTTGGATGGTGTGACGTTCGCTGAATCCTCGGGTGAATGTGTTAATGAATGCTTAATGCACATTGAGATTGACCGACAGAGTAATGAAGATACGATTCATAGCATCATTGACGCTTTGTATTCGATTTTGGAGGAACTGGAGCTTGCAGTATGTGACTTTCAATCCATGCTAGGTCGAATTTCCGAAATTTCGATGGGGTTAAACTGTCCAGGGTCGGTAGAGGAATTGACACTTGATGAGGCAACTGCATTTTTAAAGTGGTTGGTCAATAATCATTTTACTTTTTTGGGTTTAAAAGAATATCGTGTGTTGGATCAAGGGGGGCAGAAATATCTAGAAGCAGTTGAAGGTTCAGCTAAGGGTATTTGTAGATCAAACCCGAACATTGATTTGATGGAAGACAACGGCGGCCCTTTGTTACTGGGGGAGCGTTTGTTGGTATTTGCCAAGTCGGGAACGAAATCCCGGTTACATCGTCCGGTATATATGGATTTTGTTTCGATTCGTAAGTTCGATAAAAGTGGTCATGTGATTGGCGAGTATCGATTGTTGGGTTTGTACACATCGAGGGTTTTTAATAATAGCCCTCGTGATTTCCCCATTATTGGACGAAAAATAGAAGATGTATTGCTTGGTTCAGGTTTGACGCCCAATAGCCATGATGGGAAACGCCTTTTTCAAATTCTTGAAACCTTTCCCCGTGAAGAGCTTTTTCAAACGTCAACCAAGGAACTGTTAACGATCGCAGTGGGGATTTTACAAATTCAAGAACGCCGACGTTTACGGTTGTTTGTGCGAAAAGGTCAGTATGGACGATTTATCTCTTGTTTGATTTATACGCCAAGAGAGGGTTTTTCAACAGCACTACGGAAAAAATTCCAGGAGGTTTTATGTGAGTACGTTGATGCTCAAGACTTGGAGTTTAATACTTATTTTACTGAGTCAACATTGGCGCGTTTGTATATTGTAATACGTGTTAATGAAGGCAGTATTATTGATATTGATGCTCATGAAATAGAAACTCGACTTGTTGATCTGGCTCGCTCATGGGCAGACCGGCTGTATGAAACTCTTATTGAAAGTCATGGCGAAGAGCGTGCGAGCGCGTTGCACTCAAAATATATGGATGCTTTTTCTATCGCGTATAGAAATGATTTTACAACACGAACAGCTGTTTCTGATATAGAGCATATGGAAACGTTGGGAGAGGATAGGGAGCTTTCTGTGTCGTTTTATCGGGCGCTAGAAGAGGACTCACATGCATTACGTTTTAAGATATTTAGGCTTGGTGGTGATATCCCCCTTTCTGATGTATTACCTATGTTGGAAAATTTAGGTTTTCGTGTGTTAGGTGGGCGGCCATATCATATACGGGAAAAAAACGGCGATCGCGTGTCCGTTTATGATTTTAGTGTGCGTTATGGCGACAATCATACGGTTATTGAACTTGATAAAGTTAAGAAGCAATTTCAAGTAGCATTTTATCAAATCTGGCATGGTGCGGCAGAGAACGATAGCTTTAATCGTTTGGTTTTAGCGGTAGGTTTGGGGTGGCGTTCAGTTGCGATGTTAAGAGCGTATGCTCGCTTTTTTAAGCAATCAGGTTTTTCTTTCAGTCAACGATATATTAAAGATGCACTGGTCAATCAGCCAAATATTACCCGTTTATTAGTTGAACTATTTAACGCCCGTTTTAAAGTGGATTCAGAAGATAGTGATATTTATGAAACAAACTTAACTGGCGATATTTCGGATGCACTTGATAATGTCGAAAGTTTAGATGAAGATCGTATTCTACGACGTTATCTTGACATGCTCGCAGCCACATTACGTACCAACTTTTTTCAGTTAAATGAACATGGAGAATCGAAGGATTATATTTCTTTAAAATTTGCGCCGGCGATGATACCTGATTTACCTAAACCGTTACCGATGTTTGAGATTTTCGTATATTCCCCTCGAATTGAAGGTGTGCATTTACGTGGTGGTAAAGTTGCGCGAGGCGGATTACGCTGGTCAGATCGAATGGAAGATTATCGAACTGAGGTGTTAGGGCTAGTTAAGGCGCAGCAAGTAAAGAATGCCGTGATTGTTCCTGTTGGTGCAAAAGGTGGGTTTGTCGCTAAAAAATTGCCGAAGAATGCCAGTCGAGAAGAGACTATGGCAGAAGTGATCTATTGCTATAGAACCTTTATTAAAGGGTTACTAGATATCACTGATAATTTAGTGGATGGTACCGTTGTGCCGCCGAAAAGCGTGGTTAGAAAAGATGAGGATGATACTTATTTGGTGGTGGCCGCGGATAAGGGGACGGCAACATTTTCTGATATCGCCAATGAAATAGCTAATGAATATAATTTCTGGTTAGGTGATGCGTTTGCGTCAGGTGGCAGTGTCGGGTATGACCATAAAAAAATGGGTATCACTGCTCGTGGGGCCTGGGTTTCGGTGCAGCGACATTTTCGAGAAATGGGGCGGGATGTACAAACAGAACCTTTTACTGTATTGGGTATAGGCGATATGTCGGGAGATGTATTTGGGAATGGCTTGTTGCGTTCCCGTTTTACAAAGCTGGTGGCGGCATTTAATCATTTACATATTTTTGTCGATCCGAATCCTGATCCGGAAAAAAGTTTTATAGAGCGGGAACGGTTGTTTGCATTGCCTCGTTCGACTTGGGCTGATTATAGTGCAGAGTTGATTTCTAGTGGTGGCTCAATTATTTCTCGTTCGGCAAAATCCATTACTATCACACAGCAGATGAAAGATCGATTTTCAATAAAAGAGGACACGCTAACACCAACGGATCTTATTTCAGCATTACTTAAAGCCCCTGTTGATTTGGTGTGGAATGGAGGTATTGGTACCTACGTAAAAAGTTGTGGTGAACAGCATGCTGATGCTGGTGATAAAGCCAATGATTCTTTGCGAATTAATGGCTCTGAAATGCGTGCGAAAGTTATTGGGGAAGGAGGTAACCTCGGGTGGACGCAACTTGGCCGGATTGAGTATGGCTTGTCTGGAGGATTGTCTAATTCGGATTTTATTGACAATGCAGGTGGGGTCGATTGCTCAGATCACGAAGTTAATATCAAAATTTTATTAAATGATGTTGTTGCCAATGGAGACATGACGGTTAAACAGCGGAATTTACTATTGATTGACATGACAGATGAAGTATCGGACCTAGTATTGCAGAATAACTATCGACAAGTGCAATCGTTAAGTATTTCTAAAACTGAATCTGTTTATCGAATGGGTGAGTATAAACGTTATATTCATAGTTTGGTGACAGAAGGTCGGCTCGATCGAGAAATTGAATTTATTCCCAATGATGATGAATTGCACGATCGTATTGTTAATGGGAAAGGGTTAGTCAGACCAGAATTATCTACCTTGTTATCCTATACAAAAGCAATGTTGAAGGAAGTCTTGGCAGATTCAGGTGTACCCAAAGATTCATATATTAGCCAAGAGATTGAAACGGCATTTCCTAAGATTTTGACACAAGAATATAAAACCCAGGTCTATGAGCACAAATTGCGTGATCAAATCATAGCAACACAGGTTGCTAACAGCATGGTTAATTACATGGGTATTACATTTGTTCATCGAATGAAGGATGCCGCAGGATCAGATATACCGGATATCGCTATGGCGTTTATTGCCGCTCGCGATGTGTTTGGTTTGGAGTCGTGGTGGCAACAAATTGAAGGTCTAGATCATAAAGTTAGTGCAGAGCATCAAATGGAAATGATGCGCATGTTGATACGTTTAATTCGACGTGCTACTCGTTGGTTTTTAAGGAACAACCGTTGTGGCGTTAATGTAGCAGAAGTTATTAAGCGTTTTCAGCCTGGAGTGAAAATGATAGCTGAAAGCTTACCCTCTGTGTTACGAGGGCCTCGTCGAGAAACCTGGGAAAAACGTCATAATCAATTTGTGGAGGAGGGCGTTCCATCAGCATTGGCAACGTTTATAGCTGGAGCGGACAGTATGTTGCCTGTGTTGGGCATTATCCAGGCGGCAGAAATTACCAACAAACCGATCCCGGAAGTGGCAGCAACGTATTTTGCCATTGGCACTCAGTTAGATTTATTTTGGTTTACCGAAGAAATCAATCAGCTCGCCGTAGAAAACCACTGGCAAGCGTTAGCACGAGAGGCTTACCGAGATGACTTGGATTGGCAGCAGCGAACGTTAACAGTGGGAGTACTTAATTTACCCGTTAAGGCCCATTCTGTTGAAGAAAGAATGGATAAGTGGCTAGAGCAACATGAAACATTGATAGGCCGTTGGAAAATGATGGTTGCGGAATTCAAAGCTACCGATGTGAAAGAATTTTCAATGTATGGTGTTGCACTGCGGGAGCTAATGGATATTGCGCAAACCACATTACACGTGGAAGACTCGTGTGCAGGGGGGCTTTAGCATGGTCTCTTTACTGTGTTTTTTGCCCTAATATGTCACATTTAATTGTATCATTGCACATTAGCCATGATGATTATTTGTCATGGTATAACGGTTCAGTGAAAATGGTGGCAGCAGAATCCATTGACGGCAAAATGGTGCACTTTCCAGCAAATATTTTACGCCCTTTTGTTACCCATGATGGCGTGCAGGGTACATTTGCTATCTATTTTGATGAAAATAATAAGTTCAAAGAGATAAAGCGGCTGAATTAGTGTGTGAATGACCGTTTTGTCGGCTCTAATCGCCCCCAAAACTTTTGGCAGTTATCTCGCTCTTATACAGCCATTTTCATGTATAATCCGCGCCAATTCATTTGCACCACCTGCATGACAACCCATGTCCACTAATCAATTTAGCTGCTTCAAGCAGTTGCTATAAAATAGCAACTTGGAAATGAGGCGCCGGGAATCTGATTTTATGTTGTATTCAATGGCCCGTAAGGCGCTATTTTGCTTGCCCCCTGAAATGTCCCATTATATATCTCTTGATGCTATTTCAGCAGCAGGGCGCCTCAATGTAACTCAAACACTTTTTCCGTCGGTGTATGCACCGGTAGAGGTGATGGGGCTATCTTTTGCAAACTCAGTTGGATTGGCGGCTGGGCTTGATAAAGACGGTGATCATATCGACGGATTGGCAGCGCTAGGGTTTGGTTTTATTGAAATTGGCACAGTGACTCCAAGACCTCAGTCTGGCAATCCTTCGCCACGTTTATTCCGGATACCTGAAAAGCAAGCGATCATTAATCGAATGGGATTTAACAACAAGGGGATTGATCACCTTGTACGCCAGGTGAAAAAGAGTAAATACAATGGTGTCTTGGGCATCAATATAGGCAAAAATTTTGATACTCCAGTTGAAGATGCACTGGATGATTATCTTATCTGTTTGCGAAAAGCTTACCCATTAGCCAGTTATATAGTGATTAATATATCATCCCCAAATACACCCGGATTACGTAAGTTGCAATACGGTGAGTCATTGGACCACCTTTTGAGCAATCTTAAAAACGAGCAGCAAAAACTAGAAGCAAAACATGGTAAAAAAGTACCATTAGCGGTCAAGATTGCTCCTGATCTAGAGATCAATGAAATCGAAATGATTGCTAAGCAGCTGATTACTAATAACATTGATGCCGTCATTGCTACTAATACAACGCTTGATAGAGACGGGGTTTCTCACTTGTCGCATGGGAATGAACAAGGTGGCTTGAGTGGAGCACCGGTAAAGGCGAAATCAACAGCAGTGATCAGAGAGTTAGCAAAACACCTGGATGGGACGTTGCCAATTATTGGTGTGGGGGGTATCACAACTGCAAATGATGCACAGGAAAAAATAGATGCTGGGGCTAGTTTAGTACAAATATATACGGGTTTTATCTATGAAGGGCCAGATTTGATCCGTGAGTCCGCGAAGCGTTTGGCAAGACATTCGTAAATAATAGGGCTCGAATCTAAGAATGCCGGGGTTATAAACTGAAAAAGGCAACTTCGCCTGAAGTTGCCTTGTATTTCAGGCTCGAAGCCCTACGGGGTGACAATACGCCATCCGTTATATAGTTTGCTGTGGGCATTCATTCTATCCTCTATAGAACTAACGCGTGCCCTATTCGGTTTAATCGAGTCCGGTGCACCAATCAAGCCACGAAGGGGGAAAGGTTGCACAGGCGAAAATCGCTGAAATCTGAATTATCCGATATTTGCAATTTTATGAATACCGGAAACGCCGGTAAAGCCTTGCCATTGGTCGGTTCGCCCATCGCGCCAACCATTTAACCAAAATTGTCGAGTTGTAACATCTGTGTATGGGCATTGTTCTTTTGACTTTCCCTGTAGTCCGGCACTGTGTCCGCGGGAGTAAGCGCGATTAGACTTGTCTCGCTTCTGTCTTCTCATAAAACGGTGTCCTCGTTATTGCTGCTGTGTTTCAGTGCAATAACTGTAAAATTGCAACGAGTAATAGTGATGATTAATTGTTATGAAACATGTTTAACAAACATGTTTCATAACTACTTTTATAACTACGTTAAAATACTCTTTTTAAGTGCTTATCAAAGCGTGCGTTATAACGTTTGTTGTAACGCGTACAATTAAGAGTAACTACAATTAAACTTTACGCCAGAAACTTAAACAGTAAAAAACACAATGGCTTAAAACCGTGACAGTTTGCAAACGCTCCTGCTAACCTCCTGTGATGTGTTTGTTTGGGAGACACTATATAAATATCGAATTTTTGATGCTTTGTCTTCTAATAAAAAAGCATAAAAAACCGATTTTTATAGTATTGCTTGGAATAGACAAAAAACGCCGTAAAAAGTCGTAATATACGATATAACTGTTTGAAAAATATTGAATTAACCCCAGCGTTATGCTGATGAAAGCTAGGAAATGCTATGTCTACCGCCTCATTAAACCCTTACGTTGTCACCTGCGCAGGAGGGGTTGAAAATTTATTATTAGAAGAAATTCAGACGCTTGGAGGGCAAAAGTGTGAGGTAGTACCCGGTGCCGTCCACTGTCTGGCGGATCTCGAAACCGCTTATCGGCTTTGCCTTTGGAGCCGACTTGGATCTCGCGTTTTGAGAACTCTGTCACATTTTTCGGCAGGCGATAGTGATGACCTCTATGAGCAAGCCACCATGTTGCCTTGGAGTGATCATATTGATGAAAATGGCACCATGGCAGTGCAGTGTGCAGTAGCGCAAGATGAGAAAGAGAATAGCCATTATTTAGCGCTAAAACTCAAAGATGCGATAGTTGATCGTTTTACGCGCAACCAAAAGCAGCGCCCTTCCATTCAGAAGACGCGACCAGATGTGATGATATTTTTGTTTCGCGCCGCCGGCAAAGCAACTATCAGTATTGATTTCTCTGGTGCCCCGTTGCATTTACGGGGTTATCGAACTGAAGCTGGGCAGGCGCCTCTAAAAGAAACACTGGCAGCAGCAGTTGTTGCCGCTGCTGGGGTGAATAGTGAGGGGGTTGGTCAGATAGTTGATCCTATGTGTGGTTCGGGCACGCTGCTTGTTGAAGCAGCTATGGTGATTGGAGATATAGCGCCAGGGTTAGGTCGTGATTATTTTGGTTTCCAGCGCTGGAAGCAGCATGACGAAGAGCTTTGGCAATCGTTGCAGAAAGAGGCTCAAGAGCGACGCACATTGGGCATGTCAAAGGCTTGGCCAGCATTACGTGGTTATGATGCAGATAAAGAAGTTGTGCGAGTAGCGATCAATAATGTCCAAAGAGCTGGGTTGTTTGGAAAAATACATATCGAACGACGTGAGCTTGCGCAATTTACCTTGCCTAAGAACGATGCTGAGTCTGGGGTTATTCTATGTAACCCCCCCTATGGCGAGCGTTTAGGGCAAGGCGATCAGTTGATGTACCTTTATCGTTGTATGGGGAGAACCTTTGGGCAGCATTGTGCGGGCTGGAAAACGGCAATCATTAGTAACGGTATTGAGTTCCTCGATACCATGGGCTTAGAGCAGTTAGAAACAATACGTTTATATAATGGGCCTATACGGTGCTATTTAAGGCTCTCCAACGTGCCTGTCGACACTAAGGCAATACTACCTATCGCTCATGCATTATCCTTAAGAGATGCTTCTGTGGAAGGTGAGGGGGCTGATTTCTCCAATCGTTTGAAAAAGAACTTTCGTAAACTTGCGAAGTGGATTAAGAAAAACGACATTGCCAGTTATCGTTTGTACGATGCAGATATGCCGGAATATAACGTTGCAGTTGATTGGTATGATGGCTATTTCCATGTTCAAGAGTATAAAGCCCCAAAAACCATTGATGAAAAGAAAGCTGCGCATCGGTTATCTATTGCCGTAGATGCATTGTCAGCAACATTTGGGGTGAATAAACGTTACGTGTTTGTGAAAACCCGTTCTAAGCAGAAGGGTAAAACACAATATCAGAAGCTTAATAGTGACTCAAAGTTATATGAAGTAGCCGAACATGGGCCGCGCCTATTGCTGAATTTCCATGATTATTTAGATACAGGGTTGTTCTTGGATCATCGTCCTATGCGCTTGTGGGTTCAGCAGAATGCGAAAGGTAAGCGCTTTTTGAATCTGTACGCTTATACGGGAACAGCATCTGTACATGCTGCCTGGGGTGGTGCAAAACACACAACAACGGTGGACATGTCGAATACCTATGTAGATTGGGCTCGATCGAACTTATTACTGAATGGGTTTTCAGAAGAAGCTCACAAAATTGAGCGGGCTGATTGCGGTATTTGGTTAATGAAATGCCAAGAACAGTATGATTTGATTTTTATGGATCCCCCTACATTTTCAAATTCGAAGAAAATGGGGAAACATATGGATATCCAGGATGACCACCTGCGCTTAATTGAACTGGCGATGAAACGTTTGGAGCATGGTGGTACCTTGGTTTTCTCTAACAACTATCGAAAATTTGAATTAGATGAAAGGGTTAGCAGGAATTTTAAGGTTGAAGAAATTACTAAGTTGAGTATTGGTTTAGACTTCGATCGAGGAAAACCTATCCACCGTTGTTGGTTAATTGAGCATCTCTGAGGTGTAGATGGGTAGCGGTACGGGCGCTATTCGTATCATCTGCTAAGCTATTGAAAAGAGGTCAAAAAGAACCAATAGGCTTAGTAGATGAATTCTTTTGATAGGAAACTGCGTTTTCAGGGCAGGCTTCCGGCTATCGATTACATTAATGAAAGTATTGATTATACCAAGCAGCGTATGACAGGTTTGGGTGTCGAGGATACACTGTTGCTGGATCCTGACGATGTGATGGATAATCAAGTGGCTGTGTTGCGATGTAACTTCTTACAGGCAGAACGTTCTGCTTTGCCATTTAACCCCGAAGATCCCAATTTTTGGCGCATTATTCGAGCGCGTATTCAACCGATTGTATTAGCGTATTCCACCCATGAAAAATTTGTACAAAGCATGGACGCCAATGTGCAAGATAATCGGGTGGACGCCCTGATGCAGATTTATCGTGAACGTCTAGATAATTCGGAGCGTTTTAGGAAATTCTTTTTTGAATTGAATGACAAGATTTCGAGAGAAGTTGACAGTATTCGTAACGATGAGAATGAAGTACATGATCACCGGTCACAATATGATGGTTCTGGGGATGTTGCCAATATTCAACGCAACGTGATCAGTCAGTTAGAGAAAACAATAAAAGAATATGCAAAACGTGAAAAGAATTATGTTAAAGCGCTAAATGACAAGAGCTCAGATGGTGGACCATCGAAAGAAATGCTTGAAGAAATGCAGTCATTGCGGAGCCGTTTGGAAAATATGTCTGAAGAAAACCTGCAACTTAAAATTGCACTTGATGCAGCACAGAGATCGCAGGTGACTCAGAGTGGCGAGCAAAAAGACATCAGCGCGGCTGGAGAGAATGCTGATGATAAGTCGGCGGATATTGATAGCCAAATGGCTGAAAGCGTAGAGCGACGTGTCGTGGAAACGGTGGCAGGTGATATGGAGTCACTCCAGCTTCGGGTTTCAGGCTTAGAGCGTGAATTAGAGTCTACCTCTGATGCAGCTTATAATGCATTTATGGCTAATTCTGATTTAGGTATTGTTATTTTGTTTATGTTGACCGGTTTTCGTTGTGGTTCGTTGGATAAATTGGGTAATGAAGTGGTTAGGTCAGTCGGAACATATGGGGTTAACCCTACGCTTAGGGTAAAGGTTGGTCGTGAGTACATCTACTTTAATCAAGGCAATGTACCCAGTGATGTTGAAGAACGATTCACCACAATGGAATCAAAAGGTAAAATTGCCAGTGATAAAACCAATTATTTTATTTTTGAAGGCGAATGTGCATTGATGGCGGAAGGTATGCCTATCAACGACGTAGAGAAATGCGGGCGGCTTAAGGATAACCTTGGAACGTTGATGCAAGGTGCTGCAGCGAGTTTGAACTTAATTGTGCTAGCTGGTGGGGCAGAACGACAGAAAAAACAAATGGAACAGCTAATTCTGCGTAGCAATGATGTGTTTGCAAGGCTAGATGCAAACTTGAATAAGAATAAGTTAATTAGTAGTCGTGTGATGCAGAACTTTGGCGTTGAGCTACGAACGACGTTAGGTGTCGCGCCAGGAGATCCGAAGAGCATAAAATTGAGTGGTATCATGAAGAAAGTTGAAGATGCGATGACTATTTTAATGAACAAAGATGAGTTAATTGACCCTGGGTTTGTGAAAAATATCAGCCGGGTTGCGGCGACGATAAAAAGGTAACGTGTAGAGATGTTAGGCGTAATAGGGTAGGTGCCACTACGATTTTTTGTCTAGATTGGCACTTGCAAGAATGTCGTCAATGTCTGATGTGTCGGTAACAATATTTTCGCTTTCTTTATCGTTATTATTCGGTTTGCTGTTATTGGCATTCGCTAGAAGATCATCAATGTCGGAGCTGTCTGTGACGATATCTTCGGCACTTGTATTGGACGTTGTATTGGCATTTTCTTGTGTTTCAGTGTCGGTTGGAGACATGCCTATCATGTCTGCCATGGTTTCTTCGTATAATGCTAAGTACTTATCTTCTACGTCTTTAAATTCTTTTTGTAGCTGTAATATCTCGTTGTTTTGCGATTCAAGCTTCATTTGTAACCCTGCGACTAAAGGTTTAGCTTCTTCCCCGTCGTCACCTGGTTCAGTGGTTGTTTCCAGTTGCTCTCGTAAGTCATCATTTTCTTTGCTATATTTTTTGTTCTGGTTTTGAAGCATGTGCAGTCGTTCTACCATCTCCGCACTTTCCTCGGTGAATTGCTCTATTAATTCAAACATCTCATTTTGGGAATACTCATGATCATCGTCTTGGCCGCCTTCACTACTATCTGCTCCGGCATTTTCTATAGCTTCTTTAAGTTGTGCTTCGAGTTGACCGATTTGGATTTGAGCGGCTTTAAAATTTTGCTCAAGAACATCAAGGTGAGCCATCAACTCGCTACCCCCTTCAAGCTCATCTGTTTGGATAAGTTGGGTTCGCAAGTTATGGATTAGCTTGTTTTGTTCAGTAATGATGTTGTTGAGAGCAACGGTATGTTTACCAGGCTCTGCGCTTGGCGGAGGGGCTTGGGTTGGTTGAATAGTTGTGCTTTCAGATGTGGAATTACCGTGATCGTAATAGGCTTCATGAATAAGGTAAACTACTTCCCTTAGACCTTCAGCGTGTTCAACGGTATCGCATAATGCAACGAGTGAGTTATGGAGGCTTAATTCAATATCATTTTTTGATGCAGTGTCGTCAAATCCTTGATTAAAAAAATCTTGGATTGGTGAGAGCTGTTTTAAATCACCACTCAGTTGTTTGATGTTACCTTCAAGTCGTTGGTGTTCTTTGTCCATATCTGCCATTTGCCCCTTGAATTTGACCTTTACTTTGTCGGGGATGGATTGGATGTGGTCGTAATATAATTTTGCAAGTTCGGTGTAGGGTTGAATAATGGTTCGCCACGGAGTGACTTCACCGTTATTGGATTGCAACAAACGCAACTCGTAGGTTAGAGCCGCATATCGCAGTGAAACAGCCTGATCTTCTGCGGTAGCTTCGGGACGTAACGTTATGGTTTCTTGGGCGCAATGAGCTGTCGTGTCATCAATCGCAAGTTGTAGTTGCTTGATCAGTGTCTCGCCACTGGCTTCCTCTTGGTAACCCGCCAGCATTAGCTGTAGTCGGGAGATGGACTTTTTTTGACGGCGTAGCAATAGTGCTAAAATCACCACTGCTGCGACAAAAAAGCACGCCACCTGGGCGAAAACGAAAATAAGTAGTTCAACCTGGCTCATAGGAAAAAAATCTCTTTGTTTTACTTCAC
This sequence comes from Gammaproteobacteria bacterium 42_54_T18, assembly GCA_002163245.1. GTDB lineage: Bacteria > Pseudomonadota > Gammaproteobacteria > Pseudomonadales > Ketobacteraceae > 42-54-T18. The sequence continues at coordinate 64,461 of MAAL01000182.1, read as the reverse complement.
TACCTTTTATTGCATATAGCGGCGTCATACATTGATGGAGTACAACTACGCTATAATAACATTATGGACTAATAATAGGCTTATGCGACTTTCTTGCCATGTTGTCAGCAAATGCTGCACCCCTTGATAGGGCTGCTCTCCGATAGAGGAAGAAAAAATTATCCCTAAATACTAAAGAATGACGGAAAGTTGCCGATAGTAGTCTTTAATAGAGTCACGACTTTTGGAAAGTCAAAAAATAGTAAGCTTTGCTAAAGCTCTGGCAGCATTATCCTCCTCATCTCACTTGCGAGAACATTATTATGATATCGCTTGGACAATTACTTCATTCTCAGTCCCCCTTGCAAGGGGGGAATGGTCGCTCTTTTGATGCAATAGCAGATAAAGGGGTAGGTACGGGCCCAGGTAACAGTGATCACATTGTTACAGGCCGGGCCGCGTTTTCTGCTCATGCATCCTCCATTCAGCGGTTTACGGTTCAGGATGTGCATACCGCTCAAAAAACAGTTGAACATGAACTGAAAAGTAAAATGGATGCACAAATGGCCTTGGTTAAATCGGAGGCCGCAGAACTATTGGCGCCTGCGGCATCGGACACAGGCTTTTCTTCGGATGATTTTTCACCCGAAGCCGTGACAGATAGGATTATGGGGTTTATTGAGTCTCGAATAGAGGCTGAGCGGGCAAATGGCGCAAGCGAAGAAGAACTGCAATCAATGTTTGGTCAGGCAATGAAAGGCCTTGAGCAAGGCTTGAGAGAAGCCAAAGAAGTCATTACTGCTCTGGATATGTTTGATGGCGAAGTGAAAGATACGTTTTTCGAAACAGTGTCATTGCTTGATGAGCGAATGAGCGGACTAGAAAAGTTGTTGTTTGGTTCAGACGATTCAGATGCGACGATTGCCAGTGGTGTTTCGACAAATGTTAGTGCCTCAGCAAGCGAGCGTGTTACAGAGAAGGCGCTGGACATTGAAAGGGCGTTCTCTTCAGTATCTAAAGGCAATGAGCGGTATGCTGCACAATCAAATGCATTGTTTTTTAGTCAAGACAACCAATTTGATATGGAGGTGGTTACTCAGGACGGAGATAAGGTGACTATCCATGTTGGAGCAGGAGAGAGCCTGGATTTCAGTTCTGGGTCGCAAGTGACCCCGCGAGGTTCTATATCAGGGTTTGAATTAACGCAAAGTAGCTATTATGATATCTCTTTCTCTGTTGAGGGTGACTTGGATGAAGGTGAGTTGGCAGCGTTAAATGATTTATTTGTACAAGTTAATGACATTGCCGATTCGTTCTATTCAGGGAATGTCGGTGAAGCCTTTGAGCAGGCATTGGCTGTAGGTTATGATTCCGACGAGCTTGCAGCGTTTGCGGTGAACATGACCCATAGCGAAGTCGTTGCTGTAGCGCAAACTTACAGAGAGGTTGCTGAATCTGAGCAGGGAGGAGACGGTGGTGGCAATCCATTACAGAGCATTATGGATCGCTTGTCTGAATTTTCCGCTCAGGTATTAGCGTCACATGATGTATTATTAGATAATCCTAACAAGCCCAGTAATCAACAAGCACTTTTTAGTGACCTATTATCTGAGATGATTCCAGTAAATGATGCTGAGTCACAGGGTGCGATAGGTGAGGGTACGGGAGAAAAAGATAGTGATGCAACGGGTGTGCAAATACATGATGCTTTTAAGGGGTTCATTGATAGCATTCTAGGTTGATAGCGATATTAGACAATAAAAAACACCCAATAAAAAAGGCAGTGATATACTGCCTTTTTTATTGGGTGTTTTTTATTTATACTTTTTATTTATGGAACAGGAGGATAGATAAATGAAAGAAGTGCTATGTGTTTATAGTACCTCTGCGTGCCACCTTTGTGATTTGGCTTTGAGGGTGATAGACGCCGCGTTAAGCCCTGATTATTTTGAGAAGGTTATTATTGATATAGCGGATTCAGATGAGTTAATTGAGCTGTATGGTGTTCGTATTCCTGTCTTGAAAGTACAACGAACAGGAGATGAATTGGGTTGGCCATTTAATGAGGATGACCTAATAGAATTTGTGAATAGGGTTTTATTTACTGATGGATAGCAAACCCGAGGATGTCAACTACTATAAAAATAGAGAATAAGGATGGCAGTGTTAAGAGAGCGATAATGCAACAGATTGACCACACCAAACTAACTATTGCTGCCGCAACGGTCGCTGCAGAGTTATTTCATGCGGAGGTGGTTGCAAAACAACTGACTATATCTGCCAAAAATGCTGCCGCTATTGTGTTAAGAGCCGGAAGCCAGGCTGCTGGGTTGTCGGTAATTTCCAGTTATTATGATGAGCTGGCGAGTAAAACTATCACATTGGCCCGCTCGATAAATATAACTGCGGTTCAGTTATCGATGGTATCAGTAACTGAGTGGCGAACCAGTGCTGTTGTTACTCAAGTGGAGCGTGCAAGGGATATGATGGATGACCCCGAATCAGCCCGCACAGTTGCGCAGCTTGGGGTTAAGGTTGAGGCCGAACTTGAGCATTTGTCAGATGGGTTTCAGGTGTTATTAAAAGAGTTATATGAACAGCTGGATGAAGTGCAGCGCAATATGAGAGCGATTGATGTTATTGCCGTGACGTCACGTTTAGAAGCGCAACAAACCGGGGAGTTCAAGGAGGGCTTGATGCAAATGGCCAATAGTATTCAGGACCAGGCTAGCGAAATTAAAAATCATGTCGCTAAGTCAGTCTCGTTACTGAACGCATACACTTAAAGAGAACGCTTTCTGGGCGTAGATAGGGTTAGATATGTTATCAAGGGTAATTTATCAGGGTGATCATCAATGGATAATGTTTGGTCGTGATAAGGATAAGCCGGAAAAAATCATCGATTCCAATCAGTTCATGATTGTTAGCGGCGATGAGGCGATTCTTTTGGATCCTGGTGGAATTGAGTTGTTTGCGCCTATGTTGGCTGCGGCTCTTAAATTTGTACCGATTGAGAATATTAAAACGTTATTTGCTTCTCACCAAGACCCTGACATTATTTCATCATTAGGTTTATGGGATCAGGTATTAGTGGATGCGACGATACATTGCTCTTGGTTGTGGGACGGCTTTATTCGACATTTTGGGATGAGCTCTATCAAGTTTGAACCGATTCGTGATGAGGGTGGGTCAGTACGGGTTGGGGATGTTGACCTTCAATTTATCCCGGCACATTATCTGCATTCTTCTGGCAACTTTAATGTATATGATCCAAAAGCCAAAATTCTTTTTAGTGGAGATGTTGGTGCGTGTTTAGAAGCACCAGAAGCGCCACTAGAAGTTGGTGATTTTAATGAGCATATTCCGAAAATGAAGCTGTTTCATCAGCGTTGGATGCCTTCAAATGAGGCAAAGATTAATTGGGTGCGACGAGTGCGAGCATTAGACATTGATATGATGGTGCCGCAGCATGGGCGTATTTTCGTTGGGGAATCGGTTAATCAATTTTTAAATTGGTTTGAGAATTTGGACGTCGGTATTGCTGTATCGCAGTAATGCTTTTTATTGGTTATATTGAGAAGAAGTGCTTTGTATTGTTTGTTGTTTGTAAAGTGAAGGCCTCAACCGTTTCCCCTCGTAATTGAGCGATGGTGTTGGCAATGTGGGGTAGGTATTTGGGTTCGTTGCGACGGGATTTTGGTTTTGGTTTGATGTTTCTTGGAAGTAAGTAAGGCCCGTCTGTTTCAATCATTAATCGATCTTTGGGTATTTGTTTAACTAACGTTTGTAGTTCTTTTCCTCGTCTTTCATCACACACCCAGCCGGTAATTCCAATATAGCAGCCTAAATCGAGATAGTTAAATAGGGCTGTTTTGTCCCCAGTAAAGCAGTGAATGACGGTGTTGGGGAGTTTGTTGCTGTATTCCTGTAGAATCATTCGTTGGCGTTTGTGTGCATCTCTTTCGTGCAAAAATAGTGGTAGATTTAGCTCTATAGCAAGGTGTATTTGAAATTGAAATACAGCTTCTTGTTGGTTGCGGGGGGAGAAGTCACGATTAAAATCTAGACCTGCTTCGCCTATAGCAATAACTTGGTCTAATTTTGCCAGTTTTTTTAATGATTCATAGTCGCTGAATTGCCAATCTTTGGCGTGATGAGGGTGAACACCAGCGGTAGAATATAATGACTCAGGGTATGCTTCTGCGAGTTGTGCGGCCTGTTGGGAGCCCTTGATGTCTGTGCCAGTGACAATCATTTGGGTGACATCCGCTGCGAGAGCTGAACACACACACTCAGACAAGTCTTTGCTAAACGCTTTGTCGGTAAAGTTTATGCCAATATCTATCACAAGGGAGGGACCGTATTTTAAAGTGTGGACGTAAATACAAATAGAATTATACATAAAGCCTATATAAGCGATCGCACTATTTCTCCAGCCCATTTTAACGCATCTAGGTAGATGGTTTCTATACGGTTTTCATCTATTTCATATAATGCCAGGTAATCCCATTCGATCTGGTCCCATTGCCCTTGTTCTTGGCGGATAACATTACGTAATGAAATACCCATCTCACCTTCAAACTTTAACAAGGCGTTGGTTATGCTCTCATCAAGGGGGAGTGAGTTAAAGATGACGTCTTTAGTTTGGTCGAAAAATGCATCGATAGTTGAAAATAATCCGGCAGTAAAAAAACTATCAGGATTAGCCCCGGGAATATGGCTGGCCATCGTCTCCATCATTTTGGCCCGAGTCAGCGTTGTGATGATTAATTCATTCGGTTTGTCCGAAAGTTGGGATAGTGCAATAACACTGGCCCAGGATCTTAGTTGTTTTAACCCAAATAACACGATGGCTTTTCGAACACTGTCCACTTTAGAACGTAAAGTGAACGCGGCGGAATCAAATATACGTAATAGTTTGATGCTAAGTGAGGGGTCATTAGTGATAAGGCTTTCCAGGTCTGCTATTTCGACGTCTGGTTTTTGTAACTCCGCCAGCAGCTTCATAACGACTAGCTTATTGGCTGGAATTGCGGTGCCTGTGATGTTTTGAGGGCGGCAAAAGAAGTACCCTTGAAACATGACAAAACCGAGTTCTTTGCAATGTTCGTATACGGCATAGTTCTCTACTTTTTCAGCTAGAAGCTTTACTTGGAAAGGTTCTAGCTGTTTGATCAGAGCTTCCAGCTTTTCACCGGTGTGCACGAGAACGTCTACTTTTACAATTTGCACTAACTCAAGTAATGGTATCCACTCTTCGCCAAACTCAAAATCATCTAAAGCAACGGTGTAACCGTCTTTTACTAGTGATTGAACGGATTCAATCACGCTGGGTGATGGTTTGATGCACTCAAGGAGCTCGATGGTAACCGCTTTTTTGTCAAAAGGAGGAGGGGACTCTAACCAACGTTGGGTGAAGTTTATAAATGCGGGTTTGTTGTCCGCTGCCGAATGTAAGCCGATCTCTGCCATAGCATTGATAATGACCTGAGACGTTGCTTTGTCACCGTCCCAGTCAGCTTGGTTTTCTTGGTTGTCACTATGTTGATCTGCTTTTGACGGACGAAACAGAAGTTCATAGGCAACAACAGAAAGGTTGTCATCATATATGGGTTGGCGGGCGAGTAATACGTTTTCTGAATCCATTGGTTAGCTTATATGTGAGACTAAAGGGGGCGGATGACGTTATCTATGAAATAAGTCTAGCGGATTTAGAGCAAGTGATAGTAAGTTTGTCTGTTTATTTTTCATTATTTTGGGTGTTTTAGAAATGTTCTTAGGGGTAAATATGGGGGTTTATATCTCGATTTGCTATAACGATGTCGGTGTATGAATATTCAGCTAAATACAGCGTCACCGTCTACACTCATATTATGTTTGATTGTGTTTAGGAAAATAGTGTAATGGCAAGTGTACTCGATACGGTAGATCAGCGTACCCAGTTGGTAGGTGAAAACCGGTTGGAAATTTTAATGTTTCGGCTGGAGCGCGGGCAAATTTTTGCCATCAATGTGTTTAAGATACAAGAAGTTCAGGTGATGCCCAAGTTGACTATGTTGCCAAATAGTCACCCTTGTGTTGTTGGTGTTACTCACGCGAGAGGCGTTACTATTCCGGTTATCGATTTAGGGCAAGCTATTGGCATGCCGCCGCTATCAGAAAGGGAGCACTGCAATATTATCATTGCAGAATATAATATGACGGTTCAGGCGTTTATGGTGAAAAGTGTTGATCATATCGTTAATATGAACTGGGAGGATATTATGCCACCCCCAAAAGGGGCTGGGCGAGATCATTACCTTACCGCGATTACTAAAGTAAATGATAAGATTGTTGAAGTTATTGATGTTGAAAAAGTATTACAGGAAATTGCACCTTGTAATACAGCTATCTCTGAAGGTGTGTTACACGAAGACATTCAAACGCTTGCAGCGGGGTTAGACGTGTTTGCTGTTGATGATTCGACGGTGGGCTTGGCTCAGGTAAAAGAAACGGTAGAGCAGATAGGGTTAACGGTAACCAGTGCTAGGGATGGAGCTCAGGCGTTAGCGATGCTTAAACAGATTGCAGATGAAGGCGTGGATATGATGAAACGCTTTGTATTAGTCATAACTGATGCTGAGATGCCAGAAATGGATGGTTATCGGTTCACCACTGAAATTAGAAATGATCCACGACTTAAAGATCTTCATGTTATTTTACACACCTCATTAAGTGGTGCGTTTAATCAGGCGATGGTAGAAAAGGTTGGTTGCGATAATTTTTTATCAAAATTTGAACCCGATAAACTCGCCGAAGCAGTGCAGGAACAAGTGCGAGCTTATCGAGAGAAGTTCCCTATCGGGAGTTAGCACTAAGTGTTTAATGTTAGGGGTGGAGTGCTAAGCGTATGCTTTCGATGTGTTTACGGTTAGCTCCGAAGTCAGAATGGCCTAGTCGAGAAGCCGAGCGTACCTGAATACCAGAGGCTTCAATATAAAACTCTACATCGTCCACAAAACCCATCAAGCTTGAGGTGAATTCACTTCGAATGTACTGGCCTTGAGTTGATATAACCTTCGCGCCCATTGTTTTAAGTGCAGCGAGTAATGCTGTTTTAGTGTCTTCTATTGAGCCAGATAATGGAATCGGGGAGATTGCGTGCCCTTCATCCTTATCATAACTACCGACGCAGTTGGGTGAGCTTGGGCAGGGAGCTAATCGATTGTCGTTAACCCCCAAGTTTGTTGGCGAAGTACCTGCACAACCGGAAAGACCGAAGGTTGTAAGGAGGGTAGCCAGGAGCGTTGTGATTTTGCCTGTAGGTTTTTTCTGGGATGATTTTTTATGAGGCGCTTTTTTATTCATTATTTAGATCCGTTCTTACGTTACATATAAGCATTCGAGGGTACCTTAAACTCACTAAAATCAATAGGTCAGAATATGCCAAATTCTGTGAAGTATCCTAGCAGGAACTGCCAAAAAGTCGGTTCAGGCGTTAGTGCAATAGTAATCCCTGTAACTATGCGGTATAAGGGCCCGGTATTACCGCTGTTGAAATATTTTTGTTAATTGAATTATCCTGTTAAAGGGGACTGTTATGTCTGATCGTGTACTGTTATCCATCGAAAACCATATTGCTATTGTTACGCTTAACCGACCAGAAAAATATAACGGTCTTGATATGGCGATGTTTGATGGCTTGATTAGTGCAGCCAAGCGTATTCGTAAAAACAAGCAAATCCGGGCTGTGATTATCAAAGCCGCGGGGGAAGCATTTAGCGCAGGATTGGATATCTCGGGAATAAAGAAAAACCCTCTACTCATTGGGAAGCTGCTGGTTAAACCTGGATTGACGTACATTAACTTGGCACAAGAGGTCGCATTTTGTTGGCGTCAGTTGTCAGTACCCGTTATTGCAGTGGTACATGGTAAATGTTATGGCGGTGGATTACAAATTGCGCTGGGGGCAGATTTTCGTTTTGTAACGCCCGGTGCTGAGCTTTCCGTTATGGAAATCAAGTGGGGGTTGATACCTGATATGTCGGCGAGTGTAACGTTGCGAGAACTCGTCTCCATTGATGTTGCTAAAGAGCTGACGATGACAGGGCGGTTATTTTCTGGTGTTGAGGCAAAGGAATTAGGTTTGGTTACTCGGGTAACGGATACACCTCTTGAAGAGGCCTTTGACCTGGCTAATGAAATTGCAGAACGATCACCGGATGCAGTGGCAGCCGCTAAGCAGTTATTTAATGATACTTGGGTCGCAGATGAGAAAACGGCACTTAACCTTGAAACAAGCCTGCAGAAGAAATTGATTGGGCGCTGGAATCAAATCGCCGCTGCCAGTAAGAATCTTTCGAAAAAGCCCTTTGAATACGGGAAGCGGCGTTTGTAGAGGTATTCGTCCAGTTAGATCAGAACTGTTCCTTTAACTGCTTTAATAGGCTTTTGGGGAGGTTTTTAATCGTAATGGTTTCATTGTTTCGGTCAAATTGAATGTCTTCCCCTAGCAATTTGGAAGCAAAGCTTAAGCTGATATCTTTATTCCTGCCGCTATAAGTGACGTAACGTTTTAGACTCTTTCTATCAGGGATAAATTCAGCTTTAGGGCTGTACTCCCTTTCTTCCTGTTGTGCTTGGGCAAAGGTTTCAAATTGCTCAGGTGCTTCTTCGTCAATGTAATGTGATAAGTCTTTATACACGACAGGTTCGCCAATTTTACCTTGCTCAATGCAGTAATCTACCACGCGGCTTTTATATTCTTGCCCCGCATCTTCAGGCATCTTTTCAGAGTAAGCTTCAACGATATTGATAAATTCGTTGGTATCTTCGGTAATATCAACGGTATCCATAAAACCGATGAAGTCGCCTAGTAGCTCTTGAATAACACGTTCTCCACGACCCTTGGATAATGTGACGTATTTCTCCGAGCTGTTTTCAATGAGCAGCGAAAGGTTAATACGTGCACCGAAGCCCATGTGGGCAATGTCTGCATACTCGGTTTCAGTAATTTCTAAACGACTGTTTATGAGGAGGCCGGGTTGGTGTTGTAAGTGGAATATATGCAACCAACGGAAGTTTGCGGTTTCTTCTTCGACAAACAATAAATGACCAAAAAAAGGTGTCGGGGTACTGTCAAGCATCTCAACAAACAGTTCAGTTGCATTTTTGGTTAGCGTTAAAAAGGGGATTCGGCCTTCTAGGTACTCTTTAGTCCATGCGGGCAGTGGTGAATCAGCACTTGAGTCACTAAATTGTCCATAACGCTTACTGGAGCGGCTGGTAAATACGGATTTTAGCTCTTCCAGTAGCTGATTTGTGTTGTCTTCGACGGCCATTTCATCGCTTCGGTAGTTAACTTTGGCGGTTTCTTCAGCGTTGTGTCGAGTGATTTCGTGGGCAATACAGTGAGTTACGGGCATGGCAGGCTGATCTGTTCTCTTATGGGATGTTGATGATTAAACGGCCATGCAGTCTATCAAAATTGTTCGCAGAGCGAGTGTTTTTTATAAGTTGATGTTGGAGATATAGAGGTTGCTTTAGGAGAAACAGCATGTTCACTGTCAAATGAACGCGCTGTATCCCTAAAGGGAAACGTCAGGTATACCCTTATTGTGACTGTACGTTAACTAAACTAAAGGCACGTATACATAACTGTTACCATTGTTAACACTCAATCTACGGACAGAAAGAAGAGGTGGGGTTATAGTTTAATCACTGAAACGCAGGGCCTAACAACAAAAACAAACATGCCTCTCAACAATAATAAGAACGTTATAAAAAACAAATAATTAGAAGAAACTACGTGAAATACAACGAATAATAAGAATATAAAAAATAATAAAAATGTAATAACAACAAGACTAGTAATAACGGTCAGGCAACTATAAGAACAACACTAACAATAAGAACAACACTAACAATAAGAAAGACTTTAACAAAAATAAGAAAATAAATAATAAGAGAGTACCAATAACAATAAACACGAAATGTGTAACGTCGGCATAAAATAGATATCCCCCTTAAAAAGGCCAGTGCTCATAAGAGCACTGGCCTTTTTCATTTTCCTGTTTCTAACATTTGCTTACTTGGTTTGGGTGTTAATCGAAAAGCATCGACTATTGCTGGGTTGTTGTCTTCATGGAATGTTTTACGGGCAAGCCATGCTTTTTTGTATCGATAGAACGGAATTGTTGGGTACAGGTGATGAATTAGGTGATAATTTTGATACATCATTAGCGGCGTTAATAACCACTCCCATCCAAAGCGCATTGATGTGGCGCGATATGGATCGTCTTTGTGGGCAACGTCATGAGGGGTATGGGGTAAATACATAAAAACTAAACATACTAACCAAACCATGATTCTAGTAGGTATAAGCCAGAGGAAGAGTATTTCCACTGGAAAGAAAAATGCAATACCTCCAACAATTGAAAAACCAACGATAATTTCTGTCAACATGCGCACAAGATTATATTTTGGGTAATGTTGTTGGTTTTTAAAATAGATAAATAAATATCGAAAATCCCAAAAGAACCAAAGAAAGAAAATATTAAAAGGGTTAGCAACTAATTGATGATCAGGGTCAAGCTTATCATTGGCAAAGCGATGGTGCTGCATATGCATCAGGCCTAAAAATTTACCTGTATTACCTGGTACATAAGTGAACATTAAGGAAAATAGGGTAAGGTCATTTATCCAGCCTTTTGAGGAGATTGAGCGGTGCATAGCGTCGTGAGCAGGAGTAAAAAGAAAATAGTAGGCAATAATGTTAATGGAACAGCCGACCCATAATGGCATGCTGTTAAAAAGACATAGGTACCAGGCGGATATAATGGTTACTTGAGATGACAATTGCAATAAAACGGTTGGCCACGCAATGAGAGGTTTTTTCTTTAGTTGTTTTAATGCAGCCACATCGTCTTTGCCATCAATTACCGTATTCTCTGCCATGTATATACTCCTCAGGGTTTGCCTACTATAGAAATGCGTTAGGGCTGAAGAGTTAGGTTGTCAGAATATTCGCGCTACTGTGAGGTGATATTCCGACTGTTGGGGGACATTTTACGACAAGATGTTTTTGAATGTTTATACTCTGACGGTGGTAGACCAAACCAGCGCTTGAAGGCTCGACGAAAACTCGATGGGTCATGGTAACCCATCGATTCTGATATTAACTCCAGCGTTATATTGGGTTGCTCTAGGTAATATAAGGCGAGCTTCTTTTGTTCCGTATCATGCAGGGATTGGTAGCGAACGTTTTCTTCCTTCAGGCGCCGTAATAACGTTCTTGGAGAAACATTCAGTAACTGTGCTGCTTGAGCTTGGGTGACTTGGCGACCCGGTAGCTGACGAAGGAGGGCGCTGACTTTTTCTGAAAACGTATCGGGTTGTTGTATGCTTTTGTTCAATGATTCACATTGTTGCTCGGAAAATTTGCGTATAGCTTCATTGCGTGTCGCTACTGGCATATTTAAATATGAGCAGGGAAATGAAAATAATGTTTGAGGTTGGTTGTAATGGACAGGGCATTTTAATGTGGATTCAAGGAGTTCACTGTAGCTAGGTTTGTCAAAGGAACAATAAATTTCTACATTGGTTTGCTGTCGGCCAGAAAGAAAATCAAAGGACAATTTTGTTGATACAATAAGTGCTTCAATAAGAAATTGGCCAACTGAATCATTGTCTACTAGTAGTGTTTGAATCATTTTAAATGAATTGCCGTCTATCTTACTAGTCAGGCTAGTGAACTGAGCGCGCATCCCGTAATATTTTAAGAAAATGCCAATAGCTTCCCTTACGGTTGGGCTAGACATTGCAGCACTCCCCATCGCTCCATGGCTTGCAAGAGGGTAGTAACACCCTGCGATAACCCCCAGCCCTTCTTGATCAAAAAGGTCGATAGCATTCTGAATGATCCTGCGTTGATCTTCCCAATTGATGTAGTCCTCACTCTCTAAAAAACGGGCAGGCGTTAATGAAGTACCTCTTAAAAAAGTAGGTAATGTGTCTTCATTGATACCAATGGTATTAGCGAGTACGCGAGAATAATCTATGGAAACAACAATGTTGGGTGTCATAGGGGAGGGGACTCGTGAGTCTGTTGGTTGCTAACTAAAGCAGTGAAACCCCGTCAAAGCAAGTGACAAATTGCTGTGAATATCGGCAATGTTACGTATACACTGTAAGCTTGGTTTTTGTTGGCCTCATATTTAAAAGATTATTGCAGGAGGGAATATGTTCGAAGAGAGTATGCAGGAGTTGTTTTCATTAGAGGGAAAGGTGGCGCTAGTCACTGGTGGTTGTCGTGGTATTGGGCGAATGATGGCAGAAGGGTTGCTACGTGCAGGTGCTACTGTGTGGATTACCGGTAGAGATGGAGAGTATGTGGCAACAGTAGCAGAAGAAATGTCTGAGATAGGTCGTTGTTTTGGTGTGGTAGCAGAGCTGTCTGATAAGCAAGGCATTACAGATTTGGCGCTAAAGATTACTGAACAGGCCCCCGCTTTGAATGTTCTGGTGAACAATGCAGCCGTTTATGCTGTTGGTTCATTAGAAGAAACGGGTTACGACAGTTTTAATCAATTATTACAACTGAACACCAGTGCTGCGTTTGAACTTACTCGTCAATTATTACCAGTACTTAAGTGTGCATCACAAGATAAAGACCCAGCGCGAGTGATTAACATTAGTAGCAATATCGCGTTAACCCACTGTGCTTGGCATTCATGGGGCTACGCTACGGCTAAGAATGCATTACAACATCTTACTGTGATGCTGGCGAGTGAATTGACATCGCAGGGTATTAACGTCAACGCCATTGCCCCTGGCACGTTTGATACAAGAATGCTGGACGGGTGGCGAGATGACGATGGAAAATTTGATATTTCGAATGCAGGGATCCCAATGGGGCGTTTTGGTGAAGCTGAAGATATGCAAGGGATCGTAACGTTGTTATGTGCTCGAGGTGGTGCTTTTATCTCTGGCGCAGTGATTCCTGTTGATGGTGCGAGTGCGGTTAGGCCGATGTATTAGTGTAGATTTTTATTTGGTGTTTTATCCGTATTTGGCGTTAAGTTTCGTGTTCATCGGCTAATTTCTTCCGAACATTCATGAGCACTTGGCCGTAGATGTTTTTACCTCTTCGGTCTCGTCCACAGCCCCAGTAATAGTCATAAAGACTGTTTTCTACTAGTCGAGTATTGTCTGTCGCAAGCAGTTTTGTCGAGATGTTTGGGTGCGTGCAACATTTAGTGTACACGGCACGAGTCATATAGAGTTGTTTTACTTTTTTCCAATCTTTGCGTAAGCGTTTGAAGCGGTGTCTACCTAGTTTTCTCGCCTTTTTAGGTGTTTCTGCAAGACGAATTGTTTCTTGGTAGCAAGTGTCTTCGAATTTCATGGCTTGGTAATAATGTTCGACGGTCGGCCAGACTTTATCTTCCAATGTGAAAGGGTGTAACGAGAATGTCCCAAATTCCTCATCACTGTCTACACGAGAGAAGTATGTTGTGTTGATATCTTCCTCTGAAAATAAGCCACCGCTCAAGGTTTTGTCCCCCATATTTTGGCAACAGCGCGTTCAGTTCCAAGTACCCCTACAATTATCCCTAGAAAACCTACGCCTCCAAATAGCATGACTGGGATTAGGTAGGTCGGATCTTCATCTTGCCCAATGAAGAGGACAATGCTTGCTAAAAAAGCAAACAATACACTTAATACTAACAAGGCTATTCGGTGGGAGCGCTTATAGGCATAGGGGGCTGTGCCGGACTCTAAAGGGGTTAGAATAAAAGAAAATAGTGCTCTACATTGTTGTTTCATTAATTTTTCTGTTCCTGAAGACTTAATGCTATTTAATAAACGTATATTAAGCTGTATTTGTTAAGAATTCTTCCATCAGACTGTCAAGGGGCATTGGTTTTCCATAATGAAAACCTTGGGCAATATCACAAGATATAGCCTCTAGAAATTGTGCTTGCTCTAGATTCTCAACACCTTCTGCAACCACGGCAAGGTTAAGTTTATGAGACATTGCAATTACCGCATTGGTGATTTCCGCGCTATCTTTATTATCAGGCAGATCCTGCACAAAAGCGCGATCAATTTTAATGGTATCAATGGGTAAGCGTTTTAAATAACTCAACGAAGAGTAGCCAGTACCAAAATCATCAATAGAAATTGAAAATCCCATATCTCTAAGTTCATTGAGTCGGCTAATATTTCCCAATTGATTTTCTATGAAAGCATTTTCAGTAATTTCAAATTCAAAATACTGAATGAATTCCGGGATTTCCAAAAACATTTCTCGTATTTCAACAACAAAATTACTGTCTTTAATCTGACGTGGCGATATGTTAACGGATATTTTAATGCGCTCAACATATAGGTCTAGTAATTGCCTAATATCGTTAATTGCCTGCTTTATCACCCATCGCCCAATAGGAATGATTAAACCCGTATCTTCTGCAACTGGAATGAAATCATCAGGGTTTTTGACTGTATCGACAGAATGCTGCCAACGTATAAGTGCTTCAGCACCCACAATTATATTGTCACTAAACAATACCTTTGGTTGATACAGCAAAAAGAAGTTTTCATTTTCCAAGGCTCCCTTTAGTTCTCTTTCGATGGCGGTCTTTCGGCTAACCTCAATATTCATATCTTGACAAAAGAACCGAAAAACGTTGCGCCCATCTTGTTTCGCTTTATACATTGCAAGATCAGCATTTTTAATAAGCTCATCCATACTCGTTGAATCATCAGGCGTGACACTAATACCTATACTGACAGTAACAAAAGTTTCTGTGTTTTTGAGGCGGATTGGCGTCTGAAATGATTCGATAATATTATTGGTAACTTTACTGGCATCATCATAACTATTGATGTCACTCAACAATACCGTAAATTCATCTCCGCTAATACGCGCGATGGTATCGTTCTTTCGTACATGAGTTTTCAGCCGCTCAGAGATAGTCTTTAAAACGGCATCGCCTGCTTCGTGCCCCGATGTATCATTAACTTCTTTGAAATTATCTACGTCAATAAAGAGTAATGCCGTTTTTACTTTATTTCGCTTGGCTCGTTGAATCGCTTTATCCAAACGAATTCGGAATAACACACGACTTTCTAAACCCGTTAGCGGATCATAAAGGGCTATTTTTTCCATCTCATCTTTACGTTGCTTAAGATCTGTTACGTCTTCAAAAACCATTACAAAATGAGATATTTCTTTGTCTTCCGCCCATAACGGTGAAATGGTGGTTTGCAGCCAATGGGTTTTTCCTTCGCGCCCCACGCACTCCAGGTCATGCTGAGTTGTACCTTGTGACCCTGCTTGAAAATGTGTGTTTGACAGCACAGGCAGTGATAACTTACCCTCCAATATATTAATGGGTTGATCGGTTAGCTCTCGCTCTAATAACCCCATTAACCGCAAAAAAGCTGAACTGGCATAGCTAATAATTTTCTGACTATCGACAATAAGCACCGCACTGCTACTATTCTCAATTGCCTTGGATAGCAATTGAAGTGACAGCTCTCGCTCTTTTCTATGTTCGATTTCCTGAAAGAGTTCAGTGTTAGCCCTGTTCAGCGATTCTGTGCGGGTAGATATGCGCTGCTCTAGCTCATGATTTAATGTATTAAGTGCTATTTCTTTTTCTGATAGTTGTTTCGTGCTTGTTAACAGACGGTCATTTACATCGGTAAGGTGACCTGTTTTTTCATTAACGGCTTGTTTTAACTTCTTATTAAAGTAAGCCAGTAGCATGATAAATCCAGCGCTGATAATAAATATAATAAGAACAACGCGAATGAATATTTGTAGCGTATGGTCTGCCTGTTGTTTTTCAGGGGTAAATATAAACCCGTCATTCAAGAACTTTCCTTGTGCCATTCCTAAGTCTGAAAACGTTTTTGCTATATGTTGCCATCGCCCAGGGTTCATGTGCCCGATTTCAACAAGTTTAGGGACAATCAGTTTGATAGTTTCATTGGCTTCATACTGTAGTTCACTTCTATTTTTCTCAGAATGATACTGATCCATGATGAGGTCAATGGTTTCTCTGGGGTGGTCAGTGGCATATTTCCAACCTTTTAAGGTTGCATTACGAAATTTGCTGACTTCTTCAGGGTCTTGGTTTACCTGACTCTCACGGGTAAACAGCGTATCACCATAAAAATCAATCCCATAACTTCTTGGGTGTATTAAGTTATATTCAACACCTTTGGCTTTTAGCAAATATGGCTGATCGGTAACATAACCTACCATTGCATCAACTTTTCCTTCAATGAGGTCATTAATATTGAAAGATAGGGGGATTGACTCAACCTGTGTTTTGTCAATTCCTTCTTTGAGTAGTATGCCTAAGGTGTTCGCTCCATAATGCCCCTCGGGGTACATAAGTTTTTTTCCAATTAAGTCTTGAGGGCTAAGGATATTGGAGCTTTTAAGGCTCATTAATACAATGGGAGAATGCTGGATTAGAGCGGCCAACACAGTTACTGGCTCTCCATTCATTCGATATAACATTAATTCGGAATTAGCTACACCATAATCAGCTCTACCGGACAGTACCTCGTCAATAGGGTTGGTCGTGTAGCCCGCTTCTTTGAGGGTAACGTCAAACCCCGCTTCTTGATAAAACCCTTTTTCAACAGCGGCATAAAATCCAGCGAATTGAAATTGATGCTTCCATTTTAGTTGGACGGTTATCGGGGTAAGTGAATGCGAACCAGTCGTGTTCTCAGCTTTTAGCGACGATACCATCATAAAAAGGATAGTAATGGACAAAGAAAAAATAATTCGCAGTAAGCGTGAGATCGGCAAGATTAAAACCCTAATAATTGCGGCCTGTACATAAGAGGTAAACAGATACAGTTTAATGGGTGATGATTGTGAATAAAAGCATCGAATTGGGACTAATGTATATAGGATTTTTTGTAAGAAATCTATGTTCGACTATAGTTAGCCGATTAACAAAGAGATATTACTATTACCTGGAGTGGTCTATGGGGTTTAAGCAGCTTATTCTTGTCGTTATAACATCGATTTTGGCAATGCCAAGTTATGGAAAACAGCTTTGGAGCGATAATTCTTTTGCTCTCTGGAGAGGCACTGATTTTAAGCTTGGCGATAAAAATCGCACAGTCTTGACCTACGAGCACGTAAGCGGTCATAGCTGGGGTGATATTTTTATGTTTACAGACCGCGTGGAATCAGACAACGGTGATAAGGAAACTTACTGGGAGGTATCACCTCGACTTAGCATCAGCAAGGCATTTGATTCTAAATTAGAAGGTGGAGTTATTAGCGATATCCTTATAACAACCACAACAGAAATAGCTACCAGCGCCACTAACTATCTGTATGGGCCTGCAATCGATTTGGACATTCCAGGGTTTGCTGTTTTTCAATTGAATTTCTATCGCAGAAATAATGAAAACCAAAAAGATAATTGGCAACTTACTCCTGTCTGGGCAGTTCCTTTTTCAGTTGGTAATATGGAGTTATCCTATGAAGGGTTCGCCGATTGGAGTAGTGGCTCGGAGGACGGCCATGCTGTATTAAACTTCACCTCAGAATTAAAACTAGATATTGGTGCTTTTTTGGGAACACCAAAAACGCTATACGCTGGAATCAAATATGTTTTCATAGAAAATAAGTTTGGCATCGAAGACGACGCTAACAATGATACTAACGAAAGAAACTTAACTGCCTCTATCGAGATTCATTTTTAATGAAATAATGGTTAGGTTAATGAAAATCGCGGGATGTTGTATCTAAATCACCTAGCAGCGGTGTTAAGTCCTCAACGTCCCCGGCGATGATGTGAATGACAGAATCTTTACGTTCAATAATGCCTTTTACTTTGAGTAATTTTGCTTGCACGATAATGGCTCTGCGTCTTTCTACAAGATCTTTCCATACTACAATATTACTGTTACCGGTCTCATCTTCTAAGGTGATAAAAATCACGCCAGATGCAGAGCCGGGACGTTGTCTGCCGGTAACGATACCTGCTATTCGAACAAAACGTTTATGATTAAGATTATATAGGTCGCGATGGGTTTTACAGCCTTTGATGGCGGGATGATTTCGCAATAGCAACATAGGATGTTGGCCAAGGGTTAAGCCTGTGCTGCGATAATCTTCATGGGTGCTTTGCCCAGGTGTTGGTGATGACAAAGAGATGAATTCTTCTTGTTGGATGTTGCTGGGGAGCAAGGGGGAGGAGGGCTGGATACCTTCCGCTTCCCAGCGTGCTTGAAAACGATGGCCAGACAGTGATGATAATGCGTTACTGTTAGCTAAAGCTTCCATGTCTTTTCGGTTTAATTGGCTGCGCTGTTTTAGGTCGGAGAGTGATTGGAATGGTGCTTTGTTTCTTGCTGCGAGTACTGCTTTGGCTCCGTTATGGGATAACCCTTTTACAATTCGCAACCCCAAGCGAATAGCGGGTTGTGTGTTTACATATGTTTCTTGTGCAGATGTACCTTGTGCTAAGGCTTCGAGTGAATGGTCCCAATCACTACACGAGATGTCAATCGGGTTGATCTGTATGTTATGCCGACGAATGTCTTGGATTAGCTGAGATGGCGTATAGAACCCCATAGGTTGACTGTTCAGTAAACCGCAACAAAAGGCGGCAGGTTCATGACATTTTAACCATGCTGATGCGTACACCAATAATGCAAAGCTAGCGGCATGTGACTCTGGGAAACCATATTCACCAAACCCATTGATTTGCTCAATTAGCTGTTCTGCGAACTCAACGGTATAGCCTTTGGATAATAAACCTTCACGTAATTGCTGTTGATATTGGCGTAGTTGACCTTTTTTTTTCCAGCTGGCCATTGCTCTGCGTAACTGATCTGCTTCACCCGCAGTAAAACCGGCTGCAACCATTGCAAGCTGAATCACTTGTTCTTGGAATATAGGAACGCCCATGGTGCGCTTTAATATGTGTTCTATTTCTTCGTGAGGGTAGGTGATGTCTTCTAATCCATCCCTACGCTTTAAAAAAGGATGGACCATGTTGCCTTGAATTGGCCCGGGTCGAACAATGGCGACTTCAATAACCAAATCATAAAAACATGCGGGTTTAAGGCGAGGTAGCATAGCCATTTGCGCCCGTGATTCCACTTGAAATATACCTACGCTGTCTCCTTTCTGCAGTAACTCATAAGTTTTTCTATCTTCAGAGGGCAAGGTTGCAAGTGTCCAGTGGGTACCTCGAAGTGTTTTAATATAGTGAAAACTTTTTCGGATAGCCGACAACATCCCTAATGCCAACACGTCAATTTTCATTAAACCTAGAGCTTCTATGTCATCTTTATCCCATTGCACAATGCTGCGATTTTCCATTGCGGCATTTTCTATAGGGACCAATTGATCCAGTGGGCCGCTAGATATAATAAAACCACCGACATGTTGTGAAAGGTGCCTAGGAAAGCCTAATATCTCGTTAACCAAATACATGAAATGACGAATTTGAGGGTTGTTGATGTCAATGCCTAGGCTTTTACATCGTTCTTCTAGGTGTTTTTTTTGATCCCACCAAGCGATAGTTTTTAGAAGTTGATCAATGAGTGATTGGTCAAAATCTAACGCTTTTGCTACATCCCGTATCGCAGATTTTAAACGATAAGAGATAACGGTTGCTGTTAGTGCAGCTCGTTGCCTACCGTATTTTCGATAAATGAATTGAATGACTTCTTCGCGCCGTTCATGTTCAAAGTCCACATCAATGTCAGGCGGTTCGTCGCGTTCTTTAGATATGAAACGTTCAAACAATAGTGTGCTTTTGTCGGGGTCAACTTCAGTAATGAACAAGCAAAAACATACTGCAGAGTTCGCGGCAGACCCTCTGCCTTGGCAAAGTATGTTTTCGCTACGAGCAAATTGTACAATGTCATAAACGGTTAAGAAGTAATATTCATACTGTAATTCTTCGATAATACGTAGTTCTTTGTTTAATAGTTGTTGTACGCTTGGGCTGATGCCTGGTGGCCAGCGTTGTTGTGCGCCAATCGTGACTAGCTCGAGCAAGTATTGTTGTGGGGTATAATTGGGCGGAACGAGTTCTTTTGGGTATTCATAGCGTAACTCGCCTAAAGAGAAGTTGCAGCGTTCAGCAATATCAGCACTGGCTTGGATTTGTTGAGGGTGATAACACTGGCTGATATCCAATAATGTTCGCAGATAGCCTTCTCTGTTGCTATGTAATGCAAATCCAGAATGGTGGATTGAGGTATTTAATCGGGTTGCCGTTAATACATCATGTAGCGGCTTTCGTTGTTTTTGGTGCATGTACACATTGCCACAGGCTACTGTGGGGAGTGAATATAAACATGCGACATGCTCACGCTGAATGGTTAATTGATGGTCGCTGTTTCTCCATTGATTGGTAATACCTACCCATAACCGCCCTGTTGATTGTTGGATGAATTGCTTTATTGCTTCTGGTACGTTAGATAAAGGTTGAAGGCATTGCGTTTTGGTGGGAAGCCAGATGATAAGGCAATCATCTAGTGTGTGTTGGAAGTCATTTAATGTAACGGAGTACTTTCCTTTCTTACACCGCCTGCGAGCTTTACTAATAACGCTGGATAGTTTTCCGTAAGCTAATCTGTGGGGAGCTATGACAATTAGGTGTAAACCTTCTTGGGTGTGGAATTGACTACCAATCAGCAATGAAATGTTGTGTTTTTTTGCTTCGACATGAGCGCGAACGACACCTGCGAGAGAGCACTCGTCAGTGATCGCCAGCGCTTGATAGTTTTGTTTTGCGGCCTCTTGTACTAATTCTTCTGGATGAGAGGCTCCGGTTAAAAAACTGAAATTGCTGATGCAATGTAGTTCTGCGTATTTTATGTTAGCCAAAGACACCATGTAAAAACCATTGTTTGTCTTGATATTTCGGAGTATAGGATGATTGGTCTTGTGTACTTTTGTCTCTATCAACATAAACCCAGTAAATAACACCGGTAGGGTGTTGGGCAACGTAATAGTCACGATTAATCGGCCGTTTATCCCACCAACCAGTTTCTATGCGTTCAGGGCCTTTTATGAGTTGTAACCGTTCCCCGTATACTGGCACACCTTTTTTATTGTGCAGTGGCTGGGGTTGTTGAAACAACCATAACGGGCGTGTTAATTCAGGGTGTTGAGTTTGTATTGTGGCATCAATGTCTTGCTGAGGGTTGCTGGCCTGGGTTATCTTTCGTTGTTTTTCACGTGTTTTTTTTGCATCGTATTGAGCGTTATTCTCTTTGATCGTGTTGTTTGGAGCGATATTGTGTAAATTGATGCTGATGGGGCGAGTTTGAGCTGCTATTTCAGGGCGATAATCATTATTGATAACAATTTGATGCATGGATCTTTCCCCTAGTCGATGAGTTAGTGTGTCGATTAATGCATGTTTAGATTGCGCAGTTTCTTGATAGGATAAAAATAGATCTCGGGTTTGCTGTGTCATTGGTGAGAAGTAGCGTGCCGTCACTTTTATACCAACAACCGGCTGTTGGAGATTGATGTTTTCTAATTTAAGTTTTATTAAACTGAGAAAATAGTCGCTACGGTAATGGGGTTGAGCTAGTTGCATAACCAACGAATGGCGTTGTTGAGAACGTTCATTGAATGTGACAACAAAGCTGTTACATAAAAGCTGACGTGCTAATAAATAATTTTCCAGATAACTCAGTAGACGCTTGAGAGGAAAGAGAAGGCTACTGCTGTGGGTAAGTTCTTCAGTAAAATGAATGCTCTGGTCAAACGTTCTGGGTAATGAGAAATTCTTTTGTATGTCATTGGTTTTTCCCGTAACTTGCTGTAATTGGCGTGATAAGCTGGTACCAAAGCGCCGGTTAATGGCATCTTCGGGTAGGCATGTGATGTCTTTTATTTGTGTTAGCCCCATGCTGATGAGCGAGTTTTTTGTTTTTTCATTCATATCCAGTAAGTCAATCGGACATTGTTGTATGTCATCGGTGTGAAAAAACAGTTTGTTGAGATTTTTGTTTTCCTTGTCTCTTATTTTTGCCTTTGCAAGTAGGTGTGCTGATTTTGCCGTTGAGCAACAAGCAATGCTGTATTGGTAACCCCATTGTTGTAATCCATCGGTTACGTGTTTGCACAGAGATTCCTTGCCTTTGAACAAGGTTAAAGATGACTCCACCTCTAGTAATAACGTGTGTTCTTGTAGCGTAATGTAGGGTGTAAATTGATAGGCCCACGTTGCTAGTTGTTCTAAGGCTTGCCACTCCGCGGTTTCATCTTTCTTTTTGATGGTAAGTGTCGAAACTAAGCTTAACGCGGTGGAAATGCTGCTACCAATGTTGATGCCAGCTTCATAAGCCTCGGCATTGGCAAGCTGTACTTGGCGACGGTGGTTGGACTTTTCTTCAACCACAAGAGCCCCTTGTTGTTTCTTCTGCGTAAAAACTTCAAGAGGTAATAGGGGGAGGTAAATACAGATCCATAGCATAGTAATACCTTAATGATCCCTTAGGATAGGTGCGTGGAGTGTGGGCATAAAATGAGTAGGGGTGAATTGTTGGGTTAGATTTATATCGGTAGAGGCTGCACTTATGGCGGTTGTGGGTTTTGTTGATGTAATTGATGCCGTAAGTAGGTTTGGGAATTGGATCCAATGGCTTGTCCAACTACCACGCCGCTTAATGAGCCGTAATTCAACATGGGCACCAGCCATGCGAGCCATTATGCGTAATGGTGCCGGTGAGGCGTGTTGAGCATAATCGCTATGACGCATTAATAAACACCATGAATTACCTTTCTTTGCCGCTAAATGTAAACGTTTGATTTGTTGTGGTAGCACGTTGTTAGGCCAGCCTAACACCATGCTACAGGCTCCAGATTGCAAACAGGTTTCCATTGCCCATAGCCTTTCGCTATTGGTTTTTGCATAAATTAATAACACATTGCTAATATTTACCCCTTGTTGTATCAAAGCGGGGCCGTAAGGTTGCCAAGGAGGAGATATCCAAACAATCCAGCGTTGCTGTTGGCTAAGCTGTGCTAGGGCGGGGCTTAGTAATTGCAGCTCCCCGATGCCCCATTGCGGACTTAACCATTCAGATAACTCGTTTTTGGGCCAGCCGTGTTGGGGAAGCTCTTTGTCGAGTTGAGGGAAGCCTGTTGCTGTGTGTTGTTGTGTTTGTTGGGCGCAACTTTCCTGCTGAAGTGCGTCAGAGGCGCGCCATACGGAGGGGTGTTGTAATACATCTTGCAGCCCAGTCATGAGAGGTATTGCCTGTAAAAATGAATATACTGTAATTATATACAGTATATTCAAGCTGGCAAGATGTGTTTTCGCTTATGTTTTGGTGTTATTTTGTTCGTGTGTTATTTGCTAAGTAATTCAATGGCGTAACCGTCAGGGTCTCGGCAAAATGCCAAAATAGTCGAGCCGTGTTTCATTGGGCCAGGCTCCCGTGTGATAGCCCCCCCTTTGTTTCGAATGGCCTCGCAAGCTTGGTAAACATCGCCTACTTGAATGGCAATGTGTCCATAGGCATTGCCTAAATCATAGGTGTCTGTATCCCAGTTATGAGTAAGTTCTAATGCGGTGTTGTTTGATTCAGGGCCATAACCGAGGAAAGCTAAGGTAAAGCGACCATCAGGGTATTCTTTTTGACGTAATAGCTCCATTCCCAAGACTTCAGTATAAAAAGTGATGGATTTTTTTAAATCACCAACACGTAACATAGTGTGTAAAAGTCGCATAAGCATTCTCTGTTTTTTAAGGCTGTTGTGGGTGAATCATAAAAAATCATCGAAGGAATGTAAAAGGATGACAAAATAAAGTTAATATACGGTCATATTGAGTGAGTTAATACAACGAAAGACGGCATAGATTAGGTGAGTTTCATCGATGGATAACGATAACAAGAATGTTAGCACAATGGATTGCTATTCATACGCGACGGATATTATTGATTGGAAAGAGCAGAATGTGCTTGCGTTAGCAAAAGAAATTGCCAGGCAATGTACTGAGCAACAAGCGAGTGAGGCCCTTTCAATATCAGCGGATGCAGTGGTTGCCAAGGGATGCTTTGAATGGGTGCGAGATAATATTCAGCATAGCTGGGACTATAAGCTGAACCCTGTGACTTGCCGAGCATCTTCTGTGTTGGCGCATAAAACAGGTTATTGTTACAGCAAGAGTCATTTGCTGGCTGCGTTATTGCGTGCCAACCATATACCAACAGGTTTTTGTTATCAGCGGTTAAGTTTAGAGGGTAGCGGCCCACCTTATTGTTTACATGGATTGAATGCGGTGTATTTGCAGGATTATGGCTGGTATCGTATTGATGCTAGAGGGAATAAAGAGGGTGTTGATGCGCAGTTCACTCCGCCAATGGAGCAACTTGCTTTTCCTATTGAGGTGTCGCTAGAGGCAGATTTACCGGAAATTTGGTCGGAGCCGTTGCCTATCGTTATCGATGCATTAAATGCTTATGATGATATAGAGGCGTTATACGACAATCTGCCTGATGTACAATTAATGCAGCGTCAATAGTTGTTTATTCCTGCCTTGTTTTTGTTATGTATTGCTTACTGCTGGTCATTATCTTTGTTATCTGGAGAATCATAATTACCACTTGCAAACCCCTGCATAGCTTTACGAAGAGTGTTCATGCTGGTTTCAAAGTTGCGGCAGCCAGCGCACATCATTGTGTGAATCTTTAAGGACACTTTTTCTTTGAATGTTAATGGACGCTCCTGTGCTTCTGATGCGAGCCGTGTTGCTTGGTGACAGCTAAGCATGTTTACCTCCGTCATACCATTTGATTTCTAAACATTTTTGCAGTTTAAGTCGAGCTCGATGCAGCATGACATGTAGGTTGCTGACAGATAAGTCCACTTCCTTACAGATCTCATCAGTGTTTAAACCGATGTATTCACGCATCATAAACACTTTCGCTTGGTTGCCGGGTAAGTTATTCAAGCAGGTCTCGAAGACAACCCAGAATTGTTGTTGTTTGAATGAATCTTCAGGATCCCCCCAGCGATTCGGTTTGTCTTCAGGGTTCCAATGACCTCTTTTGTCAAAGAGCGATGAAAGCGCTTCATCATCTTCATCGCTTCCCATAAGTTCACTGACTTCAGCTAAACGCTGTCGCTTACGTAATACGTCGGCAATTTTGTTTTTTAAAATAGCAAAGACCCAGGTTTTAAATGCTGATCGGCCACCGAATGAGTCAGCTTTTTTCAGGGCGCCTATCAGTGCTTCTTGTACGGCATCTTCAGCAAGGTGAGTGTCACTGATTTGAAGGTTTGCAAATTTCAGCATTTGCTGGCGTAAGGTCTCTAGATAGTCGGCATCATTTAACTGAGATGCCCCGTCGAGTTGTTTACCTTCTGCCTGTGAGGTACTACCGGTCATTCGTTTATCCTTGAAAATCGCTTGATAAAGTTCGTGTCGATGCGGTTTTTCCACTTCCAAACCCAGGTCCCAGAGAAACTAAGACCACCCCATGAGACTACACCGTATCGACTTCCGCAAGATAGCAGGTATAAGGATCTTTTTTTAGCGTTGTATTCTTTTAATATATACTTTCCCCGTGGAGGCTCTTTTGAAGCGTGGTCCATAATGGTGGTTCGAATGTTGTGTGCAAGGATAGGGCCTGCGTGTACGGCGTGTACACCAGAGCGAGCGACGTATTTGTCTTGCCGGGCGCAAACATCACCTACAGCAAAGACATTTTGATGGGATATGCTGCGATGACAGGCGTCGACGGCCACAAAACCTGATGAATCTAGTGCTAACTTGGAGAGTTCTAGCCAGTCTGGGGCGGTGCCGCCTGTGGTGGCGAGTACACAGTTTGCGGGAAGTAACTCCCCGGAAGATAGCAAAAGGCCATCATCGGTTGCTGTTGCTTTATGGGGGGAAAAGGTGATGTTTGATCTATCGAGAATACTTTGAATACGGCGAATAACATTCTTTCCATGGCCGGGTAATAGGCCTGATGAAGTGCCTATTAAGCTCACTTTGTATTTTTTTGCGTTATCCCCTAAAACGTGGCGAGCGGCTAGCGCTAATTCTATACCTGCAGCTCCTGCACCAACAACAGCAATATGACATGACCCTTGTGTTTTGGCCCGATCTAGAAATCGATTCCAGCGATCAATAAAGTTGTCTAAAGGTTTGATGGGAATAATTGGTTGCTTACTTAGGGATAACCAAGAGGTGTCAGTGGTGCTGCCAACATCGAGAGATAATACATCATATTCAATAGGGGTGCCGTCAGGTAAGCACACACATTGCCGATTGGCATCTATTCCGATAACGGAATTTAAGATGAGTTTAACCCCAGACTCTTTGGCTAGCGGTTGCAGGTCAATCCGACATTCAGGTGCTTGGTAATGCCCTGCGATTAAACCGGGAAGCATACCTGAGTACCATTGAAAGGCTTCAGGAGTGATCATTAACACCTCTGTGGGTGTTTTAGTTTGCAGAGGCTTGCGAGCTAGATCTTCCAATACAGATAAATGAGCATGGCCCCCACCGACCAATATAACGCGCTTCATGTAAATCCCCGTGAGCTTGCCTAAGATAATAGCCTAAGATAGTAGCTTAAAATAATTGCAAAAGTGACGATAAAAATGGTGGTAAAACGAACAGTATATGGGGGTAGTCGTTAGGAGGGGGGCTTTTCTTACAAAAAAACATGAAGGGGTAAATTACGAGGGGATAACGAGAGGGTGTCTAGGTACTTACAATATGCTTACAATGATAGTAAGTACCTAGAACGAATAATTTTAAGAAAAATTATTTAGCAGCTTCAGTCGCTTTTTCTTCTTTAGCGGCTTCTTCTGTGGCAGCTTCTTGCTCACCAGCAGCAGGTGCTTCTTGAGTGATAGTGGTGTTAGCTTCAGTAGATGTTGCTGCTTCGTCAGCAAAAGCTTGCCCAGAAACTGCTGCGAAAACCATTGTGAATGCTACTGCGATTGCTTTAATGCTCATTGTGGTATCTCCAAAAGATAATTCAAAAGTTATCGTCGGCGCTCAAGTGAGGCCTAGTCAGTAACAACATTATTTTTTATGCTTGTGTTACTGAAACTTGTGTTGTTGAAAGTGTGGATCATTAAAACATCATTCGATGAATGCAAGCAGTTAAGTACTACTGTCACTTCCCCGTCATCTTATCGTAATAATCGAAATGAACTTTTACGTTTTTTTTGTATTTTCGCAAGAGATATTTGTGTGGAAGTTGATATTTGAGAGCTTTAACACGTAAATTGATGAAGCTATTAACTTTATAAAGATGGTCAGTGTTTTGATTGGGTGAAAATTAAGCATTAGAGAAAAGTTGCTCTTCTAGCGTTTTACCCTTTATTAATTGCCTATAATCCCACTGACTGTCTTTAATGCATTGTAGAAGTGCTTGATCTAATGGTGATGTGTTGATCAAATAATAGCTAATAAGGAAATGGTTTTTTTGTCGAGTTTCAACGGTTTCTACACCAGGTATGTCAGATATTCTGCGAATGAAAGCATCCGCAGGACAATTGTCCATTTGTACGGTGAGGTAGGATAGCGGGTTTGGTGTTTCTTGTGTTCCCGTAAGATCTACCTGTTGTTGCAAGCGACCATTGTTGAGATGAAGCACCGTATCGCAAAGCTCTTCTAATTCTGAAAGATTGTGAGAGCTAATAATAAATGTGGTGTTATCAGAATGTTCATTGACTAGGTCTCGAATATTTCGAGCGTTAACGGGGTCTAAACCGGCCGTCGGTTCATCTAGCAGTACCAATTCAGGAGAGCCAATCAATGCTTGCGCAATAGTGACTCGTTTTCTCATGCCATGGCTTAGCGCGGCAGGTTTTTGATGTAGTACATCACTCAATTGCATTAATGATAAAACACGTTCAGCTTCTATTTTTGCATTACGTCGATTGAAACCTTGTAATTGAGCGTAGAGCATCAGCTGACGACAAATACTGAATCGTGGGTCTAGTTGGGCGTCTTGAGGTAAGGCGCTAACGCGGCCAAATAACGCTGAGGAGCCTGGGGTTTGGCCAAGGATTTCTACCGACCCGCTTGTTGGTCTAATATAACCACAAAGAATACTGAATAGCGTGGTTTTTCCCGCACCGTTGGGACCAACCAGAGCAATGGGTTGGCCGCTAGGTAAATCGAATGACAGCTCATGCAAGACGGTTTTTTCTGCGAATTTTTTGTTTAGCCCTTGGCATTGGATTAATGACATTATACTGACCCCCTAGCCATCACAAATCGTCCAATGATGAGTATTACTAGTGTTTGTAGTACTGGAATGTAAGCCAGCGACAAGGTTTCCGATGGTTGTAATTCTGTTAGGTTTTCTAAATGTACGCCAGGAATTAAATAGGTTAAGAATTCAAAGATTGGCCAGTGCTGACTAATGGAGGTTAACGTAGCAGATACTAGAGTCCATAAAAGAACAGCAAGAATCATCGCTTGGCGAGGAGAGCGGACTGCTGCAGATAATAACGCCATCATTGCTGTAAACGGGAGCAAGACAAAAAACAAATTGGCTGAAATCAATAATAAGCATTGGATGCTGGACATTAAGATTTCTGGATTGTTGTAAACCGCGACAATAAAGGTAGTGGCCAGAGTGAGAATGACTAATGTCGATTGAATAATCATTTGCCCAACAAAGCGGCCAAAAAAGATACTGTCACGAGAGCATCGCATGGTTAAGAAACGTAAGCTGCCCCTGTCCCTATCTGATGCCGTTTGGTCGGCTGCAAATAGCACTGAGAAGATGGGGAATAGATATAGGGATAGGCGCCAATAAGCGGAGAATTCAGCAATAGGCCATGCCAGTAATTGCCCAAACCCTGCAGAATTTAACATCATGCTAGACATTTGGCCCGATGCATTTTGTTGAATGAAATCCGCAGCCGTCATGACAATTCCTGTAAGCATGAAATACCAGACAATGGCAAAGGTAAGCAGCGTTAATAATCCACGGCGGGTGGCAAATAACCGAATCAGCTCAAATTCTGAAATGATCCATAATGAGCGAAAAAAGTTATTGGAAAGGGTGGATGCAGTAGGCAATGCGTAGGACTCCAGATAAATATTTGAGCATGCAATGTACAGGGTTCAAGAGAGTTTGTATATCCACATGGTGTAGGCCAGATAGCGTAGGTCATGTGGGGAATGCCTCTTTTTGGATGGTAAATGTACTATTGGCTTCAGTAATCAACAGGTGATTATTACTTAATAAAGGAGCCTTTAATGTTTAATAAGTTAACTTTTGTGTTGGGGTGTGTATTAACCACATCAATATTCACTCCTGTCGCAAATGCACTGCCTATCAACTTAGGAGATGCCACGGGTTACAACGGTTTTTTTCTTAGTGATTTTAACTCCACAGCCAATGATAGCCAGGGAGGGCTTGCAGTGGGTGGAAATGCTAACCTGCAAGGATACTCTGTTAATACACTGGGGGTTAATACACAAGGGCAGGCGACGGCACCGGCCCTTGTGGTAGGTGGAAACCTCATGCAGGATGGTGGTGATGTTAATGGCGATGTGGTTATTGGCGGTATTTATTCCGCAAGCAATGGCGCAGGGGTTAATGGCGTTGTAACAGATAACCTTGCTGAGAATATACCTATTAATTTTCAATCCACATTTGCCCAGCTTACCGCTATGTCTACTACGCTTTCTACATTAGGCTCACCGACAGCAGGGGCGTGGGGTCAGGTAGATTACAATGGGGATGGGAGTGCAGATCAACAGGTTTTTAATTTAACTGAATTGTCTTTCGAATCTGCGTGGGGTTTTTTCGCTAACAATATCGAGCAAGATCAAGAAATAATTGTGAATGTGGGAGGAACTCATATTGATATTGATAGCGCTGATTATTTAGTAAAAGCAACGGATTGGTCTTGGATTGGTAATGATGCCCATATATTGTTTAACTTCTATGAAGCAGAAGAAATTATTCTTGGTGGTGCTTTTCACGGAACAATACTAGCAGTGGAAGCGAATATTATCGCCTCAGGTGGGTCAGTTGATGGACAGGTTATTGCCAACTCTTGGCAAGGTGCTACACAATTAAATGCACCGTTTTTTCAACATAGTGTTATGAATATAGTGGAAGTGCCTGAGCCGGGGTCGATATATTTGATGTTGATGGGGGTAATGTTACTTGGCAGTGCTCTGCGAAATAAAAGTTATAAATAACCTGATTCCCTCGTTCTTTTAATAAACCAGTCTAATCCCAGTTGCTCTTGGGTGCCTTTTGTCGTTATTGTCGTCATATGCTTACCTTTATTGCTGATTTAGACGCTGGCTAAGCAAGGTGTATGACGGTATCGTCAATTATTAAAGGTAGAGGTAAGCTCGGAAATGTATAAGCAATCGCCACAGTTTAAAGCTGGAAGGTTTAATAACGCTAAAAAAATCAATATGTTAAGTTGGGATAAAACTCATGATGTTGCGGCGCGTTATATCTTTCAGAAGTCACGAGAAGCATTGCCTCGAAATCCAATCCCAGTTGAGTCGATAACACGTCAGCAATTATTGTCTGCACCGGATAACACTTTATATCGGTTGGGGCACTCTACGGTGTTGATGAAGTTAGAGGGTGAATTTTGGCTAACGGATCCCGTATTTTGCGAACGAGCATCTCCCGTGCAGTGGGCTGGACCTAAACGATTCCATAAACCACCAATAAGTATTGCTGAACTACCAGATCTTAAAGGTGTGATTTTATCTCATGATCATTATGATCATTTAGATAAAGCTGCAGTGAAGGCTTTGGCGCACAAAGCACAGCACTTCTACGCACCTCTTGGCGTGGGGGACTTGCTGGTAACGTGGGGTATTGCAAAAACAAAAATCACCCAGTTAGATTGGTGGCAATCTGTCGTTGTGGGTGACATGGAATTGGTTTCAACCCCGGCTCAGCATTTTTCTGGTCGAGGTCTACACGATCGCTTTGCAACCTTGTGGACTTCCTGGGTGATTCTTACACCGAAAAAGCGAATTTTCTTTAGTGGTGATACAGGGTACTTTTCTGGATTTAAGGCGATTGGTGAAAAGTATGGGCCATTTGATATCACATTGGTGGAAACGGGAGCTTACGATCGGGGATGGCCTGATGTGCATATGTTGCCAGAACATACCGTGCAAGCCCATATTGATTTACAAGGCAAGTGGCTGTTGCCGATACATAACAGCACATTTGACCTGGCAATGCATGCTTGGTTTGATCCATTTGAGCAGGTCACGGCTTTGTGCAGACAGAAGCAATTAGCGATCACAACCCCAAGAATTGGCCAACCTCTTTTTATCGATGCACCAGAGCCGGTAAATTATTGGTGGAAAGAGGTGATGACGGTAAAGGCAAGAAAGGCATCAAGGCTTGCTTGTGAATCTAATTAAATGGTTGTTTGGTGGTGGGAATATTAGGCGGTTAATTTCCGCTTTACGTGCTCAATCCTGTCTGCTCCCCAAAATAGCTCCCCGCCAACGATAAAGCTAGGAACGCCAAAAAGACCTGCTTTTTCAGCGATTGCGGTTTGTTCTTTTAACGCGCTTTTGATTTTGAGGCTATCGATACCGGTGGTGAAAGCCTCTTTATCGAGTCCTGCACTAACTGCAATATCGATGACACAGTCTTTGCTTGATATATCGATATTGTTTTCCCATGCGGCTGAAAACATGAGTTGGTGATACTTTTCGAAGCCACCTTGTTTCAATGTAAATAATGCACCTCGACAGGCGTAGATTCCATTGATGGGTAGCTGGCTAGGAATGTGAAAAGGTAAACCTTGTATATCTGCGCAGCGTTGAAGGTCTACTAACATATTTGTGAGTTTGTTGGGGACGAATGGCATGGCGACTCTAAAAGCTTCAAGGCCACGCAAGTAAATGGGTTTATAGGTTATTTTTTCGCTGGGGAATTCTTTGCGTACAGAGTGATTCGCAAGGTAGGCGTATGGGCTTGCATAATCGAAATAAAAATCAATGGATTTATCATTGGTCATTAATTGCTCCAGTTCTGTTTTCTCAGATGTTTGGGCCCTACGTCTTGGGGTATATGTTAACGTGATATAAAGAATCATGCTTCTCAACGCTGTTGTCTAGAAGTCTTTTAATGCAAATTTCCTGAGTGGGTGGGCCAGTTTTCTTAGCCCTAGGGGTTTACTCTACCGTCACTAGAAATGATCGCTTTGTTGCTGAAGCGAATAGGCTGTACAATACGCGATTCGATTTCTGCATAGAAGAAACCACTATATGGTCGCGCAAGACAGTATTCATACGCTCATTCAGAACTATAAGAAGCTTGGGGAGGCGGATCAACGCATCCTGCAGGTGCTTTCCGTGATATTTCAACCTGTTACGCAAGCAGACCTTAAGAAAGTGCTAAAAGGATTAGGGTGGGTCTCTGGGTCAGGTCAGTTGTTGGCCGATCGTGTGAACAGCCTGCAGAAAATGCAGTGGTTTGATGCGGGGCTTATAGTTGAGGCTGAGGATTGTGTGAAATGCTCACCATTGATTGAAGAAGTGCTAACTCGAAAGATGGAAGTTGATGGCGTTTTAAATGAAGTTGTGGGTGCAGCTGAATGCGCTATACCTGCTCGACCGTACCGAGATTTTGGTGGTTATGTAGCCGCTCAGGGTTCTGAAGACCGCTGTTTACGGAATGCGCTGTATCAGAATGACGTTGCGGCTGTACTTAACGAGCTATGTATTGACGAGCCGTTTGAGTCGGCAGACTTCCCTGTGGCGATGCCGCTGGTGTTGATGTGTGGCACGCCTTTTGATCCTAAGTGGTTTTCTCAGCGAGATATCGCTATTCAATATCAGGTGTTGAATACTTATTTGACGTACGGAACTCCGTCGATTTCTCCAGATATCTGTACGTATTATGATGTGATTGAGGCATTGTTTCGTGAAGGCAAAATCACACATCCTAACTTTTTGCGCTTGCTGCTAGAGCAGCGTCTGCTCAGAGGGGCGCTGGATGATGTGGAGCCATTATTGGTAGGTGTTGACCTAGTAAATGGCTTGGGAATGCTAACGTGGCTGCGTTTTTTACAGGGTAAAGCTGAAGAGGCGGTTACGAGCTACCAATTGGGCTTAAAAGCGTACCGCAAAGCCACTAGAAAAAGGTCGGTATATATTACGGGGCTGCCTGCCATATTTTACGTTCTGGCATTGATTAAATCTGGAACTGCTGAGCACAAAAAAGAAGCACTAAAATGTTTGCAATCTATTGAGCAAGATTTTGACGAGGGTGAAACTCACGTTCAATCGGTAGAGTTGTTACAAGAAGTCTTAATGGTCCTGGAAGGTAAGTCCAAGGCGGGTGATTGTTA
This sequence comes from Gammaproteobacteria bacterium 42_54_T18, assembly GCA_002163245.1. Lineage (GTDB taxonomy): Bacteria > Pseudomonadota > Gammaproteobacteria > Pseudomonadales > Ketobacteraceae > 42-54-T18. Next base: position 31,145 of record MAAL01000182.1, on the reverse strand, counting down.
TCAGTTGCAGGTAGAGTTGTTACGAGAAGCCCCTTTCTTTTGCCTGCTTCAGGTTTCAGCCTGTTATTGGCTGGGAGAAGATGTCTCTGCTGCACAGATCGATATGTTGGTGGAATGTTGCCATGCCGCCTTCACTGAAAAGTGGAATTGGTATGCTTATGAGAGTGTGGCGTTATTGCAGCGGCTTGATAAAGCAGATTTATGTGCAGAGATATTGGCCCAATCACAAGAGGAAGCGTTTGTACCTCAATTTGTTGACCTGGTTGAGCCGACCTCGTCGTGGGAAATTGCGCTGGGAGCGTTACAGGATATATGTCAGAAAGAGCCCGACAGTGCGGGGAAAGCCGATGCAGTGAGTGAGACGCGCATCGTGTGGATGGTTGAAAAGGATGCTTACAGTGGTCATTGTGAATTGGCCCCGCGGCAGCAAAAGCGTAAAAAGAATGGTCAGTGGACCAAAGGTCGAGCAATAGCATTATCTCGGTTATATCAAGAGCGAGACCAAATTGAAGATCTTACTGAGGAAGATAAAGTCATTTGTGAAGCCATTCGAGAAGAGGTTGGTTATGGGTATTATGGACGTTCAAGTTATTATTTAGATGCTGAGAAAGCATTTGCAGCTGCGGTTGATCATCCGAATTTATATTGGGCAGACCGGCCTAATACACGGGTTGAAATTCAGCGTGGAGAACCTGAATTGATGGTGTTGCAAGACGGTAAAAAAATCACCTTGCAGTTATCACCAGTGCCTAGCATTGATGAATCCCATGAGGGTCTTTTGCGACACTCAATGGTTCAACAAGAAGGCCCAAACCGCTTACGAATTATCGAATTTAATCGACAACATTTACATATATTTACTATTGTTGGGCGTAAAGGGTTAACTGTTCCTCTCAAGGCGAAAGCTCAGGTGCTGGATAGTATTGGAGCTGTAGCGCCTTTGCTGACTATTCATTCAGATATAGGTGGTGGAGAAAATAGCAGCATTGATGTCGTAGATGCTGACCCTCGCTTACATATTCATTTGCAAGCAGTAGGTAATGGCTTAAAGGCTGAGTGTTATATTCAACCCTTTTCGGGTGGTGGTCCACTGTTTAGACCGGGAGAAGGCGGCGCAACAGTGTTTGCGGAAATTGAAGGGAAGCGCTTTCAAACCAACCGTGATCTGCCATTAGAGGCGGCAAACAGAGCAGAGCTTTGGGAGCAGTGCCCAGCACTTGGGGATGAACAAGGCGAATGGTTATTGGATGACCCAGAGCTTGCGTTGGAAGTGTTGCTGCAGTTGCAGGATATGCAAGAATCGTTGGTGTTGTCTTGGCCAAAAGGGAAAAAGATCCGATTGTCTCGAGAAATTTCAAAAGATCAGTTTCATGTGACCGTGGGCAAAAAGCGGGATTGGTTTGAACTAGGTGGCGAATTAACGATGGATGATGGCGATGTTATTGCCATGAGTCAGTTGATGACGTTGATGGAAAAGTCATCAGGGCGTTTTCTCCACTTAGAAAACGGGGAAGTGCTCGCGCTAACGCGAGATCTTCAGCACAGGTTGGACGCGATGAGGCGTTTCAGTGATGACGGTGTTTTTCATCCACTTGCAAGCCATGCCATAGATGAGTTAACAGAAGGCATGGATGTTCGTGAAAACCCAGTATGGCAACAACAAATAGAGCGAATCAATCAGGCACAAGAGTTACAGCCTGTTATACCATCGACCTTACAAGCGGAGTTGCGAGAGTATCAAGTAGAAGGGTTTAGTTGGTTGGCGCGTATAGCCCATTGGGGAGCGGGGGCGTGCTTAGCGGATGATATGGGTTTGGGTAAAACGATTCAAGCGTTAGCGTTAATGTTAACGCGAGCGCCAGATGGCCCCACGCTGGTATTAGCGCCGACTTCGGTGTGTATGAACTGGATGGATGAAATTGCCCGTTTCGCACCTACGTTTAAATCCGTGTATTTTGGTGGTCTACTTGGGGCTGAAAATCGCCAGCAATGTTTAAGTAGTGTTGGTGCATTTGATGTGGTTGTGTGTACTTACGGCTTGTTGCAAAGTGAGGCAGAGGCATTTGCGGGTGTGCAGTGGCATACCATTGTGGCGGATGAGGCTCAGGCAATTAAGAACCCTGCAACCAAGCGCTCTAAAGCGGCTATGGCGCTGCAAGGAGACTTCAAAATGGTAACAACAGGCACTCCTATTGAAAATCACTTAGGGGAGCTGTGGAACATTTTTCGGTTTATCAATCCTGGTTTGCTGGGTTCACTTGATAGTTTTGGCCAATTGTTTTCTGGCCCAATTGAGAATGATAATGATGCGGAAGCTCGACAACATCTAAAAAAATTGATTCGGCCATTTATACTGCGTCGATTAAAGTCGGATGTGTTAACTGAGCTACCTTCACGAACAGAAATAACGTTGCGTGTGCAACCAAGTGAAGAAGAGTCCGTTATGTATGAAACCTTGCGCCGTCAAGCAATGGACCGATTAACACAATCGGAAGACAAGGCAGGCCAGCAACATATTAAGGTTCTGGCAGAAATAACACGATTGCGCCTAGCCTGCTGTAATCCAGAGTTGGTGTTACCTGATGCAGGTATTGAAAGTGAAAAACTTAAAGCTTTTGAGGCCGTGCTGGATGAGTTGTTAGAAAATCGACATAAAGCACTGGTATTTAGCCAGTTTGTGGGGCATTTATCCCTTATTAGAAAGCTTTTAGATGAAAAAGGTGTCCATTACCAATACCTTGATGGCAGCACACCTGCAAAGAAGCGTAAACAAGCCGTTAATGATTTTCAGGCGGGTAAAGGTGATGTGTTCCTTATTAGCTTAAAGGCTGGTGGTTCAGGGCTTAATCTCACCGCAGCAGACTATGTGTTACATATGGATCCGTGGTGGAACCCAGCAGTCGAGGATCAAGCATCAGATCGAGCCCATCGGATGGGCCAACAGAGGCCTGTTACTATTTATCGTTTTGTAATGAAAGATACAATTGAAGATAAAATAGTTGACCTTCATCAGCATAAGCGTGATTTGGCGAATAGCCTATTAGAAGGCAGTGAGATGAGCGGTAAGATGTCCGTAGGTGATATGCTGGAGTTGATTAGCGAAGAGGATTAAGGTGCTATAGCGCATAGAAAAATGCCTACAAAGATAAGGTTTTTTTCTATGCGTTTTGTGCAATGCTTTGGTCGTCAGTCAGAGAGTGATTTAGAGGCCGTTTTGTCTTTAATATATGCTTGTTGGATTTAAAATCTTAGATATCGCTAAATACACGTAAAATGTGTTTGACATCACCCCCTTAATCCCGTAATTTTCGCACCAAGCTAGAAAAAAGTCTTTTGTTTACAATCTACACAGTACTGTTTTATTCGTAATACGACGTCCTGTAAGTTTATAAGTGTCAGTCTGCTTTTCCGCTATTCAGGCCTCTTGAAGGCACAACTAATCAATACAATACAGGATATTATTATGTCTACTACTACTGGTACAGTTAAATGGTTCAACGAATCTAAAGGTTTTGGTTTCATTGAGCAAGAAAATGGCGCAGACGTATTTGCACATTTCAGCGCTATCGTTGGTGACGGATTCAAAACTTTGGTTGAAGGCCAGCGCGTTGAGTTCACTGTAACTCAAGGTCAGAAAGGTCCTCAAGCTGAGAACATCGTAGCTCTTTAAGCTTCTGTTTCGCTTCGCTCATTGAGCTAAGCGGTGGAACTAAAGTGTTATGAAAAAGGGTAAACCTCCGGGTTTACCCTTTTTTTTTGTTAATTATTTGAGTTAGTTCAAGAGTGAAATAAGTGCGTATATTACATACCTCTGATTGGCATATCGGCCGTCAATTCCATAATGTTTCCTTGCTTGATGATCAGCGTGTTGTGCTGGAGCAAATCATCGATATCATTCAGTCACGTGAGGTTGATGTATTATTGATTGCTGGTGATATTTATGACCGCTCGGTTCCTCCCGCTAGTGCCGTTGCTTTGTTGGATGATGTTTTACACCGTATTTGTCATGAATTATCGGTTTCGGTGATTATGATTGCTGGTAATCATGATAGTGCAGGTCGCTTGTCCTTTGGATCAAGGCAGTTAACAGGGGCTGGTTTACATATTGTTGGACCGTTAACAACATCGTGGAACCCGGTCGTGTTATCAGATCAGTGGGGTGAGGTTGCATTTTACGGCATCCCCTACGTTGACCCTGTCATTGTGAATGGAGTCTATGGGGCGCGGTGTGGAAGTCATGATGATGCCATTGCGTATTTAACGGAAAGTATTCGAGAGGATGATGCTGGTAGGAGAGATGGGGCAGGCAGAACTGTCGTGCTAAGCCATTGTTTTATTGATGGTGGTGACGAGTGTGATTCTGAACGGCCATTATCAATGGGTGGTGCGGATAAGGTATCTTCGAAGCATTTTGAAGCATTCAGTTATACCGCGTTAGGACATTTACATGGTCGCCAATTTAAAGGAAAACCCTATATTCGTTATTCAGGCTCCCCCATGCAGTATTCGTTTTCAGAAGAACGGCACAAAAAGGTCGTGACTCTGGTTGAGTTGTCCGAAGATGGCTCTGTGGAAATTGATGATATAGCACTAGATTCCCCTCATCGTATGCGAACCATTGAGGGAGAGCTTGAGGTGTTAATTAAACAAGCTGAAAGTGATGAGCATAGTGATGATTATTTGTTGGTAAGGCTTACTGATACGCGAGCAATTTTGGACCCTATGGGCAAGTTAAGAAAAGTGTACCCGAATGTACTGCACTTGGAGCGTCCAGCGTTGGCTGCATCTGGACGACAGTACGGCGTTGATCGTGAGTTGTTAAAAACGAGCGTAGGTGGACAGCGGCGAGGGGCTTTATCAATGTTTGAAGATTTTTACCAGCAGGTAAGTGATGGGACGCTGACGGATAAACAAAGAGCGGTCATTGAGGAAATGTTGGATGAGTGTGTTAATGGTGAGGAGTCGTAAGAGATGAAACCTATTTGTTTGACCATGGTTGCATTTGGTTCTTTTCCAGAGAAGGAAATTATTCAGTTTGATGATTTGGGTGAGTCACCATTATTTTTAATAAATGGGCCTACTGGATCTGGTAAAACCACCATTTTGGATGCTATTTGTTTTGCTCTTTATGGTGAAACTACAGGAGAGGAGCGAGAAGCTCGCCAAATGCGTTGTGATTTTGCGCATGGCGATACACTTACTGAAGTGGCGCTGGTTTTTGAGTTGGCTGGGCAGCGGTATCATATTCGACGGGTGCCGGAGCAGCTTCGACCTAAAGCAAGGGGGGAGGGTACGACAACACATGCCCCTGAAGCACAGTTGTGGAAATTAAAAGGGAAATCAAACCGCGCTGGGGGCGTTGAGGCTGTTGATATTGAGATTGCTGATGAGTCAGAAGTTATTGTTTCAAGCAAAGTAAAAGACGCGACGTTGGAAATTGAGAAAATAACGGGATTAACTGTAAATCAATTTCGACAGGTCATGGTATTACCCCAAGGGAAATTTAGGCAGTTATTGTTGGCAGAGTCAAAGGATCGAGAATATATATTTGGCAAATTGTTTCAAACCGATATTTATAAAAAGCTGGAAGATAAGCTGAAGCAAAAAGCCAATGCTATAGCCAGAGAGGTGGAAAAGAAGCAGCAATTACAGCAAGGGGTGCTGGAAGGGGCAGGGCTAGTAGATGTAGATGCATTGGATGTGTCATTGGTAGAAAATAAGGCTGCGTTAGCGATAGTTGCGGAAAAGAAGAAATTCTTACAGAGCGCGGTTCAAAATGTTGAGAAGCAGCATCAACAAGAGCAAACGTTAGAAGGGTTATTTCAGCAGTTAGAGAGAACACAAGAGACGGTTGATCAGCTGATGTCACGTCAAGAAGGTTTTTCTCTGCAGCGTGTACATATACAAATGGCCGAGGGAGCGGAACGAATTCAGCCGGTTGATATTGAATTGCAACGGTACCAGGAAGAGTTAAAAAAGACCGAGGTTGCATTGAGCGAAACGCAGCAACGGTTAGTGAAAGCGGAACTTCAACAGAAGGCGATGGATGCTCTAAAAGTCAGTGCCAAAGTAGATTTAGCAATACTTGATGAAAACAAGAAGAAACAAACGTATCTAGTAAGTCTTCAAAGTAGAGCGCTCGATTTCTCTCAAGCGCAACAAGCAGAGTTGTCTGCGAAGAATAAACAGTACACCATAAAACAACAGTTGGAAAAATCGAGTGCTGCATGTAAAGCTGCAGAGCACAATCAGCAGGTGGCGTTGGCTGATATGTTGGCTTTGCAAAATAAAATAGAGGTGAATAGCGAATTACCGTTGCAGCATGCGAGTTGGCAAAAGACGCTGGAGTTAAAGCAACAATCGGAATCGTTATTAAAAGACGTTGCAATTCAAGATGCATCACTTGCCTTGTTAAAAGAGCAAGGAGAAAAATTTAAAATTGCTGCGGGTAATGCGATAGAGAATACGCAGCGATTAACACTTGCTTGGCATCAAGGTCAGGCAGCTGTTCTTGCAAAAGCACTGAACGAGGGTGAACCTTGTATGGTTTGTGGTAGCCTGGATCACCCGGTGCCAGCCCACTTGGGTAGCGAGGTTAAACGTTCAGAAGATAAAAATTCTGATAATAGAAATACAGTCCCCAGCGATGAGCAATTGACTGCTGCACGACAGAAGGAGCAGCAATGCCAGCAACAGTTACTTTTTGCTCGAGAGAAATATGCGCAAGAAGCAGCCCAGATAAAAAGTGCAAAGCAGCAAGCTAGCGCTCTTTGTGAAGCTTTAGGGGATGTTGGTGCAACGCCCATGGTAACAGTGCAGGCAGAAATGGAACGTTTAACGCTTGCCTTGAAGCAATGGCAGCAAGATAAAGAGCAGTTTCGACGTGATCAGCAGCGTGTTGATAGCTTACGATTGTCTGAGCAGCATCTGATTTCGACACTGGATAAAGCTAGGGCCGAAGAGGTGCAGGCTCAATCGCATTATTCAGTTGCACTTGCGGTTTTAAATAAAGCTGCGGAGGAATTGCCAGAAGAGTATAGAGTGCAGGGTGCGTTGCAATCTCATATTCAACAGGTAGAAAACATTGTGGAGGAGGCTGGAAACCGCCAACAACAGGTCCAACAGCAATGGGAGGCAGCGGCTGCTACCTGTCACTCTCTGATTTCTCAACAACAAGAAAGACAATCTGCACTAAAGAATGTGAACGAGCAGTGTGACGCTGCGAGCCAGCGTTGGTGTGATGTATTGTTGGCGAGCCCATTTGATTCTGAAGAGCAATATCGTTCTTATCAATTAGATCAACATCAATTAAATGAAATGAAGCAGTCTTTGTTGGCTTATGAGAAGAACCTCACGGAAAACCTAGGAGTGCTTAAGCAACAAAAAGAACAGTTGGTTGATAGTGAGCGGCCTGTATTGCCAAAATCACAAGAGCAGTTGCAGTTGGCGAAGCAGGCTTATAACACGGTTGAAGCAGAATGGATGGTGTTAGATAAACGAGTCAGTTTGCTGCTGTCGACACAAAAAACCTTGAAGCAGATGCAGGCTCAAGCGCAAGAGCTAGAGGACAGTTTCGCTCTGTTTGGTACGCTGTCGAATGTGGCAAATGGCCAGACTTATGAAAAGATAAGTTTGCAGCGTTTTGTATTGGGGGTGTTGTTGGACGATGTGTTGATAGAGGCTAGCCAGCGCTTAAGTCTTATGAGTAAAGGGCGGTACTTGTTGCTTCGAAAAACAGAAAAGGCGAAAGGGAACAAGGCGTCTGGTTTGGAGCTTGTGGTTGATGATGCCTATACTGGGGTGCAAAGAGCTGTTGCTACGTTATCGGGCGGGGAGAGCTTTATGGCAGCGCTGTCGTTGGCGTTAGGTCTGTCGGACGTTGTGCAGGCCTATTCCGGTGGCATCCGTTTAGATATGTTATTTATCGATGAAGGGTTTGGTAGTTTAGACCCTGAGTCTTTGGAGTTGGCGATTCGAACGCTATTGGATTTACAAAAGGCGGGTCGGATGGTTGGTGTTATTTCTCATGTCTCAGATCTTAAGGATCAAATACCGTTACGCTTGGATGTGATAGCGAGTCATCGCGGTAGTTACACTGAGTTGGTAGGAGCTGTATTGGGTGTAGGGGAACCAATTCCTTGAGAGGCCTGGAGCGGAGAATGGCATAATTAATCATAAAATTGTATTATCCAATTCTTGGTGGGCTGATTTTTTGTCCGGTTTTTAGTGGTGATATAGCCTCTATATAAAATGAATAATAATAAAATATAAATAAATTCAATGCCTTGCATTGGGGGAGACCTATGAAAATAACAACAATAAAAGGTCGTTTAGCATTTACGGCGTCGTTATTAATATCTTGGAGTTCTGTATCCATTGCTAATACAGGATTTATTATTTTGGGTGACTCAGGTACGGGTAAAGACCCTCAATTCAAGGTTGCCGAATCTATCAAACAAACGTGTACAGTGAATCAGTGTGATTTTGCTTTGGGTTTGGGCGATAACATCTATGAAGTAGGCCCATGGAGTACCAAAGACTCTCAGTTTAATACGAAGTTTGAAGCCCCTTATAACGATCTCGATTTTCCATTTTTTATGGTGTTAGGCAATCACGATAATAGCCTGTTAATTCCCGGTGATGGCGGTTTGAATCTTCGGGGTTATCTTGAGGTTAAGTACACTAAACTTAGTGAAAAATGGAAAATGCCTAAGCGCTACTATTCGTTTGAGACGCCCGCAAATGAAGCGCTATTTATTGGGTACGATTCGAATCCACCAAGTGCTTACCTGCCTGCCATCTTTAACCCTTATTTCTGGCCAAATGGCTGGTATATGAAAAGCCAAAAATCGTGGATTAAAAAAGAAATTGCCGGTAATGACTCTCCGTGGAAATTTGCCTTTGCGCACCACCCTTACGTAACAAACGGGCATCATGAGGCCGATAAATTAATTCAAGGGCGTAAACCTTACAATCAATTTGTGGAAGATACATTGTGTGACAAGGTAGATTTCATATTCGCCGGCCATGAGCACGCTTTAGAAGTGTTGGAGCCTGTTGATAGTTGTGGGAAAACTGTGCATGTGGTTTCTGGTGCGGCTGCTAAAAATACAGGTCGCTACCGAGATAACCCTACTCACAGTGTGATGTGGGATAGTTATGATGATAAATGGGGATATTTCCACGGGCAGGTAACTGATACGACGTTTACATTAACTGCTTATGTTGTTGATGAAGTTGGTGATACCGTGCAGGCTTTCCAAAAGGTGTTTACCAAGTAATATGAAGAAAATCATAGGAGTTGCCACGATTGTTGTTGCCATTGGTGCCGTTGTTTATGGAATGCATATTAATAATGCATCCATAACAGGGGCGTTAGACAGTGAGCCAATAGCAGCATCGACTTCAACTTTAGAATCAGCACTAAGCAAAAAAGAAGCACAGGTGCGTGATTTTGAGGAGAAATACGCCAAACAGCTTAGTTCGGCAATAAAGGATGTTGCATTTTCAGGTGATGAGCCAGATAAGGCTGTTAGCAATCTCATTGCTCCTGGCACGTTGACGCAAGTAATTGATGGTGGTTTTGTTGTTCGTACACCTGATATATCCGAAGATGAAATACGTGCAGCAGCAGTTATTGAGCGGTTAGAGTATACGTTAGGGAACCTAGAACCAGAGGTTCTCGATGCAATGATGGTTGAATATCTCGATAACCCGGAAGCGATGTTATCGGATATGGGGTTGGTACAACGCTGTAATAATGGGGTGTGTGGCTATCAGATACAGGATGGTCCTTTTTTGCAAGCGGTCGCTCAGGCGGGTGTGCAGCAAAGTGACACAATTCTAACGATCAACAATGTCAGTATTGGCGATATTTCAGATTACTCATCATTTAAAACGGTTGTGTTTAGTAATGTTGATGTCATTCAAATGGCAATCGATCGAGCAGGGGATGTGATGACCGTTGATATCCCTGTTAGCAAAGCTCCAGTTGAGGGGGTTGTGTCGCCTTGATGATCGTTTATATTCTAGAATTAAGATATTAACAAACGATATCAAGGCTCTGGTTTTATAGACGTTAGTTTTAAATGGAATAATTGAATACAACCCCCCCCCCAGACAGGGTTTCTATCGCCATCCCCTTGCTTTATTTCACTGGTTTGGCCACGAATAAAGTAGGAAATATTTGTTTTAGCATCAATCCCTACAGTGACCCCTGCCCATGCTTCGTGAATGATCGTATTTAGTTCATTACGATCGTATGATACGTCGCTGTTTTTCCATTGACCTTGCAAAAAAGCATTATAACCTCGTACATGACTGCTAAAACCACCAAACACAAATAGGTCATTTGTTCGTTTGAATGGCGTTACCGCGGATGACTTCTCTGTGTACTTTGCGTTTGCTGGGTTGAATGTCCACCAAGGGGTGTTGATCCGTCCCCAGCGCCCGGTTACACCAAAGGATAGCTCTGTTAGATATCCAAGGCTTCCTTGAGCTAAGGTTTTGATTTCATAGCTGCTGTCAGCTGAGTAGTTTGACGCTATCACTTGTTGGCGAGAGCTGCCAAAGCGGGCGGTAAGCTCGCCACCGCTCGATATTTGATGAGACCAGCCCTCACCCTTGTCACTGCCTATTGTGCTGTGAATGCCGTTATAGATGTCTCCAGCGATGGGTAAGCCAATAGCGCCGATCGTTAATGTGGTGGTAACTGCAGTTTTTGTGTTGTGATTGATGTGGTGGCGAGTGTTCGATAAATAAAACAAACTTGCATAAGGGCGGTCGTTTTGGTTGGCATCACTATTCTCTACATCGCCCGGAGTAAAGGCGGTTGCTCCAAATTCAACGCTATGTAATTGACGTTGCCCTGAGCCACTGCTAAAGGTATCAAGACCTAGCAAGGACTCTGTGGCAGATAACGCAGTATCAAGTGAGAACCAATATTCTTTGGCACGTTTTCCAGATAATGTCAGAGCAAGTCCCCCTGTGTAATCTCGGTCGTCACTGCCTGGTACAAGCAAGTCGTTATCTACATAAAAAGCAAAACCTGAATTGTACTTTTCTTGATTTCTAAAAGAAGGGTATCTAGTCAGGGATGTGTTAAGTGCATTCGGCATTGCAGTGTTAGTTGCAAATAATTGCGCTTGATAGGGCTGAAAAGGTGCGACGGATGCTTGTGCCGTTGAGATACCTGATGCCAGGGCAAGTAGGATCGTTGCTATGTGAACTTTTTTGGTATTCATAATAAATTCTTAATATGACCGGTCGTCTTATATTTTGTTGTCATATAAAGTGACCGGTCGTCTTGTTTTTGGTTGCATTAATAGTATCTGGACAGGTTGTTTGGGTTTGTTAAAAGGTTATTGAATGTACGGTTAATCGGAGCAGGAAACGGTACTTGATTGTTGAAAGAGAACACGTAGCCCATTTTGGAATACGGTAAATGGGCGGTTGCACTTTGACGTTTTCATTCGGGTAATTGTGCCTTCCCATGCGTTGAATAGGAACTCAGCCATCATTTTTGGGCAAATATCTGCGTCAAGATCCCCTTGTTCTATAGCGTCAAGTAAGCATGATTCCAGTTCGGACGTCATCTTTGCCATAAGGCTTTCAACTCTCACTTGAAAAACAGGGTTTGCATCAGATAATTCTTGGCCGAGGTTGCCTAGCAGGCAGCCTTTTTCAAAATTTGATGCTTCGAGTTCGAGAGCATCATCATTAAAATATTTCACCAGCCGCTCTAGAGGGCGTAGCTTTGAGTTGGAAAGGGTTTGACGAGCGGCTTGACACCCTTGGCTTGATACGTATTGCAAGGCTTCAAGGCCAAAATGCTCTTTACTCTCAAAGTAGTTGTAGAATGAGCCTTTAGGGATACCGGCAGCAACGGTGATGTCTTTCACGCTGGTGCCGTTATACCCATGGATAAGGATTTCCTCCAATCCAGCTTCGAGTATTAGCTGTTGTTTGTCGTCTCGTTTGTTCATGAGGCTATAATATGACCAGTCGTCTTAAAGTGCAATAAGAAGGGGTGAAACAATACGTTGCATTAATGGGATAATGAGAGTTTAGGGGTGTGTTTGAAGTGATGGGTAGAGACAGGTTAGGAAAGTTCGATGAAAAGCATGCTTAGTAACATGCTTTTCGTTTTGTTCTTTTGGCCCTGTCCTCGCACTCTCTGTACACATTATCACAGATGATCGCACCACCGGGGGATAGTCCGCTGGCATTTTCACAGCGACTGAACTTCTCCTGTAGCTCACTGTTGCTTAAGTCTTTATATTTACTGTTGCCACACCCCGTTAATAACGCTCCCACGAGAAGGGCGCTACAAAGGGTGTTGAAATAAAAGAAGAAAGAGTCTTTCTGTTTTGTACCCTGTGTCATAAAGTGATCCCATAATTTGTTAGGAGTGTTGTAGTTAGTGTAGACAATAAAGTTGCAGCATGTAGATTATCGAGATTTAGGTCACATTGTTGTGTTGAAATACAAGAGAGCAAATGAAAGGTAAGGTAATGGATTTACATATTTCCCAATTGTATCGTTATCCGGTTAAATCCATGGGGGCGGTAGCACTACCGCACGCACAGATTGACCGGTTTGGCATCGAAAAAGATCGACGTTGGATGTTGATTGATAATAACGGTAAATTTCTTACACAACGAAATATTGCCAAAATGACTCTGCTCAGTGTCACTGAGCATCAGTCTGACGAAGGGGGTTGGGGGCTAACAATTCAAACCGCTCAGAATACTGTGTTGCCTGAACAATGTGAACCCACGTTATCGTTTGTAGTGAGCAAGCACTTTGCTATGAATGAGTCCATATCTGTAGAGGTGTGGAGTGAAATTTGTGAAGGAAAGGTAGCGAATGATTTTATTAATCAGTGGCTAAGTGTAGTTTTGGACGTGCCTTGTCGTTTGGTTTTTATGGAGGAGGCATATTATCGAAATGTCGATAAAGAATATGCAAAAAATAATGAAACCGTTAGTTTTGCCGATGGATTTCCGCTCCTGTTAACAACGGAACCTTCGTTAGCAGCATTTAATCAACACCTAGAGTCTCCTATTGAGATGTTAAGGTTTCGCCCAAATATGGTGATAAGCGAAAACTATGCTTTTGCGGAAGATAGTTGGAAGAGGCTGCGGGTGGGTAACGTTGATTTTTGTGTAGCTAAGCCCTGTTCGCGGTGTGTTATCCCGACAATCAACCGGCTTTCTGCGAAAAAAGAGCCGGCGGTATTTAAAGCGTTAAAGCAGTATCGCTCAATCGGGAAGGAGGTTTTCTTTGGGCAGAACTTGTTAGCAATGAATACAGGGGTAATTTCTGTTGGTGATAAGGTAGAAATTATTGAGTAAATTAATGTAAGTACATTGTTGCTTAATACAGCTCAATGTAGGGTATTTCTGTGTTGTGATGCTTGCTGAATGATATTGAGGTGTTAAAACAGCTCAATATCATCATCTGTGTTGTCGTCGCTGTCTTTTTCTAAGCTGATTTGATCAAATTCATGTTTATATAATTCCAATGCCTCACGAATAGTTGCGCCCTTCATTATCAGGTCAAACATGATTCGCTCACATTCCATTGTGTAGTTGGTTTTGATTTCGTCTTGTATCTTTAGCCATTCATCAGGGTTGTATAGACGAGAAGAGTCACCAATGATATCTCCTAGATGTGTTAGAGAGTCATTGACGTGCCCCAGCTTTTGGCTCAAGCGGTCATAAAACTGAAAAGCAACAATCGCCATCCCCATCTCTTGAGAAATAGAGCCTGCAATTGACATTATTTCGGGTTTAGCAGTGGCAAAATCGTCTGGGTTTTCTAATTTACTGCAGGCAGCTCCTAGTTTCTGGGCATCGGAAGCAATGTGTGTAAATGCAGTCGTTAACGTGCTGACATCCTTAGAACTGTCGTTGAGCGTGGTTTCTACTTGTGCCATTGCTAGGCATAACAAGGAGATCGTTTCTCTAATTTGGCTCCAGTTAAGATCTGGGTTAACTGCGCTAGAGCCAGGGTTAGGTAATGGACTAGATGTTTCCACCCTACGTACTCCTGAGGTGTATGGAATCCTGTTGTTTGGATTTGGCCATGTTTGACAGTGGTGGCGTTGACTGCCGCTTTATTTAAGAGTAGATCAAGATATGAAAAAGAAAGGGGTATTTATAAGAAAGATAACCTTAGAGGCGGGTAGGCCCTTAGAGCTATAACTTTTGGTCGTTTTTTAGTATAAACAAAGAGATTACTGCCTGAAATGAGCGATCTTTGGTGTGAAACTGCTATGCTTTTGTCTAAAGTAGAGCAATATTGTGAGACAGACTGAGTGTGGATTGATGAGTGTGGATTGATGAGTGTTGAATATATTTTTACAATAGATGAAAAAGAGCACCGATATACGGTTGAGTTAGATCGAGAATTTGACTTTTCGGCAGAAAGGAAAGACTCGGCTGAGTGGACTCAATTGGCCCACCATCAATGCAGTAATTGCCCATTAACCACAAAAAACTGTACACATTGCCCAGCCGCGGTGGATTTAGAAGCTGTAGTCATGGATTTTCAGCAGCTCCCAGCAGTGAAACAAGCCAAGATTAGAGTTATCACTGGCGATAGAGAATACTATAAAGAAACATCTCTTGAAGAAGGCGTTCGCTCGTTGATGGGGTTGATCATGGCGACAAGTGCTTGCCCAATACTTGGGCATTTGAAGCCTAATGCGCGTAATCACCTTCCTTTTGCCTCACAAGATGAGTTTATTTTACGTTCCTCCGCAATTTATTTGTTACGACAATATTTTACCTATCGAGAGGGGGGGCGGCCGGATTGGGATTTACAAGGCTTGATAAAAATCAATCAAGAACTGCAGATTCTGAATCAGGCATTTTGGCAACGGGTGCATGATGCTTGTGAGAATGATACAAATTTGAAAGCGTTATTGAGCTTCTTTAACTTGTCTTCAAGTGTTAGCTATTCGCTTGAGTCGCAATTGCAGCAAATTAAACCCTTGATGCAGAATGAAGACGGCGAGCACGCGGTAAACAGGGGTAACAGCGTTAGTACTCTATTTTAATATAGGGTACTGTTTTGCTTTTCACCGGTTGTGATCGGTTGTGTGGTTTTCGGTGAGCCTATTTTACTTTTCTAACCCTTACTGCGAGCACGTCACATTCAGCATGATGCAGGATAGCGTTAGCAGTAGACCCTAATAAAAGCGACAACCCGTGTTTGCTATGGCTGCCAACAACAATTAAATCTACGGAATTTTCATTCGCTATGCGTAGAATTTCTTTTTCTGTTAAGCCTACCTCTAAGTAACTGTTAGCTTCAGGTATTGCGAGTTTTTCTGCTAGTTCACTAAGGCGTTCACGCCCTTGCTTTTCCAGCTCTTTGTGAAGGTCACCTAAGTCAATCGGGAACTCCCCCCCATAAGCAATTGAAATCGGTTCTATCACATGAATCAGTGATAATGCACATTGGTTGCTGCTTGCCATCGCCTTAGCTCGCTCAACAACGGTTTCTGTTTCGCTATTAAAATCTGTTGCCAACAGTATGTGAGAA
Organism: Gammaproteobacteria bacterium 42_54_T18; assembly: GCA_002163245.1. Lineage (GTDB taxonomy): Bacteria > Pseudomonadota > Gammaproteobacteria > Pseudomonadales > Ketobacteraceae > 42-54-T18. The sequence goes on along the minus strand of MAAL01000182.1, from coordinate 15,593 downwards.
TAGAGTGACATAATGGGGAACCTCTTTTAGGGATCAAAATACCGCATTAATGCAGGTGTACTTTTATACTAATTCATTTTTATACTAATTCATTTCTATATTACGTAAAATAGTGGCTGAATTAAGAAAATCAAGTGTTGAGTCCAATCAGCAGAAATCAACAAAACAAGGCTTCTATGGTTTACCTTATTATTATTCTAGCAATGGCAATGGTTGTTGGCCCTATTTTATGGGTGCGGCCGAGTCCGAAAGAGCGTCGCATTGCACAATTTAGGTCGTTAGCAATGGAGGCAGGCATTAAAGTTGAGCCTATTTCTTTGATTTCTAATGAATACTATCAGCGAGTGTCTGAGCGTAATTTGCATGTTGCTGATTATCAGTGGGTACGTTATCGACGTATTTCAAAAGAAGGAGAGGCTGGATCAGCAATAAGGGGGCAGTGGACTCAACGAAAAGACCGGCAAGGGCAGTTGTTATGGGAGCCTGACCCCGTTACGTTAAAGGAGCCAGAATCCATCAAGGCTTATATAGATCAATGGCGAAAGGATCAAGATGTGCGCTTTCTGGCATTAGAGTTTGGTCCAAGAACAGTATCGGTTGTTTGGTCTGAGAAAGGTAGTGTTGAGGATGTTAAAAAGTTGATTTCTATGCTGAAAGGGCTAGGGGAATCTTAAGTTTTTGATGTGATAAGGGCAGAAAAGAGGTTGCTCTTCTGCCTTTGGTTTTACTTCTCTGCCTGGTTTGCCATATCGTTTAGGTCTTTGGTGATTTGACTGCCAAACTTAGTCACCAAATAGGGAACCGTTCTTTCTGTGTAGTTTAAAAATGATTTTTCTAAAAACGCCCATTTTGTCTGTATCTTCGAAAGCTTTTCATAGCGATTTGATGTGGTGGGTGTCGTTAATTTTATCTTGTTTAGATTTTTGCTGAAACGAGCGGCCAGTGTATCAATGGTATCCGTATCTTCTTGGCCTGAGCGGTTTGATGCACCAAATTGTGAATTTGCTCGCTCAATGTATTTTGCTGCCATACGTTCCATTGTGATAGTGAGGTTTCTCAAGTCTTGCACTACGAGTGGAACTTTGTATCCCGTAGAATCTTTGATTTGTTCATAGCTGTGATCAAGGGATTTTATGATTTCGTTGCTAGTGGATAAATATGAGTCAATAACCTGGAATTCAGCAAAGCCACTACGTTTAATGGCCGCAAGCGCAATGCTTAGATTCTTGGACATTGTTTTCCAGTTGTTTTTTAAGGCTTTCTTTTCTGCTTCTAGAGATAGGTCAGTCAGCAGAGTCTCAACGGATGCAAGCTGCTCTTTTAGCTCGGTTACTTTTTCATCAACGATTTTGCGTTTGCTAGGGTCCCCCTCTGAACCCTGGTATTTGTGAAAAGAGGCTGCAGTCTCAAAGACCAGAAGCTTGGTTTTATGTACGGCTTGTAATGTCTCGGCAGACGCATAGGTATTAGAGCTAAAAGGCATCACTACGAGTGTCACTAGCATTGCGAATAGGGTCGCGAATAGGGCTGAATGTCGTGTTTTTCTCATCGAGGAGCCTCTTGTAGTTATTGTTACCCTTGGGGGCGCGGTTTGCTTCTCTTTGGATAAGGCTTGTAACCTTCTGAAAGCAAAGTTAAAAGATGTTAACTGGAAGATTAGCAGATTATCTAATATAAATAGGGGATATGTAGAATATAAAACATGATAAAGCACAATAGTTGCGTAAAATTTACTATTTAATCGTGTTAATTGAAAAGAAAAGCGATAAATCCTTGACGAAATGGAAACTTACACATATAAATTTCGCAAATTATCTAAAAGCTGCACGTTAGCTATTTATCATATGTTGAAGAACGAAATCTGCCTGACAATTTGTCAGTATTTGCGCCAATGGAGGCGATAGAAAGAATTTATGGGTAAGTCACTGGTCATTGTGGAGTCGCCCGCCAAGGCGAAAACCATTAACAAATATCTGGGCAATAGCTTTATCGTAAAATCAAGTGTTGGGCATGTACGAGACCTGCCAACAAGTGGTTCGGGTAAAAAAGCCTCTGATCCGAAAGAACGAGCGAAGCAGGCTGCCAAGACACGGAAAATGGCGCCTGATGAGAAGGCCGCCTATAAAAAGGAAAAAGCGAAAAAGGCGCTGATTGCTACCATGGGGATTGACCCTGAAAATGATTGGAAAGCTCGGTATGAGGTGCTACCGAATAAAGAGAAAGTTGTCGCAGAGTTGCGTCGCCTAGCGGATGATGCCGATGAAATCTATCTCGCGACGGATTTGGATAGAGAAGGAGAGGCTATCGCGTGGCACCTTAAAGAGGTGATTGGCGGTGACGACTCACGTTTCAAGCGTGTGGTGTTTAATGAAATAACCAAAACAGCGATTCAAGGTGCCTTTGAGCAGCCGGGCAAATTAGATCAGAATTGTGTGAATGCACAACAGGCGCGGCGCTTTTTAGATCGGGTCGTTGGGTATATGGTTTCGCCATTGTTATGGGCAAAAGTAGCTCGAGGCCTTTCAGCCGGTCGGGTTCAGTCAGTAGCGGTAAAGCTTGTGGTCGAGCGAGAGCGGGAAATTCGAGCTTTTATACCAGAAGAATATTGGGATGTTTTTGCGGATACAGAAACCCAGGCAAATGAGATGTTGCGCCTCCAGGTTACTAAAGAGTCTGGAAAAGGGTTTCGACCGACCGACAAAAAACAAACAGATAAAGCCTTAGATAGTTTGCGCTCAAATCCGTTAACCGTTACAGGGCGAGAAGATAAGCCAACAAAATCCAAACCATCGGCACCGTTCACAACGTCAACATTGCAACAGGCGGCCAGTACTCGATTAGGCTTTAGTGTTAAAAAGACCATGATGATGGCTCAAAGGCTCTATGAGGCCGGTCATATCACTTACATGCGTACTGACTCAACTAACTTGAGCAAGGGTGCTGTAGAGGCTTGTAGAGGCTTTATTGATGATACTTATGGCAAGCGCTATTTGCCAGATACAGCCAATGTGTATTCTAGTAAAGAAGGCGCGCAAGAAGCTCACGAGGCCATTCGACCTACCGACGTTGCTGTTTTAGAAGGTGATGTCACAGGATTAGATCCTGATGCCAATCGTTTGTATGACCTTATTCGCCGCCGCTTTTTAGCATGTCAAATGTCAGCTGCGGAGTACTTAAGCTCGAATATTTCCGTAACTTGTGGCGATTTTGAATTACGTACCCGAGGCCGGATTCTCAAGTTCCAAGGGCATCTAGCTGCTAGAATGCCTGGTGCGGGCAAAGCTGAAGAAGATGTGATTTTGCCGGATGCAAAAATTGGCGATGCTCTAACGCTAAAGGACTTAGACCCAAGCCAGCACTTTACTAAACCAACTGCTCGCTTTACGGAAGCAAGCTTGGTAAAAGAACTGGAAAAGCGTGGTATTGGTCGACCTTCAACGTACGCCTCTATTATTTCTACTATTCAGGATCGTGGTTACGCCAAAATAGATAGTCGCCGTTTTTACGCGGAAAAAATGGGAGATATCGTTACTGACCGTTTGAATGAGAATTTCGATAATCTTATGGATTTCGGGTTTACCGCCAGCATGGAGGAGCAGCTGGATGAGATTGCGGAAGGTAAATTAGATTGGAAAGATGTGCTGAATAACTTCTATGGCGATTTTAAAGGCAAGATTGAAGTTGCGGGCAGTGAAAACGGTATGCGGGCAAATGACCCGGTTATTACTGATGATATAGCATGTCCGAGTTGTTCGCGGCCCATGATGATTCGAACGGGTACAACAGGTGTTTTCTTAGGCTGTTCTGGTTACGACTTACCACCAAAAGAGCGATGCAAAGAAACGATTAACCTTATACCGGGCGATGATTCGGTGGATGTTGATGAGGATAGCGAAGACAGTGAAGTAAACGCGCTACGTAAAAAACACCGTTGCTCGATTTGTAGTACGGCAATGGAAAGTTACCTTATCGATGAGGAGCGTAAACTGCATGTCTGTGGTAATAACCCAGATTGCTCTGGGCATGAAATAGAGCAGGGTACGTTTAAGATTAAAGGTTATGAAGGCCCTATTGTTGATTGCGATAAATGTGGTTCTGACATGCAACTCAAAAGCGGTCGGTTCGGTAAGTACTTTGGTTGCACCAACGAAGAGTGTAAAAATACTCGAAAACTGCTTCGAAGTGGTGAGGTTGCTCCACCTAAAGCGGACCCAATTCCAATGAAGCACTTGCTGTGTGAGAAAAATGATGATTATTTCTTGCTAAGAGATGGTGCTTCGGGAATGTTTTTAGCTGCCAGCCAGTTCCCTAGGCATCGGGAAACTCGGGCCCCTCTAGTTGAAGAGTTGGTATCAGTAAAAGATCAGCTTGATCCTAAATTTGCATTTTTGGTCGAAGCTCCGACAGAAGACCCGGATGGTAATAAAGCGGTCATTCGTTACAGCCGGAAAACTAAGCAACAATATGTGATGACTGAAGTCGAAGGGAAGGCGACCGGGTGGAAAGCCTTGTTTGTAGAGGATAAGTGGGAGCAAACTTTGGCCCCTAAAAAAGCGGCTAAAAAGAAAGCTGCTGCAAAAAAAGCCCCTGCTAAGAAAAAGGCTGCTGCAAAAAAGAAGTCTGACAAAGAATAGTCAATAAGGTTGGTCAATAAAAAAACCGTTATATTTTTGTGAATATGACGGTTTTTTTATGTCAGAGGGTTTAGATGTTAAACTTTGAAATGTTCGAGTTGTTTGATAAGTTCTGCTAACGCAACATTCATGCTATCAACTGATTTAACCGTGATGTTAGCTGTATGGGCTGAATAGGCTGCGCGACTATCAATGATAGAGACACTTTCCTTTACGTGGTGAGCTGTGGTGCTTTGTTGAAGTGTTGCGGCTGATATGGCCTGAATTCGTTCTGAAATGGCAAGAATAGTGGAGAGGATTATTGCCAACCTTTCCTTTAGATGTTGCGCGGTTGCGACCGATTTCTCGGTGACACCAACACTTGTACTCATAGAGTCCACTGCATTGGAAACACCTTCTTGGATGGTGCCAAGTACACTCTCAATCTCGATAGCTGCCTCATGGCTGCGCTGAGCTAGGGTGCGTACCTCATCAGCAACAACGGCAAAGCCTCGTCCTTGTTCACCTGCACGAGCAGCTTCAATGGCTGCATTTAGCGCAAGCAAATTGGTTTGCCCAGCAATGCCTTTAATAACATCAAGGATTTTTGTAACTCCACGACTGTGTTCCGCTAGAAGCTCCACTACCTCTTTAGAGCCGTTAATCGTAATTGTTAATTGGTCAAAGGCGTCAACGGCCTCGTTGACCAGTTCTTGTCCGCTGCGAGCTGCATCGTCAGCATCATGGGCAGCGGAGGCGGTTAGCTCAGCTTCCCTTGATACTTCTTCAGCAGCTTCAGCCATTTCCTCCATGGATACAGTTATTTTACGTGTTTCTTCTTGCTGTTCTTTAATAACCCCACTGCTTTGGTCTGCCATATTCTTAACTTGTTCTGCGGTATTGGCAGTGGTATCTGTGCTGTGTCGAACGGTGTTAATTAGGGTGCTAACTTGTTCTACCATTGCATTGAAATTTTCCACCAAGTGGGATATTTCATCGTGGCTTTCTGTTGCTACACGGGATGTCATGTCACCCTGAGCCATTTCTTCAGCAGACCGTATAAGTTGGTTTACACTGGATTGCATAGAATAATACAGCCCATAATACAGGTATGAAATGATGATCAGCAAAAAGAGTAAGCTGGCGACCAGTACAAAACGATTGTTTGTTTTTTCATCGAGTCTGGCTTGTACGATAATACTTAAATCATCTAATATTTTATTTTGTAGCGTGTAAATGGGGGTTAGTAGTTTGTCGGCATTTGCAAGAAACGTATTCCAGGGTTGGATATCTCCGTATTCCCCTATAATTTGCTCGTCAACGCTGAGAATCAACTTGTCGATACCTGATGAAATGGCATTGAAATCTTCTTTTAAAGGGTGCCCAGGGCGTTTTGATAGCCGTTCTTCAAATGTAGTTTTTAATATTGACTGAGCATCGTTTGATGCTGCAAATACTCCGTCAATTTCCCCAAAACTTTGCGAGTCTAATGTACCAATTCTTAGGGCGAAAACGCTCAGGTTACGTAGGTTGAAAAACGATTGAGAGTACCTAATTAAATTGTCGAACAGTAATGCTGTTTTGTTCTGGATGACTGGTGCTTGATCAGTAGTAAGGCCACTGGTTTTGGCTACATTTGTAATTAAGTCTTTGATGTTTCGTGAAAATAAACCATAGGCATTAGCATAATCACGCATCATTACGTATTGCCCGCCTAAGTTTGTTTTCCGAGATTTTATCCATGCTGCATCAAGTGCTTCTATACGTTCTTGTGATATGAGATTTGATCCCTTATCGATTACTTCGCGGATGAGATTTTCGAGTTGCTCAGTAATGGCGGCTTTGGCTGGGCGTAATAGCTTGGAGGCATTTTCATCAACGTCTTTGTTTGACCCGATATCGACGGCGGCACTCATCATGACGTCGTGAAAGGTGTTAGCGGCCTGGTTTAGTTTCGATAGTTTTTGGATGAGTTCTATGCCGTGAACTTCATCGGCAGTGAGCTGAATGTCGCTTTGAATTTCATTCCACAGTTGTACCCCTAATAGTAAAATCGGGCATAGGAATAAAACACTTATCAACGAGAACTTGTATGGGTAATTAAGCCTGTTCATTATGAACAGGGCCAAACCTAGGAATTTTCTCATATAATCCAGTTTGTTTTCCGTTAGTTAAAGCGATCCTGATATACTCATAAACGGGCTGAGTCTACTTTGAGTATAGGAAATGCTCATAAACTATGCGTATTAATTGTCACAATTTTGTATAGATTAGTAACTGTCAATTGAATCATAGGGTTAGCACAATATGGCTGATGGTAGAGGCGAAATTGATGAGATCAGGTGTTATCGCTCATTGAGACTGCATATTTTACATGGTAGTATTTGCGCCACTTTTTTGCATAGTGCAGAAAGAGCAGGCAAGAATGCAGGAGTATCGCTTACATGTCTTCGGTTTTAGAAATAGCTCAATTACCCACCGGTGAAATTGTCTTACGACGTGCAGACGGTGAAGGTGAGCCTTTAGCGACAATACAGTTTTCTGCAGAAACAACCGTGTTTTTAGGTGATTCATCTCTTGAAGTTGGCAAGACAATGATCGGTGCAGGTGTGCAGATGGTTGGAGAGATGTATGACTTGTACGAAGTAGATGAGAACGGAGAGTCGCATTCATCTCGTGTAGTACATTAAAGCACGTAAGTAGAAATTTGTTATATGCAGCAACGTTTTAACGGGCTGCTTCGCCAAACCGGTATAACCTGTTTGGCGAATTGTTTTCACAATTTGTTTCCCCAATCAGGGTTTTTAAATACCGTCTCTGATGATGCCAACACCAATGCCTTCAATAGCGAATTCTTCTGAGTTTGAGTCTACTTCAATAGGGTCAAAATCTTCATTTTCAGGCAAAAGAAACACTTTGTTTCTTTTTTTGTCGAATCGTTTTACGGTAACTTCAGCGCCTATGCGTGCGACAACTATCTGCCCTTTACGTACATTGGTTGTTTTGTGAACGGCAAGTAAATCTCCATCGTAAATCCCTGCATCCTTCATGCTTAGACCTTTTACCCTTAAAAAGTAATCGGCCTGTGGTGTAAACATGCTCTGTGGAACGTCACAATAACTACTGATGTTTTCTTCTGCTAGCACAGGGTGGCCTGCTGCAACTTCACCAATAATTGGAATTCCTGGCTCTGCTTCATCCATAAGGCGAATTCCGCGAGAAGTTCCTGGAAGCATTTCGATTGCCCCTTTTCTTTCTAAAGCGCGCAAATGGTCTTCTGCAGCATTAGGAGAACGAAAACCAAAGTGGTTGGCAATATCCATTCGCGTAGGAGGCATTCCGGTGTCGATAATGTGGTCACGAATAAGGTTATAAATCTCTTGTTGACGCTTGGTTAGCTTTTCCATAATTAGTTGCCGCATTAGGTAAGAAAAATACGTGAAACAATGAACTGTTTCAATATACAGTTCTGGAAGTATATACAGCTTTGTGGGTATTGCAACTACACGGATATCGCAACTGTATGGAATGTAAAGAGAAAAGGCAGTGATAAATTATTCAACAATTCTCATGTAATCTGGTTCGAGCCCAGACTCTTGTTTGTTTTCGTTGGGAATTGCAAAAAAATCACTTTCAAAACGATCTTCAGTATCAACTTCAAATGGCCCCCCCCAATCTTCCGGCTGCTCTGTCATGCGTAAAGGCATTTTGATAAAGGTTTCGGGGTCTAGTTCTTCAACTTCACCATCAAAGTATTGTGTTGCTACAAAACCCTGGTCATCAATAGCAACAACTTCGAACAGAGCACCGGTATCTTTGTTTTCATACCATTGGCCAATTTCAGGTAAGGTTCTTGTTAACATAAGACACTCCGTTTGCGCGCAAAGTTGGGGGCGCGCAATTCATTCTGTCAGTACTGTAATTTTAGTTCTGTAACTGTGACTTGCTAGTCATAAATGCGCACAAAGGAAAGGCTATACTCCTCAGTTATGCTGATGAGGGAGCTGATTAAGAGTAAAAAAAGAGTGATAACAGTTACTTATAAAAGGTCTGGGAATATGGGCCGTCGAATGTGTTCATAAAAGGTATTTTATAATTCCCAATTAGTCTAATAAGCAATAATAGAATAGTCTGTTCTTGAAATGAAACTTGTAGATTGCTATTTATCGGTAGAAGATAGGTTTGTGTCAAAAAATGACGGTGCGTCAGGTTAATAATAAGAAAGGTTGAGTAATTATGGCTAGGTTTACAAAATCTGTACCGTTGTCGGAGCGGTCTCTACGCGAAGTTATCCGGCTCGGTGTTGTTCGATCTTTTTTACTTATCTTTTTAACAATAGTTATTCCTACATTTTCAGTGGCTTCAGAAGGTGTTTTGGGTGTTGGTGAATATAAACTGGATTGGGAGTTGGGTGCTCAGGTGCGTTTGTTTGCAGAGGGTGCATCTTATGGCCAGAGTCGCTCTGATGTGTCTGTGCGTACCCAGCTAGAGTTTTATTATCAATGGAATGAAGGCATGGATAGCATTGAGTTTATCCCATGGTTTGTCGTAGATCAGGAGGATGATGAGAGAACTCATGGAGATATTCAAGATTTAGCATGGATTCATGTTGGTGATGACTGGGAGTTGCGTACTGGGATACGTAAGGTGTTTTGGGGGGTGACGGAAAGTGTGCATCTGGTTGATATTATTAACCAGTCAGATCTATCGCGCGGTTTGGATGGTGAAGACAAGTTAGGGCAGCCGATGGTTAATCTTTCATTGGTGAATGACTGGGGCATAATAGATTTCTTTATTTTACCAGGGCATCGTAAGCGTATGTTTGCCGGTGAAGACGGCCGGCCTCGTTCTACATTTGTTATTACTAAAGATCATGCAAAGTATGAGTCGGGCGATAAAGGTCAGCGTGTTGATGCAGCGTTTCGATGGCAAGTATCTATTGATGACTGGGAATTGGCATTGTCTCACTTTAGTGGTACTTCAAAAGAGCCAACAATTATTGGGTTAAACGATAAAGATGAACTGCTGACCTATTATCCTGTTATCGACCAGACAGGGCTGGAGGCGCAATATATTGGAGGTGAATGGATATGGAAATTGGAGAGTGTTTTTCGTAGCGGCCAAGGTGATCGTTATACTGCCGCAGTGGTTGGTGCTGAATATACTCAAATAGGTGTATTTGATACAGACATTGATTTGGGATGGATTGCTGAATACAGTTTTGATGACCGGGGGTTTGATGCGCCCAATGCTTCCGAAAGGGACGTAGTAGTGGGTACACGTTGGACATTAAATGATGTCGCTAGCTCTCAAGCCTTGTTTTTTGTTAGTGTTGATAGCACCACAAAAGAGCAATTATGGACGTTGGAAGCAAGCCGACGGTTTTATGCAGATTGGTTTGTGACCATTGACATGTTTGTGTTTGCGAATACGGGGGATGCCCCTACGGTTGAGGAAAGCTTGGATCAGTTCGAGTCAGGGGATGGTGGAACTAATCGAAAACTAGCCGCTTTTACTCGTGACAGTTATATTCAATTCGAAGTTGTTAGGTATTTTTGATGCACGCAATTTGCTGCCTTGACAGAATCAATTTGTAAACGTATGTTTCAAACATCTGTTTATGAATAAAAAAGGTGTTTCATGGCGCAAAAAGATACGGTTGACCGCATATTAGACGCAGCAGAGGCGTTATTTGCTGAGCGTGGCTTTGCGGAAACTTCATTGCGAACCATTACTAGTACTGCGAATGTTAATTTAGCTGCTGTGAATTATCACTTTGGCTCAAAAAAAGCACTAATTCAAGCCGTATTCGTGCGTTTTCTAGAGCCCCTAGCTAACTCACTATCGTTGCGGCTTGATGAAGCTGAAACAAGTGCTAAAGCATTGTCATTGGACGATTTACTTGTGTTGTTGTCGAAGGCAATTTTGTCTGCACATGGTGATGATGTAACTAGAACCGCATCATTTATGCGATTGTTAGGGTTGGCATATACGCAATCACAGGGGCATTTGCGTGATTATTTGAGTGAACGTTATGGTCGCATTTCGACGAGATATATAGATTTGTTGCGCCCTGCATGCCCTGAGCTTTCAGATACCGATCTCTTTTGGAATACGCATTTTGCATTGGGAGCTGCTGTTTTCTCATTGTCGAACTATGGCGCTTTAGAGGCGATGTTAAGCGATGACTCTGGAGAGGAGTCGCAAATTCAAAACGTAATTAAACGTCTGCTTGCCTTTATTTCTGCTGGGGTTAAAGTGTCCCTGTAGCAGTATATTCGCAATAACTGTATTCATCATTGGTGGTCGTATTCGCTCCTATTCCATTGTTATCTCAATCGCTCGGCAAACTCTTGTGTTATACGACGGGAGTTCGTTGATAAACGAATGGTCAATTTCTAGCTCATTTGCTGGTGCGGGTAACACTGAGAACAGTGGACAAACACCTTTGGGGGCACATCGTGTTAGAGCCAAAATAGGCGATTTACAACCTATTAATGCAGTTTTTGTTGGGCGCAGAGCCACTGGGGAAGTATATTCTGACGATCTGGCTGCACAGTTTCCGCAACGAGATTGGATCCTTTCGCGAATTTTATGGCTGTGTGGGAATGAGGTTGGATATAACCGACTAGGTTCAGTGGATAGTATGAGGCGATTTATTTATATCCATGGAACCCCTGATAGCGAACCAATGGGGCAACCTCTTTCACATGGTTGTATTCGCATGAGAAACCACGATGTGATTGAATTATTTGATCTTGTCAGTGTAGGAATGAAAGTTTTGATAACGGTTGATTAGCGTCGAGCCTGTGGTTATTAACGAAAAACAAGCATCGACTGCGTATTTTCGGTATTATTCTCTCATTTCCCTGATCCCTATTTATAATCATTTGATTTTGAGAAAATCGCAGGAGCTATTATGCCTTTGGGTCCATTGATGTTGGATGTTGAAGGGTTAGAGTTAACCCCGTTGGAAGTTGAAATATTGGGTCGCCCAGGAGTGGGTGGTTTGATTTTATTTCGTAGGAATTTTGAATCTGTAGGCCAAGTTAAATCATTGGTCAGTGCTATTCGTGCTATTCGTCCTGATATCATTGTTGCGGTAGATCAAGAGGGAGGTCGTGTTCAGCGTTTTCAGACCGGACTTACACGATTACCTGCTTTGCGTGTATTGGGAGACGCCTACGAGAGTGATAAAGATGGAGCGTTGTCGTTAGCCATGGATTTTGGTTGGTTGATGGCTGCAGAAATGCTTTCTTTGGGTGTGGATATATCCTTTGCTCCTGTATTGGATCTTGATTTTGGTCGCAGTGCAGTTATTGGTGACCGCTCTATACATCGAGACCCTGAGATTGTTATTCAAGTAGCCAGAGCTTACATCGCAGGAATGCAGGACGCAGGAATGGCCGCTACAGGTAAGCACTTTCCAGGACATGGTTGGGTCGAGGCGGATTCACACGTGGCAATACCCACAGACAGACGCGCTGAATTTGTGATAGCGAGTGATGATATTAAACCTTTTGCTGCACTATCTCAGCAGTTAAAGGGCATCATGCCAGCTCATGTCATTTATCATCAAGTGGACCCGCAACCCGCAGGTTTTTCTCCATACTGGTTGCAAGATGTGCTACGAAAGCAGCAGCAATTTTCCGGGGTGATCTTTAGTGATGACCTAACCATGGAAGGTGCATCGATGGCGGGAAGTTACCCAGAACGAGCCCAGGCAGCAAAAGAGGCGGGTTGTGATATGGTGCTAGTGTGCAACCAATTTGATAAAGCGTTGGAAGTGCTTGATTGGGTTGAGCGAGAAGCATGGCAACCAGATCAGCAGCGGCTGTTGGGGATGCGCTCTCAGTGCCTGTGGGACTTTGATGAATTAAAACGGACGGACCGCTGGTGTAATACTCAGCAATTAATGTCTAAGCTTGTATAAAGTGATTTTCATAGCAATAACGATAGGGTGAAAGGGCGGTATGGATCAATTTGATCAGCTTATTAATTTGATGGTTGGTGAAGAGGCTACCCATGATTGGGTGTTGCATGTCTTCATCGTTATATTTCTTACGTTATTGTTGAACTATTTTTTGAGAAAGTTTTTCAGTAGGTTAGCCTTGCAAGCAAAGAAGACCAAGAACTTGTGGGATGACTCGTTGTTAGAGGCAGGACGTAAACCTATTCGTTATTTCGTATTATTGGTTGGCGTACGCTTGGTTTTTAAAATCACACACGAGTTGCAATCAGTCCAGGTTCAAGAAATAGTTAAACCTGTCGTTGGTGTGATGTTTATCGCGATAATTGCTTGGGCGGTAATACGTTTTATTTCTGAAGCAGAGAAGAATTTAAAAACTCCTGGCTACGTCAAAGAACCCCTAGATGAAACAACGGTTACAGCCGTTGCCAAACTACTGCGCTTGTCGGTAATTATTACCGGTGTTTTGGTCATTCTGCAAACAATGGGGTATAGCGTTTCCGGTGTACTGGCATTTGGTGGGGTTGGTGGTATTGCTGTTGGTTTTGCAGCTAAGGATTTACTAGCCAATTTCTTTGGTGGCATGATGGTATACATGGATAGGCCTTTTTCTGTTGGTGACTGGGTAAGATCACCTGACCGGAAAATTGAGGGGACGGTTGAGCATATTGGCTGGCGATTAACCCGTATTCGTACTTTTGATAAACGACCTTTATATGTACCTAACTCAATGTTTACCAGTATTGCTCTAGAGAACCCGTCCAGAATGACTCATCGACGAATCTATGAAACGATGGGGGTCCGTTACGATGATGTGAGTCAATTACCTTCTATTATTACTAAGGTAAAACAAATGCTAATAGATCATGAGGATATTGATCATACACAAACATTGATTGTGAATTTCAATTCTTATGCGGCCTCCTCGTTGGATTTCTTTGTATACACCTTCACTAAAACAACCAATTGGGTGAGGTTCCATGAAGTAAAGCAAGATGTGCTATTTTTAATTGCAGAGATTGTTGAGCAGCATGGTGCAGAATTTGCCTTTCCTACGCAAACATTGCATATGACTGGGGAAATGCCACCAGAATGCGTCGAGGTTTAAAGTTAGCCTGCCGTTGATCAGAATAATTGATCCCTGGTATCCGTAATACCGAATGTTGCTTATATAAAACAATAGAAATAAGGAAACGCCATGTCAGTGACACAAGAAGAAATTGATCGTATCTGGAAAGACGCCGACTGTTTATGGTCCAAGGAACAAGTTGAGCGAGCCATTGATACAGTGGCTCAGAAAGTTGAAAAACGGCTAGAAAAATCCAATCCGATTATTCTCTCTGTAATGAAAGGCGGTTTGGTATTTACCTCGAAGTTAATGATGCGTTTAAGCTTTCCAATGGAGCTTGATTATATCCATGTGAGTCGTTATGGGTTTGGTTTGTCTGGTAACGAGTTGCAGTGGAAAGTGACACCACAGGATAATATTGAAGGTCGAACGGTGTTGATTGTGGATGATATTTTGGATGAAGGTCAGACGTTAGCCTCTATCATTGAAGCCTGTAAAGCTCAAGGCGCCAAAGAAGTGCTTACTGCTGTATTGGTAGATAAAAAACATGACAGAAAAGCACAGCCGGAATTTAAAGCGGACTTTACAGGGCTGGATATTGAAGATCGTTTTATCTTTGGTTATGGCATGGATTATAAGGGGTATTTACGTAACGCAGCAGGTATCTACGCGGTAAAAGAGGATTAAATGTTAGCGATAATTGGTGGTACGGGGTTAGCTGCCTTAGAAGGACTAACGTTGGAAGATTCTATCGTAATGGAAACACCTTATGGTGTGCCTTCAGCAAATATTGAAAAAGGTGAACTTAATGGTTCGCCCGTGTTTTTTTTGGCCCGCCATGGAAAGGCGCACAGTTTAACACCGCATTCTGTAAACTATCGAGCCAATATATGGGCTTTGCAGTCGCTGGGTGTGACTCGTATTATTGGGGTCAATGCGGTGGGGGGCATAAATGCTAGTATGGGGCCAGAAGTTATTGTTATCCCCGATCAAATTGTTGATTACACCTGGGGAAGGCAATCCTCGTTTTCGGAAGAGGGTCGCGTGATTCACGCGGATTTCACCTACCCATACACAGAGGAGCTTCGACAGCAATTATTTGCAGCAGCCAATAAAGTTTCAGTGAATGTTTGTGATAGCGGTGTTTACGGCGTAACTCAGGGGCCGCGATTAGAAACTGCCGCCGAAATTGATCGATTAGAAAAAGACGGTTGCGATATTGTAGGTATGACCGCGATGCCAGAAGCCATACTGGCAAGAGAGCTGAATATACAATATGCGAACGTCTCTCTCGTTGTGAACATGGCCGCTGGTCGAAGTGAAGGGCTGATTACAATGGATGATATTCAGCGAGTATTGGATGCAGGAATGGGGCAGGTGAGGGTATTGCTTAGTGCTGTGGCGTAGTTAGTATTCACCTAGAGGTAGTGTGTAAAAAGGGTTACCCTTTACGTTATAGCGTGCCTCAAGTCGCGTTAGAAGATTCAATTGAAACAAAGGGCGGCGTTGTTATAGATCGCGCCAACCGTTATGGGAAGACGTTCAGTAGGGTGGTGTGTGGCTGAGCAATAGAAACCTAGTGGGCTTTTTATTACCCAGGATTTGCCACAATCTGCTTTAGTTTATCTTGTCTAGCTGCCATGTCGAGGGATTGACAGACCTGTTTAGGTTATCACTATCCTTTTTGCCTGTTTTTCATTCAATTCAAAACTATTTATCTTTTTTTTCATTTTTTTTGCCATTTTCTGCAACAAAAACCGATTTTTGCTGGATAGATAATAAAGGGCTTGCATAACTGCGCCCGCCAAACAGTAAAAGTACTGAACCGGGTAGCTAGGGGCCTTACGGCCCTTCGCCCCCTAAGAACTGTACGTGATAGTTTCCCATCATACAGCTCAAGCCCTTTGAAGGCCGATATTTCACGACCCACCTGTATTACGTT
>MAAL01000015.1 GCA_002163245.1 Gammaproteobacteria bacterium 42_54_T18 | reverse complement strand
GCCATCTGCCTTGCAGAAATTTTACTGTCCGCTTCACCAGCAACATAGGTGTAGTCACGGACGAATTCTTTGGTGTCGGCCCAGAGGTGGGCGGAAGATAAGATAAGAAAAACCAGTAACAGGCAGTATTTCATGCTCAACACCAATTATTCATGGGGGAACACTAAGAGTAGCTTTGATGGCGGGTATTGGGGTAATTGCCTCCCGATTATTTCAGACCAATATCCTTACAGGTTTTGTCGCTAAACGCTTACAGTAACAATGTGAGAATTGATACTCGCAGCATGTGCAAAACTCTTGGTTGGGTCATGTACTCAGAGGGGGGAAGATAGGGCGTATCAGTAAAGTTTTAAACCACAAGGACTCGGGCGTGACCATGCGTTACATCGGACTGACGCAGGCTGACATTGATGCTGCATACCGGGAATATGAGATAACGTTTTAATAATTTTATTTTAGTGGCTGAGAATGTGTCATCGGTACTGAATAGACAGCGATATTATTTAGTGCTATCAATGCGCGAACGGATACGATGGAGATCTTTTCGCTTTAGTGGCCGGGTGCACCGCTCTCCAACGCCTGCCATGCATTAATTGGATTTATTCTGCCACCTGTTGCATTTGACAGCTACACTAATCCAGATAGGTGGATTTGTAATTCTCAGTATTGTTGAAAGGCTAAGGAGAGCTGAATTATGGCTTGGCAATCGGTAAGTAAATTTATCACATTCTCAGTATTAGTTTTATTACTCGGTGCCTGCGCGGGTGGAAGTGATGGCAGTTCAGGCAATGCTGAGCCAGCTCCAGATCAAGACCAAACTAATGCAGAACCTTTGGCTGACCAAGTTACAATTTCAGGAAGCCCTTTTGTGGGAAGTACCTTAACCGGAACCTACGCATATTCAGATGACGATGGCGATTTAGAAGGAGCCACAAGTTTTCGATGGTTGCGAAACACTCAGCCCATCAGCGGCGCAACAGATGCCAGCTACTTATTGGTGAGGGAGGATGCTGACTCAAATATTTCCTTTGAGGTCACACCCATAGCCAGTACTGGTGAGACTTCTGGTGATGCCAAATCTACCAGCGTATACATTCAGAACAGCAAGCCTATAGCGAGTGACTTGTTTGTCACTGGCTCCAGCTCATTCGTCGGGACGACATGGTACGCCAATTATACCTATGAAGATGTAGATGGTGACTTGGTTGATTTTTCTGTGTACCAGTGGCTGCGTGATGGTGTGGTTATCTCGGGGGCCACATCAGCTAGCTACACGTTGACAGCCACTGACTCTGGCAAGCTTATTAGTTTTGACGTTTACGTTCTTGCCATAACGGGCTCCATTACCGGTACAACTGTAACCTCGCCTGCTTATCGAGTGGAGAATAGCGCGCCAACCGCTAGCGATCTAACGATGGTGTCAAATTCAGCTAGCGCGTTATTGGGGGTGACAATAACAGCTCAATATATATATTCAGATTTGGACTTGGATATTGAGGCGGGTTCACTGATTCGTTGGTTTAGGGATGATGTTTTGATTGATGGGGCAAATGATCACACCTACCTTCTTTCGGCGGTGGACAGTGAGCATCTCATCCATTTTTCAGTAACTCCAATAGCAGAGGCTGGCGTGACTACCGGTAGCCAAGTCTATTCGACTTCATTTCAAGCGGTGCCGGTGGAATATGCTGGTACTGGCCAATCACTGGGTGGGGGGGACAGTAAGGGAGTAGCCTTGGGTGATCTGGATGGTGATGGTGATCTTGATATGGCCGTGGTAAATGATTTTTCAGGAGGCAATAAAATTTATCTAAATGATGGGGCGAGCACTTTTTCTGAGCCCCTTCAGTCAATCGGGACAGATAACAGTGAGGCCGTCGCACTTGGTGATATGGATGGTGATGGTGACCTGGATATGGTCGTGGCTAATGATAATTTTTATAAAAGCAAAATATATTTGAATGATGGTAGTGCTATTTTTACGGGCTCCGGGCAAGAAATTGAAACCTCTAGCAGCGTCGATGTTGTCCTAGGTGATCTTGATGGTGATGGTGATTTGGATGTTATTTTTGTAAAACATTTTGGAGGTAATGATATTTATATGAATGACGGATCAGGTGTCTTGGGTGATGCTGTTCAGTCAATAGGTGATGATAAGGAAGGTGACACGATTGCTCTAGGTGATGTGGACGGCGATGGTGACCTTGATATGATCGTCGGAAATGTAAATTTTTCTTCTACCGATGAAACTCGGCTGTATTTGAACGATGGCAATGGCGTTTTTTCTACGTCTTCAGTTTCACTGGGATTGAATGTTAATTCTCATATTGAATTAGGTGATCTTGATGGTGATGGTGACCTGGATATGATCATTGCAAATTTATCCAGGTATGTAAGCAGCCCTAACCGTGTTTACATAAATGATGGCTCGGGTGTGTTCAGTATATTGGAGCAATCTTTGGATGACTTTGAAAGCACGTCATTGGCTCTTGGTGATGTGGATTTAGACGGTGACTTAGATTGCATTACTGATGATAGCATTTATATCAATGATGGCTCTGGCACTTTTACCAAGCTGAATTTCCCTTTTAGAAATTCATCTAAAACCAGCGTCATTACTTTGGGGGATGTGGATGGGGATGGTGATTTAGATATAGTAGTGGCTGTTGATGGTGGGGGAAATGAGGTGTACATAAATCGATTGTGAATTTACTTGTTGTGCTGGTAGATTCAGTTGTGTTTCAGAGAGCACTTTCGAGCCAGGCACAAAACCGTTTCAAGACAGTCTGCATCGCAGGAATTCAATAAGGTCGGTGAAATTCTGAGGCTGAGAGTCGGCATTCACAGCACGCGAAAACCCTGGCTTGGGTCATGTACTCGGCAGGAGAGCGTATCAGTCAAGTTATAAACCACAAGGATACGGGTGTGACTATGCCTATATAGGGGTGACGCAGGCTGATATAGACGCTGCATACTGGGAATATGAGATAAAGTTTTAGCTGCAATGCTGCGGTTTATTTTGTCAATAGGGATACTACGACTCATAATTCGTTGATCCACTGTTAAGTCTGTGCAGGCCCACCATTTATGAGTCGCTGGGAAAGGGAGGTGGTCAATGTTCGGTTCACACTATAATATCAGTATTTTCGTTTAGCTATAGGCAGCTAACTTATTTGAATCTGAAATGGTTAGATCTTCTTGTTTATACCTTATCTATTTAAAAATACAGAAAAAGATGTGTGGACCGCTATCGCCAATATCAAAGCGCGAATCCAACTCGCAACTGCAACATACTTTTGTTAAAGGGAATAATAAAGCATGCTTCATTTAACGCAATCATCCAAACAAAAGAGTGAGCTTAAAAAGACTACGAAAAGTACCAATTTTCAAGGCATTGAATATATAAATGCTAGGTATGACAATAATGAACAATGCAGCAGCTTGCAAAAGTTAAAGGACACTCTGGCGCAGTTAAAAAGAGCACATAAGTTAGCGCTTAACCTGGATAAAAAACACGTAAAACGCTGGCCGCTCCGTAAAACCTATGAAGAAGATGTGAGGATGTATAAATCTCATGCTGCTGATATAGCGGAAAAAATCACCAAGATACAAGCCGCAATCCATCAAAGCCAACACGTTACCTATGCCATAGGCAAAGCTAAAGAAAAATCTAAAGTGCGGCTGCTGCAACACTTGGAAAAAACGAGGATCGTAAGCGAAAGTATCGGTGAACAATATTTTAATTTTCGTGTGCCAAAAGGTGGTCCATCGCTACCGCAAGGTGACGAGCTTCTTAAACAGGCGTTCTTTTGGTCGTTGCTAGGGGGAAGCTTAAGCGGTGCCATTAATATGCTGCAAGTAGGCGGCGTTTATGATGCGCTGCGTGAGGTCAACTCAAACTTTGCCAATATGTCCGACACTGAAATTTGGTTTGAGGCATTAGCCATGAGTGATGCCAGTTTACAGGGCCTGCAAAACCTTACCAAGGGACGTTACTTTGAAAACTTAGTGGCTGAGAATACCGGTGGTGAGTTGTTCGAAAACTTTAATCACCCTGGTACCGATATGATGCTTGGTGGAGTTGAGGTTCAGCTAAAAGCAACTGACAGTGTTGCTTACATTAATAGCATTGATGACGATATTAGTGTGATCGCCACCAGTGAAGTGGCACAGGCTACTGGTGTGGGCGATAGCGGTATTCTCAATAGTGATTTAACTGAAGATGTTACCATGGCACTGGGCGGTGCTCCGGTAGATGCACCAGACCTAATCGAGCTACTGGCGGGTGCTCTTGGTGTCATAACCATAGTTAAAGGCATGGCGGATTACCAAGAGAGAAAAGATGCTGGTTTGTCCTCATCGGATGCAGCAGATGAAGCGATAATCCAAGGGGCAAAGGGTTTAGGTAATAGCTTCTTGGTTTTAGGTGGCTGGGTTATGAGCTTGCTTGACTTTGTATTTTTAACAGTCACATCATGGCCTGCACGAATGTTGTGGAGATTCATAAAATGGTTCGGGCTAATGTTCGTTAAGCGTATATCCTAACAATTGACAGTATTTGTATTGAGCCAGAGAGTTGGCAATGGTTTTGCCTTACGGCAGTACCGTCATGGCCCTGCTAAATGGATGACTCTCGAAGAAAACAATCATTAATTTCGTCTTGAAGTAGCCGCTAGGGCAGATGCCCAAATATGGTTGATTGCTGTTATACTGGGTATATAAACAGTAGTAGGGCGCATCCCATGATCATCACCCCGATTCCCAGAGACCAGATTCAGAGCCATTTACCGCTCCCTCTATACTCTGACAGCGTGGCGGCGGGCTTTCCTTCCCCTGCTGAAGATCATACCGACCAGGCGCTAGACCTCAATGAGCACCTCATAGCCAAGCCCTCGGCCACCTACTTTGCCCGGGCCAGTGGTGACTCCATGGAAGGGGCCAAAATCTATGATGGTGATTTATTGATTGTAGACCGATCACAGCGTCCAGAGCAGGGCAGAATTGTGATCGCCAGTGTTGATGGTGAGCTTACCTGCAAGATACTGGACATAAACAACAGATGCCTGAAGGCAGCCAATCCCAATTATGAACCTATCCCATTACCGGATGAAACTGACCTGGTGATCGAGGGTGTGGTGATGCATGTGATACACCATATGTGCTGGGCCTGACATGTTCGCCCTAGTAGATTGCAACAGTTGTTATGCTGCGTGTGAACAGATATTTAGGCCCGACTTGCGTGGCCAGCCTGTGATTGTATTGAGTAACAATGATGGCTGTATCGTGGCCAGGAATGCAGAAGCCAAGGCTCTGGGTATTCCAGACCTGGAACCCTATTTCAAATTAAAGTCCATGTTGAAGAGGCTTGGGGTCCACGTCTTTTCCAGTAACTACCCTCTGTATGGCGACACCTCCAACCGGGTAATGGAAACACTCCGGCAATATTCCCCGGACGTTGAGGTGTACAGCATCGATGAGATGTTCCTGCAGCTGGATGGCTTCACCATGGATTTAAACGACTACGGCCAACAGATGAAGCAAAGCCTTTGGCAAGATGTTCGAATGCCGGTGGGGGTGGGTATAGCGCCCACCAAGACTCTGGCCAAGCTTGCCAATCATGGCGCCAAGAAAATCCCCCAAACAAACGGTGTGTGTGTGCTGGATACGCCGAAGAAGTGGCAGTGGATGCAGAAGCGCATGCCGGTTAATAAAGTCTGGGGCATTGGAACCCGGCTAAGTAAACGATTGGTGGAGCAGGGGATTATCACCATTGCTGATCTTGCTGCAGCGGACCCGAAACAACTAGGTAATTTGTTTAGCGTGAACATGGAGCGCACCATCCGTGAATTAAATGGTGAGTCCTGCATGCCCCTGGAAGAAGCACCGCCCCCTAAAAAACAGATTTACTGTACTAGGTCATTTGGCCAAAAAGTGAATACTCTGGAAGAACTACAGCAAGCGGCTTGCCTGTATGCGGGTAGAGCGGCGGAGAAGCTCAGGGCTCAGGAATCACTGGCGTTAACCCTTCATGTGTTCATTACCACCAGCCGCCACACTGAAAGCAACTTTTACAACTCCAAAACGGTAAAGCTCCTGCACCCAACAAACGACACCCGCATGATAGAGGCATTGGTCAAGAAAACCGTGGGCAGTCTGTATCAGCCTGGTTATTCATACGCCAAGGCAGGGGTGGGCATAGTTGAATTACAAGATCGTAGTCACAAGCAGAATGATTTCTTTACGCCAGGGCAAAGCATGAAGTCTGAAGCGTTGATGGTGTGTATGGATGGCATTAATGCGAAGTTTGGGAGGAATAGCACCCATGTAGCCGCCCAGGGGGTTGGTGGACGTTGGGCTATGAGTCAGAATATGCTCAGCCCAGCCTATACCACCAGGTGGAAGGATATACCTGAGGTGATTTGTTAATGCTGGGGTGATTGTCCCTAAGGTTTTTGCGGTGTTGGGCCTGTAGCTAATTGGGTCTTGGGTTGGCTGATTCCAAGCGGCTTACCTTTGCTGGACCCCGTAACCGTCACAACCTTTTCAGGTTCTTCGTATTTTGTAGGGTCGGCTGGTGGTGCCGGGTGGTGCTTCCCTTCGTAGTAGTAGGTGATGGTCTTCTGTTGAAGTGGCAGGTAAAGGCCATCGCTATTACCTGCAATTGAATATGCCCCTCCAAGCGTTAAGGCTACCAATGCGGTGGTGCCAACTCTAAATAATAGGTTTCGCCAGGCAGCGTTGGTTTCCACTCTATTAATTACGCTTTCACTATTTGTTGTTATTTTATAATATTCGAACAGTAGTTCATATTGGTTAAAGGTACTTCTGAAGCCATTTTCAATAGTTATAAGGGTATTGTGTTCTGGTGTTCCGGTTGGAGTGCTTCCTCGTAAACTGTTCAGCTTCACTAACGCAGCGCTGGCTGGCGGTTGAATAAGGTCAAATTCACCAATAGTTTTATTGTTAGTAAACGTGTCTTTCACTTCGGCTATTTTTTTTATTACTTGCTTGCTTATGTTTTCATTCGGCCTATCTGCCATAACTCACTCCTTTGATTGTAAAAACCCAAAATTATACCTAAAAACCATTTTACGCACCCGAAATTACAAGGGATTATTGCGACACTGATTTTTAATGGGTTTTAAAATGAAACTGATTTCGGCTCGACTGGCTTGGCACTATGCATTTTACTCGCAAGCAAACTCAATAATGGAGGCAGCCTGTGAAGTTTTGAGTCGGGCAATACGCCTGTTCAGGTGGAGACATGACAGGCAGCCAGAAGAACACAGTGTTCGGTCATTATCCTGTTGGTTACGCATAGCCAAAGATGGAGTGGACAATATTGAATTAAAAAACCGTAGGCGCAAACTAAATTATTAACTACTTCAAGACAAAGTCTGAAGGCGGGTATTTACAATGTTAAGCAAGGTTCGTGAAAAATAGAACCCTTGTAACCGCTCAAGGAGTTGGTGGACGCTGGGTATGTAGTTACTAGTTCAATGAGTAGCCTGGCTGCAGGCGCATATACAGACTCTTATTTAATCTCACCTACAATAATGTCTAGCCCTTCTTTAGGGTCTATCTCTAAAGCAAGGCAATACGTTACATATTCAACCACATCGATCTTTCTGCGATCCTGTTCCATTTTCCCAATAACTGAGTGGTGCCTGCCCACAAGTTCGGCAACGTCGCGTAACGATAGCCCCTTTTCTTCTCGCTTCTGTTTAAGCCAGCTTCGAAGGGCTGCGTATTCTGTGCTGTAAGTAGATGATCTCATTGTCTCGATTGTAGAGACAGGATATAGTGTCGCGAAATACGAGACGGTGTGGTGTGTTCAATATGTTTGGTAGTGACTTGCTGGAGAAGGGACTTGAGGCCTTTCTCAATGAGCTGAAAGAGCCGATATCTTCAGTGGATTTATACGAGCAGCTTGAATTGAAATCTTGGAGTATTAATTGGAGTTATGAATCCAAAAGGCCGATCTATAAATGGCATGGCTTGGTAGCGACAGTTTTAAACATTGAAGAGTCCCCCGGAGAACCGCTGGAGCCATCAGGAGGGTGGGATTTAGACTTAGCCATGAATAATGATGAACCGCACCACGAAGTGTTTTATATGGCTTACAAGCTCATGGAGGAGCGGCGGGTTCCAAAAGGTATTGTTCACGACAACCTGGTAGAGCATGTAGTGCTGGGGCAGAAGGTAAAAGTTAGGTCGTCAGCGCTTTATTTTTATGGGGGAGATCTACCCGATGAATCAAGTGAGTGTCATTGGCGAATCTCTCGATGGTGGCATTCATATGGGGATTTACCTTGGTGTATTACACGCCAAAATTGTCCGTGTGATGATTGTGAGAAATACCGCGGTGCAGCGAAGGAGGAGGCTGCTCGGAGGTTGCGGAAGTCACGCTTCACAAGGTTGGTAAACTCATTTAAGAATGCTGTGTGTGAGAATGTTAATGGGCGGTGCCAAGTTTGTAATGAGCCATTTGACCTGAGGCCGCCACACACTAAACGGCATAGTTATAGGTGTATTCCACTGTTTGGGTATGACGATGAATTAGAGGACATTGGTTTCGAAAATTTTAGGGCCATATGTGGCCTG
>MAAL01000160.1 GCA_002163245.1 Gammaproteobacteria bacterium 42_54_T18 | reverse complement strand
CTCCTGGACGGTGAAAGCGGAGTTGTCTTATGACTATGTCTGCCGCTTGTTAACCTACATGGATAAAAATAACCATAACTCGGTGTTTCCGTACTTGGCTGAAGAGAATAAAAGTGAGGGTTTAGTGGGGCTAACATCTGGCTATATTTTACGTGCACAAGACAGATTGCCAAAACAAGGCGAATCGTTCCCTTGGTGTAATAAGGACTTTTACTTTTCCGATATCTTTGCCATCAAGCACAGCAAACTTAATGACGGTGTTTTAAAGTTTGATGATAACTCGGTGTTAGCTACCTTTCATGGCACGGGCTCTGATTCAGAGATGCCATTAAAACAAACAATGAATCTATAAGGTGCCAATCATGAACCCATTACCGCCAGTGTTGTTAATACATGGTATGTGGAGCACCCCCGACACCTTAAAAGAATTGAGGGTGAGTTTTGAAGCGCAAGGCTATCGCGTCCAGGTGCCAAGATTGCCTTATCATTTTTCACTAAATGAGATGCATGCTGAAAACCGACAAGGGCTTAGGGCGTCAGGGGTGGATGACTATGTGGCGAGTATCTCACAATTGATGTTAACCCTGGATTCGCCTCCTATTGTTGTGGGGCATTCACTGGGTGGTTTACTGGCGCAACTGATTGCCGCTAAACATGAATGCAAAATGTTAATTCTATTATCGTCAGCGGCGCCAGCGGGTATTAATTCCTGGAGTTGGTCGGTAATACGAACGTTTGGTCATAACCTATTTAAATTCCCCATGTGGCAGTCCCTTATTAATTTGAATAAAAAAAACATCGCCTACGGAATAGCCAATTCACAAACGGGTGTTATTAAAGACGAGATAGCAAGGGAGGCAACGTTGGAATCGGGCCGTGTATCTTGGCAAATCGCCATGTGGTTTCTTTACCGTAAACCTAAAACCCGGGTTGATTTTGAAAAGGTGCGCTGTCCGGTATTAGTGGTTGGCGGAAGTCACGATAAAATAACCCCCATTGGTGTGCAGAGAAAAATAGCCAATAAATATACTCATAAAGCGACGTTGTTGGAGGTAGAGGGAGCTTGTCATTGGACGGTTGGTGGCAGTTACTTTACCAAGGTCAGTGACGGCCTGTTTTCATGGGTTAATAATAAAAACGCGATAAATAGAGGGTAAAGCTATGAGTAAAACCTGGAAGGACAAAACCATTCTGATTACCGGCGCAGGGTCTGGCATCGGTAAGGC
>MAAL01000195.1 GCA_002163245.1 Gammaproteobacteria bacterium 42_54_T18 | reverse complement strand
ATCAAATACATCAAAGGAACTAAAGTTCCCATATCTGACATAGACGCTTCAAAGAATGCATTAGACAATACTACAACACCTGTTAAATGAATATCAACATCATAATTTTTTTCAATTTGCTCCACAAGTTTTCGAACTTCTCCCACAGCAATTGGGGCTTCGTCATTGCTTTTTTGTGGCATCTGAAAAGTGATATTTATTCCAGTTACTGAAGCATCTTTATTTATTAACTGATTTATTAAAAATGGTTCATTAAGAGCTACTTTTTTAACTCTGTCTAGTTGGGCTTGAGTAAAGTTTTTTCCACCTTCAACTAAGTCTGAGACAATTAAATCATCTTCAACTCCACGAGAATATTGAAAGTTACTAATTGAATCAACTCTTAATGCAAAAGGAAGTTTCCAAGACTCAGCAGTTAGTTTTTCAACAGCATCAAGAGTATCTTGAGTGAAAACTTTTCCATCTTTAGGGGCAATTCCTATCAAAACATTATCTATTTTGGTATAAGTTTTTTGCATCTTTTCAAAAGCTTGAAGTTGAGGGTTATCATCACTAAAGAAAACTCGATAGTCATTATTAAAGCCTAAAAAACGTGCGCCCGAAGCTGCACCTAAACCTACGAGTAAAGCTAGAATCAGCACAAGCCATCTATATTTAACTACAAAGTTACTATAGCTGACAAGCCAACTATTTATTTTATTCATTTTTTTTCCTTTTGTTTATATCTAACTAGTTAGTTATATAATCTACCCAAAAACTCCCGAGGAAAAGTGATTACATATCTAACTAGTTAGTTATTTTTGTTTGTAAAAAAAGAAGCTATTTTGCTCCCATTAAAACCTTTATGCTAATTAACGCATCTAAGAACTCTTCAGGTCTTTTTTTCAGTTTTGAACTAACTGATGCTCCATTTAGTATTCCTACGACCTGTCTTCCCACTAAAACGGGATCAAGTTCACTTGACACAAGACCTTGCTCTTTTGCTTCTTCATAGATTTTTTGATGATATTCTTCAAAATTACGAAAAATTTTAGCAATTTTTTCTCTCATCTCCTCATTTTCATTTGACATTTCTGTTGACATATTTACAAATGGACATC
This sequence comes from Gammaproteobacteria bacterium 42_54_T18, assembly GCA_002163245.1. GTDB lineage: Bacteria > Pseudomonadota > Gammaproteobacteria > Pseudomonadales > Ketobacteraceae > 42-54-T18. The sequence continues at coordinate 892 of MAAL01000195.1, read as the reverse complement.
CATAAAGCTTACCTTCAGCCTCATGCATTTGTTTTTGTACATTATATACTAGTCCAATGAAAGCTTCTAATCTTAGAATAGGATTTGGTTCAGAATTAAGTTGTGGATTCATAAGAAAATCTTTAGACATATTCTCCATAAAGTCAATTCCGTCTAAAGCAACCTGCTCTTTTGATTTAAAGTATTGGTAAAACGAAGCTTTGTTAATTTGTGCTTTTTTTACAATTTGATCAACTTTAACCAAATTATAACTGTGCTCCCAAAATAAAGTTGCAGCAGTTTGTAAAATACACTTTTTAGTTTCTTCGCCTTTAGTTCCCATTACTTTCCTTGAATAAAGTAACTAGTTGGTTACTTATTTTTTATTATAAGAAATACTACTTTAAATATACCTTAATTAGTTACATTAGTATTTTAGATAAGTGTGATTTTCACTGTCCAAAAACACCCTTATAGCACGTAACATCACCAGTAGGCATATATTTTTATATTTACTTGAGAAACTAGTAAACTAATGTTCATAGGGAGCTTATTTCAGAAGGATTATCTATAAAGGAGAGAAAACAAGACCATTATAGTTCTGATATAAGCTATATTATAATTTTAGTAAAATATAGTACTCAAAAAGTATTATTGAAATTAATTTTCTCACTTACTCATTATACAAGCCCTACTTTTGTTTTATGTCAATAAAAAGTAGGGATATTAGCAATTTCATGTTTTTAATACTATATAGATATTTCTTTAATATCTGCTATTTTCTTAAAGGCTTGATACGTTAAGCCAATAAGGTTTTTTCTATTGTTTTTGATATTTTCATCTTCATGATTTACAAAAACTTTGTCAAAAAACTCATCTAGCTCTGGTTTAAGTGCAAAAAGTGCATCTAATT
>MAAL01000052.1 GCA_002163245.1 Gammaproteobacteria bacterium 42_54_T18 | reverse complement strand
CAGCTGAACCTTTTTGATCGAAGAAATTTGTACGATTTGTTCTCGCCACCAATTGATGACGAGCCAGATAAAAACAAACAGTTGTCGATGTTATGAAACTGTGGGACAGCAGTGAGGGTAAATATAGTTATGTCTGATGGTAAGGGTAATATAACATCGCCAACAATGATGCAGATAGCAACGATCCATGCCTGTTCTTTAAAGGATTTAAGTGTTATTAGTAAATCTTCTGGTGAATCAGGAATAGGATACATATCACCAAAAAAGACAAAGTATATGACACCAATGGTAATAAAAAATAACGGTAGTAAAAGTAATCGCATCTTTTTTCTCAAAAATGGATTGTTGGTATAGGAAGTATGGTTGCACAGTTAACCATACTTAAAGGTAATAATTAAAGATGGTTTGCGTGGTTGAAATGGAACAACACTTATGCCGTAACGCGGCTTGTTAGATGGGGTCTCTATTGTTTATGGCAACCATTCTTTGAGTTTCTCGGATATGATCGCTTTGTTGATGGGTTTCTTGATGTAGTCATTCATTCCAACTTTTAGGCAATGAATCCTGTCTTCGCTCATGGCGTTAGCTGTAACTGCAACAATCGGTAAATGTTGGCCAAGTTTCTCAGATTGCCGTATTTTTGTTGTTGCCTCATAACCATCCATTTCAGGCATTTGGCAACCCATAAAAATAAGCTTAACGGTTTCGTTTTCTAACAGTGCCAATGCTTCTTTTCCATTGTTTGCTGTGAGTGTTGAGTGGCTGAGTTTTGTTAATATTTTTACTAGGATCTGTTGGTTAACCGGGTTGTCTTCCACCACCAATATAGGATGGGTGGGTAGAGAGTTCTCTTGTTTGGGAAGGGGGAAAGTGCCTATTGTTTTTTCTTCTTTTCCGGCTTTCCTTAGCTTGATGGGATGGTAAGGAATAGATAGTGAAAATTGCGTCCCATCTTTACCGGCAGGGGCGGCGCTGAGGTGGCCTTTCATTTTTGAAGCGAGTGATTTTCCAATGGCCAACCCAATCCCTAAACCTCCGTAACCTCTAGCGTTGGAATCGTCAGCTTGACGAAAAGGTTTGAAAATTTCATTACTTGCCTCGCTTGGAATGCCAATGCCAGTATCTATGATGTTAAAAACTAGTTTGTTTTCAGTGTTAATACTATTTGTTGTTGGCTCTAGTGACGCATGCAGCCGAATTGAACCAACATGAGTGAACTTGACAGCATTGTCGAGTAGCTGGGCTAGAACTATGCTGAGAGCGCGGTCATCGACGTGAATTGTGGGAGCTATGTTGTCGTCAATGACGTAAGAAAACTCAATGCCTTTTGCATTGGATGTGTTGTTGAAGGGGGTAGTGAGTTCTTTCAAAAAATCGCCAAGAGCGATGTCTTGAGGGTGGATTTTGGTTTTGTCCGCTTGAAGTTCAGAATATTCTAGAATTGAGTCCACGAGGCTCGTCATTTTCTTTGCAGATGATGCTGCAACATCTAATAATTCGTGAGACTTTTGTGGGGATTTTTCGTCTTTAGCGAGTTCTATTGCGCCTTCTACACCATTCATAGGTGTTCTTAGTTCATGGCTGATTGTTGCTAGAAAACTGTCTTTTAGTCTATTGCTTCTTTTTACATTATCAAGTGCAGACGATAGCTCTATATTGGCTTTTTCGAGGGCGTTTTTGTTTTTTTGTTCTAGCGCTTTCTTCTCGCTTTCAAGTCGATGCATTCTGTCGGCAAGAGCAATGGACAGTAGGATGACTTCGATGGCTGAGCCAATTTGTGCGGCAAATCGAGTGAACAAGTTGGATGGAATGATACCGTTAGACATTAGCGCAAAAAGACCGCCACCGATTAATACGGTTGTCCAGGCAAGAACAAAATACTTTGCAACTTTTACTCCGAGATATAGTGAGCGAAAACCAGTGATGAGGATAACGGCATTCACGGCTAGCGTAAGTGCTGCGACAAATTTAACCCCAACTTGATAGGGGACAAATAAATTTGCGATAAGAATCCCTATGCAAATAAAAGTAAGTACAACAATGCTTTTGTGGAGTTTTGGTGTGTGACGTTTGGTATGCAGAAAGCTTTGCGTGAACAAAAGGGAGAATAAGCAATAAAGTGCGATGCTTTCTACAATAGCGTAAACCGTAAGTGAGGGGGTGTCAGGCCATAAATAACGATATCCAAATCCCATTATTGACGCAAGTGCCAGGGCAAAGCTACCAATATACCCCAAGTAATATAAGTAGCTTCGGTCAAGGAAAAAAAGATACATGAATAGGTTGTATAAAAAGAAAGAGATAATGATGCCAAAATAGATGCCGTATCCGATTTGAAAGTTTTGATAGAACGTGGCGGTGTTGCTTGGAGATCTAATTGATATGGGTATTTGAAAGGAACTTGTGGATTTAACTTTTATATATACCGATAGGATTTCATTAGCGGGAACTTGAATTGGAGTGAGCCATGAGGGTGAGGGGATTGAACGATGATCAAAGGGTTTGCTGTCACCTAGGTCTATATGTGTTATTGAGTCGACGGCATTAATAATGAATATGTCTACGTTGTCGAGCAAAGGGTAACTGATGTCGAGAAACCATAGGTTTGATGGGATAATGTCTCTAGGGTGTGAGGGGGGCGGGGCGGTCTGGGTATGGGAGCCTTTTGTATAATGTAGATCTAGGCGAATCCAATACGTTGAGTTTGTGTAGCCTTTACTAAGGTTCTGGTTTGCTTGAATAAATTGGCGTTCATTAGCGGGAGTTTGTATGTCATTAATCGTGTATTTTGATTCGATATCTTCAAAATAGCTAATATAGGTGCCTGCATCGACAAAGGTTGTGTTGTCGTTAAGCGGTAACACCTTGGCAATAAGGGAGGAGTGTATTGTAAAGCAGAGTATAAAAATGAAAAGTGTGTACAGGCGAGTTAAGTGTGAAAGCATTACTTCGCTGTTTTCCCGCTATTGTGGAGGCATTGTATCTATAAGAGTAGCCTACATTGGTAAGTCGCCAGAATCATTTTGGCGACTTACCAATAGTAATAGACAGCTTATGTCACATTTGCGACTGTAGATAATTTTGCAGCCCGATTTTGCCGATAAGACCTAGTTGCTTCTCTAGCCAGTAGGCATGGTCTTCTTCTGTGTCTTCTAGCATTTTAACAAGTATGGTACGGGTTTCGTAGTCCTGCATATTTTCACAATCAGTGATGGCTGCTTTCAACGCGTTAACTACGGCGTACTCCAAATCCAAGTCGTTTTTTAGCATTTCCGGTACGGTTTTACCGACATTGATTGGATCTCGTGTAGCAAGGGAAGGGGTGCCCTCTAAGAACAGTATTCGCTTGATAAGGTCGTCAGCATGTCCCGTTTCATCCTCCATTTCATGGCCAATACGTTCGTAGAGTTTTGTTAATCCCCAATCTTCATACATTCTGGAGTGAATAAAATACTGATCCATAGCGCTTAACTCACTAGCCAGTAGTGTATTAAGGATATCAATGATTTTTGTGTGACCTTTCATGATGTTTTTCCGTGTTGAGTAGTGTTTCAGTCGGTTTAGCTGTGAATCATTGATTGCAAATAGTTCTCGATGCCAATATTTTTAATGAGCGCTTGTTGAGTTTCAATCCAGTCAGTGTGCTCTTCTTCTGATGCCAAAATGCTTTCGAGAAGGTCGCGACTTACAAAATCTGCAATCCCTTCACAATAAGCAATGGCCCCTTTGATGTCCGCCATGACTGTGGTTTGCAGGGTAAGGTCGCAGCTCAGCATTTCTTCTGTGCTTTCACCGATGAGTATTTTGCCAAGTTTTTGTAGGTTAGGTAGACCTTCTAGAAATAAGATCCGTTCAATCAGCTTGTCAGCGTGTTTCATGTCTGCAATTGATTTTTTATATTCGCGTTTATCCAATTCTTCCAAGCCCCAATTCTTAAACATTCGAGCGTGCAGAAAATATTGGTTGATAGCAATTAGCTCATTACCAAGACAGGTGTTTAGTAATTCAATGGCTTTAGCGTCACCTTTCATGGTGATATCTCCGTTGTGTGTAAAGGGGTCTATCCATAGTGGGTAGACGACACTGGAGGCTAAGTTTAGTAGGATTGATTAAAAAAGCTACGCCAAAATTAATAAGTTTAGACGTGAGGGGGGAGTATGAGGAAAATCTGTGGTTTCTATTATGCTTTAAGTTCTTGGGCTAATTGAAAACCTCTAGATAACTGGAGTTGTGAAAGCGTATCATCAACAACGCCTTTAGCGAAGGGAACACATTGCCCGCAGCAGCTGCCAATGCCTAATTCGGCTTTTACTTCCTTAAAACCGCTGGCACCTTCATGGATTGAGCTACGAATATCTCGATCGCTTATCCGGTTACAAATACATACCAACATGGTGAAGGGCTCCGCTATTCAATTCAGTTATTGAACTGTAGCCCAAATGCGAAGTGTTATCAAGTGGGATTGTGTATCATTACCAAACGTTACCTATTCTCATTAGTGAGCGCCATATAAAAAGTAACCGCTAATAATGGGGTATCCCGTTGAGATAGATGATGTTTTATGGTTTTTTGTTTATTCTTGGTATGTTTATTGGGATTGTGCATAATACGCGGCGATTGGTTAGGGTCTACTTGGGCTTACTTAAGCAAATGGGATTTTCATGAATATTAGTAATGCTGCGGTTGATGCCGTTTTTGCAAAATATGCGGATAAAGATGTTGATATTCAATCGCTGAATGATTTTGATCGGTCGGTGATTTTATCTATTAGCGCGCAAGGTATTATTGATAGCGGTGGTTTCATTACATTCTTTGAAGGTGATATACAGGAAGGCGTTGATTACCAGTGGTTTGTAGATGCCTATCGAAATATTGGGATGGAGCAACTAGCGACCAACTTTGCTGAGATTTTATCGCTCTTCCCTGAAGGTACGCCACAAGTAGATTTAGATGAGCGCCAAAACCATCTGCTGCGTTTTTTTGATGATGAAAGTCCTGAATATATCAATATCTTGGGTGCGTTAGAGAATGCTTTTTTTGATAACAATGAAAGTGTTTATGCAGCAGCTGAAGCCTACATTGTTGCAAAGAGTTGACCGTAGGGGTTAATGGGTTGTGTTTTGAAGTGAATGACCTTTTAGGCTCCTTAGAATAGACTGTCTACTTCGTTCAAAAGTAGTAGAAAGGTCACATTATGTCGGAATTAGCGGTAAAGTCGTTAACAAACCCTGTTAAGTTAGCAAGGCGTGTTGTCAGTAACGCCAAAAAACGCTTTTTTGAAGCTGAGAGCCTAGTTCAAGCGGGGAAGACGCCGTTTGAACTGATATATCAAGGTGAAATAGCTCAACTTCGTTATTACCCACCCTTAAACGAAGAGACCATCAAGGTCGGTGAGTCGGATGTTGAAGTAGCCAAAACCTCTCATCGAATCCCTCTTGTGATTGTTGCACCTTTAGCTGCGAATATGTATATCTACGACTTATTTCAAGAGCGTAGCTTGGTGCGTTATTTGCGAGCAAAGGGCTTTGAGCTGTATTTAATCGATTGGGGTGTGCCTGAATGGTCTCAAAACCACTTCACGCTAGCGACCTATTTTGCTGAAAAGATGCCAAAGATATTGGCAGAAGTAAGAAAGCATAGCGGTCAACAGCAATTAAGTTTGCATGGTTGGAGTCTGGGAGGGCTATTTAGTACCTGTTATAGCAGCCTAGGTGACCCTGATATTGTCAATCTAGCATTGGTTGGCGCCCCTTTTGATTATCATGCTAATGGAGATCTAGGGAAGCAGTATCAACGTATTGAGAAACAGCTTTCTTGGATTAAAAAAACAACGGGGTGGCAAATACATAATAGTCCTAAGCGTTTGTGGCGCTCTCCGGGTTGGATGAACTCCTTGGCTTTCAAGCTGACTAATCCTGTTGGTAGTATTCAAGGTTACTTGGATTTGCTAAAAAATCTTCATGATGAGGAGTACGTTATAGCTCATGCGACAAACGCAGCCTTTTTAGATGATATGCTGGCCTATCCTGGCGGTGCAGGACAGGACATAGTGCAATATTTAGTTGCCAATAATGTTCTTGTTAATGGACGTTTACCAATGAAAGGCACAGACGGTCTTGTTGGTAATATCCAGTCAAATATTCTAATGGTATGTGGAGACAAAGACCCTATTGTTACTCGAGAAAACAGTGTCGCGTTGTTAGATCACGTGGCCAGCGAGGATAAAACCGTGCTGGATGTGGCAGGTGGTCATATGGGTATATTGTCCGGTAGCAAGGCTCCTTCTGGAATTTGGCCACAAGTTGCAGATTGGTTAGCGGCTAGATCCAACTGATACAGCATTCTGGGCAGGGATGGCTATAGTTAATGGTATAGGGGCTCAGAGGAGCCCTGTTGCAATTGAGCCATGGCTGTAATCGGGGTGTTATTTGTATCATTTTTTTGCATATGTTTCTAAGCTGAAATACATATTACGTTGGGGCCTTAAGCGTAACGTTGAAGATGAAAACGTAAAAGAGCATAGTTTTGATGTTGCTGTCATTGCTCACGCGCTAGCCATTGTTAAAAATAGATATTTTGAGGGAGATCTCAACGCCGAACGCATTGCAGTGATGGCGTTGTACCATGATGCCAGCGAGGTGTTGACAGGGGATTTGCCGGGACCAATAAAGTATTTTAATCCTAGTATTGCTGAGGCCTATAAAGAGGTAGAGAAAGCCGCCGAACAAAAGCTCATTACTATGCTTCCTGATGAAATGCGTGCTGATTTTTTGTCATTGATTGATTACAAAGCTTCTGGGGGAGAAATCGCCAGCCTAATTAAAAGTGCAGATATTATTTCTGCCTACTTAAAATGTATCCAGGAAGTTGATGCTGGGAATTCGGAATTTGTGGTCGCGAAAGAGAGGGTTGAGTTGTTGCTTAATGATAATGCTCAGCCGGAGGTGAAGTTTTTTTTGGATAACTTCGTTCCAAGCTATCGCTTAACGTTAGATGAGCTTGGATAGTTTCTTTTTCTATTATCTATAGGTATATGGTCACTGGAAGGGCGTAATTCTCTATTGACCTTTCTCTGTGTCGACAACCTGCGGGACAAGCCTTTTTTTGCATTGAACAGGTGAGATCAAAGATAAAATAAAACACGTAAGTGCTTGACGTATAAGGGGGATGTGGGTATTATGCGCACCTCTTTGATGCGGGGTGGAGCAGTTTGGTAGCTCGTCGGGCTCATAACCCGAAGGTCGTTGGTTCAAATCCAGCCCCCGCTACCATTTTTAGAAAAGGCGTGAGATTATAATTGTCATTGGCGATTATAATCTCACGCCTTTTCTCGTTTATAGTGTTTGATATTGCCCCTGGTTAAGATGTTTATTGGACTGTCTGTTGCGTCAATTATAAATTACGTAAGTGCTTGACGCATAAGGGGAGTTTAGGTAATATTCGCACCTCTTTGATGCGGGGTGGAGCAGTTTGGTAGCTCGTCGGGCTCATAACCCGAAGGCCGTTGGTTCAAATCCAGCCCCCGCTACCACTTTTTTTATGTTTGTTATTTCATGCTGACACGTTCTGCCCATAACTATATTGGTCTGAGTTCCGATAATTTGTTTGGGTTAGTTTTGAAAGGTCAGGTGATCTGTTATGAGTGCAAAGAAACGGGGCCCTTCAGCGCTCCCCTCGTCTTGCTCTTTGCCTTTTTTATAGTGCCAGCCCAGGTGCTCTCCACAGCCCTCGCAGTATGCATATTGCCATTGATAGCCTGGGAACCAGGAGAAGTGATCGGTGAATGTCCCGCTAACGATACACCCGCTGGCTATGTCAAAGGTTTGGACATCAAAAGTCATGCCGGATGGGTTGGTGAATACGTGATAGGCACTTTGGCCTACCGATATTAAAAACAAAGGGGATGTAATGGTAAAGTGGCAGGCTTTGCAGATAATTCGGGGGGTTTCTTTTAAAGATTTGCTGTTTTTTAGTTGAGGCACAAGGCGAGACAAAGTGTCAGGTTCAACAATTGTTGCGGGAAGGTCGTCGTTGTGATCCAGCGCAACAGGGGATCCATCTTCATTGTCGTGTTTGTGTTGGGTTTTGTCGTTTTTCATGAGGCTTTTGTGTATTAAGCTGCATTTTCGTATGCACCTAATGCTACCACCTCTTTTGTTAAAACCAAAATGCAGGCAAAAAAAAGGCCCTCATAGAAGAGGACCCAAAAAGAAGAAGGTAATATAGATGGTGATTAACCAGCTATTTTGGCTCGAAGCTCTTGAGCCTTGTCTTGTGCAGTTTTAGTAAGCTCTTGCGCTTTATCTTGAGCTTTTTCAGAAAGCTCCTGAATCTCTTTAACGCGTGAATTTACTGTGTCACGGGCTTCAGCAATGCGAGGCTTAACACTACGAACATACGCTTTTTCGATGTTCAATTTGGCCAATGCTGTACCCATTGTTGCATTCCAGTTGGCACGGAAACGGTTGTCGTAAGTTGCAACGTTTAGGTTACGAACAAATTCTTTTACAGTAGGGTTGGCTTCACGGATTTCAGAAACAACTTCAGAGATATTTAATTCTTCAGTTTCAACGTTAGCACCAAGCTCTTTTAAGATGCGAAAGCCTTCAACTTTAGCGCTATCTAGTTGCTTGTTTACTTGCTCTTGAATCTGCTCTAGTTGTGCTTTTACTTTATCTTGCATGGTTGTTCCTCATTATTCCCAAAGTGTGAAGCGGCTTTTAGTAGCCTGTCCGTTTGATTTGTGCGCATATTATCGCCAGAAATTAGAATGTTCTGCCTAAATATTCATTTTTCCTTACAAAATGCTCGACCCCGTAGTCATATCAGGGGCGATTTCCGCAGAAATAAACGTTATAAGCAGCGGCTTTGTCCGAATATAAGCTTTCTTTACTTTGTATTGATAAACAGCGTAGCGTAGATAGACGGCTTTTCTTGTTCTTGGCGTTCGTACAACGTGTGCATGCCTTTTCGACCTTGAGGAGGTGCTTATGTCGAAATACCATAAGGTTTTAGTTATCGGTGCTGGGAAAATTGGCTCAGCTATTGTGCAGCTTTTAGCAGAGAGCGGTTCTTATCAGGTTACCGCAGCAGATAAGGCGCATACTTTTTTAGGCAAGTTAAATGATTTAGATAGGGTTTTCACTTTGAAGCTTGATGTTACTGAATCTGGCGCACTGTCTAATGCGTTGAGGGGGCAAGATGCTGTTGTATCAGCCTGCTCTTATGATATGAGTGACACCATAGCGAAAGCCGCTTTGGTGGAGGGGTGCAGTTATTTTGATTTAACTGAAGATGTTTCGATGACAGGGACTATTAAGCAGATAGCGGTTAACGCTGTTTCTGGCCAGGTTTTTATGCCTCAGTGCGGTTTGGCACCTGGTTTTATAGGGATTCTTGCCTATCATCTCGCGGGTAAATTTGAGCGCTTACAATCAGTAAAAATGAGGGTTGGGGCATTGCCGAAGTACCCTTCCAACCGGATGATGTATAACCTAACCTGGTCAACCGATGGTCTGATAAATGAATATTGTAATTTATGTGAAGCTATAGAAGGTGGTGAGCGTATTGATCTAATGCCTCTAGAGGGGTTGGAGTGCTTTTCTATGGATGGCGTTGATTACGAGGCATTTAATACGTCAGGAGGGTTGGGCACCTTATGTGAGACGTTGCAAGGGAAGGTTGACGAGCTAACGTACAAAACGGTTCGTTACAAAGGCCACCAGTATCTAATGCAATTTTTGATGCAGGATCTTCAGTTAGGGGAAGCTTCACGGAGACCACTGTTGAAGCAGATACTTGAGACATCGATACCGATTACGAAGCAAGATGTTGTTTTAGTTTTTGTCACTGTGAAAGGCTATCGAGATGGCCGGCTTGAACAAATCACGGATGCTCGAAAGCTCTATCATCAATATCGTAATGGTGAACATTGGAGTTCAATACAGTTAACAACGGCATCTTCATTGTGTGCAATCTTAGATTTGCATTTTGATGGCAAACTTCCCAGTACAGGCTTTGTACGTCAAGAGGATGTGGATTTGGGGTTGTTTGAAGCTAATCGATTTGGTCAAACTTATATTAAAAGCAACATTTAATAAGAGGTGTAATGGTGGAGACGAAAGCAGTGTTTACCCAAAAGAATGGTTGTTTTGTTAGCACGGTTAATGAAATCTTACCCTTGATTGACCGTGGTGAGAGTAGGGTTGCTTGGGCTGCTGTATGCGTTGGTGAAAATGAAGGGCCCGTGAAGGCAGAGTCTATGCAAACGTTTCCGGTTCATTCTCCCATTGATAACCAAGTGTTGGGGTATTGTGGAATTGCAGAAAAACCCGAGATGTTAGATGCGGTATCAAAAGCTCATGATAGTTTTCTGCAGTGGCGCATTGTTCCTGCGCCAAAGCGAGGTGAGTTAATTCGGCGTTTTGCGGAAAAAGTTCGACAAGATAAAGGTGGTTTAGCAAAATTAATTACATTAGAGGCGGGCAAAACGTGGCAGGAATCTCTGGGAGAGGTCCAGGAGGTGATTGATGTGTGTGAATTTGCGGTAGGTTTGTCTCGCCAATTGCATGGGTTGACGATTGCTAGTGAAAGACCGAGTCACCGGATGATGGAGCAATGGCACCCGTTGGGTGTTGTAGGTATTATCACTGCATTTAATTTCCCGATGGCGGTATGGGCATGGAATGCCGCCTTAGCCCTGGTGTGTGGCAATGCGGTTGTATGGAAACCTTCGGAAAAGACACCGTTGTGTGCATTAGCTTGCCATCGTTTGTTGGTATCAGCGTTAAGGGATATGGGCGAATTATCTCGTTTTCCGGCATTGTCGGTTGTTATAAATGGACATAAAGAGATTGGAGAATATATTGCTGATCATACAAAAATCCCATTGGTATCTGCAACGGGCTCCATCCCAATGGGGCGTAGTGTAGCGGAGCATGTTGCTCGTCGTTTGGGTCGATCTCTATTAGAGCTGGGCGGTAATAACGCATTGATCGTTACCTCGAGTGCAGACATTGCGATGGCGTTAAAAGCTGTAGTGTTTTCTGCAGTCGGTACCAGTGGTCAGCGGTGCACTAGTTTACGTCGCTTGTTTGTTCATGAGTCTGTAGCGGACGTCTTTCTTGAAAAGCTGGTTGCAACGTATACAACCATTAAAATTGGTGATCCTAGAGATGAAAATAATTTATGTGGCCCAGTTATTAATGGGCATACACGGGATGTAATGGATCAAGCAATAAACGATGTTCGCCTTAGAGGCGGACAATTGCTGGTTGGAGGCAAACAGTTAGTGGGTGGACAGTTTGAAGAGGATGTCTGTGGAGGGGGGGTGTATCTTGAACCGGCAATAGTGGAGGTGTCTAGCGATGAGCCGTTGTTGCAGCAAGAAACCTTTGCTCCACTGTTATTTGTGGTTCGTTACCAGGAGCTACATCAAGCAATTGCGTGGCAGAATGATGTGCCTCAAGGATTGTCGTCTGCAATTTTTACTAATGATATTCGTGAGGCTGAGGTTTTTATGTCGGCATCTGGTTCTGATTGTGGTATTGCAAATGTAAACATCGGGACATCCGGTGCTGAAATCGGGGGGGCATTTGGTGGAGAGAAAGATACCGGTGGAGGGCGAGAGTCAGGCTCAGATGCTTGGAAGCAGTATATGAGGCGTGTGACGAATACGATCAATTATGGTGAGGATATTCCGTTGGCGCAGGGGATACGATTTGAGCTGTAGTAAATAATTGCATCTGGCATTGGCGGGCTAAATCTACTAGTCTACATGTTTAAATTCGTGTTAGGGGAGTAGGTCAATGTACGTAGCGATGAATCGATTTCAGATAGTGTTGGGAAAAGAGCAAGAGTTTGTTGATATTTGGCGTCAACGGGAAACGTTTTTAGATGAGGTGCCAGGGTTTACAAGTTTTAATATGCTGCAAGGCGAAACAACAGATGAGTGTACTTTGTTTGCTTCTCATTCGGTCTGGGAGAGTCATAAGCACTTTAAAGATTGGACAACCTCGGAAGCTTTCAGAAAAGCACATGCTGGCGCGGGGGGTAGTAAGGATGTTTATATGGGACCTCCTAAATTCGAAGGTTTTACTTCGGTTCTGTAATTAAGGGGTTTCGTTAAATGGTGGTGCATTTTGTTAATGTTTTTCAGGCTTTATAGTCTTGGTGTTGTCGCGGTTTCTATTGGTTTGTTATTAGGGTTAGGCCCGTTGGTAGCTTACGATTATCAATCTTTAGGGTTTATGCACATATTTGTGATTGTTGCTTTTTATGCCTCGTTTTCTTTTTTTAAGAAGGATGTGAAGTTAATGGCAACACATTACGATTTGCGTACAACCATGGAGCGAACCGTTAAAAAAGCAGGGTCACGTTTGACGCAATCGTTAATTGTGCTAGTTGTTGCTGTGCTGTGGCTGTCGCCATTGTTGCTTTCAGCGTTGTGGTGGGCTGCAGGACAGCTTCATATTGATATGAAATCTACCGCGGTTCCTTTTCTATGGTCGGTGTTGTCATTAAGTGCGTTCACTTATTTGTGTATTTTGAATCCGGTGTTACGCAAAAAATATAAATAATGGAAACTATTTTTCATATTTAACAAAAAACACCGAAAGTGCGGGCATTAGTACAATGGCACCAATCATGTTCCAAAGAAACATAAATGTAAGTAGTATGCCAATGTCCGCTTGGAATTTTATGTCAGAAAAATACCAGGTACCAACACTTAAGCTGAGAGCCATCCCAGTGAATACAATAGACCTTCCTGTTACCTGTAGGGCAGCAAGGTACGCAGACTGAAGGTTTGCCCCTTGGTCGAGGTGATAGCGCATTTTTGAATACAGGTAAATACCATAATCTACGCCAATTCCAACCCCGAGTGCTATCACAGGTAGTGTAGCTATTTTTACCCCCATTCCCATTTTTGTCATTACTGCTTCACAGAGAATCGATGTTAGAAATAGAGGTAATACAATGCATATTACTGGGCGTATTGAACGAAAGGAAATAAAAATCATTAAACAAATGACACTGTAAACCATGATAAGTATACGTTTTTCTGCACTCGCAATAATTTGATTTGTTGCTGCTTCTGCGCCAGCGTTACCTGATGCTAGAATAAAATTGGCTAAAGTGTCGCTGTTGTTTGTTTTTGAAAATGATTCAACAGCAGAAACAACATTACTCAGCGTTGTCGCCTTATGATCTTTTAAATATATAATGACCGGCACCAAACTGCAGTCTGGGTTTTGATAACCTGACGGTAGATATGTCAGTGCGCCACCGATAATTTCTTGATTTTTGGGGAGCTCAGACCATTTAATGTTTCCTTCATTGAACCCACTTAACACATGTTTGATAACAGAAACTAGAGAGTCAACCGACTCTACCTCATCTAAGCGCTCCATCTGCCACATAAACCTGTCTATGAGTTTAAGTGCTTTGTAGCTTGAGCATGATTGAGGAGGTGTTTCAACCATCACAACCAGTACGTCGGCACTGATAGAATAGTTTTTTGTGATGTAATGATTATCTAGATTGTACTGAGAGGTCGGGTGTAGTTCGGGGGCTCCTGGGTCCAAATCTCCAATTTTTAGATCTTTTCTTATCTCGTTACCGACCCCTGCGCCAACAAGAGAAATTAGCACAATACAAATGGCATATTTTGGTTTAACTAGTTTTGACAGCGTCAGCCAGATTATTGAAGGGGAAGCTTGTTTCTTCTTGGTGAACTCAATTGCCCTATCTCCAATTCCTACATAGGACATTGCAATCGGAACAAACATAAGTTTAGTTAGGATTATCGTCGCGACACCTATACTTGCCGTAATTGCGAGTTCTCGTATAACGCCTATATCAATAAACCAGAGCGTCACAAATCCAACCGCATCACTAATAAGCGCTAGTAACCCCGGCAAGAAAAGCACTCTAAATGTATTGGTTGATGCATCAAAAGGAGTAGCACCATCAGCGATTCGAACACCCATCTCACCAACATACTGAACACCATGACTAACTGCAATTGCGAAGACAAGGAAGGGAATAAGCATTGAGTATGGGTCTAAACCAAACTGTATAGATTCGAACGCCGGGTTGGCTTTAATAAAAGGGAGCCAATATTCGCTTTCACGAAATACGACCATTAACTTTCGTAGTAGCGTTACAATGCCTAGTTGCCAGGCCACAGCCATCAACGATCCGATTAGAATTACGCCAGCACAACGAACGCAGCGGCAATCTATGATCAGCAAATGAAACGTTATAATGACAGTGATAATGAAAAAGCCGAGAACACCTTTGACCCCTTCAATAAGGTCGCCAACTTTTTTTGCAAAGCCTATAACGTGAATTTGTACGCTGTCTGATTCAAACTGTTGTCGGATGTTGCTTTCTAGCTCTTCTGAAAGCAATTTGTAATCAATGCCGTTGGTTTCGCCCTCTTGTTTGTTTGAATCTTGTTCAATAAGAGGTAAGTAAACGATGGTGGAACGCAGGTTGTCAGCAACCAGTCTTCCGATTAGGTCTGATTTTAATACATTTCTTTGGAGTTCCAATAACGATTCATTCGATCCATTATAGCCGGGGGGAATCATTTCTCCGCCACTAAACCCAAACTCATCAGCTTCTGTCCAGCGAACGTTTGGAGTCCATAGTGACTTAACTTTTCCTTTGTTTACGCCGGGTAGGTAAAAACCTTCTTCCGTAATCTCCCGTAATGTCTCCATGAATTCTTTATCAAAAATATCCCCCTTGGTGTGTTCTACAGCTATACGGATGTCATTGCCTAGACTTAGTTCATCTTTATGTTTATAGAGGTTTTTTATATATTCATGCTGAAGAGGCACCATTTTTTTGATGCTGGTGTCCATTTCAAGGTCATAGGTGTGGTAGATCAGGAATATTGTTATCAGTAGGAATGCAAATAAGAATGCAACTCTATGATTAAAAAGTAAATATTCGAGAAACGAGTCTTTTCTTGGCATTCTTGACCTGGCCTGAACCTAGCTTGAATCTAGCAAAAGTGTCGAGTGTCCTGAGTTGGAGGGAACTCTCCCCCTAATGTTGAAGATTAGTTGGTTTAATGCAACTTTCCATTGATATTGATCGCAATGTTAGCTGCTCTGACAGCCTACTAAGGATGTTGAATATCCAAAACCCTTTGCTTGCCTTATATGATGATATTCAATAGGTTCACTTGGTGATGTATGCGTTTTAGCTGGCTGCTATCAGCCTTCATTTACGTGAGCGTCTTTAGCGTATTTCACTTCCCCCAAGTATATGCAGCTAACAGCAATACGCTGGGTAATGCGGCGATGATGGAAGGAGGGTTGGAGCCAGATATTTGGTTTTATAGTGAAGATAGTGTTGAAAAACGTATTGAAAGTTATAGCTCCAGATTGAGGCAGCAGCGCTTTAAGAGAGCCTCCAATGACTTTAATGCCGGGATTTTACAGCCACCTCACTGGTTCAAGATTCCTCTTAAAATTGCTAGGGATTTTAACATTAAGAAATATCCTGTTGTGTACTTGGAAATTGAAGATCCATTACTCGATAGAATACATGTTTATCACGAAATTAATGGTGATATTACTGAACTCCCTCTTACCGGAAACACTTCTCCTTTTATACAAAGGCCTTTAGAAACTCCTACGTTTATCTATCCAATAGCGGTGAAAACGGGCGATGAACATATTTTTTGGTTGCGAGTGACCGCTACCAACAATATGCAGCTTCCTGTAATTGTACGGCCTCCAGAAAAATATATGAAATATGAGAGCATCAGAAGCATTAGCTATGGAATGATTTTTGGTGTTTTGTTGATTATGTCTGTATATAACCTATTTATAGGTTTGATGGTAAAGGACGCCACCTATATATATTTCAGTTTAATGTTGATGGCAGGTTTGGTGCCCCGGCTTTTGGTTACTGGCTACGGATTTCAGTATATTTGGGGGGATTATCCAGGAATAAATCCTGTTTTGAGGCCGATTACGGATAATGTGCTTTGTGTTGTTTCAATCCTTTTTGCTCAAAGCTATTTGCAAACAAAAACAAATACGCCGATGGCACATAAGTACCTAACAATACTGTCTTGGGTGACAACAATCAGTATCGCATCGGTATTTATTTTACCTTACAATAATTCTCTTAGTCTCGCTTTGTGGTTGCTTCTTATTAATTTTGTATCATTGTACGGTGTTGGTATTGAGGTATGGTTGAAGCGAATAAAGTTAGCTCGACTGTTTGTTATTGGTTGGTTTGCCTATTTAGGAGGGGGGGATTGTTTCAGTATTGACAGTGTTGGGGGTGTTGCCTTCCAATTTTTATACTGAGCATATGGTGGAATTTGGAGTGTTAGTTCAGGTGGTCACTCTTTCAATGGCTCTTTCTAGCAGAATAAGTGCTATGCAAGAAGAGACCATTAAGGCTCAAGATAAAACAGTTATGCATATGTCTCGATATCAAGGGCTATATGAGAAATCTCTTGATGGGATATTTGAAGCTGATCAGGAAGGAAACGTTTTACATTCAAATCCTGCATTTTCAAAGATTACAGGTTATCAACTTGATAGCCCTATGATTGATCCAAGTAACGGAGCAAGCAATGTGTCTTTTGAGCAGACCAGTATTTTTCATCTCTTTTTAAACACCGAGGAATTGCAGGGGATCTCCAATAAACTTCAAGCTCAGAAGGCAATACAAGTTAAAGAATGTGAAATAAGGAGATTTGATGGTGAACTTAGGTGGGTAAGCATATCGTTGCGATATTCATATACGAATGGAATGAAAGTATATGAAGGAAATATTAGAGATATCAGTGAGTATAAGGAAAAAGAAAAAGCACAATTAGCTCAAAAAAATGCAGAGGCAGCAACCACTGCAAAAAGTGCTTTTTTGGCTAATATGAGCCATGAAATTAGAACCCCACTAACAGCCATTATCGGTTTTGCCGAAGATGCTAGAGATGAAAAGATGAGTGAGGCTGAGCTTAAGGAGTCAGTTGATATTATTGTTCGCAGTGGACATCATCTATTGGACGTTATTAATGAAATTCTTGACATTTCTAAAATCGAAGCTGGAAAGTTGGAGCTAGAAATTCTTAATGTCGACCTGTTTTCCTTAATGGCTGATGTTCAATCAGTTTTTGAACAGAGGATTCAAGCTAAAGGGTTAACGTTTACGTTAGATTATCATTTTCCATTACCTGGGCATGCCAATATTGATCCTACTCGTGTGAAGCAAGTTATATTAAATTTGCTTGGTAATGCTTTAAAGTTTACAGATGAGGGGAGTGTAAGGTTAGAAATAGACTATAACCGTGATAAGAGGCAGTTTGAGTTTGTTGTGGTAGATACGGGTGTTGGAATGACGTCTAGCCAACAGGAGAAAATTTTTGATGCATTTACTCAAGCAGATGTATCTACAACTAGGTCTTATGGTGGAACAGGATTAGGTTTAAACATAGTAAAGCAGTTGTTGCAGCTGATGGGTGGGGAGGTAACGGTGAGTAGCGAAGTAGATTCAGGGTCTACCTTTAAGGCCTGCATACCTGCTTCTTATAAGGACACAAAAGACTTTATTGATTCCTATGATCAAATCAAGGTTGAGAATGTTAAAACAAAGAACTCAGCGATAAAGCCGCTAAAAGGCAAGATCCTTTATGCAGAAGATAACCCGGTAAACCAGCAGCTGGTGAAAAATTTGGTGAAGCGGGCGGGGGCAGACATTGATGTTGTAAATAATGGTGTTGAAGCTATTTTATACTTTCTGGAGAATAAACCGGATCTTATTTTAATGGATATTCAAATGCCTATAATAGGAGGCGTTACTGTTACCAAGTTGTTGCGAGCCTACGGATATAGTGTTCCAGTTATTGCGTGTACGGCTAATGTAATGGCAAATGAAAAGGAGGCGTACCTAAAGATAGGGTTTAACGACTGTGTTGAAAAGCCCATAAATAGGCCCCATTTTTATGAAGTGCTTTCTCGTTATCAGTTGCCAGGGGAGAGCGTCAAGTTTGAGGGGAAGATTTTGGTGGCAGAGGACAATGAAGTCAATCAGGTCATCATTAAGCGTTATTTAAATAAGTTAGGGGCGGTTGTTTCTCTGGTCGGAGACGGAGAATCTGCATACGAACAAGCAAGTAATGAATCATTTGATCTTATTTTTATGGATCTACAGATGCCTAAGCTTAATGGACTCGAGGCGGGAAAAAAATTGATGTCTTCTGGGTGTGAAACCCCCATCTACGCATTGACGGCGGATCCTGACAAGCAAACACAACATGAGTGTGAGGGTGCAGGATTTTATGGGGTATTGTTAAAACCTATTGATAAGGTGGCGATTAAAAATACATTAACCGACCACCTTAGAGCAATCTAATAACTGTCGTTGTTATTTTACTGCAACAATATAAGCCTCGTATCCCTCATCCGCCATTGCTTCTAAAGGAATAAAGCGTAGTGATGCTGAATTGATGCAGTAACGTAGTCCAGTTGGTGCCGGACCATCTTCAAATACATGGCCTAAGTGGGAATCTGCACCTTTACTTCTTACTTCAGTTCGCGGAGCGAATAATTTAAAGTCTTTATTTTCAGTTACCCGTCCATTCTCGATAGGCTGGCTAAAACTTGGCCAGCCAGTACCAGAATTGAATTTATCTTTAGATGAAAACAGTGGCTCACCGCTAGCGATATCAACGAATATACCTGGGCGTTTCTCATCCCAATAACCATCACTGAAGGCTCTTTCTGTACCTTCGTTTTGAGTGACGTCATATTGTAAATCCGTCAATGAGCTTTTTAATTCGGAATTGGATGGTTTGCTGTAGGTTTTAGTACTCATGATTGCATGCTCCATCTTGTTGGATGAGTGATTGTCATTCTTCCAGTGTTTTGCAAGAAATTGGTCTCGGCCTGAATTGTAACGATAAAAGTTATATCGAACAGGATTTTTTTTGTAATAATCTTGATGATAGTCTTCAGCTGGGTAGAAGGTTGTCGCATCAATGATTTCGGTTACGATTGGTTTGGAAAATTCCCCGCTAGCACCAAGCTCTCTCTTTGATTGAATGGCAATGTTCTTTTGTTCTTCAGTGTTGGCATAAATCACTGAATGATATTGGTAGCCTCTGTCCACAAACTGACCTTGGCCATCGGTAGGATCAATGTGACGCCAAAAGACGTCCAATAGTTGTTCATAAGATACGGTACTTGCGTCGTATTTTACTTCTACGGATTCAACATGGCGTGTTGCTCCTGAGGCGACTTGCTTGTACGTTGGGTTTTTAATTTTTCCGCCAGTATAGCCAGAGATAACATCATAAACGCCATCAACTTTCTCAAGGTCTGACTCTACACACCAGAAACAACCTCCAGCAAAAGTAGCTGTGCTGAGCGTTAGTGATTGAGCAGGCATTGAATCATTCATGCTGCCTTTAATTGTGGATGATGCTGTTTCGGCATTTTGAGAGCAACCTGTTAATAAAAGTGCTCCTAGTAAATAACCACCCATTGATAATTTCATAATTAACCTCTGTAAGGACTGTAATAAGCTGATAGGTCCAGTGTGGCGAAAAAAAGGGAGGCTGAAAAGGGGGGAGGGGGAGATGTTATGAAAACGCTATGGTTTGTTATAGATTTGTTAGAAATGCCCCTTAAAAGGGGCATTGAGGGCGTGTTCATTAGAATGAAAGCGCGAGATATCTACAGACTATGGGCTATTTTTTAAGTTTTGCCCATAAATCATATTCGTCGGAATTTGTGATTGTTGTATCCACAATATCTCCAGGGTTTAATGAGGTTTCACCATTGAGATATACCATGCCGTCGATTTCTGGTGCATCTGCCATGCTACGACCAATAGCTCCCTCGTCATCGGTTTCGTCAATAATGACTTTTTGTGTGGTCCCGACTTTCTTAAGAAGTCGTTGCGTACTAATTTCTTGTTGCTTTTGCATAAAGCGCTCAAAACGCTCTTGCTTAACTTCATCGGGCACATGGTTCTCAAGCTTGTTGGCTGGAGCTCCGTCTACTGGTGAGTATTGAAAGCAGCCTACGCGGTCTAGTTGGGCTTCATCAAGGAAGCCTAAAAGTTGCTCGAAGTCATCTTCTGTCTCGCCCGGGAAACCCACGATAAAGGTACTGCGTAAGGTGATGTCTGGGCAGGTATTACGCCATGTGTGGATACGCTCAAGTGTATTATCAATTGCCCCAGGGCGTTTCATTAATTTAAGGATTCGAGGGCTACCGTGTTGAAATGGGATGTCCAAATAGGGCAGGATTTTACCATCAGCCATTAACGGGATAATTTTATCGACGTGAGGGTAGGGGTAGACATAATGGAGTCGTGACCATACGCCTAATTCACCAAGGGCTTCACATAGCTCTTGCATGCGGGTTTTGATTGGGCGGCCTTGCCAAAACCCTGTTCGATATTTTGTATCTACACCATAAGCGCTGGTGTCTTGAGATATGATCAGCAGCTCTTTAACACCCGAGTCAACTAGACGTTCCGCCTCGTCCATGACGTCGCCTATGGGACGAGAAACCAGCTTTCCACGCAAATCAGGGATAATGCAAAATGAACAACTATGATTGCAGCCTTCAGAAATTTTTAGATAGGCGTAGTGTTTAGGGGTGAGTTTGATACCTTGTGGTGGTACCAAGTCTGTGTAGGGGTTATGTTTGATGGTTTGAGGTACATATTTATGTACGGCTCCAACAACTTCCTCGTAGGCCTGGGGCCCTGTTACTTCCAGTACACTCGGGTGGATGTCAGTGATAGCTTTCTGATCCTTTCCCATGCAGCCGGTAACGATAACTTTGCCGTTTTCTGAGATAGCTTCACCAATCGCCTCAATGGATTCGGCTTTTGCTGAATCAATGAAGCCACAGGTATTAACAACGACGATATCCGCATCTTTATAGGTTGGTACGATATCGTAACCATCAGTTTTTAACTGAGTTAGGATACGTTCGGAATCAACAAGTGCCTTAGGGCAGCCTAGTGAGATAAAACCTACTGTTTTGCTTTCTTCGTTTTTGCTAGTCAAATGAGTGCACCGCTAATGTAGAGATTGTCGAGATAATTCAGATAGAGATAAGCGGGGCATCTTACCCAATACTTGATCAGTTCGCTAATAGAACAAAGTAAATACTAGTGATAAGCGGGTTAATTTCTTGTTACCAGGCATTTAATGGCTATCAGCATCCAAATAACACTATGAAATTGCCTAAGAACCTTCTTTAAAAACAGTTTTGCCTCGCAGTAATGTCCAGATCACAATGTTTTGGGGCGTCCCCCCCACAATTGCACGATCCAACACAACAATATCCGCTGACTTTCCGACTTCAATAGAGCCTGTCACTGGCTCCAAGCCAAGAGCGTGCGCTGCATTGATCGTGTAGGCATCAATTGCGGCTTGTACGGTAGGAAGGCCCTTATCCTTTAACTCAACAGCATTAGCAATTGCTGATAGAGGGCTGAGCGGGTTGACGTTCCAGTCACTGCTTAAGGTGATGTTTGCCCCAGTTTTATAGATGGTTCCCAATGGAATCAATTTGTGTGATCGCTTTTCACCGATTAATTCATGTGCCCAACTATGATCATTTTGGACAATGTAGTCGGAGCCTACTTGAAAATCGGCATCAACAGATAGTGACTTAAAGCGTGAATAGTCTGCTGAATTAACCATTTCTAAGTGCGTGATATTGTAGTGATGAGTTAAGCCAGATCTTCTGGCGGATTCAATCGCATCCAATGCATCTCTAACACCGCCGTCTCCAATGGCGTGAATGTGCGCGCCGTACCCTAAAGTAGCCAGTGTTGTTAGCCAGTTCTTCATAGCTTTTGGTTGAATATAGTTGAGGCCGTAGGGTGATTTTGGGAAGTAGGTGAATTGATAAGGCGCTAATGTTTTTGCAGTACCGTTAACAATGATCCCGTCACTGTAGATTTTAACTTGGTCAACAATGAGTAATGTATTTTTATTCGGGTTATAGATGCTTTCTAAAAAGGAGAGTTGTTCTTTTTGTGGAATATGAGGATAGATCCAAGGGCGTAATGAAACGCGTGCGGTAAGTTGGCCGTCCGCTTCAGCCGCTTTCCACACATCATACCAGCCCCTTTTCCAATATAGTCTGCCGTCACCTACTGTGGTGATCCCGTTTTTTGCAACCTCATGAAGCCCGTTAAGTAATCCATCATAACTTTTGGTGAATTTGTTTTTGAGGCTGTTCCAGGCAAGTTCCATCACGATATCACCAGCATTATCAATCAAGATCCCGAGCAGGGCATCGGCGTCTTCTGTTTTCATGATTTTCCCGCCTTGTGGGTCAGGTGTTGACAAGGTAATGCCAGCTAGCGCTAATGCTATTGAGTTAACCCACATGGAATGTGAGGTTTGCTCCATAATGATCACGGGACGGTCGGGAAATATACTGTCGATTATCTCAAGCGGAGTATCTTCTTCCTCAAGTGTCAGTGTGGCCTGAATGGTATGACCCCAGCCAACGACCCACTGACCGGGTTTAGAATTTTCAAAACAGGTTTGTAAATAAGGGATTTGTTCAGAGGGCGTTGCTTCTTGGGATAATTCACAGTTACCACCGGCTTCAGATGCCGCCTCAAAAATATGGTTATGATTGTCGATAAACCCAGGTAGAACCTGTTTGCCTTTAAGGTCAGTAACGTTTGTTTTTATTCCGATAACGCTTTTAATCTCATCGAAAGAACCAACGGCAATGACTTTTCCGTTATGGATGGCAATAGCTTCGGCATAGGGCTGGGCATCGTTTGCGGTGTATATGTTGCCGTTAATGAGCGCGCGGCTGGCGAGGGGGGCTGTTGGTGCTGCATTTTCGGCAAATGAAGAGTTGTGCGCCAACAGAGCGGTCAAGCCCAGCGTAATAAGCGATTTAATCATTGGATATAGTCTCTTTGGATTTCTCTAAAGATAGCACTTGCTAGGTAACAGCTTGGTAACAAGTGTCAAATGCGTCGAATAATATGCTCAAAGGCGGGTGTAGTGAGCTGTTACCAAGCTGTTACCTTGGTTGCGGTATCGTAGGTTTTCTAACAAAACGAGTAAAACAACAGCGGGAGAATCGCGATGACAGGTTTTAGATTTTGGGGGCTTTTGATAAAAATTGTAGGATTAAGCTTTATACTAACGGGGTGTGGATCCGAGAATAATAGCGGTGATGTGAATGCGACGGGGAATGTGGCATTAATTAATGGCAAAATCTATACCGTGAACGACAAGCAATCCGTAGAGGAGGCAGTGGTAGTTAAAAAGGGAAGTATTGTATTTGTCGGTAGTACCGCTGAGGCACAAAGTAGAATTGATGTGGATACGTTGGTGATTGATCTTAAGGGTAAGTTAGTGTTGCCTGGGATTCATGATAGTCATTTGCATCCACTAGAAGCTGGTTCTGAAGCGATTACTTGTATATTGGATTCTTCGATTTCTCCCGCAAAGCAAGCGACAAAATTAAAAGCATGCGGAGAAGAAAATACCGGGTTAGATTGGGTGCTGGGCTGGGGGTATTCATTAGAATCATTGTTGGCTATGAAAAAAGACCCTAGAGCATTTCTTGATGAAATGATTCCTGATCGTCCTGTTGCGATAATGGAAGAAACTTCTCATTCGATTTGGGTAAATAGTAAGGCGCTGGCGCTAGCGGGTATTTCTGCAAATACGCCTCATCCGAAAGGCGGGGCAATTCTAAAGCATATGGCTACGGGGCAGCCGACGGGTGTCTTGTTGGATACTGCTGGTGAGATTATTTTTGATATTGCTTTTGCACCCAACACCGTGTTAGAAGAAATGAATTATCAAGGGCTACTGTCTGGTTTGGAGCAAGTGGCTAAAAATGGAATTACGTCCGTAGTTGATGCACGCCTTTACTGGAAGCGAAACTATCTAAAGGCTTGGGATCGGGCAGAAAAAGAAAATACGTTAACTGCCAGGGCTGTTCTTAGTTTATGGGCATATCCATTGGAAGGTGATACAGATCAAATCGAAATATTAAAATCAATGTATAGAGATGATGGGAATAGCCTGTTGCGGGTGACGCAAATTAAAATGTACAGTGACGGGATAATTCATAACAGTACTGCTTCGCTAATTGAACCTTATAAAGAGTATTTTGAAGAAGTAGGCCCCTTGGGTTTAAATTATTTTGATAAAACTCGTATGACAAAATATGTGACAGAGCTTGAAAAGGCGGGTTTTGATATGCATATCCATGCCATAGGTGATCGTGCTGTTCGAGAATCATTGGATGCCATTGAAGATTCGATGCAAGTAAACGGCACGCTGGATAGCCCTCGACGTCACCGATTAACTCATGTGGAAATGGTTGATAGTAATGACTTTGGTCGGTTTGCTGAATTAGGGGTGATTGCTGACTTTCAGGTGGCAGGAGAGTTTACGTTACCTAAAAACTCTTCTTGGGTTGAAGGGCAAATTGGTGACCGACATAAAGATATGCTGCCGGTGAGAACCATTTATGATACCGGTGCATTGGTGACATTAAGTAGTGATTGGGATGTTAGTAGCTTGTCACCTTTTGTTGGTATGCAAAATTCGTTACAACGAGGCGAGCAGAGCTTACCGAATATTGATGCTGTTATTCGAGCTTATACTATTAACGCAGCCATATTGATGCGCCAAGAAGATAAGACAGGGTCAATCGAGGTAGGAAAGTTAGGTGATTTGATAGTGCTTGATCAAGACATTGTAACTGTAGAGATAGATTCCATTGCTAAAACAAATGTATTGCTTACCTTACTAGAAGGTAAAGCGGTATTTAGTAGTCCAATGCTGTAGCCGATTAAGCAAATATTCGCTGTGCCCAGAGGGTGAGGCCAGCAGCGACACTTCCAAAATGGTCGCCATCCAATACGTCAATAGAGCCAAGGTTTTTTTCAATTGCTTGGCGAATAACAGGGGATTTTGCTGACCCCCCAGTGATATAAATAACGTCGGGTTTACGACCCGCTTGAGAGATGGTGTCTTCCATTAATGCAATAACCCTTGCCAGTGGGCGTTCAATCGCATCAGCAAACTCTTGTTGATTGACGTCACAGGCGAGGCCTTGTTCTATGTAATCTAACGCTACCTTGTTTGCGGCATTGTCAGAAAGAGCAATTTTACACTGTTCGGCAGAGCGAACGATATGGTGGTTTTGTTTTTGTGTGCGTAAATCAATAAATCGTTGCAAGAGCACTGGCTCAGTGGTGTCCAGCATTAATTGTTGCAGACTGTGGCTGGTTTCTTTGCTGTTAAACGTTGATTGTGCACCTACATTGTTTGTAGTGACGGCGTCCCAATATGGCTGGGTTGGCATGGGGAGGCCGCTTTTTAGTACGGATTGCATACCAAATAATGACATGAGATTTTTACCGGCTAATTGTATATCTAAATCATTTCCCCCAATACGTTCGCCACTATGACCGAGAAAATCCTCACTACGCTCAATTTTGTTGCGATGGCTTGGGCCCATATTTACCATGGCGCAATCTGTTGTACCACCACCAACATCAACCACAAGAACGGTTTTGTTTTCATCAAGCCTGGCTTCGAAGTCGAAACCTGCTGCAAGGGGTTCATATAAGAATTCAACGGATGAAAAGCCGGCACGTTTGGCCGAGATGCTGAGAATGTCGATTGCTTGGCGATTACTTTGTTCTGAGTTCATACCCTGAAAATTCACTGGGCGACCAATGACGGTGTGATTGATGGTTTGTCCGAGCTGCTTCTCTGCACGCTGCTTTATGGTTTGCATCATTGCCGTCACAATGTCTTCAAAAAAGTGAACAAATTCCGGACGAAGGCCGCTTGCACCTAAGAAGGATTTTGGCGATTTAACAAAATATCCTTCCTCTGGTAGAGAGAAGTATTGATCAAATGCCTCCTGGCCGACGTAGAGACTTTGTTCGCTGGTAAGAATTTCATGTTCACGTCTAACTCTGCGGGCTTGATTAAGAGGGTTGGCTCTAAGCTCTATAAAGTTATCTTGTAGTGATTTTTTGGGTATTTGTTGGCCTACAGATTCACAGATCAATTCCCGTTCTAAAGCATAAAGAGCAGAGGGCATGAATGTTCGGCCCTGATCGATAGCAATTAGCTGTGCACTTTCACCCGAGAAAACGCCGATAGCGCAATTTGAAGTGCCGTAATCGAATCCAGCGATCATAGTTAAACCTGTAAGTAGTGATGTGACGTAAAAAGATCGCGAAAAATAACATATCGAATTAAGGCAAGCCAGCGTTAAGGTAAGGAGACAGAAATATGGGCCTGTCAGCTTGCACTTATAGCACTATTCCTCTGGTATGGCACACTGAGAACTAGCAGGTTCTAGTGCCGGGTGGCAAACATCTGGTATTGTGTAATTCTTAACGTAAGGAGGGTGATATGGCGTCAGCTGAAGAGTTTCGAGGGGCTACCAAAATCTTGGTGACGGGAGGTGCAGGTTTTATTGGTTCCCATGTAGTGAGAATCCTATTGGAGCGGTATAGCGTGCCGGTTCGGGTGATGCACTTGCCTCACGATAATATGATTAACCTAAAAAATTTAGATGTGGAGTTGTTTTCTGGTGATATAACGTCGGCAGAAGATGTTAGTACGGCAGTTGCGGGGTGTGACGTTGTATTTCATTTGGCTGCGGTATATGCATTGTGGTTACCGGATATGACCTTGATGGATCGTGTAAATGTTGGTGGTACTCGTTTATTGTTTGAAGAATGTGTTAAACAGGGTGTTGAGCGTGTCGTATATACCAGTTCTTTTGCTCGTTTTGCTGGCCAAGGGTTGGATGCGACGTGTGATGAAACATCACCCTTTAAACTAAATTGTAGTTATTATTCGCGAACAAAATATGAATCTCATCAAATGGCCGAGCGTTACGCAAAGAATGGGCTTGATGTGGTTATAGTTAACCCTGCGTGCCCTCTTGGGCCAGGCGATTACGGCCCTACGCCAACCGGGCGACTAATTGCGGACGCGTTTAGCCTGCCTGTGACTATGGGGGTTCACACGATATCTAATTATATTGATGTTCGAGATTGCGCCATGGGGCATGTATTGGCGCTAGAGAAGGGGAGGACTGGGGAGAGTTATATTTTGGGGGATAAAAATGCCAGTCACCCAGATTTAATGCGTAGTCTGCAAAAAGTGGTTGGGCTAAAGCGCCCTTTAATCACCGTATCGCCGAATGCATTGTATCCTGTGGCATACTTGTCGCAAGCAATTGCTAAATATGTAACCCATAAAGCGCCATTCATGACGCCAGTAGAATTAGAGATTTCTAACGTCGGATTGATAGCTGATCCTAGCAGGGCCAAGAATGAGCTTGGGCTACCTAGTCGACCGATAGAGCAGACCTTACGAGACGCTGTTAGTTGGTTTGTTCAGAATGGCTATATTACCAATAAAGAGGTGTGCCGTAAGTTTGAGCAGGAAGATGGTGTCCTTGTATAGCCTTTAGTACAGTAACTTGCTGGTTTATAAGGTTTTTTTGTGTTTTTTGAAATAAGGGGTTGACGGTGAGGGCATGAGTCAATAGAATTCGCCTCGTCTTCAGGAATGAAGTGTTGCGGGAATAGCTCAGTTGGTAGAGCACAACCTTGCCAAGGTTGGGGTCGCGAGTTCGAGTCTCGTTTCCCGCTCCAAAATTTTAAAAGGTCGTTGCTTTCGGGTAGCGGCCTTTTTTTGTGTCTTTTTTTGTGCTTGTTTTTCGTAGGCATAAAAAAGGCCTGCAAAGCAGGCCTATGAGTTGGCACAATAATTTTTCTAGATGCAATGTTAGACGGCTACTTCCTCTTTTGGTTCCTTATTTTTTTCAGGGGTAATTACGCGGGCTGCTGAGGGCGATGGTGGTGCTGTGGTTGGTATCTCTGTAGTGATTATATCTGCGTTGACACGGGTAGATGACGGCTTCCCAAATCGTTTTGATAGCGCATCAAGCTTCATTAACATCCCTGGCAAGAAGAGAAAGTCAAAAGCGATAGCGATTAAAATCGTTAAGGCAACCATGACACCGAGTGTGGAGTTAACGGTGAAGTCGGACCAGTAGAGTGTTGCAAAACCTAAGGCCAGTACAAATGTGGTGATAAGCAATGAGGCGCCGACATGGGTAAATGCATAATGAATGGCTTGCTCGGTGTTGTAGTTGTGCTCTCGTTTTGCACGTAAAAACTTACTTAAAAAGTGCACGGTGTCATCTACCACAATGCCGAGAGTGATGCTAAATACGACGGCAACACCAAGATTAACTTCTCCTACAAAAAAACCCCATATTCCAAACATCATAAGAGCGGGGAAGGCATTGGGTATAAGACTTAATACACCTAGTTTCCATGACCCTAGGGATAGCATTAAGGTGACGGAAATTAGTAATGTCGCAATGATAGTGCCGTTAATCATGCTATGAATATTTCGCTGGCCGATATTTGCAAACATGATGGTGGGGCCTGCTCCAGGAGAGGCGATACTTGGATCATGGATGGCTAACCATTCCTGGGCTTTTGTTTCAAGCGCCAATATCTCTTTGGCTTTTACGTTCTGAAGAGTCACGGTAATACGAATAGATGATTTGTCTAAGTTGACTTGGTTATTTAAATCCATTCCGAACGGTAAAGACATCTCGTACATTAATGCGTACTGCGCTGCGAGTTCTCTTGATTCGGGCAAACGATTCCAGGCTTCGTCATCGTTGTGCATGTTTTTGTTAAGGCGTTTCACGATGTCGGTGTAGGTAAATACGTGCAGTACTTCGGGTTGTGAGCGATACCATTCAACAAAGTCACTAACGGTTGCTAAAAACTCTATACTGTTTATACCGTTTGTTTCCCCAGATGATAGCGAGTGTTCAATAATATTAACGCCCGTTAAATTCTCTTCTGCAAAGTCAGCAGCTTGGCGAATGTCTACATTTTTACTGAAGTATTCAATGTTATCGTCGTTTAATTCGTTTTGTGGGATAAATGCCATGCAAGTAAATGCTACAAGGAGGGTTCCCCAAAATAGCTTGTTTTGGTGTTTGATGGTGAAACTTGCTAAATGGTCAAATTTATTGCTGTGTTCCAAATCTTGCTTGGGTATTTTTCGCGTCAACCAAATAGCGAGTTGGGGTAGCAGCGCAATAGAGAAAATAAAGGTAAGTGCAACACCCAGTGCGGCAATTGTCCCTAGTGCTCTAAAGGGTGGGGAGTCGCTAAAGTTCATGCTTAAAAAGCCGATGGCGGTTGTAAAACTCGTTAGAAATACAGGTAGTATATTTGTGTCTAAGCTGTATTTCATAGCAGCGAGTTTGTCATCACCCTGTTTTAGTCGCATTAGAAAGTGAGACAGCAGATGAACGCAGTCAGCAACAGCAAGTGTGAGGATGATTGTTGGTGCAGCAGTATTGATACTGTTTAGTTCCATTCCTAGAAAACCAACAATTCCAAATGTTGCTGCTACTCCAGTAACAACGATGGTAAGGGTGATTCCTGCTGCGGCAAATGATCGAAGTAGTACACTTACTAGTATAAGTACTACTACCATCATGACAGGCATTAGGCGCTCAGCATCCCGGTTGGCTATTTCATCAAATGCGTTGTTAAAAGGTGCCATGCCTGACATGTAAAGGTCAAAATTCGGATAACGTGTCTCAAATTTGGCTGCAAGCTCTCGTGCAGCTGTAATTAGTTCAGTTAAGGATTCAGTAATATTGTCATCTGGAAACGATAACATGGCATCCACTGCAGTAACGTGACCTGTGGGGGATATAAGGCGATGGATAAGCAGCGGGTCTGCTATCGCAATTTGCTTAATAGTCTGAATTTCTTGGTCTGTTTTATTTAGAGAGTCTTCAGATAGATCTTCAACTAATAGCTCGTCTTCAGTTGCGCTGGTATGTTGAAAATTGGTAACGGAATCGACTCGCTGTGAATACGGAAGTAACCAGGCTTGCTCTGTGAGCCATTCGACAGCCGCTAGGTTTTCTTGAGTAAATGTCTCTCCATCCTTTGGTGCCAGAATAAATAAAACATTATCAATTTTTGAATAGGTCTCTTCGATAAACTCGTGGGCGGCCAATTGAGGGTTATCTTTATCGAAAAAAATCTTATAGTCAGCTGTAAATGTCAGTTTTGCCAAGCCTGGCGAGACGAGGGCTATCATTAACAGCGTTGTCAAAAAAACGAAGAGGCGATAATCAACTAGCCAGTTGGCGACTGCGTGGTTAAATCCCTTATTATTTTTCATTTTAGTATACCTAGTGTCGAGCGGATTGAAGGGTCGTCCGTGTTGTTTTCTAACAATTTGGCGGCATTACATATTGTTTTTTGATAATCAAACTCCGTGCTTAATGGGTGCCATTGATAGCCGTCGAGCAAGAAGTTGAGCTGCTGGTATAGCGTTTTTTGCATGGGGGAAAATTCAATGCTTTTGATGAGGTCGCTTGCCTCATATAGCGCAACCATGCCAAGGCTTAATGCCCAGGGGCCGAGGCAAAGTTGGTCTACTGTAACGCCCTCTTGCAGCGTGAGGTCGCCACATTCGATGGCCGCGTGGATTTGCTCTTTGATCAGGTGTGTGATTTTTTCGTCAGCATTGTCGGTCGCTTCCAGGCGCTCCGGGGATGCTTTTTGACGAATGTTGGTGTTTCTGGCGGCAACAATAAGGTCAAATTCTTCTGGGTAGCGTTCTGCGTAGAGTAAATAAGACAGGGCAATGATGACCGATTTTTCTCGCGGCCTACCTTCAAAGCTCATCATTTGTTCGAGAAGTGATAGCAGATACTCAATACCATCTGCGCAAAGTGCGCACATAATGTCTTCTTTGCACGTAAAGTGTTTGTAAACGGTGCCTTTTGAGTATTCGGTGATTTCAGCGATTATTTCCATTGTGAGGCCCGAAACCCCATGTTCTCGAATTACTTGGCGCGCAGTGTCTAGGAAAAGTTGCTCGCGTTGCTGTAATTCACGTTGTTTACGGGTCAGTGTGTTCATTGATTGTCCGGGGCTAATGGGTTTAGATGGTGTTTTGTTTCGTTAGGTCAAAACGTGACGCTCCGTCAAATTATGGCTTGGCGTTATGTGTAAAGCAATAGACATATGTTGAATGGAACTGTTCCACATATGGATTAAGGTCGGGAACCTTGGTTTTGCTAGTGTGAGAAAGACTGTCTCGAGGAGTTATCTTCAATGAATAAAATTGAAATATTTATTATAATTACAGCCTTTGAAAACAAGAGATTTTTAAGATGACAGCGGCATTAGTAGTTAAGGACTTGCATAAGGTCTATAAGGGGGGATTTCAGGCCCTAAAAGGCATCAGCTTTGAGGTCCAGCAGGGAGATTTTATGGCACTTCTTGGCCCAAATGGAGCGGGGAAGTCCACAACAATTGGTATTGTTAGCTCTTTAGTAAACAAAACCTCTGGAATCGTCGAGATTATGGGGGTGGATATCGATAAAGACTTTTCTTTGGCTAAAAAATCTGTGGGGGTGGTCCCTCAGGAGTTTAATTTTAACCAGTTTGAAAAGGTCGCTGATATTGTGCGAACTCAGGCAGGTTTTTTTGGTATAGAGAAAGAGCAGGCGGAAGAGCGTGCGGAAAAGTACTTAAAGCTGCTTGCCTTGTGGGATAAGAGGGATGAGGTTTCACGAAATTTGTCAGGTGGTATGAAGCGTCGATTGATGATTGCTCGGGCGATGGTACATGAGCCCGAATTGCTTATTCTTGATGAGCCTACGGCAGGTGTGGATATCGAACTAAGAAGATCCATGTGGGAGTTTTTGGTTGAGCTCAATAAGCAGGGTACGACGATTATCCTAACAACACATTATTTGGAAGAGGCTGAGCAGTTGTGCCGTAATATTGCCATTATTAATCATGGCGAAATTGTTGAAAATACGGATATGAAATCACTCTTAAGAAAGCTGGACAGTGAGACGTTTGTATTGGATGTGGTAAATGACGTAAAAGAGGTGCCGGCTGTTGAGGGGGCTGTTTTGAGGCTTGTTGACTCTCATACGTTGGAGGTTGATTTAAGAAAAGATCAAACGCTTAATCCTGTGTTTCAACAATTAAGTTTGGATGGCATTGATGTTAAGAGTATGAGGAATAAAACCAATCGCCTTGAAGAGTTGTTTGTTGGTATTGTTGAAAACTCCGTAGAAAAATAGTGATTTCTGGTATTTGTTTTTGAGGTGTTTTATAGCTCTTTTTTATAGTTCTGTTTTATAGTTGAGTAAAGTGTATTTATGGAAATTCAGAAGCAATTTGTTGCGTTAGAAACTATCGTCGTGAAAGAAGTTCGACGGTTTTCTCGAATTTGGGTTCAAACGTTATTGCCTCCTGCAATTACGGTAGCATTATATTTTGTTATTTTTGGAAACCTTGTAGGTAGTCGAATTGGTGAGATGGGCGGCTTTGATTATATGAAGTTCATTGTTCCTGGTCTAATCATGATGTCCGTGATAACGAACAGTTATTCTAATGTGGTATCGTCTTTTTTTAGTACTAAGTTTCAGCGAAGTATTGAAGAATTACTGGTTTCACCAACACCCAATCATGTCATTCTTATCGGCTATGTTTTGGGTGGTGTTGCGCGAGGCTTGTCTGTCGGCTTTATTGTTACTTGCATGTCTTTGGCTTTTGCTGAGCTACATATTCACAATTGGTTGGTTATGATAAGTATTGTCTTTCTTACCGCGGTGGTGTTTTCTTTGGCCGGTTTTATTAACGCTGTTTTTGCCAAAAGCTTTGATGATATTAGTATTGTTCCGACGTTTATACTGACGCCATTAACCTACCTTGGAGGGATATTTTATTCACTAAAAATGTTGCCAGAGTTTTGGTATAACGTATCGTTAGCAAATCCTATCGTGTACATGGTAAACGGCTTTAGGTATGGCATTCTAGGTGTGACCGATGTCAGTTTGTGGTTGACCTACGGCATGATCTTTTTGTTTATTGTTGTGTTTTATAGTTGGGCATTGTTTTTGTTGAACAGAGGGGCGGGAATCCGTAGTTAGATGATGAAAATTGAAAAAGCAACACTCGGTAAGCCAGAGGATTCACCGTTAGGTCAGGTGAGTGATTATCCAGACAAGTATGATGCCAGTCTTTTGTACCCTATTCCCAGGGTTCAGGGGCGAGAGGGCGTGCTGGTTGATGCGACTCTACCCTTTGATGGCGTGGATATATGGAATGCTTATGAGGTCTCGTGGCTGAACGATAAAGGTAAGCCGATTGTTGCAGTGTCTGTGTTAACGGTGCCCGCCTTATCCCCGAATATTGTGGAGTCCAAATCACTCAAATTGTATTTAGGGTCTTTAAATCAATCTGTTTTTGCGTCCGCTGAAGATGTTGCAAGCACAATTCAGCAAGATGTGAGTGAAATTGTTGGGGCAAGCATTCTAGTTTCGCTAACATTAATTGGCAGTGAGAAGGCGTTTTGTGCAGGCAGATTTTTGGGTGCTGGGGCTCAAGGGAAAGAGATTGAGCTATCTTCTGCTATTTGTGTTGATGATGAAGATATAACGGCAGTTGATTACTCAATCAACGCGACCCTTTTAGGGCTTGATAAAAGGGGGGGGATGGTAGATGAGTGTTTATCTAGTCACCTGCTTCGTTCTAATTGTCCAGTGACAGGGCAGCCGGACTGGGCGACAATATTTATTCATTATTGCGGCCCGAAGATCAGTCGCCAATCGTTACTTAAATACATTATTTCTTACCGCAATCATAACGACTTCCATGAGCAGTGTGTAGAGCGGGTATTTTTGGATATTATGAAAGTGTGTCAGCCGGATAAATTGTCGGTATACGGCCGTTATACTCGTAGAGGAGGGATTGATATTAATCCATTCCGCTCAAATTTTGAAGAGTGTGGTGATAATGTCAAGTTGATGCGTCAATAGAGTGTGCTGTAACTTGTTGTGGCACGTTAGACGATAAGTTTCTCTCTTACTCGTTTGCTTGCTGCATCAAGCGCATCGATGACTCTGTCTTTGTCATAGTTGCGAATTTTATCGATATCGATATACATGGAAAATCCGTCAAGCTCGCATTCAACGAAACTTTGTGCTGCTCCAAGCTCTTTTCTGTGGTCAACAACATCATAGATGGGGACCGATTTTGTAAATCCTTTGACGTTTATTTGTCCGCGGTCACGGCACATGATGGTATCCCTAATCAAGCTGTAGGTACTTTCTGAAATCAATATTTCGTTGGGTTGTGCGACGCTTTCTAATCTGCTTGCGAGGTTTACTTCCTTGCCGATAATGGTGTAATCCATGCGAGATTCAGCTCCGAAGTTCCCCACGGTGCAGTAGCCTGTATTGACGCCCATGCGAATCTGGAGGGGCTTGTTTGTGCCGTAGCTCCCCCATTTTTGTCGCATGATTTTCATTTTCTTGCGCATCTCTATGGCCATAGCAACACAAGCAACGGCGTCTTGTTTTTGGCCCCTGGACGTCGGGTCACCAAAAAATATCAGTATTGCATCCCCAACAAATTTATCGATGGTGCCACCATATTTCATGGCGATTCGAGACATCTCGGTAAAGTAACTGTTCAGGAGTTCCGTAAGCGCTTCGGGTTGCAGCTCTTCGGATATTTCTGAAAAACCTTTGATGTCAGAGAAAAATATTGTGAGCTTTTTTCGTTGTGTCTCGAGCTTAACCTCAGTTTGTCCAGAGAATATGGACCCCCATACTTGGGGTGGAAGATACTTTGCAAGCTTTCGTGAGAGCGATGCCGAGTCTTTTTGCCTGGAGCGTAATTCATGCTGAGCTTCAAGCAGGGATCTGGCTCTTTTGTAGGAGTAATAAGAGAGCACTGTAAGAAATAAAGCCGATACAACAGAAATTAGAATAATAAAAAAGACGGGAGGAATGTTGGCGTTAAATTCGGGCACTCCAAAAATAACCATCGCTATTGCTGCACCAATAAATAGGGAGCCCACACAGATCAGCCAACCGCGAAAGCCACCTAAAGACATTGTGCTTGCGCTTAATACGAGAAAGAGCAATACCGTTGGAATGGGGTTGAGCCCCATGAGGACAAAGCCTCCGCCACATATACCTGAGTCAATAACAACCAAGGTGGCATTCGTTATGATGCCGTGTCTTTCTCTAAGTGGCTTGGTAAGAAGGTGTGATATTAGAGGGTAAAGAATCGCAAAAGGTATAACCCACCAGAGTGATACATCAAAAAACTGAGTAAGTAGCCCCACACCAAAGATTAGTGCGCCTACAAAATAGGCTAAAAAGCGCACCAGATGAGGAGATAAGTCGTCATTCTCTTCGTCTAATGGTGCGAACTCATAGGATAAATTTTGACCCATATGTAAAAAATCACTTTTAAAAATTACAGTGTGGAGAGTTCTGGTTGTAAAAGCAGCAAAGTATCAGTTTAGTGTAGTTGTAGTTTGCTTGCTTTTCTATTGGCGGGTATGCGTTGTGTTGGGGTAGGCAATTTTCTAATTATGTCATCGAGTGTACTTGCTCGTAATGTTTCATACAACTATTAATAGAACGAGGGGAGAGGAGCGTATCTCAAGAGTGCTTTGGTGTTAATGCAAAAAACCAAATAGCTATCTTAGCTAACAATTTTTAGGTGTGGCTCTGCGCCTGATTCACTGAATTGCTCAGTGCAATAGGGGTCTATGTCGGGGTAAAGGATTTCGATGTATTCTCGTGAGGGAATGGTTTTTGGGAAGAATGTTAAACACTGCTGTATGGCGTCTTCTTGCGTTATCTTATGTGCTGGCGAAACTAATAGAGGGTCTAATCCATCGATAACGCGGAGCAGTACCCCTGAGTTTGGGTTGTCATCAACCAGCGGGAGCCAGTCGCCGCGAGTATTGCCAAGCATACTGTAGTTAAAGCGGGCTTTTGGGGGTCTAATGCCTATTGTTGGCAAATTAGACAAAATACCAACATGAGAGGCCACGCCAAAACTATCTAATCCAGTGAGTCCTCTACCGTCACATATCAACAGATCAGGAGAATGTGATAACTTTTCTAGAGCCGCAATAGCTGCGGGTACTTTCTGGAATGATATTAATCCTGGCACTCTGGGGAAATTGCTTTGCTTTATGCCAATTTTTCGTTCTAGGAAGCCTAGGGATGGAAAGCTTTTAACAGTGACAGTTGACTGTATTGAACCCTGTTCATCCAGCGTATTGCTAAACTCAATACGAGCAACCAGTGACGGAGACGTGCACCGTTCGGCAGTTGATACCCAGGCACACAAATTCTTTTGAATTGCGCGGGCCTCTTCTGTTGATAATGTCCACTTGTGAAGTTGGTGTGTTTTCATGTGTATTGTTAACTTACCAATAATTAGGCTGTCGGGTTGCAAGCGTTAGGTCAAAAAACAATCAAGAGGAGCTTAGCATCTCACAAAAAAAATGGAATAAATGATAACGGATGCATAAAATTACAAGAATGCGACATTATTTACATCACAATTCGTGGGGTTAGCGATTTTCGATTGCATTTATTAGGTGCTAAAATGGTAACCTTATTTTATTAGGAGGTAAAGCTGTAAAAAATTCTGGTCGTCTATGGTTAAACCAACTACCCTCCACGAAAACCTTGTAACGATTAAATATTGAGAGAAAAATGACAAATGTAGTTGATGCATTACAAGCTCGCGTATCTAGCCCTAAGCTTAGTGAGCCTGGCCCAACGAGGTCCCATGTAGAAACATTGTTACGTTGTGCGGTAAGGGCCCCTGATCACGGGCGTTTAAAACCGTGGCGATTCATAGTTGTTGAGGGCGAGGGTAGAAGTGCTTTGGGAGAGTTGTTTGAAAAGGCATTGTTGGCTAAGGATGCCAACGCTAGTGAGCAAAAGCGTGATAAAACAAAATTGATGCCGCTACGAGCGCCTATGGTGATAGTGGCGATTGCGAATGTTACCACTAGCCATAAAGTACCGGTTATGGAACAAGTTATCGCAACGGGTGTTGCGGTACAAAACATGCAGTTAGCGGCTGTTGAATTAGGGTACGGTGCAATATGGCGAACAGGTGATATGGCGACCAGCAGCGTGGTTAGAAACCACTTTGCGCTAGAACCAGAAGATCAAATTGTTGGTTTTTTGTATGTGGGAACGCCTGTTGGTGAGGCGCGCTCTCCGGTTGCTCAAGATCTTGGGTCCTGTGTGGAATATTGGGGTTAGGCTATGGGTAATAACCCGATGTCTGTCACTGATATGGTGATGCCTTTGGATTTATCGGGTTTTCTGGATTGTAACGGGTGGCGGTTAGTACTTATCTAATCCCATTAATCTATCCTGCTCCTTAGTAAATCTATCTTTCAAAAATTGCGTAAAGGCTTGTACTTTACTTGTGCGATGCATATCTCGATGGGTGAGTAACCAAAGATCAAAATGCCAGTCGTCTGGCGGCGGTAGTAGTGGGCGCAGAGAGGGCTCCAGGCGCGCTTGCCAGCATGCTATAGGAGCGGCACCTAACCCTGCTTTAGCGGCTTGTGGGAAATTGATGAAGTCATTTGATCGGTAATAAATTTGATTCGATGAAACATTTTCATTCATCCATTGCATAAATACGGTTCGATTAAAGGACTCAATAGTGCTGATAAACCGGTGTTCAGTAACATCATTAAGGTCCTGAATTAGGCCGTACTTCATCACATAATCGACGTTTCCATAGAGTGTGGTGGCAACAGAGGCAAGTTTTTGAACTACATAGTCGGGGTCGTTAGGTTTTTTGCCTGGGCGAATGCTGATGTGGGCTTCACCGTGTTCCAATTTCAGGATGCGGCTGTCAGCGGCATATTGCAGTTTGATTTCGGGGTACTGTACCTGAAAATCAGCCAATATCGGTATCAAAAAGGGGGCCATATTATTAACGGTAGTAATGGTCAGGGTGCCGGTTAATTGTGTGTCGGTTCCCTCTAACTGGCCTAGCAATCGGTCAAAGCTATTCTGAGTGTTTTCAGCAGCCTGCGTGAGTAAATGACCTGCTTCTGTAGGTTCATATCCGCGTGCGTGGCGATGAAATAATCGAGAGCCTAACTTCTTTTCAAGGGCGTTAATGCGCCGTAGAACCGTGCTGTGATGGACATTTAATGCCTCTGCAGCTGCCGTTAAAGTCCCAAGTTTGGCCACTTGATAGGCCACGTGTATATCGTTCCAGTCTGTCTTCTGTGCGTTCATGCACATAAGTTTTGCATACATATTGTTTTTCTTCAAATATGCGTGTGTAAAATTGGCTTCAACGTTACGAAATACATGAATTAACATCAAGGCAAGGGGTAAAGCATGACACAGATAATCGCACTAGCAGGTAGCTTACGCAGTCAATCCTATAACAAAAACTTAGTGAAAATAGCTGCAAAAGGGGCTGAGGAACAAGGCGCTCATGTTGTGTATGTAGATTTGGCTGATTATCCGATCCCTTTGTTTTCAGAGGACTTAGAAGCAGAAGGCACGCCGGCTGCAGTAAATGATCTGAAACACTTATTCGCAAAGAGTCAGGGGATTTTATTGGCAAGTCCAGAGTACAACGGGTCAATATCAGGCGTATTAAAAAATGTGATTGATTGGCTGTCCCGACCATCACAGGGTGCTGATGTCGGCTCTGCATTTAATGGGAAGGTTGCCGGTATTATGGCTGCGTCACCTGGTGGCTTGGGTGGGCTTCGAGGCTTGGGTCACGTGCGTGATATTTTGAATAACCTAGGAGCTGTTGTTAATCCAACGCAGGTGGCCGTCCCAGCAGCCTATGGAGTGTTTAATGAACAAGGGGTATTACTTGATGAGGATCTTGCGCAGCGGGTTAAAGCGTTGGGAGCTCAGGTCGCTGACATGGCTTCACGTTTAAATGATTAATGAGGGTGGAATAATGAAATATTCGATAAGTTTACGAGTGGTGCATTGGGTGATGGCCGCTCTTATTTTTGGTTTGCTCGTTGTTGGGTTTTATATGTCAAATATCGAGGCGGATGCCCCAGATAAGTATGAGTTATACCCCATTCATAAATCGCTTGGTTTTATTGTATTGATGTTGTTTTTTATTCGTGTTGTTACACGCTTGAGAAGCCATATTCCAGTGCCCCCCGAAGGGCTGCAGAGTTGGGAGGTTCGTTTAAGTCACGCTGTCCATGGTTTGTTGTACATTAGTATGTTTAGTATGGCGTTAAGCGGCTTTATGATGAATTCAACTTATGCTTACGTGGAGGGACTGGATATGTTTGGGTTGTTCACTGTGCCGGATATAACGGCAAAGAGTGAGTACTGGAATAGTATCTTCCACACGGTGCATGAAACAGCCGCGTATATTTTAGTAGGCTCATTAGTGTTGCATTTGGCTGGCGTGGTAAAGCACAGATTTATGGATGCTTCGGAGAATGACGTGTTGGCGCGGATGGTTTAGTAGGAGGGGGGCGTATCGATAGCGCTGCATATGGCAATTGTTTTGTGGGGCACCTAGTATCGCTAGATGCCCCGGAGTGTTTATTTTGAAGAACCTTGATGACAAACAACACAGCTTATCTGGCTTTGAAATAAATTAATTTCATCAACCGAAACCTGTTCACTGCTACCTCTTTCTAGATTAAATAATACGGGTAACTCTTGCAGGCGTTCTATGCGTTTTGCTGCTACATCTGCATAGGGCCAATCGCCTGAATTTACCTCCAAAGCGGTAAGGTACATTGTTTCTGCCTTGCTGAGATTTGATGCCTTGGAATACATATCGCCAAAGTAGAGGAAAAAGCCCTCTAAGTTATGAGGAGCGACAGGAGTATTTGTACAAGGACGCTCTATCCTAGGATCAGCATTGGGCTGTGTAAGTTGCGGGTAATCTTGCAGATTAAACGATTCTCTATTGACGGCCTCTCCAGCACAGATATCAAGATTATCCCATAGGAAATCGATACCTTGTTTATAAAGAGACTCGTCAGGCCCGAAAGTTATCAGGCCGTATGCCTTAGTGAATAGACCCCATGCAGGCCACCGTTTTGCAGCATTTACCTCATCAAACCAGCCAAGAGCGGTCATCAAGCTATTGTTTTCAATTTTTCCACGAGCTTGCCGAAAGCTGCCGCGAAAACCTAGAAGGCGTGCATCATGAGGGATTTCTTTGATCGATCCACTAAAGGCATCGGCTGCTAACTTAGCATGCTCAGTAATACTCTCATCCACTGGGTCACGACGGTATTCCGCTAATTTCCAAGAATGCGCAAAACCTAGCACAGCAAGACTTTGGTGGTCCCCTGCGTCAGACTCTTTCTTTAGAGTGGCTATAATTTCATCTAAATCGCTATAATACCCATTCAACAACGCATCAAAATAAGCGTCACGTCCCTGAGAAATGTCTCCTTCACTGAGCAGAGGGGGAGCTTCTGGGTCGATACTCGCTCCACATCCGGTTAACCCTATCGCTGCCCCTAAAAAAGCTGCCATCATAAGAACCTGTGGCACCTTCTTAAGTTGGTTGTTCATGTTTTTTATTATTTTCATTGTTTATTCCTAACCAATTGCATTGCAAATCGACAAA
Source organism: Gammaproteobacteria bacterium 42_54_T18 (assembly GCA_002163245.1). Classification (GTDB taxonomy): domain Bacteria; phylum Pseudomonadota; class Gammaproteobacteria; order Pseudomonadales; family Ketobacteraceae; genus 42-54-T18. The sequence continues at coordinate 4,147 of MAAL01000052.1, read as the reverse complement.
GACCGGTAAGAATTCTAACGAACAAGCTCCGAGATAATTAGGTAATGTAGGACGGAAAAGTAACAATTTGGGACGCGGTGAGTTTGTGTGGGTATGAAAAGACTAAAATGTTATCAATCAGGTATTTCACGATACTTACGAGCCGAAACCCCGGTCCAGCGTTTAAAGGCTCGAGAAAAGGTCTGTGGGTCATTAAAGCCAACTTCATATGCGATGTGAGATATGGACTTCTTGGTTAATTTTAAAAAATGTTTTGCTGCACTAAGCTTTCGCTCTTCTAATAGGAGCTGATAGTTTGTGTTTTCTTGTGATAGTTTTCTCGTAAGAGTGCGGGGGGTTATGTTTAAATAGCAGGAGACGGCAACTTTTGACGTTAGTTGCGAATCACTAAGGTGCAATGAAACATATTTTCGTACTTCGGTAGTCCAGGGGTTCTTGGTTTGTTTGTATCTATTCATTTCTTTTTCAAGATGTGTTTGCATCACGCTGGCAGTAGATTCGTCATGAAAAAGCATGGGGCTAGCCAAATTTTCAGTTAAAATCGCCATGCAGGTATCTTCGCTATTGAAATGGACGGGGCACTGAAAACACTCTTCATAGTAATGTATTGAAAATTCGTTTTGGTGGCTAAACCGCAAGTACTCAGGCCTAACATTATTTTGTGTTTGCAGGAGAAATTGCTTAAGCACCATCATAGACACTTCGAGCAACACGTTCCCAGCGTTACCGAAAGCGCTGTTGCAAGTCATAATACACAAGGTATTGGTATCATCATTCTGCTTCTCCGCATTGATAGCGGGATTAATCAATGGCGTAAACGTTGTGGCTAAGCCAAGGGCTTCTTCTAAGTTTTTTGCAGAGGCAATGGCCAGCCCCAGCATCCCATGGGTCGCGATATTGAACTCGTTTGCCACCTTTAGGCTGTAGGGTATCGGAGAGTCGTGTATTGCTATATTCAAATCTAGTAGTAGCCTAAACGCAAGACCCGACACGGTACCGTTAGTTACTTGTAATGTCTCCTTAGTAAGTCCAATCTTTGCTATCAGGTGATCTACGAGTTCATCCTCTAGGTGCTTTATTAGTGCGTAGCTGTTAGGGAATCTCATCGACTCCAATACCGCTTTGTGATGTTCGTCACAGTCCATGATTTGCAAACTTTCTATCTCACGCAAAACCTATCTACCTCGCCAAAAAAATATCGATTATTCACGCATTGTATAGAGGCATGTAAGTATTTTGTGGAATAAATTTGTTGTGGTTTTGTTAGTTGAAAGTGAAGCTAGCCCTGGGAAGTCCAGTGAGTTAAGTTGGCGGTGCTACACTAATAACCATCTACACTGACGAGAGCAGCCCGCATTAAGGATACGATATGCCCGGAGATACCAGAGATGAAAATAAATTGGCCCTAATAAGCCGAATGCTAACGTATCAGCAAGCAAGCGGGGAAACAATTCCAGAAACGTTAAGAAAGCTATCTTCCAGTTTGCCCGATAGTTATCACGACAGCATTAATGATGTTAAAAGAATCACGTCTGGTGATGATAGTGTACTTAAGGAATACAAATTTGACCGCTTTTCTCTCTTGATAAAACTAATGACGGTTGTGCGTAAGGAGGGAGCTGACACCTCAACGTTACTGGTAAGCATCCATGATTCTATTTCTGAAGGGATTGATCAAGCAGATAGTTTTTGGGAAGGATTTCAATCAGTCATGTCATACCTCATTACGGTGTTTGTTGTGGCGATATTAGTGGTTACTATTTTCGTGTTAAAAGTGCTACCTCAGTTTAGGGCAACGTTTGATGATTTTGGCGTGGAGCTACCTGAGTTTACGCGGTTCGTGTTGGAGAACGATTTTGCATTATTGGTCATTATTTTCGTAATTGCGGTATGTACCGCAGGCTTTTCGTTACTGTACTTTCATGTAAAGCGACAAGTTGCAAAACTGGAAGGGCTTTCTCGTTATTGTCGTTTTATTCCTGGTTTCCAAGATCTGCACTGTACTTACGGTTATTTTCTTTATGTCCAGTACACCAAGGTGCTTGTTCAAGCGGGAGTGGGGAATAGTATGGCGTTGAAACATGCAAAAACTTTGTCAGGTGTGGCTACAGCGAGCATTAGTGAGCTATCTGTGTATTCAGACGCTATAAACGTAGCAAATGAGATGGAAGTTCTGGATAAAGAGTTATCTCATCAGAATCAACAAATTGGTTCTTTATTCACGCGAAAAATGATGGTTCTAAGGGATACCTTGACTCGTGGAGCGCAAGCGGCTTTAGGGGTTGTGGTTGGGGGGCTAATCATAGCGATGTATTTGCCGATTTTTGCATTGGGTTCAGCAGTCTGAGGAGAGAAATATGAATAACAATGGATTTACACTGATTGAATTGATGGTTGTGGTGGCGATTATCGGCATTTTGGCATCTGTAGCGCTACCATCGTATCAGGTATATACCGCTCGTTCGCAAGTGGTGGAATCAATGGTGATAGCGAGTGCCCTTAAAGACAGTGTCATTGAATATTATAAATATACGGGGTCTTTTCCCAGTGACAATAATGAAGCAGCAATACCTCCTGCGGATAAGCTGTTAGGGAACTATGTATCAAGGGTGGAGATGGTGAACGGTGCATTTCACATTACATTGGGAAATAAAGTTAATAAACAGCTGCAAGATAAGATCCTTACGATACGGCCAATTGTTGTTATCGATTCTCCTTCTAGCCCCTTTTCTTGGTTGTGTGGTAGCGGAAGTGTGCCTAACGGAATGGAGCCGGTAGGAGAGAATAGGACGGATATAGATAAATCATTGTTGCCTGGTGCGTGCCGAATCTAAAAAGGCATCTACCCAGCACAGTCACTAAACAGGATTTGTATAAATGGATCGGTGGTTTTACCGTGCTTGTGATTCTTTTAATGTTGGTTCTGTAGTTTTATGTGGATGCTAGTTTCAGGGCGGCCGTTGGGAAGACTGAAGCTTTTTATGATGTCATTCTCGTCTTGTCCGTGTAAATCTAGCCAGATGTTTTCTTGATCCTGTGGCCCACAATGCTCTCGGTAGGACAGATTTCAGGATTCATGGTAACAATGCGTCTAATGATGCCTGTCCTCAATGATGGCGCTATTAGGGCGAGTGCTTCGTCGATGATCCAATTGATATTTGCTCTTCGGATTTGTGCGCTACCTGACGACTGAAGATTTTTAAATGATTAATGATTTTACTTGCGCGATCAACCTGTGCCGTTATTTTTCATCTTGTCAGGGATGAGCTTTCTATCGATGCTGTCGTCTTTCAGTAGTTTTTTGGCGAACCTGGAGATAATTCGAATAGTTCCCAGCGGCTGGTTTAATTCATGGGTTCATCCTGCAGAAATCTCTCCGACTGGATAAGGCCCGTGGGGATGAATGACATCAACCCCACAACCAACAGAATTGCTAAGGGGCTAGATAGCGTCAATACTCTCGATTGATTTTTTTACTTCCATAGGGTTATCAATAGATTTGAATACTAAATCATTAATCCCTGTGCCTGTTACTTCAATATTACCGTAGCCCAAAATACGTCCCATTATACCCTGTGTGATTTCTACGGTTTCAACGGATGCCAGTTTCATCTCTTCAGTTTTTCGAGAGATGATGCCAGTTTTGTATATTACACGCTTATTGGTGACGCCTTGCTCGGTTGCACGAAGAGATAGCCATTTGTAGATTGCAAATATCAAGGATATGCCCAAAGTAATAGGCGTGATGATTACAAGGAATCCGATAAATAGATAAGCGGTCCAATGGTGGTTAAAAATCTGTTCAACTTTTTCGTCTTTAGATAGAGAGTCGTCAATGTACGCCATGGATATTCCATTCCTAAATTATTTTGCTTGGGAGCGGGATCCTAAGTCATGTTTGATTTATAGTCAATAATATGAGTACGGTAGACCGCCTTCGATCTTCGCGTGCGGGATAGCCTTTCTAACATAAGGCAGTTAGGGGTTGCTAAAGGTGGGTTTTGAAGGAGCTTAAGGTAATCAATTAGGAGGGGGGGGGCAATGCTGTTGCATTAAGCCGCCCCCTTGATTTTCTGTAGCTTCGCATCGCGCCACTTATTAACTGGGGCCTTGGAAACTCTGGGCTGGGACAACCGAGGTTCAATTG
>MAAL01000116.1 GCA_002163245.1 Gammaproteobacteria bacterium 42_54_T18 | reverse complement strand
TTGCATTAACTTGTGTGTAGGCATGTCACCAATATGGGCCGCTAATTCACTTTGCCAATCAATATTAAGACTTTCTGCAAGGTTAGTAAATTGTTGTGCAACTTTAATATCGCCAGTTAAATCAAGTTTATTTTGTTTAATTAACTCGGTTAACTGTTGCTGTGCTTTTAATTCTTGTAAGGTTTTTATACTGGTATTTACTGTGCAGTCAGCGCGTTCAGTTAATCCGGACACGATTACCTTGTTGTTATTTACACTCAAACTAATTGGAAAGTTTACTTCAGACAAAATGATTGTTAGCGTTTTTTGCTCTAATTTTTTGAGATCAATTTTGCTAGTATTCAATGACAATACTTTATTAATCAATAACTCTATTGATGATGAGAATGCTTGCTGCAACATTAAGTAACCCTGTCTTATTAAGCCATAACTTTGTCTAATTAGCGTTTTCGTGGTGTAGAATGCGCGGTTAAAATTTATAACCTTTGTGTAAAGCTACAACGCCGCCAGTTAAGTTTTTGAAACTTGTTTGTTCAAAACCTGCGTTATCCATCATGCTTTTTAACGTTTCTTGATCAGGATGCATACGAATTGATTCAGCAAGGTATTGATAGCTATCACCATCTTTTGCCACTAATTCGCCTATTTTTGGTAAAATATTGAATGAATAGAAGTCATAAGCTTTGTTAAGTAGTTCATGTTCAGGTTTGGAAAATTCTAATACCAATAAACGACCACCGGGTTTTAACACACGATAAATAGAGCGCAGTGCCATGTCTTTATCGGTAACGTTACGTAAACCAAAAGCGATAGTAACAATATCAAACGTGTTATCTTCAAAGGGTAAATATTGGGCATTGGCTTGCACATATTTGATATTTTGTACCAAACCTTTATCACGTAATTTGTCACGCCCAACATTGAGCATTGAACTGTTGATATCTGCCAGAACAACCTTGCCCTCTTTACCAACGAGCTGAGAAAACTTTGCCGTTAAATCGCCTGTCCCGCCAGCCAAATCTAAAACTTTATTACCCGGTCGTACGCCACTGGCATCAATAGTAAAGCGTTTCCATAAACGATGAACACCAAATGACATTAAATCATTCATTACGTCATATTGCTTAGCAACCGAATGAAAAACCCCAGCGACCATAGAAACTTTATCTTCTTTATCAATGGTTTTGTAACCAAAGTGAGTGGTGTTCCCTGACGTTGTATCTTGCATGTCTGGAGATTGATTGCGTTGTTGATCTGGCATCTTTTATTCACTAATAACGGAAATTGGCAATAGTTTACTGTATGTAAGTTGGATAACCAAATATCGACTGACTTTTTGTTGATTTAAAACAGCCGCAAGTTGAAAATAGAACGTTACAATAACCTATCGAAGATACCCTTATTCATGCTTTACAAAAGAAAACAGGAAATAAAACAACAAAAATGTAATTTAATTACAGTTTTTATTTGCTTTACTAGAGTATGTACTCTATAATTCTTTTCGTTCCCTTTGTGGACGCTTGTTGTAATAATTGAATATTCTAGCTCTCCTCATAGCTAATCCACCGGTAGCCTTGCTATCGGTTTTTTTTTGCCTGAAATCTTATATATACCCAACCTAGCTTAATCCTGAGACCTGAATATTGAAGTGGATTAGGTATAATTATCACATAGTCTGCGCCAACAATATCTGATAGAATAGTTTGGTTATAATAGTACCCTGTTGATTTTTTGGTTATAAAATCAACAGATTCTGTTTCAAATTGCTCTTCTATACAATTGAATACTACGCCTACTTTATTATGTTTCTGCCTAGTGAAACTTAATAGGTTTGTATGTAATGTTTTTATCAACAAAATGGGCTTTTAATTAGAAAGAAAATTTACTCTCTCATACTAAAGTTCATATTAGTGGTTCATTTAAATTTTGCTACTATACTCATGTAGCTAGATAGTTTATTACCTAAAATTTTTTGGAAAATATATGAATATCTCTAATCTTTCTTTTAGAAAGAAAATTTTCACTTTGCTTGCTTTACCCATGTTGGGTTTTTTATGGTTAAGCATCAGCGCTATAATTGATAATGTTAATATTAAGAATGAAATGTCTACCATTGCTCCTTTAACTAAATTGTCAGTTGTTTATAGTGAATTGGTTCACGAACTACAAAAAGAACGTGGGATGACTGCCGGATTTTTAGGCTCTAAAGGTAATAAGTTTGGTAATAAATTAAAAAACCAACGTCAAAATACAGATCAAAAAAGAGCGAATAAAACAAATTTTTGGAAAGAGAGCGACCTTTCCCTTAATCGCATTGTTCAGTTGAACTCTTCTATTGAGCAAGCGTTACAAAAGATATCTTCAATACGTCAACAAGTTGATGCACAGTCAATTTCCCTAGGGGCTGCATTAGCTTACTACACTCAGTTAAATAAAGACTTATTAAGTGTTGCGGTATTAAATGCTGACATTAGCTCAGATGCTTTAGTGACAAAAGAAACCATCGCTTACTTTAACTTTTTACAAGGAAAAGAGCGTGCAGGTATCGAAAGAGCTGTACTGAGCAATACTTTTGCAAAGAATCAATTTGGCTCTGGTATGTTTGCAAAATTTATTACCTTAGTGAGTGAACAAAATACTTACTTTGATAACTTTAAGCATTTTAGTAATGCCGATAATAATAGTTTTTTTAATCAACAGCTTGATCATAATGCAGTGAAAGAAGTTGGTGAAATTCGTACAATAGCTAACAACAAGCAAAACGATTTTGGTATTGAGGCAGAGTACTGGTTTACGCAATCAACAGGGCGAATAGGTCAGCTTAAGAAAATAGAAAATCATTTGGGCAATAACATACTGGCTTTGGTTGAAACGAAACGAAGCGATGCATTTAATACTATGGTGCTTAATATCATTGTTAGTACACTCCTCATTTCTCTAGCGTTGGCCGTTAGTTTTTATATTATCAATGAGCTTACTGGTAGGGTTAAAAGTTTAACTACTGTATTGTCTAAAGTTCGACATGATAATGATTTAACCGTTCATAGCCCGTATGAAGGTAGCAGTGAATTAGGTCAAATTTCAGTGTCATTAAATAAAACTTTAGGTAGTTTTTCTAATGTAATTAAAGATATTTCTTCTTCTAGTATGACATTGTCTTCTGCTGCTGAAGAAACTGCGCAGACTTGTGAATATAATTCGCAATCTTTATTTGAGCAGCAAAGTGGTATTGGTTTAATTGCAACCGCAATTGAAGAACTATCTGCTACGGTAAAAGAAGTGGCTGAGAATACTCAAAACACGTCGAATTCAGCAAAAGATGCAGATGAAAAAGCGAAAAATGGGTTAGGAACTGTGCGTAAATCTTATCAATCAATTGAAACCTTAGCGAATGAGATTGATGGTTTAGCAAAACAGATTAATAGTTTACATGAAAGTAGTAATAATATTACCAGTGTTGTCGATGTTATTAAATCCGTTGCAGATCAAACGAACTTACTGGCATTGAACGCCGCTATTGAAGCTGCAAGAGCAGGAGAGCAAGGCCGTGGCTTTGCTGTTGTTGCTGATGAAGTACGTACATTGGCGCAACGTACTCAAGAGTCTACAGCTGAAATTGAAAGTTTTATTATGTCACTACAAAGTGATGCCAATTCAGCTTTTAATGTAATTGAAGCTAGTCAGAAAAAAGCTGTTGATGCGGTTAACAATTCAAAAGAAGTTGAGCATTTGTTAGAAGAGATAACAGAATCTGTTAGTGATATCTTTTCGATGACAGACCAAATTGCAACTGCCATTGAAGAGCAAGCAGTGGTAACTCAAGATGTTGCACGCAATGTAGTTTCTGTTGAAGAAAAATCAACGGAAACCGCTACAGGTGCAAATCAAATATCAGTAACAGCTAAAGAGCAGGCAAGATTAGCTGCTTCTTTACAAGATATGGCTAGCACTTTTAAGGTTTAGCTTAGGTGTAAATCTTGATGAAAAGTGAAAATTATTGATTTACGTGTTTTATAGAAGATAATACATGTTTGTCATTAACGACAATGTCTTAATTAGAGAGCAAGTGATAATCAATCACTTGCTCTAACATTTTAATTGCCAATTGCCATCCCAGCATCAGTCAACCCCCTGTATTATTAGATTGCCATCGCCCTGGTCGGCTTAGTAAGATTCATTTTAGAATTCTTTGACCAAGACTTCCATTTACTAGCTGGATACATTTAGATACATCCACATACATCTTGATAACGATATTTATAGCAGGAATGTTTATTATTTGCTCAATACTTACTTTGCAATAAATTGAGAACAAAATGAATAGTTTATTTTCAGCAACTCGAACCTGGCCAATAACCGCGCTAGTTTTTTTCAGTATGCTCACAATGACGGGGTGTGGGGGAGGAGACGGTAAAAAAATATCTGAGCCGCTACCTGAAGAACCAATAACAGGTCAGGCTGGTGATGGCAACTTGCAACAAGTTGTAGACTATATTCGAATTGACGAAGGTTTGCCCGCTTTGGCAGCAGCTTTGGTATATGACGGGCAGATCATCGAAATGGCCGCCACTGGTTCTCGTAAAATTAACAGTAATAAGGTTGTTACTATTGATGACAAGTGGCACCTTGGTTCTTTGACAAAATCGATGACTTCTACACTGGCAGCAATGCTAGTGAAACAAGGCGTGATTGGTTGGGATACAACTATTGCTGAGGTATACCCTGAGTTATCAGGCGTAATGAATAATAATTATGAAAATGTACGACTTGATCAATTATTGTCACACACATCAGGCATGAGACCGAATCTTCCAAAGGTAAATGGCTATCAAACTAGTTCACTTGATATCGAATCTCAACGCCAAAAAATGGTCGATGAAGCATTGACTCTCAAGCCGGAAGTCGAACAAGGGAGGTTTCTTTATAGTAATTTGGGTTACATGGTTGCAGGGGCAATGATGGAGCGACTTACCACTACAAGTTGGGAAACATTGTTAAAGAATAATTTATTTACCAATCTTGCTATGACCAACAGTGGTTTTGGTATCCCTGATATTCAAGATAACTTGTCTCAGCCTGTTGGGCATTTATCTGAAGGCTCTGGTTGGAAAGCTAACAATGTAGATAACCCTGCAGTTATGGGGCCAGCAGGTACCGTTCATAGTAGCCTTGAAGATATGGGGAATTATATCGCTGCACATTTAGCGGGTGCTCGAGGAAATGATATTACTGGTTTATTAACCGCAGCAGAATTCAGCAAATTGCACACTGCCACAGATAATTCAGATTATGCATTAGGTTGGGCCGTTTCTGACAGCGCTCTATGGCACAATGGCAGCAATACTAAGTGGCTAGCAGACATAAAAATATTTCCGGGGAAAAACGTGGCTTTGTTTATCGTAACTAATGCGGCAGATTTGCATAAAGAAAAGAATAGTAATGCATTTAAAGCAGTGGCGAAATTGACTGATGAATTAGTTAAACGTGCCGATGCAGCATTCGCCAATTAGATTAGGCTCAGTTCACTTAATCAACTTGATACATTTTTTATGGGGTGATGCGTTTCTCATCATTTATGACGCTCACACAACTGTGGGTTTTCGAATAAATAACTTCAATCTTGCAAGATAAGAAGGAAAGTCTACCCATTAGTTAGAACAGACAAGCCAACTTTTGTTCGATCCATCACGACAGATGTTTTGAAAGATCGAACATTTTGATTATCAAAAAAGAGGCGATGAGTTAAAACTTCGAAATCTTTCATATCCCTTGCAGTACAAATAATAATAAAGTCTGCTTCACCCGTAACGTAGTAACATTGTTGAACTTGGATATCCTTTCTAATCATATTTCGAAAGGCATCAAGCATATCTAACCGCTCTCTCTCAAGTTTTACCGTAATAACGAATGTCATATTTTGATCAACAGCAGCAGGATTTATGACCGCGATTTCTTTATCGATGGTTTTATCCTTTCGCATTCTCTTAAGCCTTCTTTGAACAGAAGTTACTGATAAACAGCATTTCGAAGCTATGTACTCCAAACCTAAAGTGTTGTCTTCTTGTATCAATGCAAGGATGATTTTATCTGAGTTATCTAATTGATTTTTCATGACCAAATTACAGCATATTTATCAATAATTCGCAATTAATAGGCGTTTGTATAAGGCTTTGTGGCAGATATGTCACATTATTGGTTGATATAATTAATAATATGTCATCACAGTTAAGAATCGAAAACATGTTAGATAAAATCATTTACTTGAACAAGTCGTTTAACTTTAAACCGAACGTAGAAGCACCAAAAGCTATGCTAAAGGCTTATCCGATATATAGTGAATCCCCTTTAAAGTTGATTAGTTTTGATAAGGGCAATCATGTCTTTGTCAAAGATGAAACTGAACGAATGAATATAGGATCTTTTAAAGCGACAGGTGGTATTTATGCTGTCGCACAGCTAATTTCACGAAAATGGTATTCGATGTATGGGAAAGCGTTACGTCCAGGTGATTTTCATACACCTTCAGTGAAAAAGTTTGCATCAAATATTACTTTTGTATGCGCGAGTGCAGGTAACCATGGCTTAGCTGTTGCAGCAGGCGCAAATATTTTTGGTGCTAAGGCAATAATATATTTGTCTAACAGTGTGCCAAACTCATTTGCGCTAAGACTTGAAAATTATGGAGCCGAAGTAGTTTACTCTGGAGGAACATATGAGCAAAGCTGTCAAACGGCCATAGAATATTCTAAATGTTCAGATGATGTTTTACTTGCCGATAGCGCATGGATTGGTTATGTCGATCCTCCCATGCTTATTATGGAAGGTTACACCATTATTGCCGAAGAGTTGCGTGAAAAATTTGAGTATAACAATAACTGGCCAACACACGTCTTTGTGCAAGCAGGTGTTGGTGGTCTAGCAGGTTCGTTAACGCATATGATCAGAATGAACTGGAAAAAACAGCCAAAGATTATTGTCATAGAGCCTGAAGCTGCACCATGTCTACTAGAGAGTGCAAAGAGTAGTACTCCAGTTGCAGTGACAGGTCCTTTGTCCAATATGGGACGATTAGATTGTAAAGAACCTTCCTTAATAGCACTTAATATACTGGCGAAAAGTGATGTAGAGTATCTCACGGTTTCAGATGGTGAAGCGATGAGTGCGGCTCAAAAACTAGCGGAAAATGAAGTACATACCACGCCTTCAGGTGCAGCAGGTTTTGCTGGACTAATAAAATACAATCCCCCGATTAATGCGCAGCCCCTTGTTATCATCACTGAAGGAGTTCTATTATGAACAAAATTGAATTCATATATCAGTATCCTATTAAAGGATTTCCTAGAGAAAAGCTCGACGTAGTTAAACTTCGAGCGAATGAGGGATTTTCTGAAGACCGAAAATATGCTTTGAGCAATGGTCCAATCAAGGTAAACGAGAATGGCCATTTGTCACCCTGCCAAGCTTTTCAAAGGATGACAATTCGTCCTGACCTATCAATGTTTAAGCTCGAACGAAAGGACGGTCTATTGCAACTCATTACACCTTCAGAGAAACCTTTACAGATTGAGTTAGAGGGAGATTCAACTGAGCTTCTAAGCGAGAATTATTTTAGTTAACTCTTCATTTGACGGTAATTTTTTACTAATAATTTTCCCCGTCACACTATGATATGCTAAACCTGTCATCACTTTTTTAAATATGGATTTCATTACAGGTCGCATTATCAATTGCCCCATCACCCAACCAAATGGCCCACCTTTGACAACAAAATCCGCTGACATAAAGATTTCACTGCTGTGTTCGTCAATCGCAATCACTTTCATTTCTGATTGCATGCTTTTTAGCGGCATTGAGTGGTTAGAAAGATCCATCTTATAGCCTTGCCCGACTTGGTATTCAATAATTTCTTCTACAAGGCTTGAACCGTCATTAAAAGTACAAGATCTTTTTGCGCCTAAACCTGAGCTAATATCATTGACACTAGCA
>MAAL01000193.1 GCA_002163245.1 Gammaproteobacteria bacterium 42_54_T18 | reverse complement strand
TTGCTCGGAAAGAATTTTGAGCCCACGTCTTAAATTCCTTTCAAAATAAACACTTAGAAATTCGTAGCTGATATCAGAAATGACAAAGCGAGCGTGCTCTATATAAAAATGTTAGAAGGCATTAATTAGATATATGCAAGAATTCAATTTAGAAAAGAAATTTATTTGGTTAATGAGAGCTTGCTTGATCGCTTTTTTGGTCATAATGGCTCTCGGACTCGCCGTCCCGTTTTTTCCTGAGGAAGATAATACAAATACTAGTGGCCTTATATTCATATCATTGTTTTCTACAATTATGTTTGGGGGATTTGCAATACTTACGTGGAAAGCACTTAGGGGTCTCCCTTATGCTGACATAGCCACAGATGAAGAAGGTGTTTGGTATAAACATTTAGGAAAAGAACAAGGATTAATCCGTTGGGGGAATATATCAAAAATAAAAGAAAGAGCTTACATGCAGCGTTTGGATCTGATTGATTCGAACGGGGCATTATTATTGAAAGTAGAATATCAACTATTGGGGTTTGAAATTCTTAGATCCATTATTTTCGAGAATATTGACCATGAAGGCCCTGAGTTTTCACGTAAGGAATTTAAAAAGGGAGTTCCTTATCACGTATTTCAACTTTCTGGAGTATTAGTATTCACCGCGCTTGGTATATATGTGGGGGCTAATGGCAACCCTATACTAGGTTACGGTGCTATGAGTTTAATGGTTGCTTTTATTATTTATGAATATTTGACTACAGCTTATGGGGTAAGAGTAAGCACGGATTCATTTGAGGTTTTATATCCGTTAGGCAGTCGCCTAATTGACTACCCTGATGTTTCAGAAATGGGTATTGTTGATGAATTTCATAAAGGAAGCCGTCTGCCCGAAGTATGGATCGTCTCATTGAAGGCAAAGAAGCCCTTCAAACTGAAAAATTTAGGCATTGATTCAAATGTTTTACTTTCAGTGCTTCAGAAGGCATTGCAAGAATGAAAACATACCTTCTAACAATGCGCTCAAGCTTGGGACACAATAAATTGCGCCGCTTAGCTTGGCGTTTGCGTAATTTATGTGGAAATTAATTAATTTATTCTTAGCTTCATCAGCTCATATGGATGCTATCTGTTACTGGACAGCTCACAACAGAGCCGATGCTTTAGGTGCTATATCTAAAGCTGTTCGGCTGGAAACCAATGAGAAGCTACTCCCGAAGCACTTAGTTTATATGGCTGAAATTGAGGTTGTGTTAGGGATGAATGAAGAGGCTAATATAAATTTTCATAAGGCATCCGAATTAATTTCTAAATATTCAGATTTTTGGTCATCTCATGAGAATCTGGTGGTTGCTAATAAAGTAAAAAGGTATTTGAGGTCAAATGCATAATAAGCTGTTAAGGCTCTTTGAGCATGAAATTTAAATTGATTCTTAAGGTATTAATAGCGTCTATTTCACTTGTGCTTATTACGATTGGAATTTCTTTCTTATTACCAATTGAATATGGGAATACTTTTGCAAAAGTAGTTTTATTTCCAGGTTACTTTCTATGGGACGTAACTAATGTAATATGTCCGCCTTCTGGATCAAGATGTTTTCTTGGTTCTGAAAGATCATTTGCACATCACGGGTGGGCATTAATTTGCTATATATTTGGATGGTTTGGCTTAATAATGGCAGCCCTCAAAATTAAAAAAGCCTTAACAAGGCATTCGTGATCGTGCCTACGGCACTGGGACGCTTTCAGCGCCCCACAATATTGGCGTAACCGCTAAGGAGATTAAATGTCTAAACTAATTACACTTTGCTTGATCATTGTCGGCCTAATTAATTTCATCCCCGTTGTTGGCATTCTCTCAGCACACAAATTAGAGGGTGCTTATGATATAGCGCTTTCTTCAAACGATCTGATTATCTTGATGCGCCACCGAGCGCTTTTATTTGGCGTCCTTGGAGGCTTCATTCTATATTCGGCGTT
>MAAL01000071.1 GCA_002163245.1 Gammaproteobacteria bacterium 42_54_T18 | reverse complement strand
AACCAAGACATGCATTCAAGCCCCATTTTCGCTCAGGTGGATGTGATGCAATTGACTCAAGTGTTTAATAACCTGTTTGATAACAGCATTAAATATACCCATGAGGGCGGGCAGTTTAATCTCGAACTAACGCCTGGAACAGATCAACTGGAGATAGTGTTCAGTGATAGCTCACCTGGGCCCAATCAGGGTGAGTTGTTAAAATTAACCCAGCGTGGTTTTCGGGTACCAGGTAATTCGGCGTCAGGGTCGGGTTTGGGATTGCATATCTGTGCCGATATTATTCAGGCCCATGAGGGGGATATGAGGTTTGATGTGTCTGTACTGGGAGGGTTAAGCGTTACTCTTAATTTACCTGTATAAAGGCAAAGCAGTCATATGGGTTCGTACTTGTAACCCACCGCATAAATAGATTGGATTAAATCCTGGTCTGGACTCAATTGCGTTAACTTTAGCCGCAGGTTTCGGATGTGACTGTCGATGGTGCGTTCACTCACCACCCGGTAATCCTGATAGACCCGATCCATAATGTGCTGGCGTGAATAGATGCGTCTGGGGTTGTGGTAAAACAGACTAAATAAATTAAATTCAATGGCGGTGAGTTGCAGGCTTGTTCCCTCAAATTGAATGCTCATGAGCGACTCATCTAATTGCAGACTGGGTTCCTGGGTCGTTAAGCGATTTAAACGGCGCAGGCGCACCTTAACCCGCGCCACCACTTCTTTGGCGCTGTAAGGCTTGCATACATAATCATCGGCTCCCGCTTCTAAACCGATTAAACGATCAATTTCATCAACTTTAGCAGTGGTCATGATGATGGGGATTTCGCTGAAGGCACAAATTTCTTTGCAAATAGACAAACCATCCTGGCCGGGTAAATTCCAGTCCAACAAAATAACATCCGGTTTGTTTTGCTTTACCCAGGCCACTACCCCTTCACCGCTGGCAAATTCCTGGGTCTCAAAACCGGCGGCCTGCAAGTACTTGGCAACCACCTGGCTAAGCTCTACTTCGTCTTCAACAATTAATATTTTGGCCATAACGGATTCGATTAGGGGTTAACATCCTTCGCTGACAATAGCACTGCTGGGTATCTTGCTGCTATTAGGTTGATGAAAATAGGCAAAGCAGTGATCGCTTAATTGATCCCCCTGCATCCACACCACCACTAGCTTGCCCGAGTTCAAATTGAGCTTGGAAAATTGTGGGCTGTGGATATCAATATCGTCGCTGGCGCAAAAATCAAACCCTGTGCATATCTCATTAGTATTGCTATTGATGGCGGAGGCATTCATATCCAGAATGGGGTAAATAGCATGAGACCAGCTAGCAACGGGAAATCCATTTTTAACCTGAACCGTTTCACCACTGTAATGAATGGTCTGAGGGTTTTTGCTCAACTTATGTTGCAGG
>MAAL01000093.1 GCA_002163245.1 Gammaproteobacteria bacterium 42_54_T18 | reverse complement strand
ATGTCTGTTTTTACCGTCCAATTATTAGGAGAATCACCTACAATTCGTGCAGAACAAACAAGTAGCATATCAGCTAATAACTGGCTTAAATCTTCAAGTCCAATTTCTTCTTCCAGAGATTGCAAAGAAGCCGCTAAATTTTGCATTGATTGACTCATTATATTCCCCTCTATATTTACTATTGCTGTAGGCCAAAGCCTTGAACTTGAATTACACGCTCATTGTGCGCTCTTTCTTGTGCTGAAATAGGGTCTTGCTTATTCCATTGCTTGAACAATTCAAGCTGCCTTTTTGAGTAAGTAACTCCATAAGTTTTTGTCATATAAAAAGCTACTCTAGCTATGTCTCCTTTTTTATTAGAAGGTGGCACAATTCCTCTTGAGCCTATTTCAATGTCACACTTTCCATAGGTTTTGACTTTGTTCTTAGCAACATCTACAAATGGCTTATTAGAACGGTCGGCGTTGACTTGACCAACAGCAGGGTACAAATTTACTAAGTCATTGTGGGCTTGTTTATAATCTAAATCATGCTTTTGGCAATACTTACGCGCACTGTCTTTTACAGCTTTAGAGTCAGTAGCACATTGCCTAGTCTTGTTGTTAACTTTAAGCATCCATGACGCAGGGATAATATGCTCAGCTTCGGTTCTTAGAGCACGTTTTCTTTGTTTCTTAGGGAAGAAACTTTGTAGTCCACAGCTGTTCAAATCTGTTTTTCTAGTTGACCAATTACAACCACAATATAGTGTTTTACCCGTGTTATCGAACACTTTGGAGTACATCTTTTTCTTGGCCGTACTAAAACTAACAACCTTGTTGGTTGCGGCAATACTTGCTGTTGAAATAAGGGATAAGCTTACTATGGCGATAATTATTTTCATGGAGCGATTCATTCAAAATTCTCTTGTTAGGTATTTCCTCAGTCACTAAAATCGACAGCTAAACCTATCTATATAGCAGTCTAAGTTGCGGTCACTTTGTACCACAAAAGAGACATTAGCTATTATAGCTAATTGGACAGGTTGGATTATATTTTGTATCGATAACACTCTTGCTAACTGTATTTATGTAAAATAGAGTTTAAAGTTTGTGACAAGCTCGTTGATTTTTTTCTATATTCTATAATCCCCAATTCTGGGTTAAATTTATCTTTTGGTGGAATCGGCGTTTCAGGCAAATTATTGATTATTTCAATAGCTTCTTTTGTCACAAGTAATTTATCATTACTATCATTCATGTTATCAATTAGTTTACGAATATCTTTTTCAACTTTCTCTATTTTATTTGCAATATCAGTGGCAAGCATGGAACCATTAGCACCACTTTTAATCAGCTCTAATTGGTTTAGTATTTTATGAGCTGAGCCAATAATTCCTGTCCGTGCTTCAACTCTAATCACATCTTGATTTTTTGCTTTAGTTTCGTATAAAGATTCTGAAATAATTGAATCAGATAACCACTTGGCGTCACTGTGTAATAGTTGAAGGCCTTCCCTAAAGTTTTTGTAATTGCTTATGCCATTTAAGAGAATGAAAATTGTCCCCATAATTGTAATTCTGGCTTTAATTGAACCATCTTCAAATTCAATATTTATATCTAGGTTGTCACCTAAAAAGAAATCTGTTCGGCTTTTGGCAAATTCAGTGAGCTTTACTTTAAACGCTTCAAGCTCTTCCTCTGTTTCAATACCTTTCGGCTCAACATGAATATATGCTTGGCTTAAAATGTTTTTGTTTATATAGTTTGCCACGAAATTTACCTTATACAGTTAACCCCATTTAAGGGCTTCTTTAAAATAAAATTAACACAGTAAAATAAATGAGTTAACGTAATTATAATCAGTTATGTAACTCAATTTACAGCACATGTGTAGCTGTTTGGTTTTACACATTTATTACTTAAATAATATCACCCAAACGTCATTGATTTGGATTAGTTTTTATATCGAGACACTACTCACAGAGCCTTACCCATTGGAATGCATTGTTATATTGATTTTTATAAGCTTAATCGAAAATCTTCAATTTTTTGCCTAATTACGTCTTCAGGATTTCCAGAACTATCCTTCATTGTTAGCATTTGAACAATATCTTCATCTTGTAAAAAGACTACTAACTTATTATCTGCAATCCAGTGTTCTCGCTGAGTAAGGATGGCATTTGAATGTGGGTTATTCCTGCTAATAATCATTCCGAACAAGCCAGTACCAAATTTCTTCAAATAGTTTGATACTTGAAGAACATCCTTTTTTTCTATATGTTTTGTTAAATTCTTAGCGTCAATAACAATAAAATGAGCAAAATAATTATCCCTAAGAAATTGCCAAAAACCACCCTCTGAATAATTAGGTAATATTATATCTCTACGATTTGTTTTAGTTGAATCTGACAATTCATAAAGAGGCTTTCCAAGAGGTGGAGCAAATAAGTATTCCATACAATTAGCAATTAGCTTCTGATACTTACTCCACTCTTCTCTACCTGATTTAATAGATTTTAACTCTTCTATAAATAACACTGATTGTGATTTAGCCTCCTTCTTAACACCAGCATTGAAAATAATCGGATAGAGGGGAGTTTCGCGTATTATTTCTATCTCACTAGAGAAAATTGTTGCTAGTGTAGATATATCCCAAACAAGAATATTTTCACTTTTGAATTGTTCTTCATATTTTTTTTGCAGCGACACAGGAAAAACAACTACCAGTTGCGTATCATCACCAAAAACTTTATAACTCTTAACTTGCTTTATGAACTCAACAACTCTGCTATCAGTAAGAGGAACTGATTTCTTTACTTCGACTATCAATTTTTTGTTTTGGTAATCACAAACTATATCCGGTCTTAACATCCTTCCATCAATACCTTTAAAACCAGGTTCCAGAATGACATTCGAAAAATCGTTATTTGCTTCAATTAATCGGTATAGATAGCTTACTAATTCCATTTCGCGAAATGAAAAGTCTAACAATTTAGTGTGTGTATATTTATTCTTAATATTGTTATGAAAATAACCACCAACAGATGAAGAAGATATTATTTCCTCATAAGTAGCTTGGGGAATATCAAAGTATTGAAATACAGAGCCAGCAGTGAACTCTATCTCTAGAGTTTCTCTATTACTATCATAGCCAATCGATTTGATATTTGATGATGCCATTGGAAGTCGTATCACATTATTCCCTAATTGTAATTTTTCAGTTTCAATACGATAGCACGTTATAGATATGCATCAGTAAGATAACTAAAACAATTCATTAGAAAATATATGGCAATATTTTTAACTGAAATGTCCGAAATGCGCACCAAGGGAACATTAGCACTAATAAATATTAGTGCTAGAAAACAAACCGATTGGGAATTTGGTTTAATCGTCACTTATGCCACATTCGAGACATTAGCACTAATGGGCTAAAACTGAATTCGGATTAGTTTTTGTATCCATGTTTAACAGCTTGTTAGCCGTTGCTACTGCTTACTTCGAATCTCTGATAATGCGGAAGCAACTATACCTGTAGGTACTGCAACCAAACCAAGTCCAACCATTAAAATCGCAAAGGTGAAAATACGGCCACCAATAGTTATTGGATATATATCGCCGTAACCAACTGTTGTTAACGTAGCCACTGCCCACCATAAAGAGTCAAATATAGAACGAAATACTTCAGGTTGAGCGGTATGTTCAAAGTGATAAATACCAACAGCGGCAAGATACAGCATAACAAAACTTGCTAGTGTGAATATGACCAATTCTTCTTTTGCTAAGGATATAGCTTTACTAAAGCGGTGAATAGCTTTGTTATAACGTGCAAGTTTTAAAAGCCTAGCAAGACGCAACAAACGCATTAACCTCAGTGTTCGTAGATCAATTGCGGTTGCTAAATAGAATGGAAGAATTGCCAGTAAGTCAATTAGGCCATAAAAGCTGAAAATAAATTTGAACCTGTTTGGCATCGTAAATATACGATAAAAATATTCAACGGTGAATAGTGATACCACAACAATTTCAGAGTAATATAAAAAACTTACAGTCGCTGCACTTAAGTCAGGCAATGTTTCAATGGAGTAACATATGACAGAATATATAATTAAAACTGTAATAGACCATGCAAATATAGGCCTATCCAAACCGTTTTTATTTTGCTCAATATTCAAGTTTACTCCAAACTTTTTAAGACGGCTAACGTCCAAATAATGGGGAAATATCAGTTGGTTAAAATAAGCGACGCAGGAGCATAAACCAACTGTTATTTGTCCTGATTAATTTGCTTGTTATGTTTTTTATCATCGTTTTCACTTGTTGATGGTTCAGTCTCTCTACTTTCCAGCCAAATATATTTGATTATTTGACAAAAAAATATCAGTAATATACCAATGCCTGATGATACAAGAGTGGGAACCTGAACTGCTAATATATACCACCCACCAGCCTGACCTGAATTTACCAGATAGGAATATAAAACAATGTTACCTATGACGTATAGAATGACTACATATCTTAGCTTCACGAACATGGTAAGAATTGTAAAAAAAATGGTTATAGTTATAAGTACAGCCATTTATTAACACCCCTCCTTGGATATAACTTAACGCCCAAATAGCGGGCTAAGTAACATTGGCTATAATAATGAGGAGCGAACGCAGCCAACTTTACGTGTTCCTGTTTATTTACTCTATAGGTATCTTAAACTCTGGATATTCTGCATTTAAATGTTTAACAGCAATTAAACATTTATTTTCAGCAGGTTCTGAAAAAGCGTTTAATAAAAAATCTATAGCTGACATAAAAATATCGTAATATATAGCTTTAAACAAATTAAATATAAACGCAAAATCATCAACGTACTTCTGTATACCACAAGCTAAACGTACCTTATTTTCATGCTCACCATAATACTTCCCATCTAATGTTTCATATACATATTGCATGTACTGGTATTTGGGGTCGTTAAATCGTTCAAAATAGTCGCTAAAAACAGACGTAATACTTATTAGAAGGAACAAAAAACCAGCAACTGGTAATTGATTAACTCCAAGTATAGCTAGAGGTATTGCTATAGAAATGATCAAGCAACAAATACCACCTAATAAATTTCCTTGCCAAAATAATATAATTGTATTGATCAAAAAGTAGATAAATATTGCTAAAGAAAAATGGAAACGATACATAATATACCTAACTGCTATTTATGGAGACGGCTCAGTAATATCCGTTCCATAATTTAATTCACATCAATATCTCATAATTTCAAGGTATTAGAAAGCAACACAACTATTTTTTAATTTAGAATATTACTGAACCCGCTTAGTAATAAACATCTAAAAAATTCATTAGAAAATATATGGCAAAAAATTTAATGCTAATGTCAACAATGCGCACTTTTTTGACGTTAGCTTCTGGTGAGGGCAAAACTACCAGTGTTCATTGTTCTAAGGTCACTAGCTGCCACTTTCGAGACATTAAGTAACTCAGTGGTATCGTGTGTATTCATTAGATTTTGTATTGATAACATCCCACTTGAACAGCTTAATAGGCATTTTCTGAATTATGCGTTCTATCATGTAAGTTTTTTCTTTGACCTACGCCGACGTTTTGTTAACTGCATGGACAACGGAGTGCCACTTCCAACTCGCTTGAAATGCCGTATATCTTTTTCCATACTCTCTATTTCCTCTATCCATGCATTAGTTGGCCCGAGACTAGAAAGCTCAAAGTCACTGTTTAATAAGGCCTGTATCATTAAAGGGTACCTCTTGGCATAGAAATCCCAAGCAGTGAGAAACTTTGTCCGTACTGCTGGTGAAGGATGGGTGCGCATGTTTTGGTGCACATCGCGAAGAAAGCGAACCTGCCATGGCGCATGGGGCGCTTGGTCAATAACCCCATATTCAGTGATTGGATATTTACCTCTAGCATACTCTTCCAATGTTTCAAGAGATCTATTGAGATAAACAAAGGACAACTCTTCATCAAATGGTGCACTCCGGAAAAACTGATTGTAATTATTACAGTTCTTATCGATAAAGAGCCCTAGGGAAGGAATATCCTTTTCAGATGTATAGGCGTTTACGAGTGCCTGACCAAAAAAACACTCAATATTATCAAGCCGATAGTGGTCGAATGAACCTGATGTGAGAATAGCTCGAAAATATATGTCTTGTCCTGTAAGACGATGATGCAAATCTTCTGCAAACTCAATTAAATACCAAATCAAGTATTTGCGGTCTTCATCTGTAACGGCCAATTCAGGGTTATATACGAGAACAGTGTCAGAGAATACAATTGTCTTAAAAGACTTATGTCTGTGTACATTCAGTTGATCAAGTATTGAGTACACTCGCGCAACCTTTCTAGGCTCGAGCTTTGTCATATCCGCGAATCCTAGAATGTCTATATAAAGTAGAAACCGATCCTCAGTATCCATTTAATTTCCTAATAATAGCTGTCTATAATGTTAAATGGAAACAATCAACTATTGCCTGTCCTGACTTGATTGTCCTGATATAAGTGTTTTCACCGAAGCTTGCATTTGATAAGCCTGATAACAACTATTATGGCGATAATCGGCGCTATTGCCACATTGGAGACATTAGCACTAACGGGCTAAAACTGAATTCGGATTAGTTTTTGTATCGATAACGCCCTCGTTAATGGGCAAAGTAATGTTGGCTAAAATTGTTGAGGAACGAAACACAGCCAACTGTATTTTGTCCTTTTTTAACAGCTTGTTATGCTTTGATTTGACCAACTAACTGAGCCAAAAACATACTGAGCTGAAAAGGTATAATTAGAAATACTGGTGGTACAGAAAAAACAAAGAACATTTGCCAGCGCTTAGGTTTTTGATGTTTTACCGCTGAAGGTTCAGTTTCTGGCCAAATATAATACATTGATTTATTAAGCTGATGGCTGATCCAAAGATAAGTAGCACCCATTGATATATAAGCAAGAATATTCAGCTCAATCGAATCAAGTTTTTGACCGGCAAACATAAGACCGCCAGTTGCAAAAGACTGTCCCAGAAGTTTAAACCAAAATTCGGCTATCAGAAATTGAACTTTGCCACTTAGCTGGTCAATGAAAAATGGATGTATCTCCTTACTCAAATCTAAACTCCTTCTGAAGCAACGCCCTAATAATGGGCAAAAAATTGTTGGCTAAAATGTTGAGGAACGAAAACAGCCAACTGTTTTTTGTCCTTATTAATTAGCTTGTTAGGCTTGATTTTTAAACTTTACCGTCAAAAACAATACTACCAAATGTACCACTATTAAACTAAGCAATAATTCTGCTAAAGAATAGCTAGAGTCATATTGTGCTTTTACATATTTCTCATTTGAAAGATTCAGTTCGTGCTGTTTTTGTATTTGCGATACTAATTTGGATCGGTCTATTGGAATTGCTTCATCTTTTAATACAGCTATATATTGATTTTGCAATTCCGTCATTTGTTCAATAGTAAATTTAGATTTTGTTTGCTCGTAATTATATTCTGGAAACCATATGGAGAATGCAGAAAAGCTTAACAACGAAATGACCGATAAAGACAGTATAATTTTATGAACCATAATTTTAGATAGCATCCATACTTGAGGTATACCAACGCCCAAATAATGGGCAAATGATAGTTGGTTAAAATAGGCGACGCAGGAGCAAAAACCAACTGTTATTTGTCCTGATTAATTTGCTTGATAGGTGTTTTTTTACCGTAGTATTTATAAAGGATAAATGCAGTAACAACCAAAACAACCAATTGAATTAAGTAAAAAAAATAAAAGCTTGGATACGTCCAAACGATTATGAAAGTTAAACCCAAAGATATAGCTAGAATAAAACCTGACTGGACTTTATAAAGCGATCCTTTGCCACCTGCAATAAACATTGAATATGCTAGAAGCAAGACTTGAATTGCTAAAATTAATACTAATGCACCACCCATACTCGAGAAACACCTAACAGCTTATTATGAAAACTTAATTAATATGCGAATTAAAATCAAACACTTACGTTTTTGTTTGTTTTATGTGTAGACCATATGTAGTCTACACGATACGCGGGTTTTAACTTAAAAAAGTATTATCTATTTGACATAAAAACCAATCCAATGACAGCAGTTGCCACAAAACGGTCATTAACTTATTGAGGTCTAAAGCTGATTTGGATTAGATTTAATATCGGTAACGCTTTAAATTCTTATAGGTGGTCACGGCTCCCACCACTTTTCTTTAACTTCTAGTGGCGTAAGCAAACCAGCTAAAGTGGATATAATAGTAAATGCACCCGCCAATAAAACTAAACTCGACGGCAGATCGAAACTAACAGATAGATAAATACCCAAAAACCCTATTATGACCGCAGAAAGGCAATAATATATGCCAGCAAAAAGCCAATGAAAGCCAATTTTACTCTTACAGTGCGAACATTTTGGACGAAACATTAAAGCCAACATTACAACAGAAACTGCATCGACACTGCAATTTGGACACTTCCGGTCTTTCATGTTCATACCAATGCCATATTAAGCGGCTAAATATAGTTGGTTAAAATATTGAACGGAGTGAAAACAACCAACTGTATTTGTCCCGCTTTAATTACTTGATAAGCACATTACTCTACGCTAATTAACTTCCCGTTTTTAAAAGTAAAAGTCGAAAAACCAGTAATTATTTTATTATCTTCTTCAACGATAAAGTCATCTGTATTTGCTTGCCTTAATAAATGCAAAATATCTTTTTGAGTATACTTTTCTGAACCCTTAACAATTAATTCACCTAATGCTTTAATTGAACTCTTTGTATAGTTATTCTCATCGGATAAATAGGAGTAGCTAATCCCTTGGTCGATAACAACGTATAACCAAAATAGATTAGAAGTAATAAGAAATATAAGAGAAACAAAAAAAGATAACTTCCATTTATTTTTAAACACAACTCAATCCTTAAAGTGCTTATCAGCTTATTATGGATACCTATCAGTAGTGTCCGTTCCATAATTTTTTATTTATTAAAGTTAATATCCCATAACTTCAATAAATTAGAAACTACTACAACCAAATATTTATCAAAAAAATGCATTAGAAAATATATGCCAAAAATTTAATGGTTAATGTCTTCAATGCGCA
>MAAL01000008.1 GCA_002163245.1 Gammaproteobacteria bacterium 42_54_T18 | reverse complement strand
AGAGTTAATGAGCTTGCACAGCTAGTAACATCAAATATCAAGCAAGACGGCGATATTTACTACTTCGACATCAATGACGAAGACCCACATAAACGTCTGCTGTCGTATCGAAGTGATCATAGGTTGTGTGATTTTGGTTAATGAAAGAGTCCTTAAAGATACGACAGCGGACATTTATATATATGATTAACGTCCGCTCATTGTGACAGAGAAATGTAAAGTTTGTGTTAGCCGTTTTTTGCTAAAAATTCTTTAGCAGTTTTTAAATCGGCAATGGGGTTAAACATATCAAAGCTAAATCCTTGAAGGTTTTGTTTATCTTTAATTACATTAGGCCAATTTTGATTAGCTAGCGCAATTTTTCCCAGTGAAATAATATCCGCTTGGTTAGAGTCAATCAATAGCTTCGCATCATCTTCACTGTTAACACTGCCATTTGCGATAACATGAACGTCGCCATATTTTTTCGCAAACTCGGCCAATGATAAACTTCCTTCAAATGCAGACTCTTTAGCAATAAATTCTGTGGTGTGGATATAATCTACGCCAAAACGCTTTGCGGACTGAAAGGTGTATTTTGCATCAGCGCTTTGTTCAGGCCATTTGTACTCCGAGTCATTCACCTTGCTTTGAGAAAATCGAATACCAATGATAAAGTCTTGACCAACGGCTTCACGCACTGAAGTGATGATTTCTTTATAAATTCTTAATCGGTTAACCAACTCTCCACCATATTCATCTGTTCTTTTATTTGTGTACACTGTAATAAATTGATCTAACAAGTAACCATTAGCGCCGTGAATTTCAACACCATCGAATCCGGCACGTTTTGCTAACTTAGCTGCGTTAACGAAGCCCTTAATTACGTTATCAATATCTTCTTTAGTCATTGTTTTTGGTACTGAATAATCACCATATCCATAATAAAATGTCATTTCCTTACCTAAAGGTTTCACTGCTGAAGGCGCAGCACTGTGTCCAATGTATTTGTTGTACTGAGAAAGTGCACCTGCGTGCATTAATTGGGCAATAATCACGCCATCGCTCTTATGAACCGCGTCTGTGATTCCTTTCCAGCTTTCAACCTGTGCTTCATCGGTAAGACCCGGTTGAAATTTATAGCCTTGACTATAATGTTTATCGGTATATATCCCTTCAGTGATAATTAATGCAAAACCACCTTGTGCAAATGACTGATAATAATCTTTCATTAATGCCCCTGTAGTACCATCTTCATTGGCACTCACGCGTGTCATAGGCGCAACAGCTAATCTATTTTTTAGGGTGATATTTCCTATTGTGTGATTTGAAAAAATATTTGAACCATTACTTTTACTATTAGTGCTTTTCATAGTGATACCGACGAGATGTTGATTAAGTTGACGCATTTTGCCACTAATAAAAAACAATGATAATATCAATGTAAGTTTAATCATTATTAACTTTTAATTGAATATGCCAAAAATAAACCAATTAGAAAGCCTAAAAGTATTAAAAGCAGTTGTTGAAGGGGGCAGTTTCACAGCAGCAGCAAAACGTCTCAGTTTAACCGTTGCTAGGATCTCTAAATCTATCGAACATTTGGAGTTGGAATTAAATACTAAACTTTTTATCAGAAGCACAAGACATATGCAGCTCACGGATAGTGGTGAACGTAGCTATCGCCATGCAATTAAGTTGATTGATCAGTGGCGTGAGTTATCGGACGAATTGACCGAAACCCAATCTAAGCTTAGAGGGAAACTAAAAATTAGTGTACCTATGAGCTGGGGTTTGTGTGTATTTTCAGCAGTATTAGCTAAATTCATGGCGAAATATTCACAGATTTCCGTTGATGTTCATATGAGTGATCAGCATGTGAATGTTATTGAAGGAGAATATGATCTAGTGCTCAGACTAACTAACAAGCTTGAAGATAGTTCTCTACTTTGTAAAAGATTAAAAACGTATAAATTCATAGCCTGTGCTTCTTCTGAATATTTAGCAAAACACAGTAAACCGCTAGTGCCGGACGATCTAAAAAGTCATTCTTGTTTGGTTTACTCACAACCAGGAAGCAGACATAAATGGCTATTTTCAAAGGCAAAAAAAGAAATAAGTGTCTATATTGATCCACATTTACAATCCAATAATAGTACGTTATTTAGAGAAGCGTTACTGGCCCACCAAGGAATTGCTTTAATTCCAGAGTTTATAGTCAGCAGTGATATAACATCAGGGAAACTATTACCTGTTTTAACAGACTATTCTACCCAAGAATTAAACCTTTACTCCTTAAGGCCAGTTGATCATATGATTCCAATGCGGCTGAAAATGTTAAATGAATTTCTTTATGATGAGTTAAGCTAGCAATAGTTTTGTTATTTAATACTGTTATATTTATGTCCGCTTTATTAGGTGAAGCAGACGTTAGAATAATAACTGCTAGTTTCCGCTTTGCGCACTACCGAGACATGATCACTTTTGCCACATTGAAGACATTAGTCATTTATATGAATAGTATATTTGGATTAGGTTTTGTATCAATAACGCCTTAACGCCAGTAGCAGGCGCAAATACTGTGTTGTGGAGTTTGTGTAAAATGGGCGAAGCCCTTACACAAGCGGAGCGACACAATATTTGTCGCTTTCCTACTTTTGTTATGCGCCACTCAGCACCTTTTTGGATCTATACATACCAATGGCACTTATAATAGATTTGATTGGCCAACACATTTTCCAGGTCATTAAAACAGCTCCTTTTGGTGTTAATTTAAACCCATTTTCAGTTGGTTTTGATGATACCCACCCAAGCTGAACCAAGCGTTCCAGCTCTTTATTGAGGTGTTGCTCAATAGTCTCGAACTCCTTACCTTCCACCATAGGAACTGCTATTTGATGTCTTTTCCTAATTCGGATAATTTTATCTGCTATGGCTAGTAGCTCTGTAAAATCGTTTACATTTGAGAATCTATAAGCCTCTTTTATCTTCCATTCGGGATAGACCCCGATAACGCTGTTGTTATTTACACTCAACAACGTACCGTCATCATATATTTGGGTGAATTCGATTTGTGTCGTTGTAGAATTGTGGGCAACTTCTGCAGTGATTAGTGTGGAAGTGATTTTCTTTTCATCCGAATAGTAAATAGAAAAATACATTGAGCTATGGCTTTGCAGTATTTCAGCAGAACCTATATATCGGAATTCATTATTTATAATTTCTTCATGTAGAGATCGAAATACTTCATCTCGTTCTGATAGGAATGTGACAGAATCCAGCAAGTCAAATTTGTATTTTTTTGGAAGTCGTTGATTGATATAGACCATTACTGGGCCTACGACATATTGAACTGACAAATATATGATCAGTATTCCAACAATCCACTTTAATACATCCATACGACTAATCTTCCTTTATGCATAACGCCCTCGTTAATGGGCAAAATATTGTTGGCTAAAATTGTTGAGGTACGAAACACAGCCAATTGTATTTTGTCCTTTATTAAACAGCTTGTAATGTGAGTTTCACTCATACTTGGATTTTAAGTAATCTCTAATCTTTATGACCAAGTTTTCTGAGTACTTATCTATGGAAACGACGATAAAACCACTCCATATATCCCACTCTATACTGACTTCACCTTCATCACTACCAAGCTGTTGAAATCTCTCATCAAGAGAAATTATTGTTCTTTCGCGGCTTTTTAGTCGAAATATGCGACTTAGCCGCCATTTGAGCCAAGAGTATTTCCAAACAGGCAGGTCGTAAATCTCAACAGTATACCTATCGCTCGCATCCCTAGATTCTGTGACTTCCATAGCAATCGCCAACTCACATAACAATTTAATAGTGCGCAACTTACGCATTTTTCTGCTTACAAGTCGCTCACTTTTCTACTTTCACTATTAATAACAAATTCAATAAAACTTATCTAGTTAAAGCACTTATAAATAGATTTTTAAAGTATCACCGGACAAAAATGCGCAATTTGCTCATTTTCCTGAATATAGGGGCGACCCGATTAACCTGTGTATTTGCACAGCCACAATTAAGGGTGAATATGAAAACAATTACTTAGAATGTAAATGTGTTGTTTTAGGGGTATTACTAATACTTCTCAGTAATATGTCACTAATAATGCATTAGGAAATATAGGGCAAATATTTCGAGCTTAACTTCCGCAATGCACTTTTTTGACGTTAGCTTTTGGTGAGGGAAAGAAATCAATCGCTCTGACCCCATTGATTCTTTGAGGATGTTGTTCAAACCACCTGTGCCATCAGGTGACTCTACGGGCATGAATAAAGAGCTGCTCGGACAATGTAACGAAGGTTATCAATAGGTAACCGGGGCGCAAATCGTGAGACAAGCACCCTCCTGATAACCATGATCGGGTGAGTGCTAGGGAGTTGGTATGGTGAAGTTAACTGAATCCGTGATAAAGACCGTAACGATAAACAAGTGAAAAAGGTTGATACACTTGAGCCAAAAGGCAACGTCGGGAGGTGTGTCATTTTTTGTTGGACACACATGGCCAACAGTCCTGACCGGTCGAAAGCGGGCACCTAACCCAACGTGCTTCAAAGGTGGAACGTGGTAACCCTGTACATCTCCCTCAAGGGACAGTTTACTGCAAAGTAAACCTATGGGTGTGCAGATTGGGAGGATGGAAGAAGCGAATGCCAAAATCAATGGGGTCAGAGCGATTGATTGCAGCTAGTGGGATTTAATTGCTGATAAGTTTGTAGTACTTTGAAAACACGTCGATACAGATACCTGAAAGACGGCTTTAGTGGCTTTAATCAAATTGTTCTGACCCCTTAGATTTTCTTAGATTTTGGTTCTTACCCCTTAGATTTTGGATGATTTTGAAACTGTTATGCAAAAAAACGAAGAGTTTGGCGGTAAAGTGAGGATGGATGTTATGCGCTATCACCCTGAAGATGAAAATAAGCCAGCTAAAATGGTTTATTTAGAAGACCCGTTCGGTAATTTATTTGAGTTATACTCACACACCTATGAAGAAACTTACGCTTCTGATTATGAATAGTTAAAGGGTGCAACAAGGGGAATACCCCTTGTTCAAACTTATTATTTGTCGGAATAGTTGAGTCTTTGATTCCAATTTTCTATGACCGCTTTGGTGGCTAACTCGCCAGTCGAGTGGTAATCAATCAGGATTGGTAGTTAGATGTCTCCTGCAAGCTCATTACGGCCGTTAAACTTCCATTAACTTACCTTAACTCCGAGCGGAAAATGTTCGTTGATTAGAATAATGTACAAATAAAAATTAACTGCCTATTGACCTGTCTATAACTTTATAGTTTAAGATGTTACCTCGTAAACAAACGGAATATAGCTGTGTATCAAATATCTGAACTGGCAAATTTGGTTGGAATGTCTCGAACAGCTTTATTGTATTATGAAAAGTTGGGTCTTATCAAAGGGCAAAGGCTAGATAATGGTTATCGAGTATATACCGACTTAGATTTACAACGTATTAGACTTATTCAGCAGCTACATCAAGGTGGCCTGACTCTAAAAGAGTGCAGAGCATTTTTGATAGAAAAAATGGATAAAAGTCTGATAGAAAGGCGATTAAGTGAACTAGATATTGAGATAGAACAGAAACAGCACTCTAGAGATTTGCTTGCTTCCTTGCTTGGTATGGGTGATGAGAAAGCTTGGCATGAAGCACTAATAATTAATGCTCCAGATGCACATCTAGATTGGATAAAGCAACAAGGCTTTAATGAACGTGAAGCCCTACGATTAAAATGGTTATCAAAAAATATGACACAACACGAACAATACATGAATGACTTCATGAAGGTATTTGAAACATTAACACGTTGGGGACCTGGCAGCGAAGACGAAACACTAAAAGCATTATCTACCTTACCTGTTCCCCCTAAAAACATCCTAGAGATTGGTTGTGGAAAAGGGTTAGCAACTTTGGTTTTAGCCAATAACTTATCAGGTAACATTACATCTATAGATAATGAGCAGTCAGCACTAGATAGCTTAAAAATCATGTTGGAAAGCGAAGGAATTGGTAAAAGAGTTGAACCTGTTTGTGCAAGCATGACCGATTTACCCTTTGAAGATAAATCTTTTGATTTAATTTGGTCTGAGGCTTCAGCTTACATAATGGGCGTTGAAACTGCATTAGCAAAATGGAAATCACTTCTTACTGATAACGGTGTTCTGGTTTTTAGTGACCTTGTTTTACTTAATCAGACCCCAAGCAAAGCTGTTAAAGAGTTTTGGGATAAAGACTACCCCGATATTCAAACAGTTGAGACAAGACGAAAACAAATAACTGCTGCTGGTTATGAAATTATCTCAGATTTCCAATTCAGCCAATTTGCTTGGGATAACTATTATTCACCACTGAAAAAACGTGTAGAAGAGTTAGCACCAACAATGAAAGACTCAACAGCATTGAAAGATATTACTTCAGAAGTGGAATTCTATTTTAATCATAACTCAGAGTATGGTTATCAAATGTTTGTATTAAAAAAAATATAGGCAATAAAGTGTCACTTTGT
Organism: Gammaproteobacteria bacterium 42_54_T18; assembly: GCA_002163245.1. Classification (GTDB taxonomy): domain Bacteria; phylum Pseudomonadota; class Gammaproteobacteria; order Pseudomonadales; family Ketobacteraceae; genus 42-54-T18. The sequence goes on along the minus strand of MAAL01000008.1, from coordinate 4,175 downwards.
TCAACGGTTCAATGACCGCTTTGGTGGCTTAGTTCACATTCAGGCTTAACGACTCATTGGCAAAAAGCTATCATCAAAAGACTCATGTTTTTGGCTATGGGGAACGTCCGCTATAGGGAAACGGTTAGCGTAATGTGGTTGTTCAGCCATGTCCGCTATAGATCAAAACATGCAACAAATTTTAGTGACAATTCTCAAGTGCTAATGTCTTCGGTGAAATCAATGGGGTCAGAGCGATTGATTTCTTTCCCTCACCAAAAGCTAACGTCAAAAAAGTATCTAAGCGAACGTTAGGAGGCCTGGTTATAAATAAAGACAACTAACCGTATAGCTTAGATTGGCACTGTATAGTCGAGTTGAGTTTTATGAAATAAGATAAATTTAAATACTTGATTGGCAATTAGCATTCATCCGCTGGGTAAACTACTTGTATTTGCTTTCTGGCTTCGTCCATAACTGCCATTATTTGTTCACTAAACTCAAAGCTATTGATCTGTGATTCGGTTTTACCTTCTTCAAGCAGCGAGATAAAATGTTGTAATTCAAATTTCATAGAATTATCATCAAATGGTTTTGATATTATTTCTTTAGTACCGTCATTTAAAATGAGGGTTATTTTCATCAATAGTGCAACAAACTCAATCTCTATACGACCTAGCTCCCCCTGAAATTCACTGATATTATCTCCGTTGCATATTTTTGAATAACTAATAACCGCTTGCTTAGTATTTTCTGCCAAGTTGTAAGTCAATATCAGATCACCAGCACCATCAACGCCAGTAGCTAGTTTTATGCCACTGGCTAAGACGGAAGTAGGCTTGCCCCATAATGCGGAAACTAAACTTAATGGGTAAATTCCTAAGTCAACTAGTGCGCCATTAGCATATTCTGCGAGACACCAATTAGGGGTATCACCTTTTAAATACAACTCATATCTTGAAGAGTATTGTGAATACTGGCCAAGAAACTTTCTTACTTTACCAATGCGGGGTAATTGGTCTTGCAAAACACGAAAATTGGGTAAGTGAGTAGTCATTAATGCTTCCATATATAGGCATTTATTACGCTTTGCTGCGGCTATTATCTGCTTTAATTCATTGGAATTTGACGCGGATGGTTTTTCACCCAACACATGTATATTGGCATTTAAACACTGTATAGCTTGTGGTGCATGTAAATGATTAGGCGAAGCAATGTAGACGGCATCGACCAATTTGTCAGCACAAACTTCCTCAATACTGTGAAATACTTTAGTTTGTTGAATGCTATCTTTGGGATACTTTTTTAAAAATTCATTAGCTGTAGTTATCTTTCTTGAACATAAGCCATAAAGAGTAAAGTTTGTGGTGGTTAATGCGGCTTTTAAAAAAGTATCCGAGATAAAATTGGTACCGACTATAACGAAATTCATTGATAAGATCCTTGTTTTAATGTGTGCAATATGATGTGAAAAATTCTCAACATCACATAAAATTAATTTTATTGTTTGTAATTTTAAATCAATTTATTCATAAAAGGATAGATTTTAATTATTAGCATTCAGAGAATCAGCATACCCCTTGAAAATTATTCTTTCTAACACTATTTCCCTATTTTACTGATGAGAACCCCGATGGATTTTTCAATATCAGTACAGTGACATTTATCTTAGTGTAGTGGTTCAACAAAATAGGCCAATGAAGTGTATTTTTAATAGGTATTGGAGTGTCTGCTTTCGTATCTTTGTTAACATTAAGCCAGTGATCTTCAGAGAGTTCTTCAGCTAGCCAGAAGCGGTCATTAAGCTTTTGTGAAGCCACGATCAAATTCAAGACAATTATAATCAAGTTTTACTGCATGTTTGAGGGGTTGGTGTAAGCTCATAGCTGACTTTATGGTAGTGGGGACGATATCGAACATTCACCTAAAGTCTGCTCTCGAACAAAATTATAAATTATGATTAGTCAATTTTTAAACAGAAAAAACCTTACGGGTGCAAGGTTTTTGATTAGAATACGTTGTTAAATTATGTAAAGTTTTCTAAATATAATCAGTTGCGCAATATGTGATTATTAACGATTCTCTGGTGCAATGTTTTTTGCTAAATCTGAAAATTCTTTTAACTCTTTAAGACTAAAATTTGTATTTATTCTCTCTGTCGAGGCTGGCTGATGAATTAAACTCAATCCAGTACGTCTAGCAACTATTGGCCTTATAGGTCGTTGAGTAAAGCCACCTCCACAGTTCGGACAAACATTTTTAAGAGTGTCGTCTACGCAGCTTAGGCAAAAAGTGCATTCATAGGAACATATCATAGCTTTCACTGAATCTACTGGTAAATCTTTATCACAACATTCACAGTTTGGTCTAATCTCTAACATGGTAACCCCTGTAAGTTTAATTATTGTAATCTTAAGTAATGATCTCGGTAACTATTTCAGTTTTAACTGAATTTGCAAGAAAGCATTGCTCATGAGATTGATGATGCATTTTTTCAAGTTGCTGTATAGTAGGACACTTTTCACCTGAAAATTTAACATTTGGGCGGAGAGTCACTTTAGTCATGCTAGTTTTACCATTACTATCTTTATCCATAATTCCAATAGCCTTATCAACATATTTATCAACGATGAACTTACGTTTAGCTGCTATTTGTAAGAAAAACAGCATATGGCAACTTGAAAGAGAGGCAATAAAGGCTTCTTCAGGATCTACATTCTCCTCAACTGAATATGGCAGAGCGACGATATGTGGTGATGAAGACGCGGCAACGCTGGCTCCGCCATCAAAATCCCATTGATGCGCTCTACTATATTTATTATCGATAAATTCTTCTTTGTTATCTCTTTCCCATAATATTTTGGCCGTATACTCTGACATCATTTACTCTTTATATTTTTGTATTGATAACTGCTAAGTGGATGTTAATTATCGCTTGATATATTAGTTGAATAGAAGCGATAATATTTCAATATGACTTGAGGATAATTCACAACACTATGACCAACAATATTTCATTTTCCGCCATACATACGTTTACCATAGTTGCTAAGGAACTTAGTTTTACTCGTACAGCCGAAATACTTCACATCACTCCTAGTGCAGTGAGTCATCAAATGAAGTTATTGGAAAAACAAATGGATGTCACCCTCTTTCATCGACAATCAAAGGGGGTACGTTTATCATTGGCAGGAGAGGCATTGCGACGACATGCGACCTCTGGCGTGAAAAATATTCAGCATGGAATTATTCAAAGTCAATTTGCCAGCCAAAAAGAAAAACTCGTTATTGCCGTGATCCCTTCTCTTTGTCAACTTTGGTTAATGCCACGCTTAGTGGATTTTTGTCATAAATTTCCACAAATAGAACTTGAACTCGTTGCTATTGATCAATTGGCCGACTTCACTACAGGGCAATATGATGGACACATACATTTTGGTTCTGGAGATTATAAAGGCTGTGAAGCCAAATTTTTACGTAATGAAAAAGTCTACCCTGTTTGCCATCCAGATCTAGTTAAAGAGGCCAGTGATAATTCACATGAAGGGTTAATAAAAGAGCATCAACTGCTAATATATAAAGGTGGAATTGAAGATGAACCTGGAGGAGTTTCTTGGGGGAGCTGGTTTAGGAGTCTTTCTATAGAAAAGCCCTCAGAGTTAAATCAAATGTGGTTTAGTCATGTTTCAATGGCTATATTGGCTGCAAAACTAAAGCAGGGGATTGCGTTGGGCTGGCATCAAATGGTAATCGACGATATATCTAACGGTCAGTTATGCAGATTGACAGATAGCGAGATTAGTACAAGTTTTAATTACTACCTTGTTGCCCCTAGCAAGTCTTGGAAAAATAAATCATTTAGTCATTTTTCTTCATGGTTGGAAGAGAAAATGTCGTTTTGACAAATATACTAAATTAGCATTAGGCATAACAGCAGAAACAATATTTTGAAAGCTACTTACTTCCGCTTTGTCGGAACATTTGCCGTTAGATACGTAATGACTAACGTCAGCTTTCATATCCTAAGTGAACGTAAATCTGAATGAATTCTAGAGATAATTTAGGTCGGGTTTGTGGCAGCTAGTGACCTTAGAGCAATGAGCACTGGTAATTTTGCCCTCATCAAAAGCTAACGTCAAAAAAGTGCGCAAAGATGAAGTAATATTTTGAAGTTTTGAGTGCTTGTCGAGGTCAAC
>MAAL01000140.1 GCA_002163245.1 Gammaproteobacteria bacterium 42_54_T18 | reverse complement strand
GCGCTTGGCTTATGCGGGAAATGTTGAGGATTTTGAAAAACTTCTTCCTTGGAATATAGATCTTAAATAAGATGAAGCATCAATGACGTGGAGTATTTGGCGCTTACATATATTGAAAGAGTAGCGGCTCTATTGGGTTAATAAACTGTGGGAATAATGCAGTAAAGAACACTATCGCTTTAGGGTTACTTGCTCCAACCATAAAACCATTTACGAAATTAGATAAAAAATTTGAATTATTTGACTGACATTGAGATTCTACTAAAAAGGAGCTCTCATTAGATGTGAGAGCCTTTAATCCCAAATAAATCAAATAAACAGCACCAACCCATTTAATCAAATTAAATGCAAACTCAGAGTTTGAAATAATAACACCCAACCCAGTGAATGACAGAGTCAGGATACCTACGATAGCCGTTAAGCTACCCATCGCTGTATAGATGGAAGCAGTAAAACCCTCCGTAACAGATTTAGTTATGCAAAGAAATACGCACGGGCCAGGAGATGCCGTTAACACCAGAATGGCAATTGCATAATAAACCCAAACTTCAATACTCATACTAATACTAATACTAATACTAATACTAATACTAATACTGAATTATCGGTGACTTTCCAATCCAGGTATCATCTACAAGCATATTTACCATAGCATGTGCACAATCTGAAAAGGTGATTTTTGAAAACCCACTATAGGCATTAAAACCCAACCGATACTTCTCTTTTTTTATGCCATGCTTCATTTGTAGCGGTCGTATCCCAATCCAGTCCAAATCATTATTCGCTTCTAGCAAACTAATTTGGTGTTCTTTATCTGTATGCCTATGATTGAGGAATACTTCTGCATACCAGCGTACAAATTTTGAACCAAACGTTATCACGTCCTCTTTAAGAATATTACTGCCACCACCGCACCAAACAAACCGAGATACATTATTGCTTCGCATTACATTAATAATATTCTTTGTTGTATTTGTACAAAGGTCCTGTGGTGATGTTTTTTCATCAACGCCTATTGCAAATATAACGGCATCTGTACTTTTTGATATAGAAAGCATTACATCATCAAATAAAAGTGCATCACCTTTGATAACAGTCATTCTACTTGATAAGTTTTTTGGCAGTTTCTCCGGGGTGCGGATTAATACGGTTACCTCATGTCCTTCATCTAAAGCTTGAATCAAGCATTCACTTCCCAAATCTCCAGTAGAGCCAAATATTGTTACTTTCACAATGCAACTACCCCTTTAGGTATATGATGGGAATGCTGCCCCAGACACCAAGATGGATTCCATTAAATGGCCGGTTTCGACCAGTAACACCAACCAGTGATTGCCAGCAATAACATTACAGGGATAAATACCAATGGCATATCAATGTAAATATGATAGAAATTCGTGATTGAAACCTGATATATGGATCACAATTTGACACGAATCCGGACTAGTAACAACTACTTACTCCTCTGAATCCATCATCCGATCAATGACAGATATGCGTTTCAATTCCGTCCCTTCGAAATGCTGCTGACGTAGCTGTCCTATTTGGTTGGTTTTGTCGTCTTCAGTCAGGCCGGTTGCATTTAAAATATCCTCCCGTTGTGCTCGATAGGTTGTTATACGGTTATCCCAGCTTGCTTGTTTACTATCAGCGTCCGCGTATCGTTGGGCCGCTTCTACGCCAAATACTTGCTCACGCAAATGAAATACTTCAGCCTCGGTTGCCCCCTCAGCTTTGGCGTTCTTTACGTCTTGGTAAACCTGCTGCGCTTCGCGTTCTGATTCCATGTGTTCACGATCAGCAGGCGGTAAATATTCTTCTATAGTTTCTAATGCAGTTTGACGTTCTTCATCTGTTAAAGACGCATCCCCTTGAATTTCTAGTCTGTTTAACGTGTAGTCGTCACGCTGATTTTCAACACCAAAAAAGGCAGCATAAACGTCAGCATCTAAATTGGATGCGCGCAAGTCTCTAAGCACACGTCTTATCTCAATTAGACTAGGTCTTTCTCCAGAGGCCTTAAACTCGAAATCCATTTGGCGGGCCAATTCGATCTCAGCCTGCTTTAATTCAAAATATTGCTGCAGTATCTCAAGTGCACTGCCTTGTGCAATTTCAGGTAAATGTGTGGTAATTAGTTCCTTGATTCTCGCAACAATTATTTCTAAAGGTTCTTCACCATTGGTGGTAAAGAAATAATCGAATAACCGTCGTAAGCTTTCATTGACAATCAGCTCTCCGTTCTCATCAATCAATAGATTAAAGGGAACCCGTGTGCCTTCTAAAGAAGGCGGTAATGCCCCGTGTATAGATTGATAGGTATCATAGGTAATGGTGGGTGGTACCCACGTGCTATCGGGAGCAATTCCCTCGTAATCAACAATGTTGACAATAGTATTTTCCTCAATCGGCGCTTCCGGTGTGATGTTGTTAGTTACGGTTTCTCTTGACCATAACCACCACACCAAAACGGTCAATAATACGGTCCCACAAACTACAAGTATGCGTTGCATAACAGTGCGAATTCCCTTTGATATTCTTAGACACAATAGTTAGTAATCATTGTAGTAGTAATTCGCTCTAAACGATGAGCACTATTGTAATAATCATTTCGCATAAATAGTCCGATATCAAAATGAATGGGTTACATAAGAATTTATCTCTCGAAAGAATTTAGTCGTACACCTCTGGTATTTAGCTCGACAAATCAGACGTTTATCTCAAACATTAAAAATGAAACTCTAAGAGTTAAATAAAAGGTGAAACAGAGGTGAAATGTGCGCAATGTAACGTTTTGTTATTATGGATTGAAAAAGATTGTGAACTGATCGATAGTTCTTCTTGTCCAGAGGGCTCAGTCCTACTGAGAACTGAAGTACACCTTAATTATAAGGGTTGTTGGTAACGACAACACGCCAAACCGTGAGTGATTACGGGACGGAAAGCAACGAGTCCAGCAGAAAAAATTGCCGGATAGTCGAGCCGCCTCTCGAGATAGAGTTTATCTCCCTAGACGAAAGCCGCAAGACGTGTTGCCGCATCATATTCGAAACTAGAATGGGGTCGGCAAATGACATTTAAAAGAATATTAACTTCAATTTTTTCTACTCTCACGTTAACAATTTTTATTTCAACTACAGTCAATGCAACTGCTCATGATGATTATGTGAGCGTTGAAAACTGCGAGTGGTGGGATATAGGTTGCCATCTAACTCAAGATAACAATCGCTACAACACAAAATATCCGATCGTTTTGGTTCATGGCGTTTCGGGCTTCGACGAAATATTATTTGTCGAATATTTCCACGGAATCCCTAGTGAGCTGAGAGATGGTGGCGCTAAGGTTTATATCCCAAATCTTTCTTCATGGGACGGTGTTGAGGTTCGAGGCGAGCAGTTAATTGCTTACATTCAATCCCATGTGCTGCCAAATTCAGGCGCGAGCAAAGTAAACCTCATCGGCCATAGTATGGGTAGCCCAACCTCTCGTTATGTGGCTGCGGTTTATCCCGATGTTGTTGCTTCAGTGACCAGCGCAAATGGTGCCAACTCTGGCTCTCACTTTGCAGATTTCATGTTATACGCACTTCTTCCGGAAGAAAATCCACTTTACGCTTCCTATATAGGTTTTTTCGAGGGCTTGTTAAGTACAGTAGGCACAATTCTAGACTTCCTTGCTTCCGGTGAGAGTTTTAGTCAGGATTCCATGCAAGCAACCTATGATCTCAGCACACCTGGTTCTATGGAGATCAACGCTAAGTATCCGGATGGTCAACCTACGACTAGCTGCGGCAGTGGCGCAGAAACGGTTAATGGAATTAACTACTATTCATGGGGCGGAATCGGTGGTATCACAAACATTCTTGATCCGCTCGATTACGCAATGACGTTTATTGGTATTGCAACTGCTGATGGTGAGGAAACTGACGGATTAGTAGGTCGCTGCCAGCAGCGTTGGGGTAAAGTACTACGTGACGACTATAACTTGAACCACACAGACGGCTCTAACCTGTTGTTCGGTATGACGGGGTTTACTGATGCAAAAGACATCTATCAAAGCCACTCCAATCGATTGAGAGAGAAAAGCTTGTAATCCATACGATTGATGATCAATAAAAAGGGGGGAGCTAAGCTCCCCCTTTTTATTGGTTTACATTACCTAGGGGTTCGGTTTCAGTTTCTATTTATTCCAGCTTTGGTAGCCCCATCACTAACAATGGTAACAAATACTTTTCATGACGATAGTAGAAGTTATACCCCTCCTGGGAAGCAAGCAAACACGTCATCCAAAAATGGATAGGGTCGATGCATCACTCATTGATTTTGTCAGCGAGCCCGTAATTGATTTTTTAAAAGTTTTGACTGTAGCTTATTTCAAACAGAACCACGTCCAAAGTTGCTGTGATATCCTGGCCTTGAAATGGGTTATATATTGCCTTACTTGGGTCAGTACTATTACCCAAATCACTTGATCCACCAGGCATTTCCACTTCGGTATGAAAATAGGCGAGGCCTACATCCAAATCAGCTCCTGATTCCATTCGATAACCAAAACCAACGCCATAGAACTTGCCCGATGCAATTGGCAACAACGGGCTACGTGACGCCTTTGGGATCGAAGTAGGCCTATCTTCCAAACCAAAGCGCAACGCAAGGCGATCCGAATACTGATATTCAAAACCAATCGCCCAATTCCATGTATCTTCCAACCCCAGTGGAAACTTTACGGAATTTGGGCTCGCCAATTCGCTTTGTACAAGACTACCTAACGCCAATACATCGATATTTTCTGAAAACTGAACAGGAAGAGTCGCCCACGCGGACCAACCAGTAAATTTATAATCTACATTAATCTTAACGCTAGGTGTTAGCTGCAAGCTCACTCCAAACGCATAATGCTCTGGCGTTTTTGTATCCACGCTCGCCTTCCCTTCTACCACTCCGCTCTGACCTTGAAGCCCAATAGCTCCCAAGCCTGCGGCCAACATTTTGTCACTTGATAGTTCGCCAATAAAGCTCAACCAGCGATCACTATTCACCCACTGAAAGTCTCCTTCTAAGTCCATGGACACGGGGGATTGATACACCACCCCAAATGATACCCATGGTGTTGGCTCCCATAACATCCCCATATTAAAACCAATGGCCATCTCCTTCTCTACCGCAAACGTTAATGTCCCTAACACGTCATAAGGAAACAAGTCCTCACAAATGGGAATAACAGCACCGTCGCTCCCCTCCACCGTATCGCAGTCTCCTGCTTGCAAAAACGGCAATGCCAATAACCCCAAATGATCACTTCGAAACGGCACCTCAAATCCAATGCTGGTATAGTTGAAGTTAATTGACGCCCCAAATGAGAATTCATCGGTAACTCTCACTGCGACCGACGGAGAAAAATACGTCAGCATTAACAATGAGAAACGTTGACCTATAAATCGACCAGGATCATCGTCAGCTCGATAAAACCCAGCAGCCAATGGCGTATATACATTGGTACCAAAAGTAATATAACTGTCAGGTGGTGTGTAGGAAACCCCTCCCAATGGAAAAAGTAACGCCGGCAAATCAGTCTGGCCAACACCAAACGGTAACACCATCGTCGCCCCTTCTGTTTTACTTGTTGATTGAAACGATTCGTTATAAAACCATTCATCGGGATTAGCAATAATAGGAACACCATCAGCCCCTAACTTTTCTCCCTCAATGCGCGCTTCTTCAAGCAGTGCTTTTCGGTCATCGTTATAATCACCTAGCTCCATTGTGATATCAAAGGTACCGGCGATCAGTTTCAAGTGTTTTTTACGCCCAGACAATTTCACTAAACCGGCAGGATTATAGTGAATAGAATCAATACCCGGTGGGTCAGCTGTCACAGCATGAGCCAAACCCAGTGCTTTTGCGTTACCAATACCTAGATTATCCGTCAGAACAGCCTTGGCATGTGTCGACAATAAGATCAAGAATACGGCTATTACCGACAAGATGATTTTATTATTTTTATCCAATTCGTAAGTTAACATCACTTTCGCCTTTCCTTTCGACGATACTGTAACCGTCTCATTTTTTATTATTATTTTCGCGCAAGCGACTTCATTACATTACGGAAAACCATGTTTACGATTGGGCGGACAGGAGTAAGCAATATCCGCACCCTCCTCAAAGCCACTTGCATTTCATTTAGGTAGTCGGAAACATCATGTGCCTGGTATTGTAGAATTCGTTGACTCTCCTCTGTATTCATCCAATGCGTATAAAATGCATCTTGACCAAATGCATCCGAATCTAACGTTAGGCCACATGCACTCATAGCTACCCCAAGAAAATGTTTTTGCGTTATCTGGCAATCCTGACCACCACCAATCAACAATACTTTTTTCGGTGCGTCCTCAGCGATAAGCGCCTGACACATCGCGAACGCAACATCTTTGGGATGAACATACTCCAAAGGGTTATCTGCTCGTACTTGTAGCAATTTTTTAAAAGTAGCCCAGTCAGTACGCAAGGTTCTCGAGTCGACAGAAACGCCAACACGCAGAACGCACCACTCAAGTTGGGATTCTTTTAACATCGTTTCACAAGTGAGTTTATGATCAGTGTAATTATCGGTTGGCTCCACTGAATCCAGCACAGTACGCGGTACCTCATTAAGAGATGGAAAACCAAAGACAGTCACAGATGAAGGAAAGATAAACCGCATTAATGGGTTCTCTACTTCAGCACATGAAATCAAACATCGCGTACCTTCCACGTTCACATCTTTCGAAAACTTCGGGTTTGACTCTGTTAACGGTGGCAGTATGGAAGCGTTGTGAATAATTCCATCAACACCCTTTACAACATTTTTTAATCTATAGCTGTCACGAATATCACCAAAGAATGTTTCAATTCGATTTCCATATTGTTGTGCGATTTTTTGATTTTTTTTGGTGCATACATCAAAACAACGAACGTCATAACCTAACGCCAATGCCCGATCGACACACATCAAACCAAGATTACCAAAAGCGCCTGTGATAAGTATTTTCATCGACCTCTTCAACCCTTTCGTAGATTTTCCAGCACAATATCTTATGTAACCACATTGAGCACGATATGTAACATGGTTACATAAGATATGTAGCATAATTACATAAGATGTTATCAGTTACCATGAAAAACTAACTCGCTAGACGTTTTTCTCACTCGAAGAGCTCATCCGAATTTTATCCAGAGTCCATTTCAATCATTGGACTCGACTTTTCCTAGCTACCCTGAATGATATGCAATATAGTTACATATCATTCAGGGTAGCTAGCGATATAGAGATGAAAAAGACCGTTAAATCACAAAGTGAGCGAAGAACAGAGACTCAAGCAGCAGTTCTCAGTAGCGCCTGCAAACTATTCGGTAGCAATGGATATGATCGTACGTCTTTGCAAGATATTGCTGCAGATTGCGGTACGACCATTCGACCGATTTATCATTATTTTAAAAACAAAAAAATCCTTTTCGAAGCGGTCACAGAAACCTTTGAAAATCAATTAGTTGAAGCGCTCTCCCTGGTCGACAGTCAACCAGAGGGTAACTCAAGCGCTAATGACTATTGGCTGGCATTTTCCCATTTGGCGACTGATGCATCATTTCGCCAAGTCGTATTAGTGGACTCTCCGCATATATTGGGGCGTGAACGCTGGGCAAATACAGTTGTTGTTAAGAAGGCCTCTGAGATTATCCAACAGCGGTTTCCTGCATTACAAGGGGTAACGCGTACGCTCTTCACGCGGATGTTAATCGGTGCGCTATCAGAGGCTGCTATGGTATTTGCGGAAGCAAACGATAGTGAAGGCGACGAATTGCTAAATCAAGTGTCGGCTCTTGTAAGGGCCTTTACGTAAATTTTCATATCTGAGGTCGGCCTGTAACTGCCAGACACCCAGTCGACTTTACCCCTTCCTTAAGCTCGTCGGTATTCAAGTTTGTTTCACTAACCAATTAAACGTTAATGAGTTTCGCTTGATACGACCAAATCTCAAATCAGGAAAAAAAAGACCGGCTAGTTCACGACTAGCCGGTTCAAGAGATCATATAGAAGCGCTATTGTGAACTTTTTAGTAAATGACCTTTGATGCAACTGTTGAATAGCTGCTATATACGCCTTGAACATCAACCGTTGCAATTGAAAATTCCCATGTCCCAGCAGTTAATTCTGTAAAATCCCATTCAGTGATGCTTGGATCATTAATCATCACAAAGTACTCAGCATTGCTAGCCATGTCACGAACAAGAACTTTATACCCGTCTAATTCACTCATAATAAGTAAGTCTCCATTTTCTCGGCTTTCGGGAATATTCCAGCTCAATGTAGCAGTGCCTGTAACGCTGGTAGAAGCAGTGTCAGCCATTGGATCTGATGTAGTGTCAGCCATTGGATCTGATGTAGTGTCAGCCATTGGATCTGACGTAGTGTCAGCCATTGGATCTGATGTAGTGTCAGCCATTGGATCTGACGTAGTGTCAGCCATTGGATCTG
>MAAL01000064.1 GCA_002163245.1 Gammaproteobacteria bacterium 42_54_T18 | reverse complement strand
GCGTTGGCGCGAGAATTTGGCTCGTTGACGTTGTCCCCTGTGTACGAAAGTGAGTCGGTGGGCTTTGATGGTGATGCATTTTATAATCTAGTCGTTGCTATAGAGTCTGAGCTTTCTGTTGGTGAGCTAAACGCCATTATGAAACAAATTGAGGATAGCAATGGACGCTCTCGCCAAGGGCCGCGCTTTAGTGCGCGTACGTTGGATATTGATATTTTGTTAGTCGGGGATTTGTGCGGTGAGTTTGATGGCGTGAATCTACCTCGGGATGAGATTGAGAAAAATGCGTTTGTATTATTACCTTTAGTGGATATTGCTGCAGAAGAAAAACATCCGCAGTTTGCAATATCCTACGCTGATATGTGGAAGGCTTATAAAAAAGAGCAGAAGTTGTGGCAGGTAGTGTTTGAGTGGGCGGCAAACTAGAGCAGGATGCTTTCGAACGGGTTACTTTCGAATTATTGCTATATTGAACGCCCGCCATCCACTGCAATAATTTGCCCTGTTATATAGGGCGATGTCGCTAAAAATACGATGGTTTTTGCGATATCTTCCAGTGTTCCAAGTCGCTCCAAGGGAATGCCTGATAGGATTTTGTTTTTTTCTCCGGGAGTCATTTCTGTTTCGGGTTTGGGCCACAAAATGGCTCCAGGAGCAACACCGTTAACACGGATGTTAGGGGCAAGTTCTTTTGCCAGAGATAACGTCATCATTTGTAATGCACTTTTTGCCATACAATAAACGGTATGGTTTTTTAGCGGAGCGCTCGCATGGATGTCGATCATATTAACGATGTTGCCCTGATGTTTTGCTAATGTTGGTGCAAGTTCTTGGCTAAGAAAAAAAGGCGCTTTGCAGTTACTCGCAAAAAGATCGTTCCAATGTTCCGTTGTGGTTTCACCTATTGATGTGGGGAAAAAGCTAGACGCATTATTGATGAGTAAGTCCAAGCGCTGCCAGTGTTGCACGCTTTGCTGGCAAAGCTGTTGTATATCGCTTGGTTTATTTAAGTCAGCTTGTAAGCAGGTGCAGGAGCTCTCTCTGATCTGGTTGAGTTTATCTGCTAAAGCTTGGGCCTCATTAGAGGAGTGCCGATAATGAATGACAATGTTGTAGCCTTGGTGGTGTAACTGTTTTGCTGTGGCAGCCCCGAGGCGTTGTGACGCCCCGGTGATAAGCGCAACGGGAGATGTGCTCATTGGTTTTTTCCAATAAATGCAACAACGTCACTTGCCGTGCGTTTTGGTGCTTCTTCCATAGGTACATGTCCAAGATCTGGATACATAATGACGCTTGAGTTTGTGATTCGTTCTTTTAATAAATTAGCGTACTTGGGGAGTATCCATGTGTCTTTTTCTCCCCAAAGTATCAGTGTTGGGATATTCAGCTCTGACAGTTTTGGTAAAAGGGATAAATCACTGGGCTGACTAAGGCGATAATTATTTGCTCCACGATTACCTGCTCGTAATGTCATGTCAAAATACAGCTGGGCTTTTTCTTCGGTGACTCTGCTGGGGTCTCCATACACCTGCTTAACGGTGTTGGTGACTACCCATTTAGGGGTAATGTATTCAGTGATGGTGTTGATGCCGGGAGTGGCTTGAAGTTGAAGCATAAAGGGGAGGGACTCTTGCCAAGGAACACCTGCTGAATCCACCAAGATTAAATGGCTTACATCTTGAGGGTATAAAACGGCATAGTTCCAGGCGATAGCGCCACCTCGTGAGTTGCCTGCTATTACAAACTTATTGAGTTCAAGTTTTTCTGTGAGAGATTTTAAAAACGTAGCGGTGTATGGCCAGTCATATTGTTTGTTAGGGTGAGGGCCGGTAAGTCCATGGCCAGGAAAATCGAGACTAATAATACGGTATTGATCTTTAAGTTCTGTAACCCAGCCTTCCCATGTATGAAGTGATGCGTTGGAGCCATGAATTAGGACCATGGTTGGCGACCCGGCTGGAAGCCCCTCATCTCGATAGTGAACTGACATGCCATCAATATCGATAAAGTGCGAGTATTGATTGGTGTAAATGGGCTTGAGTGTTTCGAGTGATTTATCGAAGTTGACGCTATAAAAAAGTCCTACGCCGATGGCGAGTGCTGCGATAGCGAGTATGGCTTTTTTCATTGTATGTTCCTGTTATCTATTGTGACGCTTGAGTGTAATTATTCTTAAGTACCTTAAGGGCTTTTATTCGCCGTTGTCGAATTTCATTTCCAAGAGCCTCGCCCCTAAATCCAAGGTCAAGAATGGTTTTCGGGTCAACTTGTTTAAGCGTAGCTGCAGCATCGGTGAGATAATCTGCTTGTGCGTAATCTCTATTTTCAAATCCAGTGCGACCTTTAGCATCCGCCTCACAGGCGGCTAAAAAAAGTGGCAGTGTCTCTGGGCGGCGTAATACATCAAGAGCCTCCATGAGGCGCATTACTGTTGACGGTTTTAATTCAAAGGCAATATGACACTGCGTGTGATAACGGGATACCAGTGTAGCAATACGTGCTGCGTGACTCGGCACTTTGTACTGCTTGCACAATGCTTTTGTTAAAAACTCACTGATATCTTCATGGCCATGGTGAGAAGGTAGGATATCTTCCGGTGTCTTTCCTTTTCCCAGGTCATGGGTGAGTGCTGCAAAGCGGATGGCGAGTTGTTCTTGTTTTCCAAAGCTCTGGCTTGTGATAACTGCTTGGTCTAGCACCATCAATGTGTGTAAACCGGTGTCAATTTCTGGGTGATGTTTGGCTGGCTGAGGTACGCCGAATAACACGTCGACATCGGGGAATAATGCGACAAGGGCTTTGCACTGTCGCAGGGTCTCAAAATAGAGTCGCGGGTTGGGTTCCAATAACGCTTTTTCAGTTTCCGCCCATACGCGTTCAACGGTGAGGTTTTCTAGTTCACCGGATTGACTTATTTTTGTCATTAGCTGAAGGGTTTCTTCTGCGACGCTAAATCCTAGATTGCCATAGCGTGCATGGAAGCGAGCTACGCGAAGAACACGAAGAGGGTCTTCGGTGAAGGCTTCAGATACGTGCCTAAGTATTTTTTTATCGAGATCTTGCCGGCCATTGAATGGGTCAATGATATCTCCCGATGGAGATTCTGCCATTGCATTAATGGTGAGGTCGCGACGGGATAAGTCCTCCTCAAGGGAAACATCTTTACCGGCGTAACACTCAAAACCACCGTAACCAACGCCGGTTTTTCTTTCGGTGCGGGCAAGGGCGTATTCCTCACCGCTGGTGGGGTGAATAAACACAGGGAAATCGTTACCCACTTGCTGGTAATTTTTGGATAACATTTCACCTGGGGAGCTACCGACTACAACCCAGTCTCTGTCTTTGATCGACAGGTTTAATAATTTGTCGCGAACAGCGCCGCCAACGAGATATACATTCATAAAAAATAACAGAAAAGTAGTTGACCTTTTTGACACCTTGAACGAACATTCAAAGCATGAATATTTTAAACACATTATCAGTCCAGCATTACAGCGTCAAATTCGCGGAGATTTTTGTATCTGAAAAATCCTCTGCGATTTTTGCGTCTGCAGGTTTTGTGCATGCAGCATCGGCGATTATTGATGCATGCAAATCGGCAGTCTGTATGTGTCTCTCAAAAATTGAGTGGCGCCGATATATGCTGCTGCGGCTGGGAGAGGTGATGTAACCGTATTTTAAACAATACTATAATCATTTTCAAAAAGGCCGCAGCAATCACTGCGGCCTTTTTTCGTTTTGGTCGCATATAAAACTCACGCTGTCAGGTCCTAAAAGATTTCTATCAAAAGGAGTAGAGGGAACCGTCATGTCTGTTGCAATTGCGTATGTTACTGTGATTTTAGTTTGGGCCACAACACCGTTGGGGATTAAGTGGAGTAGTGAAGGTTTTGCTCCGTTAGCTGGGGCATTCTGGAGGGTGTTTATTGCTGCTGTTGTGGCGACTATCTTGGCGAAGATCATGCGAGTGGCGGTGCCTTATCATAAAAAAGCACTATCCAGTTATGCTGCGGCTAATATCGGGTTGTTTCTTGGGATAAGTGCGGTATATGTGGGAGCAGCGTACCTGCCGTCGGGGTTGATCTCTGTATTGTTTGGGCTGTCTCCTATTGTATCCAGTGTTCTTGGGCGATATTTTTTGGATGAACCTCCATTTGGTATGCCGCAATGGATTGCTTTGGTTTTGGCATTGTGTGGGTTGTTTGTAGTGTTTCAAGGGGATATGCAGGTAACAGAGAATGCCTACGTCGGGTTGTCATTAGTGATGTTTGCGATGTTGTGCTTTTGTTTGAGTGGTGTATTAATCAAAAAGATTGATGCATCGTTACATCCGGTGGCACAAACAACGGGATCTTTGGTATTTGCTGCACCGCTATTTGGCTTGGTGTATTGCTTTGTTGGAGAGTCGGTAGAAAATATCACAGAGAAATCGGCAGTAGCGATTATTTATTTGGCATTGTTTGGATCGATTGTGGGCTTTCTCAGTTACTTTTACGTCTTACAGCGGTTGCCTGCAACTACGGTAGCGTTAACAACGTTGGTGACACCCGTTTTGGCGATTTTGTTAGGTGTGTTTCTAAATGGTGAGGTGTTGTCTTTGAGTATTGTGCTAGGAGGTTTGCTAATTAGTGGTGGGTTGTGTGTTTATTATTGGGGGGAGGTGATGAGCAAGGCGTCTGCTAAATAATTAACATTCGGGTGATGTCGGATATTTCCTCTTTATGTTCGGAGACAATTTTCAGCCCTTGGAAAGGTGTTATGTCACCTTTCTTAAATTTAACTTTGTTGGCGGCAGGGGTGTCGGTGATTTTTGGGCAGTCTTTAATTTTATCTGTGCCAAGATAGGCGTGGTATCGAGCGATGAGTATAAGGTCAGCGAGGTCTGGCTTTTTACTCTCGTCTCGCATCCATTGATCTTTGGAGCGTGCGCAGGAGACAATATCTTCAGGCATTTTCCAATGCTCAAGAATGGCGACGGAGAATTCATTGCCATGCTGCTTAATCATTTCATCGATCAGTTTCCAGTGGTAATCGGTTTTTAATTTTTCTCCCAGAGATGAAATAATAAAGAGAGCACCGGTATCCTGTAACAGTCCTGCTAATAATGCATTTTCACTTTTAAAGTTGGGGGTGAACCCTGCTATCCAGGCGGATATTGCAGCAACGGTTGCGCTTTGTGCCCATACTTGCTTTATCTTTTGTCGAATAATGGCTTTGTCGGTTTTAAACAGCTTATCAAGGGTGTAAATAAGTACGAGGTTTTTTGTGGTGTCGGCTCCCATCCTACGAAGTGCAATGCTGAGGTGTTCGCAAGGGTCTTTCCCGTGATAAAGCGAGCTGGAGGCAACCTTCATTAGAAGGTTTGACAGGTATTGGTCGTATTCCAGAATATCGACTAAATCCTTGGCTCGATAGTTGGGGTCAAGCACCAAGTCTCCCACACGGGAGGCAATTTTGGGAAAGTTAGGTAAAGGTCGAAGTCCGCTGGCTATGTCTTGTTGTAGGCGTAAGTATAATTTATGGCTGTCACGCTCAATTGATGCTTGGTTTTGACTGGGTTTTGTTGGGCTCATGAGGGTAGCAGTGGCTTTAGGTAAAGTGTTTCAAGGATGAGTCTTTTTATTAGAGATCATTTATGTCTTTGCCTATAACTATAGCCTGTTTTTTTAGGGGCGTAGTCACATTTAAGGTAGGTTAATTAAAGGGCTGGGGACTAGCTAAGCATCATTTGCCGCTCTAGGTGTAAACGATTTGCCATAACCTCAGCACCGTTATAAATAGCTTTGATGTGATGGATTAATCGTTGTTCGGCGTCCTTTCTCATGGCGTAAGGCAGGTCGATAGTGGACACGCCAATATAAAAAATAATGGTACTAATGGCTTCGGCAACCATTGATGCGTCAGTGATATTGCGGTGTTTTAGTCGGCTTTCGAGCTCTATTAAGTGCGCGAGCTCTTTGTTGATTAAGGCAAGCTCTTTTTTAATGGCTTGCCTTAGCTCGGCAGAGCTACCAACGGCTTCTCTGGCTAATACTCGAAACAAGTCGCCATTCTCTTTGAAGTGATCAAGGCAGTATCCGACTAGGCTCTGGGTGATGTCATCGGTTTTTTGGTGGGACTGTTTTGCTGTTTTTAGTAGGGCGTGCAGTTTTTGCGTGGCGGTTTCAATGAGTTCAAGCCCGAGCGCGTCTAAATTTTTAAAGTGGCGGTAGAAGGATGTTGGTGCGATCCCTGCCTCCTTGGCTACTTCTCTTAGGCTTAGGCTTGAAAGGCCTTTGTCTTCATTTAGCTTGCGCAGTGCCGCTGCAATAATCGCTTCTCGAGTTCTTTGTTTCTGTGCTGCTCTTGTTGTCATATTCATCCGCTGTTTTGGTACATTAGTCATCTATTCAGGGTACACTTGTTAGCTCAAAATTCAAGTTTTACTTTGTTTTGCGCGTGAGGGCGCTAGTTTTGGGTGGGTAATCCGCTTATAGGTTTGAAAAAATGGTTGCATCTGAGTTGGTTCTGAGTAGTATGGCTAACACTTGTACGCCGAAATTGGTGTCAGTGCTCAACGTTTAGTTGAGATCATAATAGTGAGAAAGCAAACCGATTGGGATTGGTTTGCGGATAAAGGGAAGAATATGAGGAATAGTAAAACCGTAACGCCTGACGTTATGTCGGTTGTTGATACCGCGTGGCTGCGAATGGATTCGCCAGAAAATTTGATGGTAATTAATGGTTTTTGGGTATTTGAAGAGTCGTTTTCGCGCGATCGTTTTGTACAAATAGTACAAGAGCGGTTATTGGCGATCCCTCGATTTAGAAATGTGCCTTTGAATCAAAATAACCAGTATTTCTGGCAGCCAGTGGACGACATCGATCTTGATTATCATGTGTCGAGTGCTGAATTGCCTAAAACCAATAGTGCTGATGAGGATATGAAGGCATTTATTGCCGGATTGATTTCAGAACCACTTGATGCCGGTAAGCCATTATGGCGTTTTTATCATGTGTCCGATTATCAAGGAAAGAGTGCCATCGTGTTTCGGATTCATCATGCATATGCCGATGGTATTGCTCTGATATCTGTTTTTGATGCAATTGCGGATAAGTCGGTATTGCACACATCCCCCGCGGCCCATGCAACGTTTCCTGAAGTATTAGAAGCTCAGCCAGGTATGTTGGGCTGGTTAGCTTATGTTGTTAAAAAAGCCGGGATTGCCAGTATTTTCACTCTGGGTTGGTTGTATGAAGCTGCTCATGTGGCGTTATTGTCATCGGATAGCAAGACTACTTATAAGCAGCCGTTAACGGTGAACAAGCAAGTTGCTTGGGCCTCACCGTTAGATGTAGCTGAAGTGAAAGCCGTTGGTAAGGCTATAGGTTGTACGGTTAATGATGTTTTGCTTGGGTGTGTTGCGGGCAGTTTGCGGGCCTATTTGGCTAATGCAGGTGAGTCGGTAAACGGAGTAACGTTACGAGCGACTGTGCCTGTTAACTTGCGTCCTTTGTCAGAAGCGATGAATTTGGGCAACCATTTTGGTTTGGTGTATCTGGAGTTACCAGTGGCTGAACCTGATGCATCGAAGAGAATTACCAAGGTTCGCCAAAATATGTCTACACTGAAAAGTGGTATTCAAGCACAGATGTCCTACGGTGTGCTGGCTATTTTGGGTCGGTTTCCTACTAAAGTGCAGCGTTTTGCATTGGATTTCTTCAGTCAGAAAGCCTCTGCGGTAATGACCAACGTGCCAGGACCAGCAGAAGCGATTCGTTTTGATGGTGTCGCGCTCACACATCCCATGTTTTGGGTGCCACAGTCAGGCAGCATTGGGGTGGGTGTCAGTATTTTGAGCTACGCCGGCAACGTTGAGTTTGGTTTGATCGCAGATCAGGCATTGGTATCTGACCCTTCAATGATTGTTGATGGGTTTGTCGCTGAATTTCAAGCGCTACAAAAGCGAGTGAAAGAAGGCGACCCACTTTTGGCGACAGAATTTTCAGTAGCCTGAGCATGGTTTAGATTGAATTTAGAGTGTTTTAAATTTTAGGGTAAACCCCGTTTTGGGGAATGAGGAGCAAACATGAGTTATTTCGTGACAGGTGCAACGGGTTTTCTTGGCCGTTTTTTGATGAAAAATTTGGTGAAACGAGAAGGCCAAATTTACGTGTTGGTTCGTAATGAATCGGCCTATAAAATAGAGTTGCTGCGTGAAGAGTTAGGCGTGACTGCGGAAAAAGTTGTTGCGGTTGTAGGTGATTTAGCGGCACCTAATTTGGGTGTTAGTGATGAAATGATTGCTACGTTAAAGGGCAGTGTTAAGCATTTTTTTCATCTTGCAGCTATTTATGATTTAACCGCATCAGAAGAGTCTCAAGTTATTGCAAATATGGATGGTACAAAGCATGCCATTCAACTTGCAGAGACAGTAGGCGCCGGTTGCCTACATCATACTAGTTCTATTGCTGCCGCGGGCATGTTCTCAGGTATCTTCAGGGAAGACATGTTTGAAGAAGCAGAGAAATTGGATGACCCGTATTTAAGAACCAAGCACGACTCAGAAGGATTGGTGCGTAATAGCTGCAGTGTACCTTATCGTATCTACCGTCCTGCAATGGTGGTTGGTCATTCAAAGACCGGTGAGATGGATAAGATTGATGGCCCTTACTTCTTTTTCCAAATGATTAAGAAGTTGCGCAGTGTTTTGCCACCGTGGATGCCAATGGTAGGGATTGAAGGCGGGCGACTTAATATCGTCCCGGTAGATTATGTTGTTGATGCGATGGACCATATAGCTCATCTTGATGATCTTGATGGGAAGTGCTTTCACCTAACCGATACGGATCATTATAAAGTAGGCGAAGCGATTAACATTTTTGCCAAAGCCGGTAATGCGCCACAGATGAGTATGCGTATAGACCGTAACTTGTTTGGGTTTGTGCCACCGTTCGTTAAGCAGGCGCTAGGTTCAATGCCGCCGGTGCAACGTATTATTAGCATGGTGTTAAATGACCTTGGCATCCCTAAGTCCACGCTAAAGTTTATGGATTATCGAACACGTTTTGATAATCGTGAGACACGCGCTGCGTTGGATGGTTCGGGTATCAGTTGCCCTTCACTTGTCAGTTACGCTCCTACTATTTGGGATTTTTGGGCGCGAAACCTAGACCCCGATAACTTTGTTGATCGTACGTTAGAAGGCTGTGTTGAAGGTAAAGTTGTTGTGGTAACGGGTGGTACATCTGGTATCGGTAAAGCTGCGGCACTTAAGTTGGGTGAAGCTGGTGCTAAGGTTGTATTGGCTGCGCGTAACAAAGAAAAATTACAGGAAACCAAAGAAGAAATCGAAGCATTGGGTGGAAAGGCTTATACCTATTCTGTAGATGTTTCTGATATGGATGATTGTGATCGCTTTTGTGAGCTGGTGTTAAGTGATATGGGGCGTGTGGATATACTAGTGAATAACGCTGGTCGCTCGATTCGTCGTGCTATTTCTGCATCCTATGATCGTTTTCATGATTTTGAGCGCACAATGCAGCTGAACTATTTTGGCTCTTTGCGCTTAATGATGAACCTTTTACCTAAAATGGAAGAGCAGCATTCGGGACAGGTTATTAACATATCCTCCATTGGAGTGTTAACCAATGCGCCGCGATTCTCTGCTTACGTTGCCTCGAAGTCTGCGTTGGATGCGTTTACTCGCTGTGCCGCCTCAGAGTTCTCTGATGAAGGCATTAAATTCACCACGATTAATATGCCTCTTGTACGTACCCCAATGATTGCACCAACAAAAATCTATGAGAATGTACCAACGATTAGCCCAGAAGAGGCGGCTGATATGATTTGTGAAGCCGTTATCTATAAGCCAAAGCGTATTGCCACAAGGTTAGGCATCTTTGCTCAAGTAATGGGTACCATGGCACCTAAAATGACGGAAATTATTTTAAATACCGGTTTTAGAATGTTCCCGGATTCAACTGCATCTAAAGGTAAAGGAGACAAACCTGCACCAGTATCAAGTGAGCAGGTTGCTTTTGCTTATCTGATGCGTGGTATTCATTGGTAAAATGATTACCGTTAAAAGAGTCTTGGCACATTAAATCAGCCATAAAAAATGCCGACAATGTCGGCATTTTTTATGGCTGATTTTTACGTTTTGATATCGATAAAATTACCAGTTACGGTAACCACTTTGTGTATCTTTGGATAACCGAAAGACACCATTATTAATAGAATGTGCCGCTTTGGATGGGGGGGCTGTTTGTTTGTCATTAAACAATGCTAAATCAAATGTGCCACTTATCCATTGGTTGTCGTCACTTTTTACGGTGATAGTGCTGGGTTTGATTTCTGACGCTTGGTAAGCAGTGCTGCCTTTGTAGGTTACAGAAACATCACTATCATCAATTGTGTAAACACCAGGGCCTCGATAATTGGATAGTTGTATTACAATTTTAACCGCGCCATGTTTAGACTCTATACGAACGGTGTCGGAGAAAAGAGCGCTACGTTTTTTCCAGACAGCTTGTTCAGGCAAGGACATAAGGTCAAGCTTAAAGTCATGATTGAACAGTACGTTAGAGGTCTTGCGAGGAATGTCGGCAAGGCTGTAGCTTTTGGATAGCTTTTCGATATCCTTTTTGATGGTTTTCTTAAAGGCCGACTTTGCTTCAACAACAGGGGTTGTAGATATTACCGCAGAAATAACGGAAACCGTTGCAGGTGTTGCGATAGGTGTTGCGGGCTTGGAGGCGGCAGCTACTTGAATCGTGGCTGGCGTGATTTTCTGCCCAAATTTATATTCGCAGTCACTCTTTCTATTGTGTATTTTACAGGTGCCTTTGCCATGTGCCATATCATTTTTAAAAGGGCCAACAAATTCATCGCCCAGAGCGGTTAGCAATATACCATAACCAGATTTTTTCCCCTGATTAAAATAACCTTCATAAGAGCCACCTGCTTGATATTTAATACGCCCTTTTCCGGTGCGTTTACCATTTTTCCACTGACCTGTGTAGCGATCACCATTAGCGTAAAAAAATTCTCCAAAACCACTGGGGTGGCCGTTGGAGAAATTACCTTTATATTTGTCGCCTGAAACAAATGTTAACGTGCCTAGTCCTTGCGGAGCGTTGTTTTTCCATGCCCCTTGGTAGTAATTGCTATCAGCGTAGATATATTTACCTTCACCTGATTGCTCTCCCATGATGAATTGACCAGTATAAGTTGCGCCATTGGTAAATGTTTTGGTTCCTTCACCATTAGGTTGGTCGTTTTTCCATTGCCCAGTGTATATTTCACCATTGCGCCATTTCATGGTGCCTTGCTTCGCACGTTCACCATTTATGAAGTGGCCGCTATATTGTGAACCATTATTATAGGTTTTAATGCCTTTTCCTTGGGCTGTGTTGTTCTCCCACTCACCTTCATACACTGTACCGTCAGCCCATGTGCGTTTACCTTGCCCAGATTTTTGCCCATGTACCCACTTACCGTCATAACTCCCGCCGCTAAGGTATGTATAGGTTCCTTTGCCGTGAAAGCGGTTGTTTGTGTCCCGGTCGCCGTCGTAAGTATCTGCATTGACTGGAGACAAAAATGCGATGCCAAAAGTAAGGATTGCGGCGCTGAGGCGTTGTTTGGAGAAGAGCGTAATATGAGACATTGGTGTACCCAATCCGTGTGATGATTTTTGTTATTAGGTGTGTGCTTGTTTTCTAGCCTTTCGTTTATATTGATATGTTATTACGATGCTAATGCTTTATGCCAGAACTTCTTTGCATAAAAGATAACTTCATTCCATGTGGGGTGCTTTTCTTTGAGCTATTGTTAGTAAGGTAGAGGTCCAATCGAGTGTCCTAGTTCGGTTAAGAAGGAGGCATTATGCGTATTATCTTTCTTTGGTTACAGCGTTGTTTTTTACCTTTGTGGCGGCAAAATACGGATCAAAATCAAGGGGATAAGCAGCATTTTTATCGTCGAACATTGTGTGCTGAATATCAAAAGAAGAAATCAATGGTGAAGAATTTCTGGATCGCCGCGGGCGTCGTTGTCCTGATTCAACCGTTGCTTCATGTTGTTTTGATTGTGGCAATGTTTACAACTTTTGTTTCCTTTATGTATTTGGATGAATGCTAGCAAAGCGCGTTTATCGCTTTAGCTTGTATGTGTGCGCTTACTCTTACGTGGGTTTATGTGCATTTAAATACACATTATTTATGCTGTTATAAGACTCTGACTTTTAGCGGCAATAAGATCTAAGTTTTTGGTCAAAATATGAACGGGTTTCTGGAATAATTACAGGGAAAGTATAAATGAGCAGTAAATTATTTGTTGTGGGGTTATTGCATGGTTCGGGGTCGATGGTTTGTTAGTGTCTTGATGTTTTGTGTGAGTTTTAGTGGCTTTTCACAAGCAAATGGAGGTGGTTGGGTAATTGATCGGGATCAGAAGCCCGATAGCCCATTGTTGCGTCAAGGAAAGGCCATAGCTAGTACATCGGAAGAGGATAAGGCCTACCAGGCAATAGCGGCGGCTTTTCAACAGGCAACCAAAACCTACCAAAGTAAAATCAGGCAACATTGGCCTCATGCGGAAGTGAGTGGAAAAACCCGTTGGGTTGCTTATAGCGAGGACTGGGCGTCTAAGAGAGTGGTCGATTTTGAAAAGAATCATATTGAAATCAGTGTGGAGAACCCTTTTACGAACCAACGTATTGATTTTGCGGTGCTGTCAAAGACGGTTCGAAGTGAGCTGGTTGCATTATTGGGTACGTCGGTAAAAGGAGCATTGACTTCAGACCCCGTTCAGAAAGCGGTAGATGAAACTATCAACTCATTTGCTGTGTTGCGGAATACTTTAGAGGTTGAGCAAGCAGAGCCAAAAGGGTTGGTGTTGGGTGAGTTGTTTGCATCTACGACACCCTCGTCTCGCGAAATTAAGCAAAAAGCACAAATGTTATTAAAGAACGCCAGTATTCGGTATCAAGTATTGTCGGCAAGCCTTGCTGCACTTCCTTTGGGGTCGAATAAAAAAATCACTTACACCATTCCGTTACCTGATAATCGTTTACGGAAAAAAGTTCGGGAGTATGCACCTGTTGTTAAAAAGAACTCGAAACGATTTTCGTTATCAGCCGATGTGGTAATGGCAATCATTCACACGGAGAGTCATTTTAACCCTCTGGCTAGGTCAAGAATTCCTGCTTTTGGTCTGATGCAAATTGTACCTCGAACAGCGGGTAGAGATGCGGCTAAGAAGTTATATAAAAAGTCGAAATTGTTGTCTGCACGATATTTGTATAACCCGTCACGAAATATAGAAGCAGGAGCTGCTTATTTGAATGTGCTCTACTACAATTACTTAAAAGGTATCGAGAACCCTGAGAGTCGCCTTTATTACGCGATTGCTGCATATAACGGGGGAGCATCAAATACTGCCAAAGCATTTATCAACAAAGCGAGTTTCAAAAAAGCTTTATCTGTCATTAATAATATGACACCTGACCAGGTGTTAAAGGCATTGATGACAAAGTTGCCTCAACGAGAAACTCGAGAATATGTTGGTAAAGTCCTTAAACGACGTAATTACTATAAACGTGTGTAGTTAATCAACGTTGTTATTTTGGCATTTTCTGAAACCGTCTTTTAGGCGGTTTTTTTATGATGAAAGAGTGACTGTATTGTTAAATATACTGCTAGATAGTTTTGTTAAATTTGGTGTGCTAGGTGTAATTCTTCTTGCACTTATTGCATGTAAAGATGAGCGCTTTGCGACCGTACAAGATGAGAACCGACTGCTGCAACGAGAGATGGCAGAGCAGCGACAGACGGTGGCTGCGTTGGCAGAAAGGGTTGCCAATATAGAGGATGTATCAACGCCTTCTTTTTTGGTCAGCGAGATTAATATTGATGTAGAAGAGCGAATGTTCGACCCTGTGATCAATGGCAGTTTTTTGATGGTGATAAAAGGTAAGTCTCTTCCTGCTGTAATATTTTTGGAGCTTGAAATAACGACTAAGGTGCAGGGTAAAGACCACGAGTTTTCACAAAATGTGATACATCGTTTTATGTCAGGCGATAGTCAGGAAAATCGTGTTGAGTTTGTTCATCCGTTAAAACTGCACAAAGTAAAAAACAGTGATGTCGAGTTAAAGGTAACTCCAATGACCTGGTATCAAGGACACCAGGTCAAATAGCTGTTTACGCTAAGGAAGAGCTGAGGCAGCAGACAATTAAATTAAGCCACTTCCTGCTGTAATACGATCTCTTCAATCAGTCCTCGTAATGATATGTTTGCACCTAGATCAATGAGGGTCCAATAGTGACCAGATAAAACGCGATCCACGTGCATGGTTTCTGGTGAAGGCTGAAATGCCCCTAAATATTTGAATGCATCTTTACGGATTTTTTTTGCGGCCCGTTGGTGTAGTCTGGATTGGCCAAAATCAAAGTTTGTGTTATCTGAAAATGGCTCCATGATGATGTCGAACCATTCTTGATAGTAGCTTAAGGGAACATCTGGGCCGTCATCTTGACGTACGCCCATTTCTTTAAGGTGTTTCTCAACAGAATCAACTTTCCCATTAAACATATCTTTAACAAAATTTTTGTGGATACGGACGGTGTTGTCAGAGACTTCTTTGACAGCGCCAAAATCGTATATTATCAAACTTCCGTCAGGGCGAAATGCAAAGTTACCGGGATGTGGGTCACAATGGACGCGTTGCAATTCGTATATTTGTCGCCCCATAGTATCGAATAATCGATGCGCTAATGTGTTTTTCATTTCCTGATTGTAGGAGGGCTCTTTGACCTCGTTTAAACTATCACCTTCAATATACGTTAAGGTTAAGACGGTTTCGGATGAGAGTTCTTCAAGTAATTCGGGAACGATAACGTAAGGGTGATCTTTATAATGATTGCTGAAAAAACGAAGATTCTCGGCTTCGTGATTATAGTCAAGTTCCTCATAAAGCATGTCTCGAATTTCATCGAAGGTTTTGTCGACAATCTCTTTGCTGACTTTTACCAACCCTGCCATTTTGAATAAGCGTTTGACTTGTTTTAGATCTGAATCACAGGACTCTTTGACTCCAGGGTATTGAACTTTAACGATACATTCCACGCCGTCTTTGGTGGTCGCTCGATGTACTTGACCAATGGAGGCCGCAGCAAACGGTTCGTGATCAAACGTTGCAAATAATGACTCTGGTTCATCTCCAAGTGCTCTAATGAGTTGGCGGCGAATCATGCTGTAAGGCATTGGTGGTGATTCTTTTTGCAGTGTTTCAAGAGCTTTGGCCACTTCAGGGGGAAGTAAGTCTTTTACTTGAGAAACGATTTGGCCAACCTTCATAACGGCGCCTTTCATTTCTCCCAATGTTTCTGCGATACGAACGCCAATATCCGCATACATCGCTTCTTGGCTTTGCTTTTTAACATCTTCGTCAGCGAACATGCCTTTGACTTTATGCCCAGCGTAATTCTTTGCAATGGATGCTGACATACCCGCTAACTTGAAAAAACGTTTACCCGGTGTGGTTGCTTTAAATCGTTTCTCGTTCTTCTTATCGTTTTTATTCTGATCGTTCGCCACGTGTTTTATCCTGAGAGCTTAATAAATGTGTCTAGTTGGTCATTATTATTAACCGGCAATTGAAACAAATACAAGTGCCGCGCTTGTTGGTAGACAAAGCCTGATTAAATGTATCTCTTGTCGCGTAACTGCAAAAAATACATAAACCAATAGTAAAGAACACTAACCTTAAGGGTATTTGTTGGTATAATGCGCCCGCTGTGGAGATAGCCAGTGTGTATAGTGTCGATAATAAATTAAATAATGAATGACATTGTCGCTATCGTTAAGCCCATTGTTACTAATGAAGGGCGTAACGAGAAGAAACAACAACAAGAAATCTTTTTACTATTTTTGGAACAAGTTTTGCCTGCAAATACCCTAGGGATATTAGGGGGCATAAGGGTGGCGTATAGTTTTATACGCGGGGATATTCGCGGAGGCCTTGAAGGCTTCTTCAAAATGTTGGTTGTTGAGGTGTGAAGACTGATGAAAATCAGAGAGTTTTTGAAGGGAAGGTTGGTTTCAAAAGAAACTGACGCAATAGTAGATAAAATACCAAAGCCTGTGGGTAGTTTTGGCTATGATGCTTGGGGTTTTAATACGGACGCATATAAGATTGGGATTAGTCTTTTTAGGCCTATTTACGAAAAGTACTTTCGCGTAGAGGTTACTGGATTGGAAAACATTCCAGAAGATGGGCGTTTACTTTTGATAGCAAACCATAGTGGTCAGTTACCCATTGATGGCGCGTTGATAGGTTATGCGTTAGCCACTAGTCCACATGCACCTCGTGCCGTGCGCGCGATGATAGAGCGTTTTTTCCCTCAAGCGCCCTTTATTGGTAATATTCTTAACGAAGTGGGTGCTGTTTTAGGTGATCCTGTAAATTGTGCAAAAATGCTTGAGCGAGAAGAAACCATTGTTGTATTTCCAGAAGGCATTCGAGGAGCAGGTAAGCCTTGGAGTCAGCGTTATAAGTTGCAGCGTTTTGGATTAGGTTTTATGCACTTGGCGGTTCAAACAAATACGCCGATTATTCCCGTAGGTATTGTGGGTTGTGAAGAAACGATGCCGACGTTGTTTCATTTAAATGGATTGGCTAAATTGTTAGGCATTCCTTATTTACCCGTGACATCCCCTGTACCTTTACCGGCCAAAGTGCATTTACATTTTGGAAAGCCGATGGTTTTTGAAGGTCCAATTGAAACAGAAGATGATGCCGCTATTAATGTTGAGCGTGTAAAAGATGAAATTAATACATTGATACAGAAAGGGTTAGAAACACGTAATGGGTGGTTTTCATGAGTGAAGTAGAAAAGCCTGAGGTCTTGATTACTGGTGCGGGCGGTGCGCTAGCACAAAATGTAATTAACCAGCTAAAAGATCAATATCGTGTTGTATTGGTGGATTTTCGCCGCCGTGTTCAATTCGATGAAGGAATGTCTAGCTACCGTGTAGAGTATAATAAACGCGGTTTTGAAGATATTTTCCGCAAACATGATATTCAAGCGGTGATACACCTTGGCCGTATGGGGTTGTATGAATCAACCCACCGTAACCGCTATAACCACAATGTACTAGGTACGCAGCGTCTTTTGGATCTTTGTCATAAATACGATGTACATCAGGTTATTGTGTTATCGACATTCTTTGTTTATGGTGCGAGCCCCTATAACTCTGCATTAATTTCAGAAGACCAACCGCTTAAAGCTTCTGAGTTAACGATGGACTTGGTCGATTCTGTTGAGCTGGAAAATTTGGCAAATATTTATCTTTGGAAATACCCAGAGTTAAATATCACCATTTTGCGCCCTTGTAATATCGCAGGACCTGGCGTTCTTAACAGTATGAGTTTGTTGTTGTCGAATTCATTAGCACCAGTGTTGATTGGTTTCTCTCCAATGATGCAGTTTATTCATGTGGAAGATATAGCGAGTGCGATTGTTGTTGCTTTTAAAGAGAATCACCCTGGTATTTATAATGTGGCTAATGATGATTGGATTAGTTATCAGGAGGCGGTAACACAATGTGGCTGTACACGCTTGCCGATACCGTCGGCGCCAGAGGGCGTGCCATTTCGCATTAGTAAAATGCTTGGCCTTAAAGCTTGGCCGAGTTATTTAATTAACTACTATAAATACCCTGTTGTTATTGACGGCAGTTTGTTTAATAAGACGTTTAACTTTAAACCGAAGCGTAGTTTGGATGATATCTTTTCGTACTACCGTGAAAAGAAAGCGTTGGGTATTTTGTAGTTCGATAAATGAAATAAAAAAGGCATACCAGATTTTGATGGTATGCCTTTTTTTGAATTTAACGTTAGACTTTGAGACGGAGAGGTGTGAGGTAGTGAAAAAGTAATGTTATGGGGTAACGTTACTTTTAACGTCAAGTCGTTGTAAATTATCTTCTAATTGTGCTCCCACGAGAGAACCCTGTTTGTAAAATGCTGCAGGTATTCCAAAAGGGGCTTTAACCCAGCGGTAATTCCCCGTTGCTGGATTGATCACGTTAAAAGCCGGTGCTTTGTATTCCTGACCAGCACCAAAGGTCTCACCTGTAAATATATGAACCCAAACCGTGTTTTCTGCGTCAGGAAAGTACACTTTTTTCCAGGGATCGTCACGACTTTCGTGCGGGAGGCGTTTGTCCACTACTGGGGCAACAAGGATTTCTTCTCCCAGCATAATGTGATCAGTTAATTGTGCGATAGTGTTGTCGTTAGGGTAATGTAACATTGGGTGACGTACTACGGGGTAGCCTTTTTCAGCTGCTTCGACAAAAAGTTGTTGTCGATAAAATGCGAGGGCTTTATAGACGCGTGCAAATTTATCAAAATGACTATAGGTTGCTTCATTATCATAAAATTGCGCGTTGGTTTCTGGGCGTAATCCCTCATGAGTACGAAATGCTGTGGTAAATGCAGCGAACTCCATCCAGCGTAACAATAAGTCTTCTTCTCGATCAAAGCCTAAGCGAAGCTCTTCTGGGAAGCCGGGAATGCCAATAGATGCGTTAGTGTAACCACCAATATCACTGTGGTTTAAACTGACACCAGAAAACCCGCTAGTGAGTGTTGCAATAATGGCGCTTTGAAAACCATCATGTTTATCCCAGGTAACCATTTGATCACCTTGCCATACTAATGTGGAGTAGGTCGGTGTGCGGGTAGCGCCAGCACGATTAAAAAAGACGATCTCGTTTTCTAAATTGGCTTCTTGTATAGCCTCTCTTCCCATTCGAGCCCAGTCAACTGCGTATTGATTGTGGTACGTTGCCGCATCAACGCCGGAGTGTAATACCGCGTCAAATGGAAGGGCCTCAGCGAAGTCGTGCATCCAGCCTCGACAGTGGGCTTGGTCAATCATGTTGTCTTTGATGATTGATTTAATCCATTGTTGAGCCGAGGGGTTGGTTAGGTCTATCATGCCAGCGGCAAAGTCCGTGTTGGTTACTTCATAAATACCGCCATCAGGGTGATTAACCATATAATTATTGTCTAACGCTTCTTTGAATAGGTTTCTCTGTACGTTGCCCTTGGGGGACGCATCAACAAGGAAGGCGTTGATGTAACACAGCATTCTGCCACCAAAATTATTTTCTATGCGTTCTACCAGGGTGTCCCATTGCGGGTATCTGTCTTGGTCCAGCTCCCAGTTCCACCAAAGTTGTGAGCCTGCGGCCGTTTTTCGTTTGCCAACCCAATCCTGTAACCAGACGCCTGCAACAGGTGTTCCCCGTGTTTCTAACTCATCTAAAATACCGTTTACGACATCGGTTCCCCCTTGAATGCCAACGATGGCACCTTGATTAAACCAGTCCGGTAGTGGGCGCATGCGCCCACTGTATTCTGTGAATCGTTCGATAAGTTCTAGCATGGAATCCCCCGCTAATATGCGACCGGTCATTACGCGATTAAATAAACGAATTTGTACCTGGTCATCCTGTGTTAAATCAAATACTGCATAATCAGTGTTTTCGAGAAAAACAGAGCGTAAGGTGTTGGTAATGTAATGAGGTACGGCATAGTAGGTGGTGAGGGTGTTGCCTCCGGAACCAGGAGAGACAAGATTAACTGGAGCAGAAATAAGTTGCCGGCCTTTACCTACCCCACCTTCTTGAGACAAAATCGGAACGTCTTTTCCTTTAAGGTTAAGTAATGTGTATTGCTCTCCAAATCCATGAAAGCGTTCCTCTTTTGTTGATTGATAGGTGAGGCGACTTAAATTAATTGCTGGGTTGGTAAAGGATAATTGAAACTGTAAGTGACCGGCTTGTATTTCTTGAAAGGTTAGAGTGAAGTCAGATTCACAGTCTGTAGTGCCACTGACATGACCGATGATGGTGAGTTGCTCTTTCTGTTGAGTGACTGATGTAATTTGATGCTCATCGCACAAACTTTGAATATGTTCTTCTATTAAAAAAGAGCCACGCTTTTCTTCTGCATGAAGAGCGTGAATGCCTGCAGCAATAAAAGATGGGCTCTCAGAATCTACGGTATTTTTGCTTTCCCATATGATGCGATCACTATGTTCTATGCGTAGTTGGAGGTTATCCCAGACGGCGTTAAACTCCCCGAGGTTAAATGTTTGGTTGGCACCGTCGTTAAGTGAATTGTTGCTGTTTGCGGGGGTGCCTGAATCGGCATTGCCCCCGCAGCCAGCGGTCAACATAAGGCTGCACAATGCGGTGGCGATGATAAAGAAGTGAAACTTCATGCTTTTACCCTAAATTAATTAGCTGTTATTATTGTTGTTGTGAGTGCTAGGTGCTTAATGCTCTTTGACTTGTAGCATTAGGTGACGTTTACCCTTGATTGCACTTTTTTGGTTTTTTTCACGAGCATAATTGATTTCCAATATATCAACAACACCTGCGTTATCAGCATGCCCGGAGGTATCTTCAAACACTATCGCGAGGGTGTTTTCTTCGCCAGGAGGTTTTAACAGTCCATGATTTACTGGAAAGTCATCCGGGTCGGTGTTCATCCACATATCTCTTTGTGCTCTTCCCCAGAACCCTCTGCTGAGCCAGTTGTTATCAGAAACCCAGCGTCCAATAAGGCGGCCATTCAGAAATATCGTCGCTTTGGTGTTGGTTCCTTTGAGAGTTAAAACAACCGGAGCATGAAAGTCGTTTTGGTTTGGAAGTGCTGAGGTATTAAATGCAGCTCTGTACCAGGTGACATCGCCTTTTTTCAAATTAAGAGGAATGGTTTGTTGCTGCCAATGGCTGTCATCAAAATTTGCGGTGTCATAGCCATCAATTTCGCCTTGAAGTTTAGCTTTTACGGACCAGTGTTTTAATGGGTGTTTACCGATTTTTGCGGTTCCAAATAATCCTTTTAAAGAGTCGAAACCAACGGCGGGTAGTTGTGCTTTGTTTCCGAGGACTCTTCCCCTCGGAAACATAAAGCTACCGTGCCCCCATATTTCGGTACGAAAAGCGATAATGTTTTTACCTCGCTTAAGGTAGCGGCGTAAATTGGGGAACCGATAGCTTGCATTTTTACTGTCACTATCAATTTCCGTCCCTAAAGGGGCAACGGTTGTAATGTAATGGCCATTCACGTAAATACCAACGATGTCACTGGCGTGTTCAATAAATAAATCTGAGCTTTCCCACCAGGGCAATCCAAACCAGCGGTGGAGGTTGAGCTCTGCTCGGTACCAAGCGTGACCTTTGATTATGTCGTTGTGTTCAAGGCTTGTTGGGGCTCCTGTCCATGAACGCCAGTAGCTGTTGTCATAGTGAGGGTTGGATTCTTGTCGGTCGTTTTGCGCTTTTCCTAAGGATAACAACTGAGGGTTAATGATAGGCTGTAAAATACTGTCGCCATTAAAAAACACGGTCGTTTGTGTTGTTTGGTTATAGGGAGTGCTTTCAATGAAATCAGTTGGTGTGTTAAATGGTTGCGGTGAGAGCACGAATATATGGCGATTACTCTCGTTGAACTCAACAGTAAACGATGGTCCCGAATGGTCGACCCAATCGGGGCCTGCAATGATGATGTCGTTAGCGTTGTTGTTTTTTTCAAACCATAAGTGTCCAGCATCTTGAGTGGCTGTAATGATAATACGTAATGTGCTGCCATCTTCCAAATCCAATATCAGTTGTTGGAACCCATCATCTAATTTTTTATGGTGATAAGTGATGGTTATTCTGTCTGCAGATTGCTCTTGTACAATAATGGATGCATCGGTGTGACGAATAGAGGGGGGGGATGGTAGATCCGTTAGTGATAGTTCACCTTGAGACCCGTACTGACCATGAACAACAAGTAATTGTTCGTTGTTAAATGTGCGTAAGGTTAATAACTCACTGGTGAGGTATTCGATTTTCCCTATCGTGTTTAAGGGTAGGTTTGCGACAAGTATTGCTGCGCTAGTTGTGTCTGGATCTGCAAACTGGCCTGGTTCAATACCCATAGCGATAGGAACTTCCAAAGTTGAATAGCGTGGAAAGGTAAGGTCTTCTATAGAAATTGAATGAGGTGCTAAAAATTGAGTGCTACCTGTTTGATTGATGAGGCTGATAAAACGTGTGCCTTTGCTACCTTCCATCCAGTAATGAATCCTGTTTTGATCTTCAATAGCACCTAAAAGCGGGTTGTCTATGGATAGACGGAGGTCAGGTTCTGGTAATTGTCCGCTACGATTAGCATGTGTTGCTGGTGCGAGATATTTTTCTACGGCATTAAAAAACAAATTGTCTCTGCGAAACCCATAAAAGTTATCCCTATGCACGCCTGAAGGACTGATTGCGCCGTTGTAATCGATGACATTGTGAAAATAGCCTACAGTTGGACGTATAAAGCCAGTAACGAGATTTGATAAGGAGGAGAAGTCGAACAGGGTGTCGAGTACATTACTACCATTGGCGTTGAGCACCACGGAATTCATATAACCTTCTTGATGCATTCCTACAATATTAAAGGGGAAGGTTGCATCAAAACCACCCATAATCATTCGTTTTATACGTATAGGGTCTCGGTCTGTTTCGGTGGTTCCACTAGGAAAGTTAACGTAGTTACCCTTGTGGTTATCTGGATTGTGCATATCGTTTAACAGGTCGTAGGCAACTTTTTCTGGCATTTCACCACCAAGGCCATTGTATACATTAGGCATTGGGATAATGTCACTAACATCGCCGGTTCCTGTTGTTTTTCCATCACCTGGGCAGGTTGTTAGGGGGACATCAATACCGTCTTCCACCACGATGTTTTTAAGTGCTGTGAAGTAGTTGCGCGTTGGCAACATGGATAACCAGCTGCGTTCAGGACCTTTGTTGTAGCTGGCCAGTTTGTCGACCTCATGGAAGATCTCAAACCAGTTATATTCGTTTTCTAGGGCATAAAGAATGATGGGGCCGCCGTTGCTGGCGAGATAGGGGGAAATAACCTCATTGAGACGGCCTAGGTAGCGTTCGACATAATACAAAAAGTCGGGGTCATCCGTTCTGAAATTGGGTTTGCCATCTGCCTTAACGGATTTTTTGGTGGATATGTCGGTTAACCATCCTGGGATGCCACCGCCATCAAGTTCATTAGTGATGTAAGGACCTGGGCGAAAGTACACATAAAGTCCGAGGGATTGACATAAACTTAAAAAATAACGAATGTCTGGGGTATCAAAGTCAAAATGATTATTGGTTTTTTCTATCTGGTTCCACGCGACATACATATCTACAGTGTTAAAACCCGCGGATCTGAAACGCTTTAGGCGGTCTTCCCAAGACTCTGGTGGTAGGCGAAACCATTGAACCGACCCACCTCGAAGTAACTTATATTCACCGTCAATAACAAATCCATTTTGGTGGGTGGCTACAGTGTAAGGTTCCCCATTGGCTACGTTGGCAGTACAGGTTCGAGATTGAAGAAAGCATAGTAATAGCAGCCCCATGAACATGGCGGCGAGTTTATGTGGTTGCATGCTTGTGCCTCTAAGAGCGTTGTTGTTATTGTTATAAATGAGGTAATACGGAATCGATATTATGAAATGGAATATAAACTAGCCAGGAAAAAGCAGGAAAAAATAGGAAATTATGTTATATATCAATTTGTTATATTTTTTTGTGCAGTAGGGGGTGTGTGAAGTGGCTTGCGTAATGTCGTTTGCGTCAACGACCCTAAACCCTATCAGCTACACTCTAACTACAAAGAAAGCGACCTTCTCTATCTAATATCTTACGGAATCTATGCAGCTACATTTACAAATTAACCCTTTAGTGCTCTTTGTTCGTGGAGTGTTGCCTGTAGCGTTACTAGGGTTTTCGGTGGCAGTCGTACTGTTGATCAATGGTGTTTTAGGGCAGGGAAGTCAGAATGCAGAGCAGGGTGTATTGGATCTTCGTTATTGGCCTGGTGATGTGGATGATCGGTTGTTAGCAGGGGAGTGGGGGTTTTATTGGGAGGAGTATTTGCCTCCAGAAGACATGATGAAAGAAAGTGTAAAAACTGCTCCAGTTTTTTTATCTTTGCCAGGAGTATGGAGTGGCCTTAATTATCAAGGGAGTACCCTACCAATGCAGGGTAAGGCTTCTCTTTTATTGCGCGTTTTGTTACCAGATAGTAGTGCCTATGTTCTTAAGGTTCCCACGCTAACTAATCGCTATCGGTTGTGGATTAATGGCGAGTTACGTGTAAATGACCCGTTAGAAGAACCCCTTTCTCCTCATGCACGTAGTAACGGAGCACGATTTTTTACTGTTGAGCCGATAGATAATGAAGTGGTGGTTATGTTTCACCTTCAAAATGACCGACATCGTGTTGGAGGCATTTGGGAGCGTTTAAGGTTAGTCCGGATTGATCAACAGGATATCATCGCATTTTGGCCTAAGGTACAGGATGCTGTGATTGCTTTTTTACTGTCTTTGGTTTCGTTAGTATTAATTATTCGAGCGATCTACGAGCGGTGTTGGCATTATATTTTCTTAGCCATATTTTCTGCATTCATGTCCCTTCGAGCAGGAACAGTGAATGAGAGATTGTTTTTTTCATTGCTTGGAATAGAGGATTGGGAGTGGCAGCAAGCATTAGAACATGGTGCATTATTTGCGTCATTGCCGTTCTTTGCAATGTATTTGGGAAGACGTTTTCCGAGTTATTTTCCTGCGTTGTTACACTGGCTAACGGCGTCCATTTGTGGGGTTTTAATCGCTCTGGTTTTTATTACTGCTCCTAGTGTTTATTCACATACTGTCCCTATTTTTCAGGCAACAGCATTAATTTATGCCTTTTTGTGGATGGGGGCTGTATTGGAGCATGTTATAAAAAAGGAGAGAGCAGCTTTGGCCTTGCTGTTTGGAGGCATGATATTTATTGTTGCTGGTGTGAATGACATTCTTTACGCCTCGAACTCCATTGATAGTACAAATTTAATGCAACTGGGAGCCTTAGGTTTTATTTTAATGTCCTTTTTTTATAAAGGAAACCTTGTGAAACAGGATGTTTTGATCGAGGAAGCTACGGCTGTAAACCAATTGCATAAAGATCCATTAATTGCGGATAAAGTTACGCATGGATTGGCGATTGCATATGATGAATACCAACAACAGCCAAATGAGGAGCATCTTAAATATTTGGCGGCAGAATCCCTTTGTTTTGCATTGGCTACGTGGGAAAATGCGACTAGTAAAAATAAAATCGCGTTGGCCGAGATGAGTGGTTTATGGCGTGTCACCAATGATGGTGGAACCTTAAAAACACGAACTTTTGATAAGTATTTAAAGGTCGCTACGTTGCCCCAGAATCCGCGTTATAAATTGATTGCTAAAACGCTACGGTATATTGCAAAAATTGATGGTGTTTTGGATGATGATGTTTTTTGGATAGAACGCGTGGCTGATGTGTATGATAGGCGTTAAATGGGCTAATAATGAATATAACCCCGCTTAGGATATGGCGGGGTTATATTCGATACTCTTTTAAAAAATTGGAGCTTTAAGTAAAGTATCGAGGTTTTAAAATTTAGTATCGTAACTTAATGCCATCAGGTAAACGTTGGTTTCGCCTTTGATGTCTAAGTATGCGTAAGGATTATATACCACACGTCCTGGCTCCGTTGAATTTGCACTTTGTGATACGCCAGCATCCGCTTTATATGTTGAGTGCATCCAACCCAGTGCTAAGCCAACTTGAGTGAAAGCGTCGAGCTGGTATCCAAAACCTACGGTATATAGTTTTGCATCACCCAGTGGCGCGAGAAAATCTATACGCTCTTCAGGTATAGAGCTGGTTCGAGGTTCGTACCCAGCCCTTAACACAAGATTGTCGTTATATTGATATTCTGCTCCAATCGCCCACGTCCAAACACTTTCATATTGCTGTTGGAGACGCATTTCTGTGGGGTCAGCATTGTCGCCACCACCTTGTGCGGCTGGGAACATATAGACTAAGTCAGAAATAGTTAAAAAATCGATGGAGTCACTAAAAGTAAAGTCTAAGGATTCCCACGCAGCATAATCCGTCCATTTGAGATCAACATTAACTTTTAGATAAGGGAATAGCTGGACAGAGGTGCCAATAGCAAAATGTGCAGGTGTAATATACTCTGCTTCAACGGTTCCCGATGTTGTGGCTTTACCATGTAAACCATAACCTCCGTTTAATAACGACAGAGCCCCGTTTAGAGCAGGTGTTGCTGCTATGCTTTGCGTCATTGCTAACCAGGCGCCGGTATCATTTTCCATTTTATAATCCCCCTTAAGATCGGATGTTGCTTCACTTTGGTAAACAAGTCCAAAGCTTACCCAGGGGGTTGGTTCCCATAACAAACCAATATTAAAACTAAAAGATAAGGCATCTTCCAGTTCAATGTTTAAAGTACCAACAGGGTCGTAGGGGCCTATTGCAGATAATTCAGAACCAATGGTTTCAAGTTCTGTTGCGGCGTGGCTTAAAAATGCTAACGTGGTTTCGGGGGCGCGAATGCCTGATCTGATGCCTAAACCTTGCCAAGATAAACCAATGGAAACACCAATGGCTAGGGTATCGTTAACCTGAATACCAATCGATGGTGATAAATACGTGATACGAGATAGACCAACTTCCTCACCTTGATACCGGGCGGGGTCATCGCTGTCTCGTTTAAAACCTAAGGATTGTGGCGAGTAAACTGCGGTGGCAAATACCCAGCCGAACTCAGGGTCTTCAATAGCAATACCGCCAAATGGAACGATGATAGCAGGTACCTCCGTTAATCCACCAAAGGGCAGCATCAACATCGGTGTGTCAGCATAAGACTTGGTATTTTCGAATGGGTCATCAGGGTAGGGTTCCCCTGTATGATCTAAGTATGCTTGATTAATTGTTCTACCATCGCTGGTATTAGCTTTTTCCAAATGCCGTGCACCAAATTCGGCTTCAAAAACCATTTTTGCTGCAAGAAGTTTAACGGAAAGCTGGCGTCCTTTGATTTTTGCTAATCCCGCAGGGTTGTAATGGATGGAATCAATGCCTGGAGGGTCTGCAGTAACAGCATGGCCGAGCGCCAGAGCTTTTGGGTTCCCCAGTGAAATGTTGTCGGTAAGTTGTGCAGACGCACCTTTAGAAAATAACGCCAGAGCAAAGAGGCTCAGGCAAAAAGCAAGCGTGCTAATTGACGCTTGTCGAACAAATAATAACTGCATAGTTTTTCTAATGTTTACAACAGCAAAGTCGTGAGTAACTTTGCAAAACATTAGCCTCTGTAGTTGAAAAGGGCTTGATAAAAGACTGAGGTATCAGCAAGTTTGCCGAAGATCCATCAGGTTTTGGGGATTTTATAGGGATATCAGGAAAGTGCAATGACCAAAAAAGTGTCATTGTCATTTGTTTGGTCAGTATACAAAGCAGCCAGTTTTGCGTTGTTTTTTATTGTTACCGTGTGTTTTTTTTAGATGGTGAATTGTAATCATTTGAGATTGGGATATGCTGCATTTTTTCTCAGTGAGATAACTCTGATGTCTACAAATTCTGTTGTATTGAATACCCAACGCTGGGTCCATGAATTTATTATTGCCCACAATATTTGCCCTTTTGCTAAAAAAGAAGTGGATAAAGGCAGTATTCATTATGAAGTTTACGACGGTAGGCAGATGGAAGATGCCTTGTGCTATTTGATGGATTTATGCCGTAAGTTAGATGAAGACAATGCAATTGAAGCCGCGATGTTTATTATGCCCAATGGGTTTACAGTGTTTGATGAATACCTTGATTTACTTGATGTCGCTAATGAATTGTTGGCCGAACAGGAGTACGAGGGCGTTTATCAATTAGCGAGTTTTCACCCTGATTATTGCTTCGAGGGTGTTGATGAGGCTGATGCAAGTCATTACACAAACCGCTCACCTTATCCTATGTTGCATATTATTCGAGAAGAGGGGCTGGAGAAGGTGCTTGAGCGATACCCTAACCCTGAGGCCATTCCTGAGCGGAATATAACGTATTGCCAGGAACTTGGTGTTGATACCCTAAAAGGTATTTTGAAAGACTGTCGAGAATAGAACGATTAAACCGATATCGATGTGGTACTTTTTCTTGGCGCGTTAATTAATAACGCGCCAAGAAAAGAGAGCAATTAATGCAGTGATTTCCAGTTCATATCATCAGGTGAAATATTCAGTCGATCATCCATATAGATATTGGCATCAGTCGCTAAAATTCGTACATAACGATCAAAGTACAGTAGCTGCTTTAGCAATAAAGCGAATTCGCGTGGAAAATGGATGCCGTGAGATTTACCTAGGCTTACCAATTTCATCATAATGCGATTAACTTCTTTTTCATTTGCCGCATTCATATCCATTGGGTCTACCATCACAACACTGTCCATGTTGGTATAAAGGTCTTCAATGTCTTTGGCGAGTTTCTTGGTATCCACTTCACCGTCGGTCATGCCGATGCCAAGCATTGATTCTGCCATCGCTTGGTAATCTTCTTGACCAATAGCCCAGATGAATTGTGAAACTGATTCCCAGGTCTCTGGGCGAATTCGACCAACGATACCAAAATCAATAAAACCAATTTTGCCATCTCTAAGCACCAGGAGATTACCTGCATGAACATCAGCGTGGAATGATTCACAGAACAGTAAGCTGGCAAACCAGGTATTCATTGCCGTTAATAACGTGTTTTCTGGGTTTTTTGCGTATTTTCGTACGCTATCTAAATCGGTAAATGGAACACCGTATAAACGCTCCATGGTGAGAATACGCTGTGTAGTGGCTTCGTGATATACCTTTGGTGCAACGGTATCTTGATTGCCGGTTGTTACTAAAAATTCTTGAAAGGCTTTAATATTTTTTGCTTCTTGCACGAAGTCGCATTCCGCCAACATGCCTTTTTGAATTTCATCCACAATGTCAGATAGTGATGCCATGGACAAGTTGGGGACAAAGTATTCCAATACTTTTGCTGCTACGTATAAGAAATTCAAATCTGTCAGCAAGATGTTTTCGACACCTGGCTTTTGGATTTTTATAACGACATCTTCGCCGGTTGTTAATTTGGCAGCGTAAACTTGTGCGATAGAGGCTGATGCTAGGGGCTCTGGTGTAATATCCGCAAATACCGATTCTAAGGACTTTCCGAGTTCCTGCTCCAATACCTTACGCATAATAGGAAAAGGTACAGGTTGTGTTTTATCGAGACAGAGTTGAAACTCTTCAACATAGGCATCAGGAAAAACAGAAGGTGAGCTGGCAATAAATTGGCCCAATTTGATATAGGTTGTACCGAGGCTTTCAAACGTCTCTCTTAGAAGCTTTGGTGGTGGCGGGCGATCCCCTGCGACCCAGTTAACACCGGCTTTGGCCAATATACTTGCGGTTTGACCGATTCTGAATGCGCCTTTTAGCCCTGCGCTGAGTTTTTCTATCCTGGATGACATAGTATTTTCCATGTGAAGCTTCATGCAACGTATTTAATGACGTATTTTGGGGATTCCGGGCGCTATTGTACCGCTAGAACATTAGAGTGTGTAACCTAGAACAGGCAATATAGCTGACAATTAGTGTAAAAGATCACTTTTGAGTACAGAATTTGCTCTTTAGGTGTGATCTTTAGGTCGGTATACCCCGTATAGGTTTTGTATTCTAATATTTATGGGTAAGCTGTCAAAAACGAAAATTATAACTGGTGTAAGTAAACGACCCTCGCCGGCGTATCTGCGGATACGCATTGTTTTGCGAGCTATTTGCGGGTTTACTAAAAGAGCACCACTCAAATGGAAGGTAATATGTATTCTCCGTCAGAACTAATAGGCAAAATCCCCATGAACCTAAACCCTTTAGCTCGCATTGAGCGAAATATTGTTGTTCCTTCCGACCTTTCTTCCGTGACTCGAATTGCAGAAGGGGAGATGGATCCTGAGTTATTAGGGTT
This sequence comes from Gammaproteobacteria bacterium 42_54_T18, assembly GCA_002163245.1. Lineage (GTDB taxonomy): Bacteria > Pseudomonadota > Gammaproteobacteria > Pseudomonadales > Ketobacteraceae > 42-54-T18. The sequence goes on along the minus strand of MAAL01000064.1, from coordinate 108,744 downwards.
AACCAGTGAAGATAGAGAAGCCATATGGGACGCTACTGAAGCTTTGTATAGAACAGGGCTGTATCCAGCGATAACGCTATGTATTAGACGGCACGGTGAAGTATTGCTTAACCGCTCTATTGGGCACCAAAGGGGCAATGGGCCTAGTGATATTGGGGATGCTGTTGTCGCTACGCCAGATATGCCCATGTGTTTGTTTTCTGCATCAAAAGCTATTACGGCGATGCTAATTCACTTGCTAGAAGAGCAGGGTAAAATAAATGTATTAAACCCCGTTAGTTTTTATATTCCAGAGTTTGCCGCTAACGGGAAAAAGAATATTACCGTACAGCAGATACTTTCTCATCGAGCAGGTATTGCGACATTTAAAGATATTGATCCTGAAGTGTTGTTTGATCACGACGAAATACTGAATATTTTATATAATGCTAAACCTACGACAATTCATGGGCGAGAACTGGCGTATCATGCTATTACCGGTGGTTATGTGTTAGGTGAATTGGTACAGCGTATTACGGGTGAAAGTATCCGTGAATTTATGCGTAAACACATTCAGGAGCCGCTAGGGTTTAAATACTTCAATTATGGTTTGCCGGATGAGCAGTTTGGTGATTTAGCGCGAAACTATGTGACAGGATTGCCGATTGTTTTTCCGGTAAAACAGTTTATTCATCGAGTACTGGGTACTTCGTTTGAAACCGCAGTTGAATTATCAAATGACCCGCGTTTTTATCAGCAAATTATACCTGCAGGCAATGTTGTTGCGACCGCCGATGAATGTTCGCGTTTTTTCCAGTGTTTGCTCAATGGTGGTGAGCTTGATGGGAAGCGTATTTTTGAAGCAGTGACAGTTGAAAGAGCTATTCGTGAGGTAAGCAAACCTGAGATGGACCGTATTCTTATGGTGCCAATGCGATATAGTGCTGGGATGATGTTGGGTAATACTGGATGGGGAATGTTTGGTCCTGCAACCGCTCACGCATATGGGCATTTAGGGTTAACAAATAATTTCTGCTGGGCTGATCCGGAGCGGGCAACAACAGTATCGATTCTTACTTCAGGAAACCCTTTGGCGGGATCACATTTACCGCGTTTAGGTATGTTGTTGAACACGATTTCTAAACGTTGTCGTACCATACCTATTAATTAATCGTTCTTACCAATTGCGGGTGTCGGGCTGGAACCGATACCAGTGATTTGGCCAACTTTATGTCTTGTCCAAGGTGTGAGCGATAAATTGCCTGATAGGTCATGACATTTTTAACGTAGTTACGGGTTTCTTTGTACGGAATTGTTTCTATCCAAATGTCGCCAGCCATTGGGCTGTGTTTTGGTTGCCAGCGTTTTGCTCTATTAGGGCCTGCGTTGTACGCGGCTGTGGCGAGAATGGTGTTACCCTGAAAGCGTTTTAATAGTTGCCCCATATAACGAGTGCCTAACTGAATATTCTTCTCTGGTTGAAGCAGGGAATATTTTCCCTTATATCGAATGCCCATGTTTTTTGATATTTGTTTGGCTGTAGCGGGCATGATTTGCATCATGCCTAATGCACCAACGGGTGATTTTGCTTGATAGGAAAATGCACTTTCTTGTCTTATTAATGAAAATACCCAGTCTTTGGCAATGCCATTTTTACTGGCATTGGTTGTCACGCTATTTTGGTAAGCTGTGGGAAATCGAAGTTTTAAATTGTCTCGAATATCGGAGCGTGCCGCAGCCATGATGGCGTGGTGATGCCAGCCCCATTGATCTGCTAGTTGAGCTGCAATACCTCGGTCTTCTGCAGGCATTCGGGTAATTGCTAAATTCCATTCACTCCGGGCGTAGGTGTCTTCGTTTATTTGATAAAGCTCCCAGGCTCGAACTATTCCTGGTGTAGATAATACCCGTGTTATTTGATCGTTGCTGGGAGCTGATAGCTGCTGGTTAAGTTGCAAAGGTTTGCTGAGTAACTCACTGGATATAAAACCGTAGAAACTTCGCTCTTGGGATAACCCAGAGAATGCAGAGGCGGGTGTTTGCAAGCTTTTAAATAGAGACTCTGTTGTGCTGGGAAGCAAGGTGCGAGTATTGTCGGGTAGCGTTAAGTTGTGAATAAAATCATCATGAGGTTTTAATAAATTTTGGAATGGGGGCGCTGGTTGAGAGGGAGGGCTATAGCTAAGAGGTAGCGGTATTGTGGTGGTTGGGAGAGGTTTGAGGTTTGAGGTATTAGTACTGTTTAATGCAAATTCGCCAATAAATTGATCAGACTTTGCTTCCCAATATCGCCATTGATTTGAGCCCCGCTCAGCTTGCGGTGTCATTGCTAACCAGCGCTTCACCCGCTTCCAATCATGGCTTCGTAGAGCGTGACGAATACCGTAATCAATTATCTCTTCACCACCCGGTAATACTAGGGCTTGGTTGAGCCAATATTCCGCATTATCATCAAAGCGCAGAGCGAGTATTTTTGCAAAATATTGGTGAACCTCTGCGCTCTCTTTATCAGTAAATTTAAATGTACGTTCATACTGTGGCCATAAGGTTATGGCAAGATCTGTTTTTTTTCGAATTAAGCGTTTGAATCCAGAAATGATGAGGGGTTTTGCATCGCCGGCCCATTGTTGATAGCGAGTGATTTTGGCTAATCGTTTAGGAGCGCGATACAGTTTTCTCCATTCTTTGGAAAGTGATTTTTCAGGTTCGCCAAGAAACCGTTCTAAATATTTTGCTAATTGTAGCTTCCGGTTTTGCATGGCAAGTTGTGTGCGACGCCAAACGATGGCCTCGTTAAAGGCGTCGGTTTTTTTCCAAACTTCAAACAAAGGGTCACATGCTTTTTTTTGAGATTTTCCGACGAGCCATAATTTTTCGGCACCAAGAAAGGCTTTTTTTGTATAACCTTCTTTAAATAACGCCCAGTAGTAATAGCAATCGTACTTTGGGTTGCCGTTACTCTCATACGTTGCAACGTAATCTCTCCAGCGTTGGCTTTTGGCCAGTGAGGCTAGCCAGGCATTGTAAAGTCGATATGAAATGGGAGAATCAGCATTGTTCTGGCTAAAGTTCTCGATATCTTCGAGAGATAGTTTGCTTATATAGCGTTTATTTTTGAAGAATTCTAGGTAAGGGTAGAGAGGGTAATCGGTAAGTTTTGCAGATAAGGCTCGGTAACCGTTTAGATCTCCTCTTGATAGGCGTTTTCTTGCTTCAATAAACAGTCTTCTTTCAGATTTTAGAGTCGCGTTAGCTGTAATAGTGGGGAGAGTCGGTGTTAATTGATTTGTTAGGGGGTGAAGGTTTATCTGTCCTGTTGACGCTATAGCAGGGTTATAAAATGCGACTATCAAGAACAAAAACAATAGCGTTAAGTGTGTTCCTGTAATTAGGCATTTGTTTATAGGTCGTGAAAGCGTCATTAAAAGCCTAGCGTTAAGCATGTTGATAGTTATGTTAGTTGGTTGTGTGCTCCCCTAAGAGTAGCGAAAAAGCCAAAAGGTTCCAATTTGGGAAAGCGCATATCACCTAATTTCAACAGCTTAGCACAACAATACGTCAATATTCCTAACAAAGTTTGGATTGATTTAAAAAAAAGACTGCTAGATGAACGGTTTACGTTGAGGAACGGCTATCTACAGCTAAACTTATGACATAGGAACAGGTTCTAGATGTTCATTGCCGTAGATATATTATCTTTCACTACTGAAGCATAACTCTTACTGATATATGGATAAGAAAATCAAAGAAAAACGACTGATCAAACGCCAGCAATTGAAGTCTTACCTGCAGGTATATAATCGTAAAACCGGAAAGCCGATTGGTTATATTGTTAACATATCGTCGGAGGGGTTACGGTTGGTAAGTAATATTCCGTTGTTAACGCATAGTGTGTTTGAGTTTCGGGTGAAATTACCCCGTGAGGTTAATGGTGCCAAACATATCGACTTTGATGCGTTGAGCTGTTGGTGTCGACCAGATGTAAGCCCCGATAGTTTTGATACCGGGTTTAAGATTGTCGATGCACCACAAGAATTGCATAAATTGGTTAATGGGTTAACCAATTATTTTAGCTTTAAAACGGAGTCGTCATCTGGAACCAAGTAAAATGTTGAATGCGTACATGTTTTTCGATAAAAAGCCGGGCTAAGCTCGGCTTTTTTGTTATTGTAAATCGGCGAGCCCTTATATTGACCTCCAGAGAGGGGGCTTAGCTGTTCAAATGAATGAATGTGTCAGTGGTGATGTCGCTTATCGCCACTTTGTATCACTTATTGATGTGATAGCCTACGAAGGTAAATCTAACTATGAAACAATTGCTTTTTAGTACTATTTTGAGTGTCATACTAAGTTTCAATTTGAGTACGATAAGTTCAAATGCGTGGGCATTAGCCCCTGATATAGAAGCCGACCGGCTTGTGTTGGCGGGTAAAAGTAAGATAGCGGCAAAAGACTTTGCTGCGGCCCGAGCTTATCTTGATCGGGTAGAACCGTTAGGTATTAAACCCAGCAATGAGTTTCACTGGCTACTTGGCCAGGTACTGTTTCATGAAGGGCAGTACCACGATGCCAAAACACGTATTGAACGATACGTCGAAAATGGTGATAAAACGTCAGAGTATTATGAGTCAGCGTTATTGATGTTGACGGATATTGAAACGCAGCTCGCAGACAGTAAGGCGTTGGTTGCGACAAAAGAAAAAACGCGGGAATTTGCTAAACAGTGGGAAGAGAAGGTGAGCTTGTCAGACTCCAAGCCGGGAGATGCCTTTGATGCCAAGGTGAATGCACTTTATCTTGGGGAGAATCTTACTGCATCGCTGGTTTCTCATATCAATGATCTATTACGGTCCTTTGTGTTTATAGAAGGTAAGGTTAAGAACACGAATATTGCGGACCACGTGCAATATGCAGTATCAGTCTCTTCTTCGGGGGATATCCTTACAACCAAGAAAGACGTAAAAGTGGGTAAGAATAAAGCAGCATCATCCATTAATGTCAGTCGATTAAATGCATTCGGGGTTAATCCCATAGTGACCTATCGATGCAGCAAAGTGACAGATAGTTGTACGGTGTTAAACCCTGTGGATGGTGTTGGCTGGATTCAGGTAGCGAAAGATGATGCAGTTGCAAAAGAGCTCGCGAAAGCGTTCGGACGATTAATTAAATCGATTCAACGGGGTTAGTGACGGTAGGGGGGAGGAGGCTCGTAAGAGTCGCGAAAGATTCTCTTACAAGGAAACCCTGGTGAAGCGATAGACTTTCACCAGGGTTTTTTTTGCCTAAATTTTGACTGATTGGTCAGGGTAGGGGAGTAACGAGACAAATAACGAGGGAATTATGGATTTAACCATTGGGTTAAAATATCACGAGTTTAGAGAGCAGATTCAGAAGTTTATCCGTGAAAATATCACGGATGATATTCGAGAGGCTGGACGCTTAGCGACCAGCGTTTTTGCAGAACCTAAAAGAGCAATGGCATGGCAGAAAATATTGTATAAGCAGGGGTGGGCTGCACCGCATTGGCCAAAACAATTTGGTGGTACCGGGTGGGACGTTGTTGAGCGTTCTATTTTTGCTCAGGAATGCCTAAAGGCAAATGCACCTCCGCTGATTCCCATGTCGTTGTTAATGTGTGGTCCTTGCATTATTGGTTATGGTACGGAAGAACAAAAGGCTGAATATTTACCAAAAATATTATCTGGGCAAGATTTTTGGTGTCAAGGGTACTCTGAGCCTGGGGCCGGGTCAGATTTAGCATCATTGCAAACGTTTGCAGAGTCCGATGGGGATGATTATATCGTTAATGGCACCAAAATTTGGACAACCTATGCGCAGTACGCGAATAAGATGTTTTGTTTGGTAAGAACGTCTCGAGAAGGAAAACCTCAGCAAGGTATTACATTCTTACTGCTGGATATGAATACTCCAGGAATTAGCGTTGAGCCGATCATTGGGTTGGACCAGGTGCATGAACAAAATACGGTATTTTTTGACAACGTGCGGATTCCAAAAGCTAATCGTATTGGCAAGGAAAATGACGGTTGGAGTGTTGCTAAGTATTTGTTGATGTTTGAGCGAGGCGGGCAGGAATATGCACCTGCGTTGCACTTTCAATTGGCTGAGGTTCGTAACATAGCAGAGCAGGTTGATGTTGCGGGTACATCGGTATGGCAAAACCCGTTTTTTAAGCGCAAATATTGTGAATTAGAAATAGAAATATCAGCGTTAGAATTTACCGAGAACAGGATTAAATCGGCATTAACTAACGGGCAAAATCCTGGTCCTGAAGCTTCTATGACCAAAATTCGAGGTACAGAAATAACCCAAGCGATTACTGAGTTGGCTCTTGAGGCGGTGGGAGAGTTTGCGTTGCCATTACAGGTGGATGTTATCGAGCCTGGTTCAACCTGCGTTTCGGTGGTTCCTGAATATGCGCAAACAGTAATGCCTAAGTATTTAAACGCGAGGGCGACATCAATTTATGGCGGTTCAAATGAAGTGCAGCGCGGCATTATCGCAAAAATGGTTTTGGGCTTGTAGCTAATAAGTGCGATTGTATTGGAGATAAATATGGATTTTTCACTATCAGAAGAACAGCGTATGTTAAAAGACAGCGCTGCACGGTTTGTTAAAAAAGAATGCCAATTTGAACAGCGTCGAGAACAAATGCGTAGCCCTTTGGGGTATAGCGATGAACAATGGGCTCAAATGGCAGAACTTGGTTGGTTATGCATTCCTTTTAACGAGGAGTATGGCGGGCTTGGTGGATCTCTTGTTGATGTTATGGTGTTGCTGGAAGAACTTGGTAAAGGCTTGATGGTCGAACCCTGGTTATCAACGGTTATCCTTAGTGGCAGGTTGATTGAGATGCTCGGTACTGAGCAGCAAAAACAGGAGGTGATAACCGCTGTTTGTAGTGGTCAGATGAAGTTAGCGTTGGCGTACAGTGAGGTTGGCGTTAGGCAACAGTTAGCCGCCATATCTATGGAGGCGACACCCAGAGCCGATGGGTTTGTACTCAATGGCGAAAAGACTTTGGTGTTAAGCGCGCAGGCAGCAGATCAGTTGTTAGTGGTCGCCAGAACCAGCGGCAAGGCTGGGGATGAGCAAGGTCTATCGGTATTTTTGATAGACCCAAATGCAGAGGGTATCACGTTGTCTGGTTACGCAACGGTCGATGGATATCGGGCGGCGAATATCACTTTTGATAATGTTCAGGTGTCAGGTTCTGCTGTTGTTGGAGGCGTTGAAACCAGTCTAAACGATGTTGGCCTAAACAATGCCTTTGATAGCCTGCAGGTGGTGATGAATGAGGCGATTCTTGCTGTGGGTGCAGAAGCTGTTGGTGTGATGGATTTGTTGTATCAGACAACGTTAGAATACACCAAAATACGCAAACAGTTTGGTGTACCTATTGGAAAGTTTCAGGTGTTACAGCATCGTTTGGTGGATGTATTCATGCAATGTGAACAGTCCAGATCTGTACTTTTAATGGCTGTGTTGCATTATGTGGAAAGTGTTAAAGAATCCAATAAGTCCATATCTGGGCTTAAAGTTCAAATAGGAAAATCCGGTCGCCAGGTGGGCCAGGAGGCGATCCAGTTGCACGGAGGCATGGGTATGACAGATGAATTAGACGTTGGTTATTACTTTAAGCGCTTGACGTGTATCGATGCGTTGTTTGGAAACGTTGATTTTCACTTGGAACGATATGCTACGCTGGTGTAGTACTAAAGCATGAGCTTTGGAGGTGTTAGCTTGCCTGCGACAAGCTAACATTTTTTTCAAGGTCTTCAATGTTGCGTTCCAAATCAGCGATTTGCTGGTTAATCTCCAGGATTTTGCCCATGTCCTTGATAGGTACCGCAATCAATGTTTTTCGCAAACCTATTAGGCGTTTTCTCAATGCACCCAATATATCTAAGTTCTTAACAATATCGCTGTTACTGTCGAACACATAATGTGCTTGATCAAAAAGCTGTTGTTCAGGAACGAGGCCTTCGCTGCGTCCAAGGTAAACACCATCTTTTGAGTAATATAGGAATTCTTTGGTCTCGTCTTCACCGGCGTTTAATAGGTTGATTTGCATACTAGCTACTTCGTTTTCAAGGGGACATTTTTAAACTCTATCTATTGGGAATAGCGCCTGATAGCCAAGGTTGCAAGCAAAAATGAAGGAGAGGTAAGGCTTGTTTAATAGTTGCCCTAAAAATCATAGGCTTAGAGGTTAGTTGAAGTTTTTCTAAGGGAAGGGGTTGATATAACGGATGTAGAAAAGCCATAAAAAAAGCCAAAGCCACGTTAAGTTGGCTTTGGCTTTTTTATTGTTTCTAGGCTCAATTTGAGCCGAAAGCATGTTTGATTAGAACGAAGCTTCCCAGCGACCGCCGTAAGAAAGCGTGCTTAATGATGTGTCGTCATATGCAACGATGCTGTCGTAATCGATATAAGCAGATAAACCGTGACGGAACGTAGCAGATACACCCACAGCGGCATGGAACCAGTTGTCATCGAAATCGTCGGCTTCAATAGAGAACTCTGAGCCTGCGATACCTGCAAATTGCCCTGTGATAATATCGCGATCATCGTCTAGCTCTTTTTTCCATTCGGCACGAGCGTGAGGTACAACAACACCCCAGTCTGTGCTGATTGCATAAGATAGTTGGCCACCCATGGTGAATACTTTAGATTCAATATCTTGCTCGTCAAAGGCCACTTCTAGGCCAATTTCTCCAGTTTCCTCGTAGGCGTCAATCTCTCCCGTGATGTAATCAAAGCTGGCATAGGGGCCATAAGAAAGAGCATTGTTATTAAAGTTATACCCTGCCGCGATACTGAGGAATGTTTGTTGAGTGTCTGTTTCTCCGCCGATCGTAGTAGAAACAGAGCTTACAGTAACCTGTCTCTTTGTTTCGATTTCACCTTCTGCTGCACCAATCAAAACATCAACATTAAACGCATCTTTGTACCATGTGCCGTAAACAATAACGTTGGTCATGTCGTTGTCCATGCCATCATCGTTGCCGTCAAACTCGAGTGAGCTTTCGTTAATGCCGTAGGCGATACCACCGATAAGGTTTCTGCTGAAGCGATAATCGGCACCAATGGTCGCTGTGCTAGCGTCATTGTCATAACCACGTTCTAAATCCGTACCGTCTCGATTACCATCGGTTAATGATCCGTTGACAAAAAAACCCCATTTGCTAACCGGAGCACCTTCACCCGCTGCGCCACCGATGCTATCTGCGATTGCGTGTAGCCATTCGCCGGAGAACTCATCACCTTTGATTGAGTAGGTTAAGCCTGCAACGCTAACACCTGTGTCGCCAGCGCGTAATGCTTTAAAGCGTTTGAATATGTTGCCTTTTTGAGCGGTGATTTGTTGCTTAACGGATGTGAATTGGGCAACAACCTCTTCAGGATTGAAGGTGGCTCGTTCTTCATCTGTTGCTAAGCACAACGCTCTAAGCTCACTCTCTGAGATTGGATCCTTATTGGCTGTTTCTGAAAGTATTACGGGGACTTCAGCTTCTAGAGCGTCACACGTTTCATTAAATATATCGACAGCATTTTTTATTGCCGTGTTTGTAATAGTGTATGTGATCGTTCCATTTACTTGGGGTTCTTGAGATGGCACTGTGGCTACATAAGTAAGTTCGAAAGTATCTCCAGTGGTAGATGAATCCGATGGCGAGTATGTGAGCTGTTTTGTTGAATCGTTATATTGGAAATCCTCGGTTGTACAGTCGAGCTGCTTTGACGCGAATTCTTCCAGGCCTACCGATTCACGTGAGCAGATTTCTTGGTCGCTAGGGTCTTGAACGAAAACGGTGTAATCAGCAAGGTTAAGTTGCGAATCAAGGCCTAGCTTTGCAGGGGTCAGAATAATTGTGGTTGATTGGCCTGCGAGAGCACTTTCAGTGATTGAGGCCGCTTGTGCTAGGCCTGTTGATAAAGTAATACATAACCCTAATAAAGCTATTAGGTGGTTTTTAAATGTTGAATATTTTGAAGCGAGCATAAAAAAATCCCCAGATTTAAGTCAATTCCGTTAACAGGGGCTATTGATTCCGTTGCGTCAGCGCCTCCTGCGAGGGGCTATTGTATTTATTTATCGGTTTTTAGGGAAGCTTTCTTTACCTATGGGCATTGCTGGTCTATATGTGCATCCAGTATGATTCACAATAAATTGATAATTAAGAAGAAATTGGAATGGGGAAGAATGACTTGAATGCTTTTGTATTAAATATTGAGTCTGAAGCGCAGAAGAAGATCGCGACAAAATGGTTAGGTTTAGCGGTAGCTTCCTTGTTAGCCGCTGGGGTGTTCTCGCTTTTATTGGTGTTATCTCGAACCCCAGGGGTGCAAAGCATCATACCTTGGATTGATTTTTTCCATGTAGCACTTGTCGTCCATGTGGATTTGTCGGTGTTGATTTGGTTTTTGTCCATGGCTGGCGTGTTTTGGACGGTCAGCAATACTCGAAGCGGCGGCTTGGTCGATCAGTTGGCATGGCTTTTAGCTGCTATTGGAACGCTGATTATGGTATCAAGCCCCTTCTTTGGCGTAGGCAACCCGTTAATGAACAACTATGTTCCTGTATTACAGCACCCTGCGTATTATGCTGGATTGTGTGTTTTTGGTGTGGGGGTGACGTTATTGTTAATGGGACGTTTGATCTACTTACCGGCTATTCCGCACGATGGTAAAAGTACGCTTGTATTTGCTAGTTATATTGCAGCGATACCTACGCTATTAAGTATTGTTGTTTTGTTATGGAGTTATAAAACAATACCTGCCACACATTCAGGGGAACTGTACTTTGAAGTGCTGTTTTGGGGAGCTGGCCACACGTTACAGTTTACTCATACATTGCTGTTATTGGTTGCTTGGGTTTGGTTGGCGCAAGTGTGTGGCGCCAAATTCACACAAAAACCGGTGTTGTTGGCAGGTTTGTGCGTGTTGACAATATTACCCATTGTTTTAGTGCCCTGGATATATCTGAGTGCACCCGTTGAATCCGTAACCCATCGCATAGGTTTTACAAAATTAATGCAGTATGGAGGCCTAGCTTGTTTGCCATTAGGTGTTATTGCTGTTTGGCAGTTAATCACCATGCCAAAAGCGGTAGATGAAGTGAAACCGATGAAATCAGCATTGATCGCATCATTTATACTTTTTTCAGCAGGAGGTATCATTGGTTTCTTAATTGAAGGTGTAAATGTTGTTATACCTGCCCATTACCACGGTTCTATCGTGGGGGTGACGTTATCATTTATGGGGGTTGCGTATTTGCTAATGCCTAAGCTGGGCTTGGGGCAGCCGAATGTGCGTTTGGCAAACATACAACCTTATGTTTATGGTGGTGGCCAATTGATGCATATACTTGGTCTTGCATGGTCTGGAGGTTATGGCGTGCAGAGAAAAACAGCAGGTGCTGCGCAAGGATTGGATCGTTTGCCAGAGGTGCTGGGAATGGGAATGATGGGGCTCGGTGGTTTGATCTCTACGATTGGTGGGTTGTTATTTTTGATCGTTATCATTAAAGCTTGGAGAGACAAGCAAAAATAGAGTGGTGAACGCTAATAAGACCCTCAATAAAAGCAGAACTAAAAAAGCCGCCAGATAAAATTGGCGGCTTTTTTAGTTCTGCTTTTATTGAGGGTCGTAGGATTAAGCTACTGCTCTAAAACCAATACGTATGTAATGATCTACCAATAAAAATCCAAACAATGCGGTGAGATAGAAAATGGAATAGGCAAAGGTCTTCATCGCATGCTCATCTCCTTCACTTTTATACAACCTGAAAGCGTGATAGATAAAACCAACGCCCAGTGCTACAGCACCCGCCAAGTAAATAAGTCCTGACATGTTAATTGCAAAAGGTATTAATGTCACAGCCAATAGCATCAGTGTATAAAGCAGTACTTGTATTTTAGTAAAAGGAATGCCGTGGGTAACAGGAAGCATTGGCACATCCACTTTTGCGTAATCATCTCTACGGTGTATTGCAAGTGCCCAAAAATGAGGGGGAGTCCAAATAAAGATAATAAGAAATAATAATAACGCCTCAGTGTTTACTTCACCTGTGACGGCTGCCCAACCTAAAATGGGAGGCGCGGCACCCGCAGCACCACCCCAAACAATATTGTGAGGTGTAGAGCGTTTTAGAAACATAGTGTAAATAACTGCGTAACCAATAACACAGATAAACGTAAGAATAGCGGTAAGCACGTTTGTGGTGGCAAGCAAAATTACCATCGAAATTGCTGTCAGTGACAGGGCAAAAGTAATGGCTGATCGAGAAGACAAACCACCGGTAGGAAGGGGGCGGCCCTTAGTTCGTTCCATTGCAGCATCAATTTTCTGATCTACCCAATGGTTAACGGCTGCACCGGATGCTGCGGCAAGCCCTATGCCCAGAGAACCAAAAAACAATATATCCAGAGGAATCATGCCGGGGGTTGAAAGTAACATGCCAACAATGGCGGTGAAAACAATCAACAAAACCACTTTTGGCTTGCAGAGTTCCAAGTATTGACGCCAGGATAAACCGGCTTCTTTTGTTAGTGTTGAATCGTTCATTGTCTCTCTCTATCTTCCGTTGAGTCGATTTTATAATTGTTATGCTGCTACGTTAATTTAATTGCGCTGACGATGAATAGTCTTTGTTAGCAGGTGTTGCTTGGGTCTGTATTGGGTGGCTTTTTAATCTCCGGTGAACCGTTACCAAAGAAAGCAATAAAACAGCAGCCCCCCCATTGTGAGCAACCGCAACCGCAATCGGCAATACCAAAAGGATATTCAATAGCCCTAAGGAAATTTGAACACAAAGAGCAAAGGCAATCAGAGCCCCATAACGCCTTCCGGCCAATGAGCCCGAAAAGAATAATGCCAACGACAAACCTCCAACCACAAAAAATGTAATAACAGCACCAATACGATGAGTCAGATGCACCGCTGTGCCTGCTTCTCTAGAAAGTACCCCACCTTCGTAATTAACGCCGACTTCTCGCCACAAGGTAAAACCTTCTCTAAAATCTGTCGGTGGTAACCACTGCCCTTGGCACGTTGGTAAATCCCAGCAATGTAACGCAACATAATTCGTACTGGTCCACCCCCCTAAAGCAATTTGACAATATACCACAATTAATGCAAGTAACGCCCAGCGCTTTACCATTGGCGTTACTGTTAGGCGGGTATCTCCCTTATCTCGATGGATCTTGTTTTGCCAGTGGGTCAGCATTGACCACCATAGCAGTGCTAACGTCAGCATGCCCCCCAAAAGGTGGAGCGTCACAATGGCAGGCTTAAGCAACAGCGTCACTGTCCACATACCAAGAGCGCCTTGAAAGGCCACTAGTATTACGAGAAATAAGGGGAGTTTAACTTGTTGACCAAGAGTTCTTCGCTGCTTCCACGCAATGCCTGCGAGAGCAAGAATGAATAACCCCAATGTACTGGCAAAGTAACGGTGGATCATTTCTTTCCATGCTTTTGGGGACTCTACAGGCTGCTCAGGGAATGCAAGGTTTGCGGCCGCTACGTCTGCTGTTGCTGTGGGAGCAAGAAGCTTTCCGTAACAGCCGGGCCAATCTGGGCAGCCGAGTCCAGCATCGGATAATCGGACATAAGCACCCAACACAATAACAACGAGTGCAAGCAATGCCGCAGCAAATGAAATTCTTAAGAATATTTTTTCCATAATGGTTTTCTATATTACTTTAAATATCGGGTTTGTTGACTTTAAGTAATCGCTGTAAGTCCTTTAAAACACCTTTTTTCTGCTCGCTACCGGCAGGGTAAACCATCATAAGGTTGCCATAAGGGTCCACCATAAAAATGCTGTTTTCGATAATAGGCGTTACACTGGCAAATGTTTGTTTGATGCGTTGTGTGGCTTCATTTTGTTGTGTGATAACCGCTAGTTGTGGAAACTCTTTGCTCAAATCAACCGACAAACCGCTGAGGGCATCAGGTTTTTCTAGTAGAACGATGGGTTTGATGACTTTTCGATTAACACCCATCGCCTTTCGGTTTTGACGGATGCTGAAAAGTGTTTCCTGGCACGATTTTTCACAAGCGGATGTGACGGTGATAAGTGACCAGCTGCCCGCAATGTCGGCCTCTGTCAGGAAGGAGCCGTCTTCTTGCTCTAATGAGAATTCACCCAGTGCGATTACAGGAGAAACAAGCTCACCGTGGTTATTGGGTTTCTCAAAGGAGACTGGGTCTCCGCTGGATATGAAATACCAAGAAATCACATAGGGCAAACCGAATAAAAGAATCATGGCAAAAAATGGGTTCACAAATCTTCTATAACCCGTATATGGATTGGTCTTTTTTGTGTCCTGCTGCTGGGCTGAAATGTCAGTCATGCTCTGATCCTGTGTTTTTCTTTTTGAAGCTTGTTCCAAAGAACGCTATTAAAACAAACAATGCGAAGACAAACCACTGAATTGCATAACCAATATGCATGCCTGTTTTGGCTTCAAACTTCGGCCATTGCCTGATGAGTGGTGAGTCTGGGTTTGCGGTAGAGGTTGAGGCAAGTCTAAGTATTAACGGAAGGATGCTGTAACCTACTGTTTTTTCGAAATGTTCTGCATCCATGTAATACCAGAGAGGCGGAGTATCAGAAATCGGGCTATCGATGTTGCCTAAAATAACTGGCTTTGAACGAGGCTTGGCTAAGGTGCCATGTAATGTTTGATTACTTGAATTTATCGTGACTTTGGGTAAATCAAGGCGAACCTTCTGCTGTGCTACCCACCCTCTGTTCACTAGAATAACGTCATCAGTATCTTCTATTTCAAATGGCGTGATCACGTAGAACCCAGGTTTGCCATTTTGTATAATGTTATCTAGCAAAAACTGCTCGGATTCTCGATATTTACCGGTTGCGGTAGCTTTGGTGTAGGGGAGAATGTCAGGTGTTGGCGATTGGTTTAACGAAAGGGGATGTTGTTCTGTGCGTTGATCTATCACATGCTGTTGTAACTCTTTTTCTTCGACACGGTTAACCTGCCAAATGCCTAGGCTCAAAAAAACACCAAACAGTATTAAGCAAAATACAGATAAAGAAAATGTGGGCTTAAATGTGTATGGCATGGTTTGGACTCAAGCGTTATTTTTGTTACGCTGCATTCTTTGACTGTTATGTGCAGGTTTTATCGTCGGAAAAAAGAGCCCGTAAGATAACATTTATATAGAGATTTGTATGAGCTTTTATAAAATAATAGTAGTGATTAACTTGATATTAGTGCTTATTAGTTTAGGTGCGGGTGCTGTATTCCTAGGGAAAGATGGTGACAATGAGACTCGGGTGTTAACGGCGTTAACTGTCAGGATATCATTATCAATATCATTGCTTGTGTTGTTAGTGGGCGGATATTATTTTGGTTTGATAACCCCTAATCGTTTTTAGATTGAACAAATCATAAAGTAAGGAATACCTAAATAAAAAGGGGCACGTTTTCACATGCCCCTTTTTATTTAGGTATTCCTTACGGAAGTGTTACCGGTCAATGTTATAGCCAGTAAACAAAGAAGTATAAACCTAACCAGACCACATCAACAAAGTGCCAGTACCAAGCTACCGCTTCAAATGCGAAGTGTTTTTCGCTGCTAAAATGCCCCTTTATACTACGCACCAAGATCACCATTAACATGATAGTTCCGATGGTGACGTGCATGCCATGGAATCCCGTCAGCATATAAAAGGTAGAGCCGTAAATACCGGAATTCAGTGTGAGGCCCATTGCATCGTATGCATGATAATACTCGTAGGCTTGAAAACCAAAAAATATCAGACCAAGCGAAATGGTGGTCGCTAAACCAGCGATTAATTGCTTATGGTGTCCTTTTTTTAGAGCATGGTGAGCCCAAGTAAGGGTCACGCCGCTGGAAAGTAAAATGACGGTGTTGTACAACGGTATTCCGCCCGCTCCCATGGCTTCTTTTACTTGAGTATACTCAGTGCCTGGGGTATTAAGTAGCGGCCATGTTGCGGTAAAGCCTTCCCATAGTAGGTTTGAGCTACCTAGATGTCCTTCTCCACCGAGCCAAGGTAACGAGATGGCTCGGATATAATAAAGTGCGCCAAACATTGCAACAAAGAAGAATACCTCAGAAGTAATAAACCAAATCATGCCTTGGCGGAATGAAATGTCTACTTGTGCGCTGTATTTTCCTGACATGCTCTCGTCGATAACATCGCCAAACCAGCCAAAAAATAAATAGCCAATCACCAATAATCCAGTAATTGACATATAAGCGCCAATAGTGATGTCATTCACTGAAAATACAATGCCCAATACCGTGAGGAATATGCCAATCACACCAATGATGGGCCATTTGCTACCTTCGGGTACATAGTAATGTTCAGAACTTGCTGCTGCAGTCATGTTTCCCTAGTCCTTGTTTTAATTGCTGTTGTTTTTTGTTTTGTTCGATTTGTGTTCGTGACATCGACTTACAATGAACCTACTGTTGGAAGGTTACTTTTGTCTGGTTTAAGTGATTCAGTGCGATTGGTATCCATGATTGTATAGGATAGTGTGATCGTATTGATGTCACTTGGTAAGTCGGGATCTACTACAAATTGTAGTGTCATATCCACGGCTTCGCCTGCCTGTAATGTTTGTGTTTCAAAACAAAAACACTCAATTTTCTTAAAGTGCTTGGTGGCTTGCCAGGGTGTAATGCCAGGAATGGATTGAGTTATTACGGTTTTGTCAGAATGGTTTTTGACGTAGTAACTAATCGTTGTTTTTTCTCCTGGTTTTACGGTGACAGATCGTACATTGGGTCTGAATTCCCATGCTACATTGCCATTAATGGTTGCATCGAACTGTACGGTGATGTCACGTGCCGCGGATTCTTCGGTCGCTTTGGCCGCTGCCACTTCAGCCTCTAAAGCTCTGGTGCTATTGGTGGATATGCTGTTCCAGCCGGCAACACTGCAAACCAGTCGGTACAGCGGTACCATTGCAAACGCAAAACCAAACATCAGTACGGTGACTAGCGCAAGCGTCAGGACTGTGCGTTTGTTGTTGGTTTTTCGCGTAGCCCCTGTGCCCGTTTGTTCTTGTGGTGTGCTTTGATTGGGTTCACTCATAATGCGAGCCTGGGTTATTATACTGCTAAGGTTTTACTGACGCCGTATGCTGCTAGGCATAGGCTTGCTATCGCTAATCCTGCTAAAAGCAATGCGACATTTCGGTTCGCCTTTTTTAAGGCTGCTTCTCGTTCGTTGTCACTCATTATGTTCTCCATGTTCTTAATATCGATATCAGGTTTGAGGTGCTTTACCTGATATCGATATTAAGAATGGTATCGGTTTATTTAACAGTTGGAGGTGTTTCAAAGCTGTGGAATGGAGGAGGTGACGGAAGTGTCCACTCTAATCCTGGAGTGCCTATTTGCGCTCCTTCCCATGGCATGTCACCGGCTTTAGGGCCACCTCGAACAGTTTGGATAATGATATATACAAACAACAAGTGCGATAGCCCGAATATGAAGGCTCCAATACTGGATATTTGGTTGAACTCCACAAACTGCACACTGTAATCAACAATTCGTCTAGGCATACCCGCTAAGCCTGAAAAATGCTGAGGGAAGAACGTGAGGTTAAATCCAATGGTTGTCCACCAGAAGAAGATTTTGCCCAGTGTTTCGTTGTACATGTGTCCGGTCCATTTGGGTAGCCAGTAAAATACACCAGCATAGAGACCGAATAATGCACCAGGAATTAACGCATAATGGAAGTGAGCAACAACAAAGTAAGTGTCATGGTATTGCAGGTCAGCAGGTACAACCGCAAGCATAACACCTGTTGTTCCGGCAAAAGAGAACATCAGGATGATAGATATTGCAAATAACAT
Organism: Gammaproteobacteria bacterium 42_54_T18; assembly: GCA_002163245.1. Taxonomy (GTDB): domain Bacteria; phylum Pseudomonadota; class Gammaproteobacteria; order Pseudomonadales; family Ketobacteraceae; genus 42-54-T18. Next base: position 90,877 of record MAAL01000064.1, on the reverse strand, counting down.
CGGTGTTTCAAATGTCATTGCACCACGCCACATGGTGAACATGAAGTTAAACAACATTAACCCTACAGGGATCGAAATAAGAATCGTACCAATCATAAAGTAATTGGTTGCTGCGACCGACATACCGATGGTGTATTGGTGATGTGCCCAAACAACCATACCTAGAAGAAGCAGTACTCCCATTCCCCATACCAAAGACTTGTATCCAAAAAGAGGCTTACGAGCAAAGGTTGGTACAATGATGCCAAGCACACCAATTGAAGGAAGTAATAATACATACACTTCAGGGTGGCCAAAGAACCAGAATAAATGCTGGAATAAAACAGGGTCACCACCACCGGCGGCATCAAAAAAACTGGTGCCAAAATGTCTGTCAAACAGAAGCATGGTTACGCCACCGGCAAGGGCTGGCATGATCATAATCAGTAGGATTGCTGTAAATAACCAGGCCCAAACGAAAAGAGGAAGTTTCATCATGGTAAGCCCTGGAGCTCTCATGTTGAGGATGGTCGTAACAATATTAATGGCGGCAAGAATTGATGAAATACCCAGTACGTGTAAGGTAAATATCAATAAGTCCATACCCATGCCGGCCTGAACAGACAGTGGTGGGTATAGCGTCCAACCAGTATTTACCGGTGCGCCACCGCCAAAGAAAGGAACAATAATCGAAAGGATTAGCAGAGTCGCTGCGGCAGGTAGCAACCAAAAACTTAAATTATTAAGTCTTGGTAGTGCCATATCTGGAGCCCCAATTTGTAAGGGGATCATCCAGTTTGCCATGCCGGCAGCAGCAGGCATTACAACACCAAACACCATAATTATTGCGTGGGTTGTTACCATATTGTTAAATAAATCAGGCTCAAGGAATTGTAAGCCTGGGAAATAAAGCTCAGCGCGGACAAGCATTGCCATGCTGCCGCCAAGGAATAGCATGATTAATGAAAAGATAAGGTACATGGTACCGATATCTTTGTGATTAGTACTAAATAACCAGCGTCCGAACCCTGATGGGGGAGCGTGGTGGTGATCATCGTGAGTGGCTGTTGAACTCATATTTGGTCTACTCTAATTATCGTGCGGCTTTTACGTCGCTAGGTTGAACGGCGTCGCCAGTATTGTTATCCCAGGCATTTCTTTCATAGGTAATGATTGCAGCAAGGTCGAGGTCATCGAGTTGCTTGCCCCATGCTGCCATGGCAGTACCTGATGCACCGTTGATAACAACGTCTAAGTGTTTGCTTATGTCACCCATTGCAATAGCGCTGCCTTTAAGAGCAGGGAATACAGGAGGTATGCCAGAGCCGTCGGGCTTGTGGCACGCGCTACAGTTTTTATTGTAGAGCTCTTCACCTTTAGTCATTAGCTCGGCAAGTTGCCAAACTTTGCCAGAGGCTGCTTCGGCTGCTTTTGCAAGTTTGAGACCTTTTTGTTCGGTCATCCATTTGTCAAATTCATCACCGGCAATTGCGTTAACTTGGATCGGCATGAAAGCGTGCCCGGTCCCACAGTTTTCCGCACATTGGCCGTGGTAATTGCCTTCTTTTTCAATGATGGTCCAGGTTTCATTGATGTATCCTGGAATAGAGTCTTTCTTTACCGCTATAGCCGGTACCCACCAGGCGTGAAGTACGTCAGTGGCGGTGTGCAGGAAACGTACGCGACGATCTACAGGTAGAACAAGAGGGTTATCTACCGTGCGTAAATAGAGGTCACCTGCTTCCTCTTTAGGTAGTAGGCTACTGACAATTTTGACATCGTCTTCCATATACTCGTAGGTCCACTTCCATTGGGAACCGGTAACCTTAACGGTTAGGTCGGCAGGTGTTTTATCTTCGATGAGATCAAACGTGGAGCTGGCGCTTCCGGCAATGGTTAAATCGATGCCGAGAACGATAGCGGGGACAAAAAGCCACGACCAAGTGCCGAACCATCCATTATGAAACTCTTGGTCGGCTTGGTAGTCTTTTGACTTACGAAACTTAAAGATGGAATAAACGATAACTATGGTAACGAGTACCATGATGATTAACGCTACAGTGGCTGTCATCATATGAAGGTCGAAGACTTCTCTGGTGACAGGTGATACTGGTTCTGGGAAGTTTAACTTATATTCTGCAAATGCAGCCCCAGATGCAAGCAACATACTAGGCACAGCGAAAGCGATGCAAGGCTTGCGTAAACGATTTGACATCCGTTGATCCTCATCAATGATGCGCCAAATTCTATTAGGTAGTTGACACGGGCATACAAAACCTCAAGTATGAATGAGCAGTCTGAACCGTACAGTCATTCTTGATTAAGCATTACCCTGTGAAGACCCCCGGTTAACCTAATGGTTAACTATTCGAATTTGGTTATGGTCAATTGCCATTATTTATAATGTAAGAAGCCGCGATAAATGTATCTCACGGCTTCATCCCCTCTATATTATTAGAAAACCACTGTTTTTTATAAAATAGGGATTTCCTTGACCGCGATTTTTACTTTTGTGAGGGCTTTATGCAAGCGTAAAGTCATTAAGATTGAATGTTTTAGCGCGTTTTTAGAGAAACTGCCTGATATTTAAACTAATTAAATTTCCCTAAGAGGGTTTGTGGTGGTGCGAAAGTTTTTTGCTTGCTGTACTTTCGGTTTATAATGCGTTTTTAGGGTGCAGGAGGCTGTTGCTTAGACAGTTGATGTGTCGTTACACCAAGCTGGGCAATATGATTAATAATGTGCTTGAGCTACGCTGATTGAGGTTGTGAAGTAAACATGAGTGAAGTACCGGTTTTTCGCGTAATTTTTATGAATCAGAATGAAGTATTTGAAATATATGCGCGACAGATATACCAAAGTGAAATGTTTGGGTTTATCGAGGTAGAAGAGTTTATGTTTGGTGAGCGGTCGCAGGTTGTTGTTGACCCCTCTGAGGAGCGCTTAAAAGCCCAATTCTCTGATGTTAAGCGTACTTATATTCCCATGCATTCCATTATCCGCATCGATGAAGTTGAGAAGGAGGGAGTGGGGAAGGTTACTGATGTTAAGGGAGGGAATGTTGCTTCTTTTCCAGGTTTTAGTTACGGCCCTGGTAGAAATCCGCGCAAAGATTGATTAAAATACAGCCAGCGATAGCCGTTTGTCCATGAATTTGGTGCGTTTAACGGCTTTTCTTGGCTTTTACTTGATCAATTAAGCATCTACGCTAACAATGCTATTAGCGTATTTTGCTAGCATTGCTTGTTGTACAGGCGTATTAACCTGATTGGCTTAAAAAGGATGTTGGATGTATTCACTTATGGATAGAAAAAAACCTATTGCTTCGCAATATAGCTTAGATAAGCTGGAGACTCTCGTGAAGAGGGATATTGCGCGTATTAAAGGCCAGTTGGCACGTATGGAGCGGGTGGAGCTTGATCCTGTTCGAGCATCTACGATTGCTACTTATCGTGAAATGATAGATGCTCGTGAAACCTTGTTGCTTCAGATTAGAGAGCAGTCAGAGCAGTTTAATGAGAAGGCGGTAGGCTGACCCTTGCGGTAGGTTGTTTGTCGGTTACGAATTTTTAAAAAAAGGGGCCTTTGAGGCCCCTTTTTTATTGCGAAATGTGTATTGGTGCGTATTGGGGGGAGGTGTTAAATCGGGTGTAGCGGCTTGAAGAAGGGGGCGTCGCTTTTTTTGGATTGGAGTTTTATGTTAACAAGCTTGGCGTTCAAGGAATTAATTTGGCAGGGGTTGCGGCTAAGAATATTGTTGATGTGATGGGGGAATTATAGAAGGGGATAGAGTATAAATGACTGCATTAGGAATATGGTAGCAAGGGGCGGAGTTGAACCGCCGACCCCATGATTATGAATCATGTGCTCTAACCATCTGAGCTACCTTGCCATAATATTGATACTTCGTTCTCATGCTGCAGTAGGGTACTGCTTTAGAGGGCGCAAATTCTCGCAATCTTTGCCCTCTGTGTCAAGCACTTACACGTTAAATCGAAAATGAATTACATCGCCGTCTGCAACAATGTATTCCTTGCCTTCTAAGCGCCATTTACCTGCTTCCTTTGCGCCTTGTTCACCGTTGTGTTCGATGAAGTCGTCGTATGCGGTAATTTCTGCTCGAATAAAGCCTTTTTCAAAGTCGGTGTGGATTACCCCGGCGGCTTGCGGGGCTGTCGCGCCGACTTTAACGGTCCAGGCACGAACTTCTTGCACGCCGGCAGTGAAGTAAGTTTGAAGGCCGAGAAGGGTGTACCCTGCGCGAATAACGCGATCTAGTCCGGGCTCTTCCATGCCAAGGTCTTCCATGAACTCTGCGCGCTCATCGTCTTCAAGTTCGGCTATTTCGGATTCTATTTTTGCGCAAATGGCGACAACTTGCGCGCCTTCTTCTTTTGCAAGGTTTTCGACAAGTTCAAGCAATGGATTGTTTTCAAATCCATCTTCTTCCACGTTGGCGATGTACATGGTCGGTTTGATGGTGAGTAAGTTGAGTGATTTGATCTCAAGAAATTCGTCATCCGTAAGTTCTGCGGAGCGAGCGGGTTTGCCCTCGTCCAGCAATGGGAGGAGCCTCTCTAGAACGGCTTTTCTTTTGATTGCGTCGCTGTCGCCGGATTTTGCTAGTTTAGCGGACTTTAATAATGATTTTTCTACGGATTCAAGATCAGCAAGGGCCAGTTCTGTGTTGATGACTTCAATATCGTCAAGGGGGCTGATTTTGTTTGCTACGTGAACGATGTTTTCGTCTTCAAAGCAGCGTACTACGTGGGCTATGGCGTCAGTGTCTCGGATGTTGGCAAGGAATTTGTTTCCAAGCCCTTCGCCCTTGGATGCGCCAGCAACAAGTCCTGCTATATCTACAAATTCCATAGTTGTTGGTAGTACACGCTGCGGTTTAACGATTTCTGCAAGCTTGTCTTGGCGAGAGTCGGGAATGCTAACTACGCCAGTGTTGGGTTCAATGGTGCAGAATGGGAAGTTTGCAGCGTCGATGCCTGCTTTTGTTAATGCGTTAAAAAGTGTGGATTTTCCGACGTTTGGTAGGCCGACGATGCCGCATTGGATGCCCATGGTAATAATCCTGAGTGGTTAGCTGCTTTTGTAGCTGTGAAGTTGGTTCATGGCTTTGTTGGCGTTGCCGGTGACAAGTTCGGGCAAAACGCTGATAGCTTCGTTGATGATGTCGTCAATTAGTTGCTGTTCTTTGGTTGGAGCTTTTCCGAGAACAAAACCGCTAACTTTGTCGCTGCTTCCGGGGTGGCCTATGCCAATTCGAAAGCGAGCAAAATTTTTGTTGTTGCCAAGTTGGCTAATGATATCTCTTAACCCGTTATGGCCACCGTGACCACCGCCTTGTTTGAATTTTCCTGTACCTGGTGGGAGGTCGAGCTCGTCGTGAGCTACCAGGATTCTTTCGGGGGGGATTTTAAAAAACTTTGCAAGAGGGGCGACAGATTGCCCGCTTAAGTTCATAAAGGTGGAGGGGATTAAGAGGCGAACATCTTGGCCGTTGATTCGGATTCGGCTGGTGTGTCCTTTGTATTTGGGGTCGTTCTTTAGTTGCTCGTTATATTTTTGTGCAATGCTTTCAACAAACCAGGCACCTGCATTGTGGCGAGTGTTTTCGTATTGTTGGCCGGGGTTGCCCAGGCCAACAATGAGATCGATCCCGTCTTTCAATGTGGGTGCCTTTTGTTTGTGCTTTTACTTTGTTATCTGCGATTTAGCGATTATTCAGCTGCTGGAGCTTCTTCGCCGTCTTCGCCGTCTTCGTCTGCAGTCTCTCCGCGAGGAATGATAACTGTAACAATTGGGTGGTTGTGGTCTTCGCCGTGAGAAAGCTCAGGGATTTCAACGCCTTCAGGCAGTTTGATGTCTGATAGGTGAAGAACTGTGCCGGCTTCTATGTCAGCCATATCGATTTCGAAGTACTCAGGAAGATCTTTGGCAAGACAAGAGATTTCAACGTCCGTCATCTGGTGAGAGATTGTGCCGCCCTGCATTTTGGCTCCTGTGCATACATCTTCGTTAATGAAGTGCAGAGGAACGTGCATGTTGATCTTGTGAGTAGTGTCGATGCGAAGGAAGTCGGCATGTACAGCGTGACCCTTTGCTGGATGACGTTGAAGATCTTTAAGAACAACTTGCTCTTCATTTCCATCAAGAACCAAAGTAAGGATGTGAGAGTAAAAAGCTTCGTTCTCAAGTGCCTTCGTTAATTCATTGGCTTGTAGAGAAACAGAGGTAGGCTCTTTTTCTGTACCGTAAAGTACGGCAGGTACTTTGTTTTCGAAACGACGTAGGCGGCGGCTCGCACCTTTCCCTAGATCGGACCGTGTTTCAGCGTTTAGCGTGAATGCGTTTGACATTGTTATGTCTCCAGTTGGTTTGTTGTGAAGATTTTGCGACCAAATCTTCGATTTTTAACTGCTCATGACTCTTTAGGGGAGAACATGGCACTTAAGGATTCTTCGTTGTTAATTCTGCGAACGGCTTCTGCAAGCATTGGTGCAAGGCTTAGTTGTCTTATTTTTGCGCAGTTCTTGGCGACTAATGATAGGGGGACTGTATCGGTAACGATGAGCTCATCTATCATTGAATTGTTTAGGTTGTCAATCGCAGGGCCAGATAATACGGGGTGTGTGCAGTAAGCGATAACTTTTTTAGCGCCATGCTCTTTTAGCGCGTCGGCAGCTTTGCAGAGTGTGCCTGCGGTATCAACCATGTCATCTACGAGTATGCAGGTGCGGTCTCTGACTTCACCGATTAGGTGCATCACTTGTGCGTCGTTGGCTTTGTGTCGGCGTTTATCGATAATGGCAAGGTCTGCGTCGTCAAGCTGTTTGGCGACGGCCCGGGCGCGAACAACGCCGCCTACGTCTGGTGAGACAATCATTAGGTCTTCGTAGTCTTGACGGATGATGTCTTCAAGTATTACGGGGGAGCCATACACGTTATCAACAGGGATGTCGAAAAACCCCTGGATTTGATCTGCGTGTAAATCGACAGTGAGTAGTCTGTCAACGCCGACGGTTGTGAGCATGTCGGCGACTACTTTGGCGCTAATAGGGACACGAGCAGATCGGACGCGGCGATCTTGGCGCGCATATCCGAAATAGGGGACAACGGCGGTGATGCGTCCTGCGGATGCGCGGCGTAGTGCGTCCGTCATTACCACGAGTTCCATGAGGTTGTCGTTGGTAGGGGCGCAAGTGGATTGAATGATAAAGACATCGGCGCCACGAACGTTTTCGTTTATTTCTACTGCTATCTCTCCGTCGCTGAAAGAGTTAACGTCAGCCAGTCCGGCGGGGACGTGGAGGTGTTCAACGATTTTTTTTGCTAGATCAGGAACAGCGTTACCGTTAAATACGATCAAATTAGACACGTGTGAGGCACCTTTATAATAGAACGGGAGATTTAGTATATAGAAAAAAGATGGCTGGGCCGGCAGGATTCGAACCTGCGCATGTCTGGATCAAAACCAGGTGCCTTACCGCTTGGCGACGGCCCATTCTCGAGGAGCTGTTTGGCTAACTTCGAGCGGCGTGTATCATACCAGAAGTTTTACCAAATGTTCTGAGATTTTTAACAATTTTTTAGCTTAATTTAAGCTAGGGGGTCTTTAAGGCTGAGCTGGCTGCTCTGATATAAAGATGACCCGTTTTCACCTTTGGTCAATATGACTTCAAGGTCGTCAGATTTAAGGTCAAATCTGACTAGTGCTTCTGGCAAGTTGCTAAGTGCTTTTAGTCCTGTTTCCTTGTTGGGTACAGGGCAGAAGCAGCAAGCTCCAGTGCCGGTAAGCTTAGCATTTCCCCATTCATTTAACAAATCTAACGTCTTGTTAATTAAGGGGAATTTTTTCTTGGCTATAGGTTCAAAGTCGTTGTGACTAGCCCCATTCAAGAAGGCGCGCATTGTGATCGCTTTTGTGTTTCTTGTCAATTGTTTGTCTTGAAAAAGTTTTGCTGTTTCTACATGGCAAGCAGGAATGGCCAAAAGGTACCAGGGTTCATCAATGGTTACTGAGGTTAACTGCTCGCCAACCCCTTCTGCCCAGGCAGCAACACCATGAACAAAGATAGGAATGTCTGCTCCTAGTGTGACGCCGAGAGCTTCTAGCTCTGGAGTGGTTAGTTTGGTGTTCCAGAGTTGATTGAGGGCAACAAGTGTTGTTGCTGCATTAGAAGAGCCGCCGCCAAGTCCGCCACCCATGGGCAGTTTTTTGTCAATAGATATCCGTGCACCACGTTTGCTGTTGGTGTGTTGGCGCAAGAGCATGGCTGCTTTGTAAACAAGGTTTTCTTTTTCCGGAACCCCTTGAATGTTGTTGCCTAGATAAATATGGCCGTCAGAATGGGTGTCCTCGAATGTTAGTGTGTCGTGTAGGTCAAGGAATTGAAAAACGGTTTGTAAATTGTGGTAACCGTCCTCTCGAACCCCGGTAATATGTAGAAATAGATTAAGTTTGGCGGGGGAATTGAATGTATGTAGCGTGGGGGCCTGCATGCTTAGGGCTCTTCGTTAAAAGGTATCCACTGTTTGACCAGTACGGTAACTTTGAGGTTGTTAGAAATGATTTTTATTTTGTGAGGTAGTGGTGCCCCTAGCGCATTTTTGTAGCGCTCAAATTGAAGGGTCCAGCCAGCTTGATCTAGTGTTGATATCAGGCCAATGTCATTAAAGCGGGGTGTGCTGACGCTTCTTGGTTCCGGTAGGCCTTTGATCCAGTACAGTAAGCTTGATAGTGGTATTTGCCAGCCTGAATGTTCATACAAAAGCTGCTCTGGTGTTTCCGCGATAAAGCTGCCGTCACTGTTTTCTAGCTTGGCGCCTGATTTGTTGCCAGAGATAACCGTTGTTCCCTGGCCAAGGGGGCCAGAAAGAGTGATGTGAAAGCTGTCTTGTGATTGAATCCAATCAAGATAAGCGCTGCCACCTTCATCACCCTGCTTGATGCCAATTTTACCTTTAATATGCCACTCATCCATCAATGTTAGCGAGCGCACATGGTTAACCCAGTTAACGGGGTGTGTTGGCAGGGGGGGGGAGCTGGGTGATTGTAATATTTCACAACCCGCTAAAAATGTAAGTAAGCTGGCAAGAGTTATATGACGAAAGAAACGCAAGATATGTGCCTGTGACACGAAAATTCCCTGTTGATAACGAGTTTGTCTGCACTCTATCATGGTTGCATATGATGGACGAGTTCGGGCGGTGTAAATTTTTGATAAATAATTGCTAATTAGTAATTTGGAATAACTACATGTCGCGTGAAAGTGTCAATTTCTTACGGTTCTCAGTAGAGGTTGATTAGCTAGTGGGCATTAATCGCTCTATTGCTTCTTGGATTACTTTGCTATCAGGTTTTGCTTTTAACCCATTCTGCCATATTGTTTTGGCTTCATCCTTGTTACCTGTTACCCAAAGGAGCTCGCCTAAATGAGCCGCAATTTCCTGGTCTTGAAATAAAATATAGGCTTTTTTTAATAAATTGAGCGCGCTCTCATTATCTCCCGTTCGGTATTTTAACCAGCCTAAACTGTCTATTATTGCCGGGTCGTTAGGGGATAGTGCATACGCTTTTTCAATGAGGCGCGCTGCTTCTTCAAGGCGGTCATTTCTATCTGCAAGCGTGTAACCCAGGGCGTTTAGAGCCGCGCTGTTGTCCGGCTGTTGGTTGATGACGATACGCAAGTCTCGCTCCATGATGTCAAATTGTTGGAGTTCGGCGTATACCATTGCGCGCATGTACAATGCATTAAATGCTTTAGGGTTTTTATCCAAAACAACATTGAGAGTATTGATGGAGTCTTGATGTTGATTGTTTTTTGTTAGTAATTCAGCTTCGGCAAGGTAGAAATTGGTGTCGTCCTTGGGGGCGAGCGAGCGGGCAGTGTGAAGGGTTTTTTGCGCTGCTTGTATATTACCTTGCTGTTGTTGAATTGAGGCGATTTGAATTTGTGCTGTGCTATACCCTACGCCAGGGCGGATATTACGCAGGTATTCTATTGCTGATTCTAAGTCTTTTTCAAGCACTGCAATCCGAGCCAAAAAGCTATAGGCTTCAACGGAGCGAAGGTTTTTTTCAACCATTAAATGTAGATGAGATTTGGCCAGGGAAGTTAAGCTATTGGATTGGGCAATTTGGGCGGTTGCGAGAAGAATGGTGGCATCGTTAGGAAAATTCTTAGCTAAAGCTTTTAGTTGAGACGTTAGTTTGGGGTGGTCTTTGCGATTAGCTAGCGCTTTGCTATAAGCGATGCCGAGTTTTCTATCGAGAGGGTAATCAGCGCTTTGCTGCTCTAAGTAAGTTAGTGCCTCTTGATGCTTCCCTAACTTCAGTAGAAGGGCGCTATTAAATAAAATTGCATTTGTATAGCCGGGGTTAATTAACAATGCACTGTTAATGCTTTGTGATGCATCTGTCATTACGTTATTAATGTTTTCGAGAATAGCTTTTACCACCCATAATTGTGAGTTCTTTGGGTGGGCTGCGCTGAGTTCTCCTAATCTTTTGATGATTTGTGTTCTTTGATCATTATCCGCTCTTGCGGTATCTCGTAGTAGTTGTTCATAGTTCAGTGTTGGGCTTAGGTCTAATAGTGCTTCAACCTGATCAAGGGCTTTGTCAAATTGCTTGTATCGTAGCAATTGAAGGGTGGCCGTTACTCTGGCATGGATGCTTTTTGGGTCAATTTCAATCCATAGCATAGATGTGTCTAGGATTGCTTGCTGGGCACCAATTTGTTGGGCTATTTGTGTTGCCCGGGCCGTCACCTGCGCATCTTTTGTGATATGCGCTTGTTTTTGATAATAACCCAGAGCAAGATCTTGACGCCCTCTTTTGTTTGCAAACTCAGCGACCAGGAGGTCATATAATGTCTCTTTTTCAAACGAGCTGGTGACCCTTGGTGTGGAAGCTTTGGTTGTTTGGGGTACGGAGTTTGCCTGGTTTTGCGATGACGGTTGTTGCGGGAGCAGTGCGCAGGATGTCGCAAAGCAGGTAAGAAAAAGAAATGTCAATTTTGCAAAGTGAGTCATTCGGTTGCCATATAACGTTGCTCGGGGAGCGAAGAGGTGATTTTTATCCACCTATCTTTTTAAGGATAGAGACTTTAATAATAGAACATTAAATCGCGAATAAAACGAATAAAAACAGGAATATACCCTCAGTGCAAGGGAAGGCGGGCGATTTGACCCTCAATAATGCCGTATTTGCCTGCTAGGCTTACTGTTTCGACTCGTGCATTTGGTGTTAGGTTCCCAAGGTTTTGGGTGAAAACTGATTGATACATGACAAAAGTATTGGCTCTGGGGCTCATATCCTTGCTTGAAATGCGTATAATAGCGGAGTTAGTCTTTTTTTGGCAAAATTCGCCTTGGTGATAAATGGGTACAGGTACATCGGTGTTATTAGCGTTTGGTATTAATCATAGAACCGCGTCGGTTGATGTGAGAGAGCGTGTGGCGTTTTCTCCTGAACGTGTTCATGATGCACTAAGTATGGCGAGAGAAGACGCCAAACTTAGTGAAATTGCTATTTTGTCTACGTGTAACCGTACCGAGCTGTATTGCGCGACTCCTGTGGAAGATAGCGACAAACTGATAAACTGGTTTGGGCGTTACCATCAGCTTAATGTTGGGCAGGTTCGCCAGAGTGCCTATGAATTCTGGAACAGCGCTGCAGTTCGTCATATGACCCGTGTAGCTAGTGGGCTGGACTCTATGGTGTTGGGGGAACCCCAAATTCTGGGGCAGCTGAAAACCGCGTATTCAGTGGCAAAAGATGCTGACACCCTTGGGCCAGAGTTGGGGAGACTATTTCAACATTCATTTTCTGTTGCCAAGCAAGTAAGAACGGATACTGATATTGGGTCAAATCCGGTTTCAGTTGCCTATGCGGCGGTTTCTTTAACAAAGCATATCTTTTCTGATCTAAAGCGTACATCAGCCTTACTGATTGGGGCGGGCGAGACTATTGAGCTTGTTGCTCGCCACCTTAACGAGCAAGGGGTTAAGCATATAACTGTTGCTAATCGAACATTGGAAAAGGCTAATAACCTTGCGGAGTCGTTTGGTGGAAAGGCGATTACGCTGTCTGAAATCCCCTATGAGTTGGCAAAAGCGGATATTGTGATCTCATCAACTGCGAGTCAGCTACCGATTTTAGGAAAAGGTGCGGTTGAAAAGGCATTGAAGCAGCGTAAACATAAGCCAATGTTTATGATGGATATCGCCGTGCCTCGAGATATTGAGGAAGCCGTAGGCGAGTTAGCTGACGTTTATCTTTATACGGTTGATGATTTGCAGTCCGTGGTGGATGAAAATCGCAAGCAGCGATTAAATGCCGCAGCAGAAGCTGAAACTATTGTTGATCAGAGTACAGACCGTTTTATGGAGTCTTTGCGTGGTTTGGATGCAGTAGAAACTATTCGCAACTACCGTTCGACTGTCGACCTAGTACGGGAGCAAGAGTTAGAGAAGGCGTTGGCTGCTATTCGCAATGGGGCCGACCCTGAAGAAGCCATGCAAAGAATGAGTCGAGCATTAACCAATAAGTTAATGCATGAGCCTTGTTTGCAACTTAAAAAAGCAGGCGAAGAAGGTCGGGATGATCGTTTAAAGTGGGCGCAGAAATTGTTAGGTATTCAGCGCCACGAGCATTAGCGTATTTCTTATTGTGTTTTTGTAACGCTCTTTTCGCATATCTATAGATGTGTAAGAGTCGTTTCTGTTATCTATTCTGTTTGATGCTGTGTTGATAGTTTGTTTCCTGCACAGTAATAGTCAAGTTGTCATTATCTAAAAGCCCCCGGTGGATGTTGGTTTTATGAAAGAGTCATTAAAATTAAAGTTAGAAAATATTAGTGAGCGTTACGAGGAAATTGGTGTTTTGTTGGGTGATCCCGAAGTGATCATGGATCAAAACAAGTTTCGCAAGTTATCGCAAGAATACGCTGAAGTTGAGCCTGTTGTGCAGGTGTTTGGACAGTATTGTCAGGTTATAGAAAATATTGTAGAAGCCAAAATTTTAATGGCTGACAGTGATCCTGAGATGCAGACAATGGGTAAAGAAGAATTTAAAGAAGGGGGGGCTAAAATAGAGATCCTGGAATTAGATTTACAGGCATTAATGCTTCCAAAAGATCCAAATGATGGCCGTAATGTTTATTTGGAAATTCGTGCTGGAACCGGAGGGGATGAAGCTTCAATTTTTTCTGGTGACTTGTATCGTATGTATTCTCGTTATGCGGATACACAAAAATGGAAAATTGAAGTTATTAATGAAAACAAAGGTGATCACGGCGGTTATAAAGAGATTATTTGTCGGGTTATTGGGAAAAACGTTTATTCTCAACTGAAATTTGAGTCAGGTGCTCACCGGGTGCAGCGAGTGCCAGAAACGGAATCGCAAGGGCGTGTTCACACGTCAGCCTGTACCGTGGCAGTAATGCCGGAACCTGATGAAGTTGGCGAAGTGAATATTCGTTCAGAAGATTTACGTATTGACACGTATCGATCTTCAGGGGCTGGTGGACAGCACGTTAATACCACGGACTCGGCTGTGCGAATTACTCATATTCCAACAGGTGTTGTGGTCGAGTGTCAAGATGAGCGCTCTCAACATAAAAATAAAGCCCAAGCCTTGTCGTGGTTGAGCGCGAAATTACAGTCGGCTGCTGAAGAGGCCCAACATAAAGAAACCAGTGACCAACGTCGAAATTTGGTGGGTAGCGGCGATCGCTCTGAGCGTATACGTACCTATAACTTTCCTCAAGGGAGGGTGACAGACCATCGTATTAATTTAACGTTATATAAATTGAATGAAGTTATGCAAGGTCAGTTGGGAGAAGTTATTCAGCCGTTGGTGACAGAGTATCAGGCAGACCAGCTTGCAGCGTTAGCAGAGTAATTGCGAAAGTAGATGGTTATGCTATTAAACGATTGAGTGAGTATTATGATAACTGTCAAGCAAGCGCAGCAGCGGGCAGTGGAAGTGTTACTGCTGAGTAGTGATACTGCCCATATGGACGTAAATATATTGGTAGGCCATTGTTTGCAGAAATCGCGAACGTGGTTGATGACATGGCCTGATGCGGCACTAACTGATGATCAAGTCGTTGAGCTTGAGGGTTATGTTGCTCGTCGTGTCAAAGGTGAGCCGATTGCATATATCGTTGGGGAACAAGAGTTCTGGTCTTTGCCATTAAAAGTGAATCGTTTTACGTTGATACCACGGCCAGAAACGGAGTTGTTGGTTGAGTTGGCATTAGAAAAAATCATCAAAAAAAACGCAACTATATTGGATCTTGGTACGGGGTCGGGGGCGATCCCTTTCGCATTGAAATCAGAGCACCCCGATTGGCAGGTGACTGGCTTGGATTTCTCACAAGATGCGTTGAATGTGGCAAAAGAAAATGCCGACAGATTACAGCTTGTGGTGGATTTTATTCAATCTGATTGGTTTGAAAAGATTCCCGAGCAATTATTTGATCTTGTGATAAGTAACCCTCCCTACATTGATGGCACTGACAAACATTTAGCAGAAGGCGATGTGCGTTTTGAACCTGATACGGCACTGATTGCTGATGAACAGGGTTATGGGGATATTCGACGAATTAGTTGTGAGGCCTCTCGTTATTTGACGGATGGTGGGCTGTTAATGTTCGAACATGGGTTTGAGCAGGGAGCTGGCGTAAGGCGTATTTTGAAAGACAGTCAGTTTGATGAAATAGAAACAATTAAAGACCTCGCAGGTTTAGATAGGGTCACGATAGGGCGCTGGAGAAGTGCTCCATGAATGATTTTCTAAGCAGAAAAGCCGATCAGGTAGAGCGAAGGGAGTTAACGGACGAGCAGCTGTTACGTTACAGTCGTCAGATTATGCTGCCGAATATTGATGTTGTAGGCCAAGAGAAAATACTGAATTCATCAGTGTTAATTGTTGGGCTTGGGGGCTTGGGTTCACCTGTTGCTATGTACATGGCAAGTGCGGGGGTGGGGCGGTTAATTTTAGTTGATCATGATGAAGTTGAGCTCTCAAATTTGCAGCGGCAAATTATTCACAGTATAGATACGGTTGGTGAGTCTAAGGTGCTATCTGCTAAAACTCGTATCGCTCAATTGAACCCTGATTGTGATGTAATAACACATCAAGTGAAATTGACTGATGATAATGTCGAATCGTTGGTTCAGGGGGTGGATGTTGTTATCGACTGTTCAGATAATTTCACTTCTCGTTTTGCATTAAATCGTGCTTGTGTCCAACGCAAGGTCCCACTGGTATCGGGTGCTGCAATTCGTATGGAGGGGCAGTTGACGGTATTTGATGCTCGGCGTGCAGGTAGCCCATGTTATCGGTGTTTGTATGATGACAGTGAAAGCGAAGATTTAAGTTGTGCGACAAATGGTGTGCTTGCTCCGGTTGTAGGTGTGGTTGGTAGTATTCAGGCATTAGAAGCTCTAAAGTTAATAGCGGGGTGTGGTGAATCGGTTGTAGGAAAATTGATGATCTTTGACATGGCATCTATGGACTGGCGTACGATGAAATTGAAGAAAGACGCTGCGTGCCCTGTTTGTGGGTAATGTCTTTTTGTCGTGTTCTATTGGGGTAATAAATGTCAATTTCAATCGATAAAGTCGCTGGTGCGTTGAGTGAAGAGGGCTACATTGTTATCCCTTATGCGTTAAATGATGATGTGTTGAATGGTTTACAGCAACGAGTGACTAGCTTGTCTCCGGAACAATGGCAGAGTGCAGGGGTTGGGCGTAACGCCACTTACCAGCAAAACAAAAAGGTCCGCTCTGATAATATTTTTTGGATTACTGAGGGTGACCCGCAAGAGTCTGCTTTTTTGCAGGATATGGAAGTATTACGTCAAGGGTTGAATCAGCAGTTGTATATGGGGCTGTTTGATTTTGAAGGGCATTTTGCAACTTACCCTAGAGGAGCTTATTACCGGAAACATGTTGATGCATTACGAGGGCGAAGTAATAGAGTGTTATCGGTTATTCTTTATCTGAACGAAGGTTGGTCCAGTGAAGATGGTGGAGAGCTCCTTATTTACCCAGAACATCGAGAGGGGTATCAAGAGGAACTGATGCAAAGGGTTGTACCTGAATTGGGGGCAATGGTGGTATTTTTAAGCGAAAAGTTTCCGCATGAAGTGCTGGAGTCTCATCGTCAACGTTATAGTTTGACGGGGTGGTTTAGGGTTAACAGTAGTCAGTCGGGGCGAGTTGATCCGGCGAATTGAGAAATTGTAGTTTTTCAACGACCTCAAAAGAATGCCCCACAATTGACCATGGCTGTATGGATAATTGTGGGGCATTCTTGTTTTTACAGTATATTGACTACTTAAGCTTCTGCCCTAGCAGTTGGTTAACTTGCTGAGGGTTTGCTTTGCCTTTGGATGCTTTCATTATTTGCCCAACAAAAAAGCCAATCAGTTTTTTGCGCTTGTCTTTTTCTGCCGCTAGAAACTGTTCTACTTGAGCGGGATTGTTTGCGATTACTTCATCTACGAGCGCTTCAATCGCGCCGGTATCGGTTTCTTGCTTTAGATCTTTTGCTTTAATGATGTCATCAGCAGAACCTTCACCATTTAACATAGCTTCAAATACAGTTTTGGCAATCTTACCGGAGATCGTATTGTCTGCTATGCGTTTTAACAAGCCACCCAGTTGCTCGGCACTAACAGGGCTATCTTTAATCCCCTTTCCAGCTTTATTTAATGCACCAAGTAATTCACTGGTTACCCAGTTTGCCGCTAATTTCGCTTTAGCGCTTGATGTAGTTACCACTGTTTCAAAATAATCAGCTAGTTGTTTACTTGCGGCAAGCACACGTGCATCGTACTCTTTTAGCTCATGCTCTTTCTGAAAACGTTCGATTTTTTGATCAGGTAACTCAGGTAGGTTATCGCGTAGATTTTGAATGTACTCATCAGTTGTGATAACCGGTAGTAAATCCGGGTCGGGGAAATAGCGATAGTCATTCGCTTCTTCTTTGCTGCGCATTGGTCGAGTTTCATCTTTTGCAGAGTCGTAGAGGCGGGTTTCTTGCCTGATGCGGTTGCCTGCTTCTAATTCGTCAATTTGACGGATGACTTCACCACGAATTGCTTTTTCAATAAAACGGAAAGAGTTAACGTTTTTGGTTTCTGTGCGTGTGCCATATTCCTCTTGGCCTTTAGGGCGCATGGAAATATTAATGTCACAACGCATAGAGCCTTCTGCCATGTTCCCGTCAGATATGTCTAAATACTGGATTAATGCGTGAACGCTTTTGACATAAGCAATGGCCTCTTCGGCAGAGCGCATATCGGGTTCTGATACAATCTCTAGTAACGGAGTGCCTGCACGGTTTAAATCAATACCCGTCATGCCATGGTAATCTTCATGAAGGGACTTGCCGGCATCTTCCTCTAGGTGCGCACGAGTTACGCCAACACGTTTGACAGTGCCGTCTTCTAGTGTGATATCAAGGTGACCAACATCAACAATCGGTAGGTCAAGCTGGCTAATTTGATACCCTTTAGGTAGATCAGGGTAAAAATAGTTTTTACGTGCAAAGACTGATTTTTGATTGATTTTTGCATCAATAGCAACCCCAAAGGTAATTGCCTTTTTTATTGCGTCTTCATTGAGCACTGGCAATACGCCGGGCATGCCTAAATCGACCAAGCTGGCTTGTGTATTTGGATCGGCGCCAAATGTAGTAGCGCTGCCTGAAAATATCTTTGACTGAGTGGAGAGCTGAACATGAATTTCAAGCCCGATAACTGTTTCCCATGCCATCGTTGTTGTCCTTATGGTTAGGTTATTTAGTGAATGCGTCTGGCGTTTTTTTGTGCCAATCGGTGGCTTGTTGGAATTGATGGGCAATATTCAACAAGCGAGGTTCACTAAAGTGACTACCAATCATTTGTAGTCCGACGGGTAACCCGGCAGTAAATCCTGCAGGAACGGACATTGCGGGTAAGCCTGCAAGGTTTACAGCAATGGTGTAAATATCGGATAAGTACATGGATATTGGATCATCAGCTTTTTCGCCTAAGGCAAAACCTGCAGACGGGGCTGTGGGCCCCATGATGACGTCAACGTCGGCAAAAGCACTATCAAAATCATTTTTGATTAAGCGGCGAACTTTTTGCGCTTTAATATAATAAGCGTCATAGAACCCGGCTGATAATGCGTATGCGCCGATAAGGATTCGACGTTGAACTTCTTCACCAAACCCTTCGCCGCGAGAGCGCTTATAGAGGTCTTCTAAGTTGGCTGGGTCATCACATCGGTACCCATATCTAACCCCGTCAAAGCGAGAGAGGTTAGATGATGCTTCTGCCGGTGCAATAACGTAATAGGCTGGTACCGCCAAATTCGTTGTACTGAGACTGATCTCTTTAACAGTTGCGCCTAATTTTTCAATATCTTTAATGGCAGTTTCAATTACCTGCTGGACGCCGCTATCCAGGCCTTCTTTAAAGAACTCTTTAGGAAGGCCAACCTTTAACCCTTCAAGGCTATTGTTAAGTTCGCTGGTATAATCCGGAGCTTCCTTGTTAATAGACGTTGAGTCTTTGCTATCAAAGCCGCTCATAGCATTCATCATTAATGCTGCGTCTTCAGCGGTTTGTGTCATTGGTCCCGCTTGATCAAGACTTGATGCGAAAGCAATCATACCCCATCGAGAGATGCTGCCATAGGTTGGTTTTAAACCGGTAATGCCGCATAAGCTTGCCGGTTGACGAATTGACCCGCCAGTGTCAGTACCCGTTGCAGCAGGGGCTAGGCGAGCTGCAACACAGGCTGCGGAGCCTCCAGACGACCCGCCAGGAACGTAATCGGTGTTCCAGGGGTTTTTAACGGCACCATAAAAGCTGGTTTCGTTGGAAGAACCCATGGCGAACTCATCCATGTTGGTTTTGCCTAGCGTGATCGTGCCAGCGGCATTGAGCTTTTCAACCACGGTCGCATCATAAGGTGAGATGAAGTTGTCTAGCATCTTAGAGCCAGCCGTTGTTTTGACACCTTTAGTGCAAAAAATATCTTTGTGCGCGATAGGAATGCCGGTTAAAGGGCCTGCTGAGCCCGCAGCTCGAAGTTCGTCTGCTATTTTGGCTTGAGCAAGCGCTAGTTCATCTGTTGTGCTGATAAAACTGTTAAGTTGTGGGTCTAGCAATTTGATGCGGTCTAAAAAATGTTGCGTTAGTTCAACGCTTGAAAGTGCTCCGCTAACAAGCTGCTGGGAAAGCTCTACTAATGTTTTGTTGTGCATGGAAAAATCCTTGATGGAACAAGCGGGGGAAGCCCCTAGACGACAAATTGTAAAAACTCATTGATAATGCAGAAACGGGGTGTGCGGCTAATCAATGACTTTAGGCACTAAATAAAGGCCATCTTCCGTTGCGGGAGCTATTTTTTGGTATGCATCCCGTTGATTATTTTCTGTGACCGCATCATCTCGTAATCGCTGTGTCGCATCCAAAGGGTGAGCCATGGGTTCAATATCATCCGTATTGGTAGATTGCATTTGTTCCACCAAATCGAGAATATTGGATAAGCTAGAAGCGTATTCGGGGATTTTGTCTTCATTTATAGCGATGCGCGCTAAATGAGCGATTTTTTCTACTTCGCTTTTGTCCAGTGCCATGGGGGTCTCCGAGGTTCAATTCTGTCAAAGGGCGTATGGTAACAGAAAATTGTGCTAAGTAGGGATTAGGGCATGGGGCCTATTTTGCTGTGGTGGTTTTATGGTGAATTGACATGATTAGAAGGAATATTCAAAGCTTCTCCTTAAAGTATTATAAAGTACCACTCCTGCCTTGCTCAAAGGCTTACACACTGCTAGAGTTGCCGCAAAATAACATAATTCTCAGGGGTTTATAGCCCCGCCTGCTAGCTGACCAAGCTGGCCTGTTCAAGATAGTTAATAGGTAAACAAAAAGTATATGTTTAAACGTCTTCGTGGCATGTTTTCAACGGACCTATCCATTGACCTTGGAACCGCCAATACCCTTATTTATGTAAAAGATCGCGGCATTGTATTAGATGAGCCTTCCGTAGTGGCTATTCGTCAACAGAATGGACAGAAAAGTGTTGCTGCTGTCGGTGTTGGTGCAAAACGAATGTTAGGCCGTACCCCTGGCAATATCACGGCAATTCGCCCATTAAAAGACGGTGTAATTGCTGACTTCCATGTTACGGAAAAAATGTTGCAGTACTTTATTGCCAAAGTGCATGAAAACAGCTTTATCTCTCCAAGCCCTCGGGTGTTAGTTTGTGTGCCTTGTCAGTCGACTCAAGTTGAGCGAAAAGCGATTAAAGAATCTGCGATGGGAGCAGGGGCACGAGAAGTGTATTTAATCGAAGAGCCGATGGCTGCGGCGATTGGCGCAGGTCTTCCTGTAGAAGAAGCTAGTGGTTCCATGGTGGTGGATATTGGCGGTGGTACCACTGAGATTGCGCTGATCTCATTAAATGGTATTGTCTACTCAGATTCTGTTCGCATTGGTGGTGATACCTTTGATGAATCCATTGTGACGTATGTGCGTCGTAATTACGGTAGTTTGATTGGTGAAGCTACTGCAGAGCGAATTAAAGAAGAAATTGCCTGTGCTTATCCTGGTAATGAGTTGTTAGAGATTGATGTGCGAGGTCGTAACTTGGCGGAAGGCGTGCCTCGTAGCTTTACGTTAAACAGCAATGAGATACTGGAATCACTACAAGAGCCGTTGTCTCAGATAGTAAGTGCTGTTAAAAGTGCGCTTGAACAATCTCCCCCTGAATTGGCATCTGATATTGCCGAGAAAGGGTTGGTCTTAACTGGTGGAGGTGCATTGTTACGAGATCTTGATCGTTTATTGGCTGAAGAGACTGGGTTGCCAGTAATTGTTGCGGAGGACCCATTAACCTGTGTGGCCCGTGGCGGTGGTCGTGCAATGGAAATGATGGATAAGCGTGGCTTCGATATGTTTGCCCATGAATAGACGTTGACAGCTAAGTATTAAGAAAAACCGGCTATTGGTAACATTGGCCGGTTTTTCCATTTTTAGGCAACTGGCTATTTATATGTAACCGGCAATGGGAGGCTGGTCTTATTAAATCGATATTCTCGCAAAACCAGGCAAATCGTTACCGTTTGATTACCTTTGTCATTTTGTCCATGGTACTCATTTTTGTTGATCATCGAACGGGGTTACTAAAGCCTGTTCGTTACAGTTTGTCTGTTTTGATGACCCCTATACAATACATTTCTAACACGCCGGTGAGAGTCGCTGAGTGGTCTGCTGATGGCGTTAAGTCAAAAGATCAGTTGCAGCGGGAGAACGTTGCGCTTAGCAATCAAGTTCTTTTGCTGGAGCGTAGGGTGCAAAAGCTTGCATCAACTGTAGCGGAGAATAAGCGTCTTAAGGAGCTTATGAATTCTTCAGATATTGTTGATGACCGTGTTATTGTCGCTGAAATTGTTGGAGTAGACCCTGACCCGTATCGGCATGAAGTTATTGTAAATAAGGGCCGTAATGACGGATTATATGAAGGTCAGGCGGTACTGGATGCAGATGGACTGATGGGGCAGATCATAGAGGTGGGGCCGATGACAAGCAGAGCTTTATTGATCAGCGATTCCACCCATGGTTTGCCGGTTCACGCCAATCGAAATGGGGTTCGGGCAATTGCGGTGGGGTCGGGTATTTTAGATAAGCTACGGCTAATTCATGTTCCCGATACCGCGGATTTGGAAGTGGGCGATTTATTAGTAAGTTCTGGTTTAGGAGGGCGTTTCCCGAAAGGTTATCCTGTTGGCGTTGTATCTAAAGTGAGCCATGATCCGGGCCAGCCGTTTGCTATTGTTGAGGCGCGACCCACCGCTAACTTGGATCGTAGTCGGTATGTTTTGTTAGTGTTCTCAGTAGAAGAGCCAGCGGAAGAGTCAGTAGCGGAATCTGTAGATGTTTCGACAGAAGGGTTACCAACAGAAAAAATCAGTGCTATTGATGGGGGTGAAGGATGACTCGTTCAGAAGGAAGCCTTGCTATCATATTTACCTTTATGCTCGCTTATATACTTACCGTAATGGTTCTGCCTGATTTGCTTGAGTACTTGCGTCCAGAGTGGGTCGCTCTCATTATAATTTATTGGGTGATTGCTATCCCTCATCGTGTGGGAGTGATCGTTGCCTGGGTTGTAGGTATTTTTCAGGATGTTTTAGTGGGGGCGGTGTTGGGGCAGCATGCGTTGGCATTGTCTGCCGTTGCTTATATAACTTATATGCTCCACATGCGTATCCGTGTATTTCCAGTGTGGCAGCAAAGTTTATCCGTACTACTTCTTGTCGGTGTTTATTTGATGATTGTGCTTATGGTCCAAAGGACTGTTGCTACCTCTCATTGGACACTGTGGTATTGGTTGCCTGCTCTATCTTCGGCAGTTGTTTGGCCCTGGATTGTGTTACCCCTTCGTTGGCTCCGGAAACAGTATGCAATTAACTAGCTTGTACTTGGCCTCAACCTCTCCGCGGCGACGTGAATTACTGAAGCAAATTGGTGTCCAATTAACCACATTGCCTGTTGGTGTGAATGAAACTCCTTTGCTCAATGAGTCAGCCCAGGCATATGTGCAGCGATTGTCACAAGCTAAGGCAGCGGCAGGGTGGAGTAGAGTTGTGGCAGATCAGTTATCTTTGATGCCTGTGCTGGGTTCAGATACCTCCGTTGTATTAGAGGGAGCAATATTGGGTAAACCGGAAAGTAAGAGTCAATGTGTCGAGACCTTAATGTCACTTTCCGGTAGAACCCATCAAGTGATGACAGCTGTCACGTTACAATTGGCGGAAAAGAGAGCTACACAGCTATCTGTGACAGATGTGACGTTCCGTGTTCTGAGTGAGGAGGACGCCTTGCGTTATTGGAATACGGGTGAGCCCCTGGATAAAGCTGGTGGATACGGTATTCAGGGTTTCGGAGCGGTGTTTGTGCAAAGTATAGCGGGCAGTTACAGTGGGGTGGTGGGCCTACCCATTGAAAAGACTGTGGTGTTGCTCAACCAATTTAATGTGCCTTTCTGGCAAAATAGCTGATCGAGCAGTAATCTGCTCTTCCCGCCGTGTCACCTTGGTCGAATTGATTAGATCGATAGTGAGATCTGTGTGAGAGGATATTCATGAGTGAAGAGATATTAGTTAATGTAACACCGATGGAAACCCGTGTTGCCGTTATTGAAAATGGTGTCGTTCAGGAGATTTTTCTTGAGCGTGAAGCTAAGCGGGGACAGGTCGGGAGTATTTTTCGCGGTAAAGTTGTGCGCGTTCTCCCTGGCATGCAGGCAGCTTTTGTTGATGTAGGGTTGGAGCGAGCGGCATTCTTGCATGCTAAGGATATTTGGGTAAAAGACAAAACTATCGGTTCAGATGGGGTTGAGGTTGTACCAAACATCCGGGATCTTGTTCAGGAAGGAAAGCATATCGTGGTGCAAGTCACCAAAGATATGATTAGCAGTAAAGGAGCTCGCCTAACGACGCACCTGTCTATTCCCTCCCGTTTTTTGGTGTTTATGCCTTATAGTGATCACCTTGGTATTTCTCAGCGCATTGAGGATGAGGTCGAGCGAGAGCGTTTGCGGACGTTAATGGATGAACTTGTTGCCGAAGAAATAATTAAAGATGGAGGTGATAACACCACACCCTCAGGGCTCGGATTTATTTTACGTACAGCTGCCGATAGTGTTGATAAGGAGTCTTTGCGCAGCGACGTGCGTTTTTTGTGGCGCATGTGGTGTGCAATAAAAGAGAAGACGAAAGGTGATAGCAAAATCACTAAAATCCATGAGGATCTTCCGCTTTATTTGCGTACCTTGCGTGATGAAGTGCGAGACGGAGTGGAAAAGGTTCGTATTGATTCGCGTGAAACCTATGCAAAGGTATTGGCATTTGCTAAAGAATTTACACCCGCTAGTGCTTCTCTAATTGACCATTACCCGGGAGAGCGCCCGATATTTGATCTTTATGGCGTTGAGCAGGAAATTCAAAAAGCACTTTCGCGAGATGTACAATTAAAGTCTGGTGGTTATCTTGTTGTGGATCAAACGGAAGCCATGACTACGGTGGACGTGAATACAGGTGGCTTTGTTGGTCACCGCAATTTAGAAGAAACGATTTTTAAGACCAATTTGGAGGCAGCACAGGCGATAGCAAGACAATTACGATTACGTAACCTTGGTGGAATCATTATTATTGATTTTATCGATATGGAAGAAGAAGAGCATCGGCGACAAGTGCTTAGAATATTTGAAAAAGTGCTAGATCGTGATCGCGCTAAAACCAAAATCACTCAGGTCTCTGAGTTGGGACTGGTAGAAATGACGCGTAAACGTACACGAGAAAGCCTGGAGCGCATTCTTTGTGAGGACTGCCCTACCTGTAATGGGCGAGGGTTTATTAAGACAGCAGAGACGGCATGTTTTGAAATTTTTCGGGAGATACTTCGTCAATATCGAGCTTATGATGCGGAATCCTACTTGGTGATTGCTTCACAAAATGTAGTAGATCGCTTATTGGATGAAGAGTCTGCAAACGTAGCTGATGTTGAGGAGTTTATTGGTAAAACAATTCGCTTCCAGGTTGAAATATTGTATAGCCAAGAGCAGTTTGATGTTGTGTTGGTATAGATTGTTGATGGGGTGTAATGGTTAGTGGGTAACTTGTTGTTAATATGTTCACGCGTATTTTTATGGGCATTAGTCTGTGTGCTGATGGTGCTTGCTATAGCGCTCTCTGTGGGGAAAGAACTATTACAAGATGTTAATAGTTTTCGTGAAGATATTGAGTTGTTTGCTAGCGAAAAAACGGGGTTCCGTGTTCGTGTTGGTGGGTTGCATGGAGCCTGGGAAGGGATGCGGCCAGAATTGCTGATTACGGAGCTTGATGTTCGTAGCTTTAGAAGTGAGGAGCGTCATGTAAAAAATAACTCCGAACACTTTCCTGAACCATCTCCTACACTGTTCTCAGCACAAAAAATTAAACTCCAGTGGCTTATTCTCTCATCGATTCGTAATCTAGAACCACGTATTAATATGTGGATTGACGGTGCAACATTAGAGTTGGTCTATCACGATGGTTTTTTGTTGCCTGCTGGAATGTCCCCTCCTAGTGCTGATTTAGATAAAGGTGTGGACATTGATAATGATGCGAGCTATCGGTTGGTTGATTATATCAATAGACAGCCACACCTTGAATTAACCAATAGCCGTGTCAATATTGATGGTATGTGGCCAGAAAAGGCTGGGTTTAATGATGTCAATGTATTGATGGTGAATCGTTTAGGTTATCGCGAAATTGATGCTCGGTTCAGCTTGTCCGGTCCCAGCGAGTCTATGGTTCAAATGTATGGGCGTGTTAAGGGGTCAATGGTCAACTTAAAAACGTTGCAGGGTGATTATTACTTAAATGTTGAAAATGCCCCCATTGTACCCTGGTTGCCTGAAGGTATGAGGCGGTTTGAGCATCTTGAGCTTGAATCTGCATTTGGTGGAGTTGAACTTTGGGGGAGAGTCAATCAAGGTGTGGTGCACCGTATTACTGCCAATGTAGAGCTTGATGACGTGGTAATAAACAATACTCAAGAGCTTAGGCAGGCAACGCTGCGTAAGGCCGAAGGTGTACTTCAATATCGTTATTTGGCAGAGGGGGAAGCGCAATTAGTACTAAATGATTTTCACATGGAGCATGAGCTTTTTGTTTGGGATCCAGCGTTATTATCATTAAACATTCAGCGTAGCGGCGGTAGTGACCCTAAAAAATGGACGTTTGATTTGTTGTTAGATGAAATTAACATCGCTCCTTGGGTGCAATACTATATTGATTTCACCGCTGCCGAGAGTACGGGGCGAGATATGTTAACGCATACTTCACCGCAAGGCATACTGCAAGACGTACATTTGCGTGCAACGCTACAAGAGGGACAGCTTGACAATATGTATGCATCAGCAGAGGTGTTGGATTTTGCCATGTTGCCCTATAAATTTATTCCCGGTGTTCAAAACCTGCATGCTGATTTTGAGCTAAATGAATCGTTGGGTTTTGTGTCGTTGCATTCGGATGACTTGTTACTGGATTATCCTGCGCTAATGCGAGAGAAGTTACAATTTGATTGGTTTGATGCTCAGCTTCAGGTAAAGCTATCGGACGAAAATATTGTGATGGAAACAGGGCTTGTAGCCTTAAATAATGAAGAAATTCGTACCGCGACCCAGATGTCAATGTGGTTTTCGCGTGATACCTCTGTGTCTCCACGTATTCGGGCGTTGAGTACGTTGCGGGGCGTTGACGCGAGTTTAACCCCTAAATACTTGCCTGCTGGCATTTTACAAGAAGGGCTGATTACATTTCTTGATGGTAGCGTAATTGGAGGTGACTTGTTGAGGGGCGATATACTTTTTAATGGCCCTTTGCGTTGGCGCAAGCAAGAGGAAGACCTTAATATGCAGTTAGGGTTTATGTTAGATGACACGGAATTTCGTTTTCTACCTGATTGGACTCCTGTTACCAATACTCAAGTTGATGTGATTGTTGATCGGGTTTTTATCGATGCTTATATTATCGATGGTACATATTATGGGGCATCCATAGATCAGTTGCTTGCAACAACCCGGCGAGAGGTCAAAGATGATCCTTTTTTATTGACAGTGAGCGGGTTAGTAAATGGAACGGCCTCCCAAGGTTTGGATATTCTTCAACGCTCACCGTTACGATCGAAGATTGGTGGGTTTGTTGATGAGATTGCGCTAGATGGAGGAATGGCTTTAGGTTTGAATCTGTCATTGTTGCTTGCAAAAGGTGACGTTGAGCTAGCATTGGACTTAGATGTTGATATTGAGCAAGGTATGTTTTCTATGCCAGAGCAAAAACTTAAGGTAGAGAATGTTAATGGTGATTTTACCTTTGATTTAATAAATGGCATACGCTCAGAGCAGATGTCTGGCCGTATTTTTGGCGGTGATGTTAGCGCGAATATTTCCCCTGTTTTTAAACATAAGATTGTAGAGGGTGATGATCAGCGAAATGTTCCTGCTAGAGAGTTGTTATCAACTCGGATTAATATGGTCGGAGAAGCAAGTTTACCGCTTGTTGCTGATTGGCTGAGCTTCCCTGGCTTAAATTATTTGTCTGGAAATATACCGTATAACGCCACATTAACCTTGCCGAAAAGCAAAGCAAGTCCTCCTGATATTAGTGTGCAGTCGTCGTTAAAGGGCGTTGCTGTTCAATTGCCAAAACCTTTCTATAAAGGGAGCGACGCAGAACGTGATCTTTATATCTATACAACGCTAGGGGCAGAGCAGCGTGAAGATACAAATGGAAATTCAAGAATATTTTCTTTACGTTATGGTGAAGTGATTGATTTTGTATCAGAGATTGAATCTTCTCGTTTGAAAAAAGCTGCAATTGTTTTTGGGGGTGTTGGTCGAGGTAAAGCTGTTTTGCCGAAAGAGAACGGTTATCGTATTGGCGGCCTTTTATCTGAGTTTAGTGTTAAGGCTTGGACTGATATATTCAATGCGCCGAGTGTTGGTGACGTGAAAGAGGAGCGCTTGACAGCTGAAGGTGGCGATACCTTAAGAACACCGCTACAGATAGAGCAGCCATTGCTGGATGGGAACCTCAAGATTGATAATGTTTTAGTGTTTGGACAGAGTTTTCCAGAAACCTATTTGCATTTTAAGCCCTCTAATGTCACTTGGGATATTGATGTCAACGGTCAAGGTATTGATGCTAAGTTTTCTCTGCCTAAATATTTGTTGAAACCTAATCAGAAACTGCATCAGCAGGAGCTTCCAGTTGTTGCATCATTCTCGCAGTTACAACTGTCTAAGTCTGAAGGTTTTAGGCGAAAAATATCTGAAGAGTTAGTGAAAAAAACAGGGTTGAATCCTGCAACACTACCCCCCTTAGTACTAAAGATAGATAATTTGCTGCTAGGAAATGAACCTTTTGGTCGTTGGGATATGCAGCTAAAACCAGTGCCAGAAGGTGTACTTATAGAGCCGTTACTTGTGTATTTGAAAGCAACTGACTTTTCAGGGAAGGGGAGTTGGTTGAATGATGATGGTGTTGGCGAAACCTCTGTTCAAGGTGTCGCAACGGCAGGAAATGTAGCGGATGTGCTTCGGGGATGGGGTAAGCAGCCATCATTAGATAGCAGTGGGGCTACTGCATCATTGAATGCCCGATGGCCCGGTGCGCCGTTTGAATTTGATGTGCTGGCAACGGATGCGGCAATGTCCATAAAAATAAAGGATGGGCATTTCCTTAATGTGAACTCAGGGGCAGTTGATAAAGTGTGGGGAGCATTGAATTTTCAAACCATGTTAAAGCGATTGCAACTAAATTTCAGTGATTTAAGTAGTGATGATTTAACATTTGAAAAAATCGACGGTGCCTTACGCTTGCAAAATAAAGTGCTGACTGTTGAAAATATGGAAGTAGATAGCCCTGCGGTTGGTATTGCGTTAAAAGGTGATGTGCTGCTAGCGGAAGAAAAGCTTGCGCTGAAGTTGGAAGTTGCTATACCTGTGACAAGAAACTTAGTGTTGCCTGCTGCTGCGGTGGGTGGATTGCCTGCGGCGGCCACTGCATACGTCATTGAGAAAGTGTTAGGGAAACAGCTGGATAAATTAACTACTGTTAAGTATACCGTAAAAGGGACTTTCGATAATCCTGAAATAAAGGTGAAAGATTCGTTTAGTGTTATCCCCAAACCATTAAGAGAATCTATGTTTAGTACTGGCAGCAAAGATAGTAATAAGGGTAAAGATGAGAAGGCCAAGAAAATCGTAGAGGAAGGTGTTGAGACGGGAGTAAAATAAGAATGGATAACAATAAAATAGCAGCCATTCAAATGGTCAGTACTAGTGATGTCCGGCAAAACTTAAAAATGGCAGAAGAGCTGATTGCAAACGCAGCACAGAAAGGCGCTGGCCTGGTTTTGTTACCTGAAAATTTCGCTGTCTTTTCTGCAAAAACAATGCGAATTTGGGCAGAAAAAGAAAGTAGCGAACAGTGTTTTTCAGGTTTCTTGAGTCGTATGGCGAAGACCTACAAACTATGGGTCGTGGGAGGGACCATCCCGTTGTTGCCTCCAGTGGACGGTAGTGATTGTGATGCTCTAGCCTGCAAGGTTCGTACATCAACATTGGTTTATGATGATCTTGGGCAATTGGCTGGCCGTTACGATAAGATTCATTTATTTGATGTTCAGGTGCAAGATGATCAAGGGCGTTATTGTGAGTCTGAGGTTATTGATGCAGGAGCTGATGCGGTTGTGGTCGATACACCGTTTGGCAAGTTAGGTTTGAGTGTTTGTTATGATTTACGTTTCTCTGAGCTATATTCTCAATTGCTAGCGATGGGCGCGGAAATTTTATTGGTACCGTCCGCGTTTACCTGGGAAACCGGTAGGGCGCATTGGGAAATACTACTACGCGCTAGAGCAATAGAGAATCAGTGTTATGTTATTGGCGCAAATCAAGGAGGGGTCCATACCGCTAGTCGGCGAACATGGGGGCACTCGATTATTGTTGATCCTTGGGGGGAGACATTGGGCATGTTAGATCAAGGTCCATCGGTATTGGTGCGAGAAATTGATATTCATTACTTGCGTCAGTTGCGTGTTAATATGCCTATTCAGCAGCACAAAGCATTTTCTGTTATTAATTATGTAAATAGGTCTGAAAAAGGTGATGCCGATGAGTAGTGTTTTCGAGGAAGCTTCATCCTATCTGTTGTCGCCTTCTGGTATTGCTGTGGGGGATCTTGAAGCCCAATTAAGCAACTCAATGGCACCGGGTATTGATTTTGTCGATTTGTACTTTCAACGAATACACAGTGAAGGCTGGGTGCTTGAGGACGGCAATGTTAAAGATGGCAGTTATAGTATCTCTGGCGGTGTGGGTGTTCGTGTTATTAGTGACGATAAAACGGGGTTTTCCTATTCCGATGATATAAGCCTCGGTGCTATTAAAAAAGCATCTTCTGCTGCGGGAACTATAGCGACTCACCTAAATGGCAGCTCGTTGGTTGGTGTAAAACCATTTGTATCCACTCGGGGTGGGTCTTTGTATAGCCAGTTGAATCCGTTGGATTCAATGAGTCGCCAAGAAAAAATAGCGTTGTTAACGCGGGTTGATCAGGCGGTAAAGCGAGCAGACTCGCGGATTATCGAATCAACCGTAAGTTTGGTCGGTAACTGGCAATCGGTATTAGTGGCAGCAAGTGATGGTACCTTAGCTGCTGATATTCGGCCGATGGTGCGCCTCAATGTTTCGGTTATCCTTCAGCAAGGAGATCGCCGAGAGCGAGGGAGTTGTGGCGGGGGCGCACGTTCTACTTATGGGTACTTTTCCGATGAGGTTGCATTAGGTTATGCCCATGAAGCGGTGCGTATGGCGCAAGTGAATTTAGATGCTGTGGATGCCCCTGCGGGAGTTATGCCTGTTGTGTTGGGGCCGGGTTGGCCTGGAGTATTGTTACATGAAGCCGTTGGGCATGGCTTAGAAGGCGATTTTAACCGAAAGGGAAGTTCTGCTTTTAGCGGGAAGGTTGGTCAGCAAGTGGCATCCCCCCTATGTACGGTGGTCGACGATGGCACTCTAAAAGACCGTCGAGGTTCTTTGTCGATCGATGATGAAGGTGTTGAAACGCAAAACACAATGTTGATCGAGAAAGGTGTTTTAGTCGGGTACATGCAAGATAAGCTGAATGGCCGGTTGATGGGTGTTGGGTCGACGGGTAATGGTCGCAGGGAGTCTTTCGCAAGTTTACCAATGCCTCGCATGACAAACACTTACATGTTACCGGGAGAAGATGATCCTGAAGATATTATTGCTTCAGTTAAAAAAGGTTTGTACGCCGTCAATTTTTCCGGAGGGCAGGTAGACATTACCTCGGGAAAGTTTGTATTTTCTGCTAGTGAAGCCTATTTGATTGAGGATGGGAAAATTACGCGGCCGGTGAAGGGGGCGACATTAATAGGTAATGGGCCAGAAGCTATGAAGCAAATTTCGGCAGTGGGGCATGACCTTGGATTGGATCGAGGTGTCGGTGTTTGTGGGAAGAATGGGCAGTCCGTACCTGTTGGTGTTGGACAGCCCACATTAAAAATCGACGAATTGACAGTGGGTGGCACTGCTTAACTGTTGAGGGTTAATTGCAGAGTATGGGCCAAGGACGGGTTATATTAAATTAGTCCTGCGATTTACTCTCTGAATCGTTAAGTTTTTTGTTCATTTCCGCTTTCTCAAGCGCTTGCTCTCTGAGGGTTCGAAATAATGCGCGACCTTGTTTATTTGATGTGTCGGTTTCGTGAGTTAGATTATGCTCTTTCTCTTTTTTCGCATTTTTTACGAGTTGGCGGAGCTTTTGTTTGTCGATATCAGGGTATTCACTTATAACATTGCCGATAACATCTTTGCCGCCAGAGATGAGTTCGTCTCGTAAAACTTCCAGGTGATGGAAGGTTTTGTTTAGCATTTGATGGGGAGATTCAATGATTTCAAATTGTTCGATGATTGGCGCAGGGTCAACATCTCGCATTAATTTCCCAATGAATTGCTTGTGACGCTTTAGGGCATTACGACTCTTTATTCTCCCCGTTTCTTGAATGGCATTACGGAGAACATCATCAATAGGCATTTGCGCTAGCTGCTTAGTGTTTAACCCAAGTAGTTTTACGCCAAGATCCTGTAGATCATGCATGACTTGTTTCTGGGAGGTTTTACTCCATTCATCTGAGGGTGTATCGTTTGACATAAGGACTATTCTATATTCTGGTGAGGTAACTGCGTTATGATAGCACAAACTTTAATGATTCAGTGTAGCGTAGAGTATTTGCAGGGCTGCTTATTACGACTAATTGTTGTGACTGGTTGTTGCGAAAAATAGTTGTGTGGATAGTTGTGAGGAATTTTGTTAAATGAATGTTGATAGTGAGCTCGAGCAATTAAACGGGTGTGTGGATAATGCGCTTCAGGAGGCTGATAGGCTTGGCGCGACACAGGTAGAAGTTGCTGCATCCTGCGGAGAGGGGTTGTCTGTAAGCGTGCGTAACGCTGATGTGGAAACGGTTGAATTCACCAAGAATCATGGTTTTGCAATAACGGTTTATAAAAAAAGCTCCAAAGAGGGTGTGCCTGGGTTAGCCAAGGGTAGTGCTAGCACATCAGATTTATCAAAAGCAGCGATAGATCGAGCGGTAGCCGCGGCGCTTGATATTGCGCATTATACTGCCGAAGATGAGTATGCTGGGCTGGCATCACCTGAATTGATGTGTGCAGGTTCGTCTGATTTGGATTTATATCACCCGTGGGGTGTTGAGAGTGAGGAGGCCATCTCAATAGCGTTGTCTTGTGAACAGGCCGGATCGGCCCACCATGCAAGCATCGAAAAGTCTGATGGTGTCAGTGTTAATTCGTCTGTAGGAGTGCGTTGTTACGGAAATAGCCATGGCTTTCGTGCAGGAGGGAAAGGAACGCGGCACAGCATTGGTTGCGGCATGATTGCAAATGGTCGTGAGGGCATGGAGCGATCCCATTGGTTTTCAAGTTCGCGGTTGCATACTGAGCTTGAGGAGGCAGCGGATGTTGGGCGAAAGGCGGCAGAGAGGGCATTGAGCCGACTTGGAGGAGAAAAAATTAAAACGTGTGAAGTACCTGTACTTTATAGTGCGGAGGTTGCCGGTAGTTTAATTGGACATTTGATTGGTGCAATTTCGGGTGGTAATTTGTACCGCAAATCGACTTTCTTGTTAGATGCTCTGCATACATCTGTTATGTCCCCTGTTATTTCTGTTTTT
Organism: Gammaproteobacteria bacterium 42_54_T18; assembly: GCA_002163245.1. GTDB lineage: Bacteria > Pseudomonadota > Gammaproteobacteria > Pseudomonadales > Ketobacteraceae > 42-54-T18. The sequence goes on along the minus strand of MAAL01000064.1, from coordinate 58,043 downwards.
GAACGTCCTCGCTTGTTACAAGGCAGCGCCAGTGCAGCTTTTGATGGGGATGGCCTTGAGACGTATGATAAGGATATTGTTACTGATGGCATGTTGCAAAGTTACATTCTGGGAACATACTCAGGGCGACGTTTGGGTATGGCCAGTACTGCGAATGCGGGTGGAGTGAGAAATCTGCGAGCAAGCCATTCAGGGCAGGATTTCGAGGCGTTGCTGCGTGAAATGGGCACTGGGTTGTTAGTGACACATTTGATGGGGCAGGGTGTGAATACTGTTACTGGAGATTATTCGCGTGGCGCCGAAGGGTTTTGGATTGAAAATGGAGAAATTCAATTCCCTGTGAAAGAGGTGACGATTGCAGGAAATCTTGCAGACATGTTTAAGCATATCGTGGCAGTTGGTACGGATACGGATACAAGGGGAAATGTGCAGGTAGGCTCTATTCTGGTGGAGAGTATGAAAGTTGCAGGGGCGTAGGGTTACATTTATAGAGGTAAGTATTACAAATAGTACAATGTAGCTAGCCCCAAAAATGCAAAAAAACCAATAACATCGGTGAGCGTTGTTAAAATCACCCCCCCTGATAATGCGGGGTCTATGTTAAGGCGTTGTAAAATCATAGGCAGTGATGCTCCCGCAACCCCTGCCAAGATAAGATTTATTACCATTGCGCTCGCGATGATCAAACCTAAGCTTGTGTCATTAAACCAATAAGATGCAACGCCACCAACCACAACAGACCAAATTGAACCGTTAATAAAGCCTACAATGGTTTCTCGTGACAATAACCATCGGGCATTGCTGGCACCCACTTGCCCTAGGGCCATGCCGCGTATAACAAGCGTTAAGGTTTGGTTGCCAGCAATGCCCCCCATACTTGCAACAATAGGCATTAATACTGCTAAAGCGACCACTTTATCAATGGTTTCTTGAAATAGGCCTATAACGGCAGAGGCAAAGAATGCTGTGAGCAAATTGATACCGAGCCAAACAGAGCGGCGACGAGCTGTTTTAAATACCGGTGCAAAGGTATCTTCGTCTTCATCCAGCCCTGCCATGCTCATCAGGGAGTGATCGGCGTCTTCGCGGATAACATCAACCACATCATCGATTGTTATTCGACCTAATAACCTACCTTCGTCATTAACAACGGGGGCGGAAACTAGATCCTGGCGTTCGAATATTGCGGCAACTTCGTTATCAGGCATATTGGCATGAATGGCTAACACATCAGTTTGCATTGCTTCGCGAACACTCATGTGAGGGTCACTTACTAACAGTTTAGTAAGTGGAAGTATGCCAACAAACTTATCCGCTCTATTAACTACGAGGATATTATCAGTCATATCGGGTATTGATTTATGACGACGAAGATAGCGAAATAAAATGTTGAGTGAAATATTGGGGCGCACGGTGATGGTGTCCGTGTTCATTAGGCCGCCAGCGGTATCTTCTGGAAATGATAGGACGGTTTCTACACGTTGCCGTTGCTGCTCATTCATTGACTCAAGAACACGCCTAGCAACCGTCCTAGGAAGTTCTTGTAATAAATCAGCGAAGTCATCGGGTTCAAAGTCTTCAACAGTGTCGATGATTTCTTGTGCATTTCTATGACGAAGAAATTGTGCGGCAATTTCTTCGTGTAAATACTGAAGCACATCCCCTTCATCCTCTTTGCTGATTAACTTCCAGAGGATGTTTCTTTCGCGAGGCGGGGATGATTCTAATAAGTGTGCAGTGTCTGCAAAAGGCATACCTTGAAGCATATGACGCACCTCTGCCAAGGCACCGTTATCAAGCGCTTCGTTGAAAGCCTTCATTTGTGCTTGTAGATGGTTTGGTTTGGCGTTCTTTGGCATGCGAGTAACCCATTGTCGAACTGCTGGTTAGCGCAGATAATTTGATTTGCTAGGCTATTTAGGCTTACTTATATAGGTTTGATTATATAAGCTTAGTCGTTAATTTTCTTGAAGGTGGATCTGGGGTGAATATATTAATGCGGAGATAGGTACGTTATTTTCCAAATATTATTGGGAGGTGTAACCAGGGCGCATTGTATCGATTTGATAGGGGGATTTCTAGGCGTGAAGGTGTTTTTGATAGGGTTATTCTTCTTCGTCAAAGCGGTTGTTAATGAGTGACTCAATAGCGGTGCAGGCGTCGTTGGCGTCTTCGCCGGTAAATTTCATTGAAAGCTCTGTGCCTTTACCCGCGGCCAGCATCAGAATTGACATGATGCTTTTGGCATCAGCTTTTTGACCTTGCTTGTCTATTAGTATTTCACTTTGGTAGCGAGAAGCTGTGCCGACCAATTTTGATGCGGCTCTTGCGTGTAGGCCTAACTTATTGATTATTATTATTTTTTTTTCGATTTGCATGATGCTTCCGACATTTTTGGGCTTTGAGTATGCCAGTTTATAGATCTCTGTGTCTAGCTTGTGTGTTGGAGTAAGCGCTTTTGAAGTGCTTTTGCAATGTCTCGGTGAGATAGACTGAGCGATGGTGTCCGCCTGTGCAACCAATGGCGACAGTCATGTAGCTTCGGTTGGCTGCCGCAAATTTTGGCAGCCAATTTTCTAAATAGCTAATAATGTCGTTTTGCATTTCTTCTACGGAAGGTTCTTTGCTCAAAAATGTTTTTACATCTTGGTCTAGGCCGGACTGGGAGCGCAACTCGGGTACCCAGTATGGGTTGGGTAGGCATCTTGCGTCAAATACCAAGTCTGCATCAATAGGGATGCCATACTTGAAGCCAAAGGATTTAAAAAGCAGGGCCATACCTTCGCGTTCGGTGCTTATTCTCTGTTGGATAAGGTCCCTAAGGTCGTGCAAATTTAGGGAGCTGGTTTCAATCTTAAGATCTGCAGCTCTTGCTATAGGGTCTAATAGTTGTTGTTCTTTTTCAATAGCCTCAGATAATGAGGTGTTTGCTCCGGTACCAGGGTGTTTTCGTCGCGTTTCGCTAAAGCGTTTTAGTAAGGTTTTGCTATCAGCATCCAGATAAATTACATCAATTTCAATATCTAGAGGTGCCAAAGCTTCTAGAGCTTCAGAGAACTTTTGTAACTGTCCTGGGTTGTTTCTTGCGTCAATACCCACCGCAATTTTTGTAACGGGAGGGTTGGCTTCAAGGGTCAGTTGTAGAGCTAGGGCAGGTAGCAGGGTGACAGGTAAATTATCGACGCAGTAATAACCAATATCCTCTAATACATGCAGTGCCGTTGTTTTGCCTGAACCGGAACGGCCACTGATAATGATTAGGCGCGTTGAAGACGATTTGGTTCCCAAGGTGTCGTTAACGTGAGCCGTCATTGGTGGTTCCATCCATGAAATTAGCTGGCGATAAAGCAGTCGTATAAAGATTGGTGGCCTTCAGCGGACCGTAAAGATGATGTTAGCCTATCATTGTTAAAGCGGCTAGCAATTTGGCTGAGGGCTTGTAGGTGTTCTTCGGTTGAGTTTTCTGGCACAAGCAGTACAAAAAGCAAATCGACGGGTTCGTTGTCAATGGCGTCAAAATCAACGGCCTGATTGAGTCGAATTAATGCCCCCTGAACTTTGTTACAATGAGTTATGCGGCAATGAGGGATTGCGACGCCTTTTCCAATAGCAGTACTGCCCAACTTTTCTCGAATAATAAGGTTATCGAACAGTTCGTTTGGGTCGAGTTCTGGAGACTGCTGAGCGATAAACTCAGCAGCCTGTTCGAGAACACGTTTTTTGCTGGAGCCTTCAAGACCTATATAGGTTCTTTCAGGCGTGATGATCTCGCTTACTTCCATTAGATGTTTTGACCTACTTAGCGACCATTACCGTGTTTATGGTTTTTGATCTTTTCTTTGTGCTTAATCACTTGGCGGTCGAGTTTATCAGAAAGTTGATCAATAGCAGTATACATATCTGCATGTTCTGCGTTGGCAAAAATATCGGCGCCTTTGACGTGGATGGTGGCTTCTGCCTTTTGGCTCTTTTTCTCCACGCTGAGTATCGCTTTAATACTAACGATATCGGCTGAGTGGTTTTCTAATTTTTCTAACTTACCTGATACATATTCCTTTAGCGCATCTGTCACTTCGACATGGTGTCCACTGATATTTATTTGCATGGGCCACTCCTTCGTGTGGTGGTAAAAATTGATAAGCGGGCAGGATTGCCACTTATCATGTATCCGCGAGGTTGCGGAGGTTCTGTTGCTCAAATACTTTTAGGTTTAAGTAATTGAGCCTCTTGTTTCAGTCTAGCAGTTGAAATGAGTAAAGCTTTGATTCGTGACAACAGAAATAGTTCTGTTTGTCACGAATCTAATACAAATAACCATTTATACCAACCGCTTACGTTCATTTGATGGCGGAATATGCATTGCCTCACGATATTTCGCAATTGTTCTTCGGGCAACTTTTATTTCTTTTTCTGCCAGTAAATTGGCAAGCTTGCTATCGCTGAGGGGTTTGCGGGGTTCCTCTTTGGCGATTAACTTCTTAATGATGGCTCGAATGGCAGTGGATGAACATTCTCCTCCCGATGCGGTGCTGACATGGCTGGAGAAGAAAAACTTTAGCTCGAACACCCCTCGAGGAGTGTGCATATATTTTTGTGTGGTAACGCGAGATATGGTTGATTCATGCATCTCTACTGCCTCTGCAATATCATGAAGAACCAGAGGTTTCATTGCTTCTTCACCTTCCTCAAAAAATTCTATTTGGTGTTCAACAATTTTAGTCGCTACCTTTAGAAGGGTTTCACTGCGACTTAGCAGGCTTTTTAGAAACCAGCGTGCTTCTTGTAAGTTGTTTTTGAGAAATGTATTGTCATTGCTGCTATCGGCCCGTTTGATAAGTGAGGCGTAGCTTGAATTAATGCGTAAGCGAGGGGAGGTTTCTGGGTTTAACTCCACCTTCCAGCGGCCTTTATCTTTGGTGACAATAACTTCAGGAACGACATATTCAGTTCGGCTGTCAGATGCTATGGATGCGCCGGGGTTGGGGTTGAGTGTTTGTATTAGCTCAATAACTTCCTGTAACTTGGCTTCGCTAAGTTTGGTTTTGCGCATTATAGCGGCGAAGTCTCGGCTACCCAGTAACGCGATATGATGCTCGACTACTTTCATCGCGCTTTCTCGGCAAGGGGTTTCGGCAGGTAATTGTTTTAGCTGGATAAGAAGACAGTCCCCTAAATCCTTGGCACCAACCCCAGGTGGGTCGAATTGCTGAATACGGTTCAGTACGGCAATGACTTCTTCGATGCATATGTCATTAATTCCCCCCCCGGATCCATTGTCATCAGGTTCGCTTAAACTGTTGATGTCAATACCTAGACTGGTGAGCTCTTCTTCTTGGAGGCGGAATAAGTCGTCAATAATATCGCCTTGGGCAAGCAACCCAGTGCGAATGTCTTCTAATGTTGTTGTAAGGTAGCCCCGCTCATCAATCGCTTCAATAATCGATAGCGCAATGGCCTGATCAATGTCACTCATAGGGGTTAAATTGAGCTGCCACATAAGCGAATCGTAAAGAGTTTCTTCGGGGCTATTGCGGCTATCTAAGTCATAGTCGTCTTCACTGGGCCCGCTAGATACCGGCATTGATCCACCCTGATAAAGATCCTCCCATGCGCTGTCGACAGGCAGTTCTTGGCCAATTTCGCCGGACTCAAGGTTGATTGTGGCGTCTTCTTGCGTTTGTGACTGGAGGTTGGTTTCATCGTTGGAATTGGGGGTGCTAGACGAAAAATCAATGACAGGCTCAGAAGGGTTTACCTCGGGTTCCTGTGATGCAGACTGGGATGTTGTATCATTCTCCGGTTGTACTTCTTCTGCTTCAAGCATTGGATTGGAGTCCAGGGCTTCTTGGATCTCCGCTTCTAGATCTAGAGATGAGAGCTGAAGAAGCTTGATAGCTTGCTGCAGCTGGGGAGTCATGGTCAGGCTTTGACCGATTTTAAGCTGTAATGTGGGTTTCATTGATACTTAAACGTTCCATCCCCGAGTTGCGTGTCTGTACTGTTCTGTACGTTTTTTAATGCTTCGGAACCTTGTTGTTTAGTGTGCCGAAGAAAGCAGCAATATCCTGATAATTCAATCTGTTAGCTGGCGTTTTTTTAAACGTCTTTCCCTTTATTGTATGTGGGGTTTTCGCTTAAAGCAATTAACGTGCCTAAATATTTTTTCGGAATGAAAATGGTTTTTTTAAAGGGAAAGGTTATAGGAATATACGAGTATTCGTCTTGTGTTGTCAGTCTATTCTCTGGTAGGCAGGGCAGGACATAAGTGTGGCGTATAGCAACAAGCCTAAACCTGATACTTGATGTATGTCCTTATAATTGAAATTGTTGCCCCAGGTACACTTCCCTTACTTTTTTGTTCTCAAGTATTAACGCGGGCGGGCCTTCGGCAATGATATGACCTGCGCTGACAACGTAGGCTTTTTCGCAGATGTCCAGGGTGTCGCGTACGCTGTGATCCGTAATAAGAACACCAAGCCCTCGTTCTTTTAATTGCGATACGATACTTTTGATATCATTAACTGAAATTGGGTCTACGCCAGCAAATGGCTCGTCTAATAAAATAAAGGAAGGGTCAGTGGCGAGCGCGCGGGCAATTTCTACACGCCTGCGTTCACCGCCAGATAGCGCCATACCCATAGAGTCAGCTATATGAACAACATGAAACTCTTGCAGCAAATCGTCTAACTTGGCCCTACGCTGTGCTTTGCTGAGTTCCTTACGTGTTTCCAGGATGGCCATGATATTGTCTTTGACAGACAGCTTCCTAAAAATAGAAGCCTCTTGTGGTAAGTAGCCGATACCTTTGGCTGCTCTTCCGTGCATAGGGAGTCGAGTGATATCGTAGTCATCAATAGTAATGGTGCCTTTGTCCTGAGGCACAATTCCAATAATCATATAAAAGCAGGTGGTTTTTCCGGCGCCATTGGGACCTAGTAGACCAACGATTTGACCGCTTTCAATGGAAATGGATACGTCTTCGACGACCTTTCTATTTTTGTAGCTCTTGGCTAGGTGAGTCGCTGTCAATCTGCTCATTCGTGTCTGCTGTTATCTCTGTGGTTTGTGTCAAGGCATTACCCGTTACTGGCTTAGCTTCTTGCTCTGATGAGGCTGAGGGTGGTGGCAATATCATTTTAACTCGGCCGATTGGTTGTTCCCCGCTTTGTATTTTTGAAGGGCCAGAGGCGCTAAGTTTTTGCTGCTTGAAGTCATAAGTGATGACATTGCCTTGAAATAAATTTTTGTTTTGTATGACACTAGCTGAACGCGTCAGTACAATTTTTTCTTGTGCCACAGAGTAGGTAATGTGTTCGGCTTTGGCGATGATAGGGTCTTTGTTTGGATCTGGAGTTTGGGTGAATTCGGCGAGATCTCCCGTCGCAATAACTTCATCCACCTGTCCGTTTGTCGCAGCTTTTATAGTGAGTTTGTCTGCCTTTATGGTAAGAGAGCCCTGTGTAAGGACCACGTTACCTTCGTAGACGGCTAGGTTTTTTTTGTCATCTAGGGTCGCCTGGTTGGCGCTGACTTCAATCGGCTGTGAACGATCCTCTTCGAGCGCGACGCTAGGTAGGTGGTGAGTGAACAGTACTAGGCTGAATAGGTAACACATCAGGCTTAACGAACACCCTAACTTATTCCTTGTATTGTTCGCGGTACTTTTTTGGGTGTTGTTTGCGGTGCTAAGGTATGGTCTCATAACGGCTCTTAACATTGGAAAGCAGGATGATTTTTCCTGCACGAGTATCTACGTTCATACCTACGGCGTGGGTAACGCTTGTTCCTTGCTGAATAGTAACAGGCTCTTGAGTTTCTGCGTACTCTTTCTTAGGTGAAAGCAAAAGGCTTATAGTGCTAAGTGTTGTTGGGTTTTCGTGCGTTATTTTGTCTTGTTGGATGATGACGTCGCCACTAAGTTCAATTAACTCACCGTTATTGGCGGTGAGCCCAGTTTGAGCGCTGGCATGCCAGTCTGGTATTCCAGTGTTAAACAATGTGATTGAAAGCGAGTCGAGTTGGGAAACCGCTTTGGCTTCAAATTGATTGGCGTGTTTTGCTTGCATATTATAGGCAAGCTGCCCTTGGTCATTAAAATGTTGCTGTTTGAGGTTGTATACAACAGAGTCGGGCAATAAATTGGGTGAACGTTGATTGTTGGTAGTGGCTGTTAAATTGTCCGTATACCATCGTAAGATTCCTGACGTTAACAGTACGAGTAAACAGCCCAAAATGATCAGTTTGCGTTGATCCATTGTGTTATAAGTAGTTTGTATGAATAGGAGCGAGCTTGTTTTGGCAAGAAAGAATAAACTCGCAAAATTCTCGTACAGCCCCATCGCCACCGTTGCGACAAGATTGCCATTGTGAGTGTTCGACCACAATTGGCAGTGCATCGGCTACCGTTGCACCTAGTCCAACATAACGAATGGCTGCTAGGTCGGGCAAATCATCCCCCATATATGCGACTTCATCAGATGCGATATCAAGAGTGCTGAGTAATTCTTTGAGCGCGATAACTTTGTCTTCTCTGCCTTGTTGAAGGTGATGAATACCAAGGTCGGTGACACGTTTTTTAACGAGTTCAGATGAGCGACCCGTGATGACTGCAGTTTGAATTTCGTTATCATGTAACCACTTAATGCCAAGCCCGTCTTTTACATTAAAGGCTTTGATTTCATCGCCAAGGCTGGTGAAATATAATCGGCCATCGGTCATTACGCCATCAATATCAAAGACCACAAGTTTAATGTTGGCCGCTAAAGAGTGAATAGAATTGTCGATTGGCATTATACAACTCCTGCTTTTAATAGGCTGTGCATATTTAGTGCTCCCACAGGGGTGTTATTTTTATCGACAACAATGAGTGAGTTGATTGAGTTGTCATCCATAAGGTTTAGCGCTTCAACAGCAAGAGTGTGGGCTGTGGTAGTTTTGCATCCTTTTGACATTACATCGGCGATAACAGTGTCAGGAATGCTTACCCCTTGGTCGAGTGTTCGACGTAAGTCCCCGTCGGTATAAACACCTGCCAGCTTACCATTGTCATCAATAATGCCAGTCATCCCTAAGCCTTTGCTGCTCATTTCTAATAACGCGTCGCTAATAGATGCACTGGATGACACTAATGGAATTTCATCACCGGTTTGCATGATAGTCTCGACTAACAATAGAAGGCGGCGGCCTAAGCTACCTCCGGGGTGTGACATGGCGAAGTCATCTGACGTAAACCCCTTGGCTTCCAATAATGCAACGGCAAGAGCATCCCCCATAACCAAGGTAGCTGTTGTGGAAGAGGTGGGAGCTAAACCTAGGGAGCAGGCTTCTTGTGAAACACTGACATCTAGCTTTGCATTGGCAAATTGAGCAAGAGGGGAGCTATCGTCTCCAGTCATACTAATGAGCGGGGCCCCTTTACGCTTAATAAGAGGTAAAATTGTTGTTAGCTCTTCAGTTTTACCTGAATTTGATATGCCAATAACCACGTCATCCCCGGTGATCATACCAAGGTCGCCGTGAGAGGCTTCACCGGGGTGAACAAAAAAAGACGGTGTTCCGGTACTTGCTAAGGTAGCGGCAATCTTTTTTCCAATATGACCTGACTTACCCATACCAGAGACAATGACACGACCTTTGCAGGCCAGAATAAGCTCACAGGCTTTTGTAAAGTCACTGCATATCTTATCTTTAAGTGCCAGTGTTGCGTTAGCTTCAATATCGATGACGCGTTTTCCTGCTGCTTCAAAGTCAAAATCAGGTGTCATGTAATGAATCTCGTCCGGTATAAGTTGTATTGCATTAATTCTGATGGTGGTTGTTTTGCTAGGCAAATCTTAGATTCTTTTTTAATTACGTTGTTTCCAAGTATAACATTGTCATATACGCAGCGTAGCAGAGCAATAGTAGGACGCCCTCCAGACGGGCAAGTTGCCTTACTTTTCTGGGGAGAATAATAAAGAACGCAAGTAATAGTGTGATTGCAGTCATTGCGCCGTAATCACGGAAGAAAATCTCTTGTGTAATATTGATGGGTTGTATTACTGCGGCGACAGAAAGTACTGCCAGTATGTTGAGAATGTTAGAGCCAATAATATTCCCTAGCGCTATATCGTGGTGTCCCCTTCGTGCGCTGGCAACCGAAGCTGCTAGCTCTGGCAGGCTGGTGCCGATAGCAACGATGGTGAGACCGATAACGATTTGGCTGATGCCGAACTGTGTAGCGATATCAATAGCCCCCCATACCAGCATTTTAGAGCTTACCACTAAGACTACCAGGCCAATAGTAAAGGCGAAGATGGACTCTTTGAGCTCAAAATCTTCGACTTCTTCCGCTTCTGATTGGGCTTCTTCTGGATGCTCTTTCTTATAGCGAAAGAGTAGATACATCAAGATAACGAGCAAGCCTATAAGAACAAAAGCATCATCTTGAGATAATATGAGGTCGCGTAACAGAAACGCGGTAATAAAGGTAACGGCCAATAGAGCGGGTAGGTCTTGCTTGAGTAGTCCCTGTTTTACCGGTAGAGCGGCAATCAGCGCAGTCACACCTAGTACCAAAGCAACATTGGCGATGTTTGAACCGACAGCATTACCAAAGGCAAGCTCTGGGTTGCCCCCTGTCGCAGCCATGATGGAGACAAAGATCTCTGGCGCGGAAGTTCCTAGGGAAACGATAGTTAGGCCAATCATAGCCTTAGACATGCCCCAGTTTTCAGCTAGCCCAACAGAGCCGTCGATAAACTTATCAGCACTCCAAACGAGTAGTATGAGCCCTACAATGATTGCCCCAAAGGCTAATAACATAACGATGTATCCAGTGTTTCATTAAAAGTGGAAGCAATGTAATGATTTCGGCCCCCTCATGCAAGTTAAGCAGGTCATTATACGGTTAATTAGTGGGAGCCTCATAGCATTGTCTTATGGAGTTATATAGATCTATAGTGCTGTTTTACGTGGTTATAGTGTAGTGAAGGCTTGGTTAATTAATTTGCGTTATATTTTTTGTATTTACAGTCAGATATGGAATTGTGTTGTCCAACGAAGCAGTTGAATTGCATTGCCTCTTCAACCTGTTATAGTTCGCCGTTTATAGCGTCTGAAATCCAGTTGGTAGCTTGCTTATAGTCAAGTTAATCATCTTTTGTTGTATTAAAGTGTGGCATACAAGGAACACCATGTCTGATAGTGATAGCTCTGATCTTGAAAGTTCAGGTAATGCGGGAAACTTTATTGAAGTACGTGACCTGACGTTTTATCGGGGAGATCGTGTTATCTATCAGAATGTCAATTTAGATATTCCCAAAGGCAAAATAACGGCGATTATGGGGCCTAGTGGAACGGGTAAAACGACACTGTTGCGATTAATTGGCGGGCAGCTGAAGCCTGATTCCGGCACGGTTAAAGTTGATGGCGAACATATCCCTAACTTAACCCGAAAAGAGCTGTTTGCACTTCGAAGCCGAATGGGAATGCTCTTTCAGAGCGGGGCTTTATTTACTGATATTTCTGTATTTGAAAATGTCGCGTTTCCATTGCGTGTGCATACCGATTTGCCAGAAGATATGATTCGTGACGTGGTATTGATGAAGTTACATGCGGTTGGTTTACGTGGAGCGCGTGACCTGATGCCTAGTGAGTTGTCTGGCGGAATGGCAAGGCGAGTTGCTTTAGCTCGCGCAATTGCATTAGATCCCGATTTGGTTATGTATGACGAACCGTTTGCAGGTCAAGATCCTGTTGCAATGGGGGTGGTGGTGCAGTTGATTCGGTTGTTAAATGACGCGTTAGGGCATACCAGTATTATCGTTTCACATGATGTTGCTGAGACCGCAAGTATTGCAGATTATATTTATGTGTTGGCCGATGGTGAAGTAATTGGTCAGGGGACTCCAGACGAAGTTCTGCATTCTGATGCTCCGCGTTTAAAGCAGTTCATGCAAGGCTTGCCTGATGGCCCTGTGCCTTTCCACTTTCCAGCGCGAGAGTTATGTGATGATTTGTTGGCGGGAGTGAAGTAAATGGTTATTCAAGCATTGCGGCGCATTGGTTCTAAAGGAGTGTCTTTTTTAGAAACATTCGGTGCGTCTGGCGTTTTTTTGTTTCAATCTTTATTTGCGGTTCCAAATATTAGGAATAATTTTCCGCTACTGGTAAAGCAGATTTACTCTGTGGGTGTGATGTCTTTAATCATCATTATGGTGTCGGGTTTTTTTATCGGCATGGTATTGGCGCTTCAGGGTTACAATATTCTTACTCGCTATGGCAGTGAGCAAGCATTGGGGCAGTTGGTTTCTCTTACTTTGCTTCGAGAGCTTGGTCCGGTGGTAGCTGCGTTATTATTTGCTGGTAGGGCTGGATCGGCATTAACAGCAGAAATTGGTTTGATGAAATCTACTGAACAAATCGCTGGTTTAGAAATGATCGGTATTGACCCGTTGCGCCGCGTAATTGCGCCACGATTTTGGGCGGGTGTTATATGTATGCCAGTATTGGCTATTATTTTTTCATCTGTTGGAATCTGGGGGGCATCTTTGGTTGGTGTTGACTGGTTAGGTGTGTATAGCGGGTCGTTTTGGGCAAATATGCAAGATAGCGTGCAATTTAGTGATGATGTATTGAATGGTGTTATTAAAAGTATTGCTTTTGGTTTTGTTATTACGTGGATTGCTGTGTTTCAAGGCTTCGATACAGTCCCCACCTCTGAAGGCATTGGGCAGGCTACAACGAGAACCGTTGTTTATGCATCCTTGGCAATATTAGGGCTCGATTTTATTTTAACTGCAGTAATGTTTGGAGATTTGTAAGCATGCGAATAAGGACTTTAGAAATATCCGTTGGAGCATTTATGGTGGCGGGCTTCGCAGCGCTTATTTTCTTAGCGTTAAAAGTTAGCGGGCTAACCCTTGAGGCTGCTGAAGAAAGTTATGAAGTATCGGCACGGTTTGAGAATATCGGCGGGTTAACGGTTAGAGCAAAAGTTACTATGGCGGGTGTTGTTATCGGTCGTGTATCAAATATCTATCTAGATAAAGAGGATTTTGTCGGGGTAGTTGAGATGGAAATATACAACCAGTTTGACAACCTTTCCATAGATTCAACAGCATCCATATTGACTGCTGGAGTACTGGGTGAGAAATATATTGGTATTGTTGTGGGTGCAGAAGATGAGAATCTTGCCGATGGCGATGAAATTGAGGATACCCAGTCTGCGTTGGTTCTGGAGGATCTAATCAGCAAGTTTCTTTTTAATAAGACGCAAGAATAATGATCGCAAAAAATACAGCATCACTACAGCAAGTAAATCCTCAGCAAATGATGCTGGAGGGTGAGCTCAATCAGCATACCGCAGCGGTGTTGCGTATTCGTTATGCATCATTGATTGAGGGGGCGGATAGTCAGTTTAGTGTGGATTTATCCGGTGTTAGTCGTAGCAATAGTGTCGGGTTATCTTTGTTGCTTTGCTTTATGCGTAAGGCAAAAAAATGCAATAAGGTGCTGGTATTTGTAAGCATACCTGACGCCTTGTTTGAGATGGCGAGGGTAAGTGGATTAGATGATGTGTTACCCCTAGGGAGTTTTAGTTAGTACGCCTTCATCCTTTATGACGTTTGTGCTTTAAGATCCGCTGATTTTTGTCATAATTTACGCTATCATACCCGGCTTATTCAAATCTGAGTCGGATATGTGGTGCTAAGCATTACTCCCTTTCCGCTTCCTTGTTACAGGTTTCACATATTATGGACGCACAAGACGTTAAAGCCTTGGTTGAGGCAGGAATAGAAAACGCAGAAGTCACCGTAAAGTTAGAAGGTAATAGCTGTCAGTTAATGGTTGTGTCAACGGCATTTGAAGGCCTGCGAACCCTTAAAAAACAACAGCTTATCTATGCATGTTTGAACGAAAAAATTGCCAGTGGTGATTTGCACGCGGTGACGATGCATACTTTCACACCTGATGAATGGGAGAAGAAAAAGGTTTTTGGCGCCCCGTTCTGATACTTTCCCCATCTTTTTAACTCAATTACTTTTTTGTGTAGAGGCTTTAGAGGCACTCAATGGATAAACTTATCATCACTGGTGGCGCGCCTTTAGACGGCGAGATCCGAATTTCTGGTTCTAAGAACTCTGCTTTGCCGGTGTTAGCGGCAACGTTGTTATCAGACGGCCCAGTGAAAGTGTGCAATTTGCCACACCTACAAGATATTACCACCATGATCACCCTGTTGGGGCAGATGGGTATTGAACTCACCATTGACGATAAAATGGGGGTAGAGATACTCGCTGGTACGATTAAAGATTTAACTGCACCTTATGAGCTTGTTAAGACCATGCGCGCCTCGATTTTGGTACTTGGTCCAATGCTGGCACATTTTGGTGAAGCACACGTATCGTTACCTGGCGGTTGTGCTATTGGTAGTCGCCCAGTGGATATTCACCTTAAAGGGTTGGAGGCTATGGGGGCTAAGGTAACTGTCGAGGATGGTTATATTCATGCTTATAGTAATGGCGGCCTTAAAGGGGCTCATATTGCCATGGATATGATAACGGTTACGGGTACTGAAAATTTGATGATGGCTGCATCCCTAGCGAAAGGTCAAACTATCCTGGAAAATTCGGCAAGAGAGCCTGAAGTGGTTGATCTGGCTGATTGCATCAATGCCATGGGTGGTGATGTTCAAGGAGCGGGAACCAGTACTATCACGATTAATGGTGTGGAAAAGTTAAATCCTTGTGAGTACACCGTAATCCCAGATCGAATTGAAACGGGAACCTACTTAGTTGCAGGGGCTATTACTTCTGGGCGTGTGAAGTTAAAAGATACTAACCCAAAACTGCTAGAGTCTGTGCTGCTAAAACTTGAAGAGGCAGGCGCTCATATCACGACAGGTGAAGACTGGATTGAGTTGGATATGAAGGGTAAACGACCTAAGGCCGTTAATATTAAGACTGCGCCTTATCCAGCTTTCCCAACGGATATGCAGGCCCAGTTCACAGCCTTAAATGCAGTGGCGGAAGGAACTGGAACGATTACCGAAAATATTTTTGAAAATCGTTTTATGCATGTATCTGAACTTAGTCGGATGGGTGCGGATATTCATGTTGAAAGTAATACCGCAATTGTTGCCGGTGTTGATAAATTAAAGGCTGCACCAGTGATGGCAACCGATTTACGTGCTTCTGCAGGGTTGGTGTTGGCTGGGTTAGTAGCGGAGGGTGATACCTTGGTGGATCGTATTTATCATATCGATCGCGGTTATGAGTGTATCGAAGAGAAGTTACAGTTGTTGGGTGCGAAAATACGCCGCATACCGTCCTAAGCATCGTGTGTTGTTGTCAGAAAAAGGTTTGATCATGAGTTCAGCTATTACCATTGCGCTTTCGAAGGGGCGTATTCTAAAAGAAACGTTGCCGCTACTTGCCGATGCGGGGATTGAATTGTTGGAAGACCCCGATAAAAGTCGGAAGCTTATTTTTCCTACGACCAATGAGAACGTTAATATTGTGATTATTCGTGCTACGGATGTACCAACATTTGTTGAACACGGGGCTGCGGATATTGGTGTGGCGGGTAAAGACGTGCTGATGGAGCACGGGGCGAACGGCGTGTATGAACCGCTGGATCTCAATATTGCATGCTGTAAGTTGATGGTTGCTGCAAAAGTAGATGCTGTGGAGCCTGTGGGCCGAATTAAAGTTGCCACCAAGTTTGTGAATATTGCACGTAATTATTTTGCAGAACAAGGCAAGCAAGTTGATGTAATAAAGTTATACGGTTCAATGGAATTGGCCCCTCTTGTTGGTTTGGCTGATTGTATTGTTGATGTTGTTGATACTGGAAATACGTTGCGAGCAAACGGCTTGGAGCCAACGGAGTATATCTCATATGTTAGTTCGCGATTGATTGTCAATAAGGCATCAATGAAAACTAAACATGATATTTTAGATGGTTTGATTCAATCGTTATCTGATGCCGTTGAGCGTCGCCGAGAATCAGTAGTTACCAATAAATAAAATTTAATAGAAAATGGATTGCCCATGGCTTTGCAAATAAATCGTTTAGACACTAATCAGGCTGGCTTCGATGAGCAGTTGACGACATTGCTTGCTTGGGAATCTGTTTCCGATGAGTCGGTGCAGCAGACGGTTCAAGATATCGTTAGCGATGTTCGTGCTCGGGGTGATGAGGCGCTACTTCAATATAGTTGTCAGTTTGATCGCTTAGACGTGAAAGGCATCAGCCAATTGGTAGTAACCAAAGAACGTTTACAACAAGCCTATGACGCAATTACTGATGATGAGCGTGAGGCATTAATCGTCGCAGCTCATCGTGTTAAGGTCTATCATCAGCACCAAAAGCAAGAGACTTGGACTTACGAAGAGGCTGATGGAACGTTGCTAGGTCAGCAAATTACCGCGCTTGATCGAGTAGGTATTTATGTTCCCGGTGGAAAAGCGTCTTACCCATCGTCGGTGCTAATGAATGCCATTCCCGCAAAAGTGGCGGGTGTAAAAGAAGTAATTATGGTTGTGCCTACACCTAGAGGTGAGGTTAATGAAATGGTGTTTGCAGCTGCAGTGATTGCGGGTGTTGATAAAGTTATTACTGTGGGTGGTGCGCAAGCTGTTGCAGCATTAGCGTATGGGACCGAAACAGTACCCTCTGTTGATAAGGTAGTGGGGCCAGGTAATATTTATGTGGCTACTGCAAAGCGTATAGTGTTTGGTCATGTGGGCATTGATATGATTGCAGGTCCATCTGAGATAATGATTGTATGTGATGGGAAGACTAACCCTGATTGGATTGCGATGGATCTGCTTTCGCAAGCTGAGCATGATGAGGATGCGCAATCTATTTTAGTGAGTCCTGATGCGGAGTTCCTAGCGACAGTTGAAGCAAGCCTTGAAAAGTTATTGCCGACCTTGGAGCGTAGCTCGATAGCAGAGCAATCGTTAAAGGCTAGGGGAGCTTTGATTCATGTCCGCGACATGGATGAGGCGGTTGATATGATAAACCGTATAGCTCCAGAGCATTTGGAATTATCGGTGGAAGACCCGCTTGCCATGAGTAAGCGGGTTCGACATGCAGGGGCTATTTTTTTGGGTCGTTATACCGCTGAGGCATTAGGCGATTACTGCGCCGGTCCTAATCATGTATTGCCCACCTCCGGTACTGCGCGTTTTTCCTCGCCGTTAGGTGTATACGACTTTCAAAAGCGAAGCTCTTTAATTATGTGTTCTGCTGAATCTGCTAATACGTTGGGTAAAACTGCTTCTGTACTGGCTCGAGGTGAAAGTTTGACGGCCCACGCTCGTTCTGCAGAATATCGTATTAAACAGTAGCGTATTAAATAAAACACAACTAATCATGTTTGAAATGGTTGTTATTTTGGCGATGGTCGTGAGCCAACGGTTGCAACTAGGCGGTGACGACTTCCTTTTCGAATAATGCCTATTGCAACCTTTTCACCGGGTTTCATATTCGTAACCAGTGTCATAGCTGCTTTAGAATCATCAATAGGCGCATCATTTAAGTGGGTGATGATGTCGCCGGGGCGGATGCCTGATTGGTGTGCGGGGCCATCTTTAAAAACACCTGACACTAAAAGTCCCGGAATATTGGGAAGATTAAATGTTTCCGCAATTTTGGGGGTTAGGATAACAGGCTCTATGCCTAACCAGCCGCGAATAACTTCCCCGTGCTGAACCAATTCAATGAGTACCTTCTTGGCAATGCTGATAGGGATTGCAAATCCTATACCTTGTGATCCTCCTGATTTTGAATAGATTGCCGTGTTAATACCTATTAATTGCCCCATAGCATTGATTAATGCGCCGCCTGAATTCCCTGGATTGATAGCTGCATCTGTTTGAATAAAATCAACAAAGGCGCTTAAATTATCTTGGCTTCTTCCTAGGGCGCTGACAATTCCTTTGGTAACGGTTTGTCCAATACCAAAGGGGTTGCCAATTGCTAAGGCGACATCTCCGACGCGAATGTTATTGGTTTGAGCGAGAGTAATTGCAGGTAAATTGGGGGCTTCAATAAAAAGTACAGCGAGGTCTGTTTCTGGGTCGGTGCCGACAACTGCAGCGGCAACTTGGCGCCCATCGTTGAGTGCCACAATAATTTCATCAGCACCAGAAATAACGTGGTTGTTGGTGACGATGTAACCCGTTTCGCTAAGAATTACACCAGAGCCTAGGCTGCGCTCCATGCGTTGACGTTTCGGGGCAGTATTGAGTCCAAAATAACGCCTAATGCGTGGGTCGTCGTACAGAGGATTGTATCGGCGAGTAATGATTTTGCCAGTATAAATATTAACAACGGCAGGCTGAGCGATGGCTACAGCATCCGCATAGGATACCGGTTCAAGTGGACTGCGGCGAGTGTTGATTCTCTCTGTTGAAGATATGGGAGTTGAGAGCGCTTCGCTGATGGGTATAACTTGAGGAGGTACCTGCTGTAAACTGGATGTGGAAACTGGAGGAGGGGTGTTGTTGCCCTTGGTGAAGCTAATAAATAACACGGCAACCAATAAGCCGGTGGCCGCGGGAATAAGAAAAAAACGTGTCATAATGCGGTTATCCTAGTACAGCAATCCTACAGGTGCTGTAAGGCAATAAAAGAGTGTTGAGCATGGTATCACCAATAGAATTGGAACGTGAATTAAACCGGTTGTTAGGCCCTGAAAACTTTAGGGATTATGCACCAAATGGGTTGCAAGTCGCATCAGAGCAACCAATAGAGCTATTGGTGACAGGAGTCTCTGCGACGCAAGCACTAATTGATGAGGCAATAGAAAAGGGCGCGCAAGCAATATTGGTTCATCATGGGTATTTTTGGAAGGGTGAGAACCCTTGTCTTGTAGGTATGAAATACCAGAGAATTAAGCGTTTAATGGATAATAATATTAGTTTGTTTGCCTACCATTTACCTATCGATGTTCACCCTGTATTAGGTAATAATGCTCAGCTTGCAGCACGACTGGGGATTGAGGTTACAGGGGGGTTAGAGCCAGGAAATCCGTACAGTGTAGGGAATGTTGGCAAGCTCATTAATCCATTGAGTGGCGATGAATTAGCGCAGAAAATTTCTACTGAATTGGGGCGCAAACCTTTGTTTGTAGGTGCTCCTGGTCGACTGATTCGTACTGTCGCTTGGTGTACTGGCGGTGCACAGGGGTACATCGAGCAGGCTGTAGATTGTGGCGTTGATGCTTATATCACTGGAGAGGCCTCTGAGCAGACCACACATATAGCAAGAGAGTACGGTATTCATTTTTTTGCAGCAGGGCATCATGCAACTGAGCGGTACGGTGTTCAGGCCGTTGGTGCTGCGATTTCTAAAAAAATGTATATAGATCATGAGTTTATCGATATAGATAACCCTGTTTAGTGATGTTTTTTTATTTTTGGTTATAAGTATATAGCCGGAGGGTATAAGTGGGTGCGGCAAACACAGGTATAATTAGCGCCGTTTATTTATCAGAAGCCATTGAACACGCTATGTTTGAAGACTGGGTGTTTGGTTGTGTCCTGGTGTTTTTCGTCTATTCGTCCATCGAACGTTAAAGGTTGTAAAAGAATCAATGTCAAATTTAGTCAATCCTCATGGAAGCAAAGACCTCAAGCCATTGTTGCTTGAAGGCGACGCACTAGCAGCAGAAAAAATCAGAGCAGAAAGTTTGCCTCAGATTGCGCTGAGTTCTCGCGAAACTGGCGACCTCATTATGCTTGGTATTGGTGGTTTTACACCGTTAGAAGGCTTTATGAGCAAGGCGGATTGGCAGGGTGTTTGTGATGATATGAAAATGGCCAATGGATTGTTTTGGCCCATCCCTATTACCAAGTCTGTTTCTGCAGCGGATGCAGAGTCTATCGCTGAAGGTTCAGATATAGCATTGGTTGATGGTGAAACAGGTGAGGTGATGGGTACTATGACCGTCACAGAAAAATACAGCATCGATAAGGCTCATGAATGCTCAACAGTATTTAAAACGACCGAAGAAGATCACCCGGGTGTACAGATGGTAATGGCCCAGGGTGAGATTAACTTGGCGGGCCCCGTGAAGGTATTCTCGCAGGGAGAGTTTCCAGAGAAGTATAAAGATGTTTATATGACACCTGCTGAGACGCGTGCGTTATTTGAATCAAAAGGTTGGAGTACTATTGCTGCATTTCAAACTCGTAACCCTATGCACCGTTCGCATGAGTACCTTGCTAAAATCGCTATTGAGATTTGTGACGGAGTGATGGTCCACTCATTGTTGGGCAAGCTTAAGGCTGGTGATATTCCTGCGGAAGTTCGTCAGGAAGCTATAGGTACGTTAATCAATAAATATTTTGTTGATAACACGGTTGTTCAATCAGGGTACCCATTGGATATGCGTTATGCCGGTCCACGTGAAGCATTATTGCACGCGTTGTTCCGTCAAAACTACGGCTGCTCACATCTTATCGTTGGTCGTGATCATGCTGGTGTAGGTGACTATTATGGGCCGTTTGATGCGCATCATATATTTGATGAAATTGAAAAAGATGCATTGGAAACGTTACCATTGCGTATTGATTGGACATTCTGGTGTAATGAATGTAGCTCTATGGCGTCAATGAAGACATGTCCTCATGAAGCTAAGGATCGTGTGTTAGTTTCCGGCACGAAGTTACGTAAGGCGCTATCTGAAGGTGAAGATGTGCAAGATAACTTTAGTCGACCTGAAGTGTTGGATATATTGCGAGCTTATTATGCAAGCTTAAAAGATGATGAAAAAGTTGAAGTTAAACTTACGGGTCATTCTGCAAAATAAAGGGTGTAAAATAATGAGCGCTAAATAAAAGCGTGAATTAGGTGCTGTTAAAAGCGCCACAAAAAAACCTACCTAAATAATATTTGGGTAGGTTTTTTTGTTTAAGCCTTAGTGTTGAACTGTCGGTTAGTTTTTTACATTAATAGTAACTTTGCGGGGCTTGCTCTCTTCTTGTTTATTGATGTCGATAGCTAGCACCCCTATCTCAAATGATGCACTTATTTGAGTTGCATCGGCGTCTTTAGGTAGACGGAATTGGCGAGAGAATGCTCCAATAACCCGCTCACTGTGATGCTTTTTTAGAGGGGCTGATTCCGATTGCTTGCGTTCACCGCTAATTTTTAATTGATTGTCTTCTATTTCGATAGATACATTTTCAGGTTTGATTCCAGGTAAGTCCATAACGATATGGAATCCGTTAGCGGATTCAGTGATATCTACAGCAGGGTGCCATTGGCGTGTTGATGTGGTTTTACAGCTCACAGAAGCAGAGCGTCTTGATGTTGGGCTAGAGTGGCGGCGTAAAGCATCTTGTTGTAATTGATCAAGAACTTGCCAAGGGTTAAGGGTTGCGATACTCATAGTGATTGCTCCAAAAAATGATCTTTAGTGTTGATTGCTGGGGCGTGATTGCCGCCGTTGTTTAAGATCTTGGGCAGTAAAAATACAATTCAAGGGAAATTAATAATAAAGAATCTTTATTTAATAGAAGGGTTGAAAACGAGGGTAGGTGCCCCTATTTCTAGGGGCTGCTGTGCAATCTGAAGGGCAAGGTTAGAGTGAAGGGCTTAGTTAGTTTGCGCTAGGGGGAGTTGCTGCTTGATCCTGTAGTCTAAAACCTTCATCCAGTGTCCCTTGTTCTTTAGGGTCACTTTTTGGAGCGTAATCTCTCGGGGGCTCAACTGTTTCACCGGAGAAACCAGCGTCTTCCTCGTCTACTGCCGGCGCTTGGATCTCGAGTGTGGCAAACTCCGGTTTTGGGGTTGGTAGTGCTTCTGAGTCTTCTTCTATTTCGAAGCTCCTTGGTGGTTCTGCGAAAGAAGTGGCTGCAGTTTCAAGGTGTTTTTGTACCGAGATATAATTAGCTGATAGGTCGTTAACCAGGTTCGCCGTCTGGTGAAAGTGTTGATTAACATTTTCCCTGTAAGCGGTAAATTCTTCCTGTAATTCTCTCATTTGCCTTTCTACCGCATTTTCTGTGCGTTGACGCATAACACCAAAATAGCAGATCGCGGCTCCTGAAAGTGCGCCTACAAGAAAACTTACAATCTCAATCCAACCCATATCAACCCCTAGCGGTATAATCTACCGTATTGCTAAAAATATAGTAGCTAAAAACATTGTGGGGGGTGGTGTCTAGTTGAATGTCCATTGGCCCCCGTTATTTTGATAATATAATCATATTCTTAAATAAGACAGCCTTAAACATGCGGGGCAGGGTAGATTGTTTGAATAGGATGTAACAAAGTCTACGGATTGTGATGATTTGGCCATACGGTAGCGCCAGGTTTGGCCAGAATAGCCGAAATCGTTTAAATATTGGAAGGGATAGGTATGTTCGAGTTTCCAGAAGGTGAGAGTCGTTTTTTTATAGATGGTGTGTGCGGTCAATTGCAAACCTCAACTATGGCACCCTCAAATGCTCCAGAGGATGGTGATTCTGGGGTTGTAGTAGTTGTGTGTCATCCGCATCCGTTGATGGGGGGGACGATGAATAATAAAGTGGTACATACGATAGCCCGTTGTCATCGAGACTTGGGGCACAGAGTGGTTCGGTTTAATTTTCGAGGCGTGGAAAAAAGTGAAGGGGAGTATGCTGAGGGAATAGGGGAGGCTGATGATTTGATGGCTGTACTGGGTTGGTTGAAGTCGGTCAGGCCTGGTGATCGCATTATTTTGGCAGGCTTCTCTTTTGGCTCTTATGTGGTGACAAGGGCTTTGCAGTTGGCATTAAAGGATGATTTTCCTGTGATTTCATTGTTATTGGTTGCGCCAGCCGTAGTGAACTACGATTTTGAAAATTTTACCGCATTTGATGTGCCGCTAGGAGTGATTGTGGGGGGCAGCGATGAGGTGGTTGATCCGTCTTCTATCTATCAATGGTTTGATTCTGTAACAACCGAGAAGCAGAAAGCTGTATTGGAAGGGGCGGGGCACTTTTTTCACGGTCAATTACCTGAGCTAAAAGGGTTGGTTAAGCAATTGGCGAACATAGACAATGATAGAAACCTTCGATAGAGTGTCGCAAAATTTGTACGCTTTGATCACGAAAGTGATGTGAATACGCTGTTGTTAAGGAATTAGTATGACGCAATGTTTGACCCCCTTAGAGCGCTATAAGCGTGACTTGGCGCGCCCTGAGTTCAGCTATGACGAGGCTCAGGAGCAAGCGGTGACCCATCTTGATAGGCTTTATCATGATTTGGTCTTACGCAAGCAAAATGCTGGCTCGAAAGGCTTTTTTTCTCGGTTTAGCAATAAGTCAAAGGCTACTCAGGTAGTGCCTGTGATGGGCTTGTACTTTTGGGGGGGGGTAGGGCGAGGGAAAACCTATTTGGTGGATACTTTTTATGAAAGTTTGCCCTTTGAGCAAAAAATGCGTATTCACTTCCATCGTTTTATGCGGCGTATTCATCACGAGCTGACAGATTTACAGGGAAGCAAGGACCCATTGAGTATTGTGGCAGACCGGTTGGCAGAGGAGGCCTGTGTCATTTGTTTTGATGAGTTCTTTGTGTCTGATATCACTGATGCGATGATATTGGGTGGAATGATGGAGCGCCTGTTTGGTCGAGGTGTTACGTTGGTTGCAACATCAAACATAGTGCCGGATAAGTTATATGAGAACGGCTTGCAGAGAGCCCGTTTTTTGCCTGCTATTACTTTAATTAATACTTATACAGAAATAGTTAATGTCGACAGTGGCATTGATTATAGATTGAGAGCGTTAGAAAAGGCGGAAATCTTTCATTCGCCGCTTGATAAGGGGGCAGGCGAGAGTTTGCGTAAAAGTTTTGACTCTTTGGCGCCAGAGCCTGGGCATGCTGAGGAAGTTATTGAAATAGAGGGGCGACCTATAGAAACTATTATGGTGGCGGATGACGTGTTGTGGTGTGATTTTGATGCCCTTTGTAATGGCCCTCGCAGTCAAAATGACTATATAGAGCTATCCAGGATCTATCATGCCGTATTAATTTCTAATGTACCGGTGATGAATGGGTTGACAGATGATCTGGCTCGCCGCTTTATTAATCTTGTGGATGAATTTTACGATCGTAATGTGAAACTGATTATGTCCGCAGAGGCTGCTATTGAAAACTTGTACGGTAGTGGGCAGCTTGAGTTCGAATTTCAGCGTACTCAAAGTCGCTTGTTGGAGATGCAATCTCATGAATATTTGGCTCGAGAGCATAAACCTTAGCAATTTTTCACAGAAGGTGCTGACGGCAGCCGTTGTCTTTGATACAATTCGCCAAAATCTGCAGTGGAACTCCCTTTAAGTGCTCTTGAGGCAACTAAAGTGACGGTATCCGCATACGTTAGCATGCAGGGCGAGTGAAGGCGTTAAGTCTGTACTATGCTAAATAACAGGGTTTTATACAGATAACGAGCGTCCCCCCGACTCAGTTTCTCTTCTCGTTCAATGGTAAACTCAAAATTGATAGAAAATTGCTTGTCAAATTCTGACAGGTTGGGTAGTATTCGCGCTCTTCATGAGTCAGTGAATCATGACCAAGTATTCTAGGGTAGAATAGATGAAAACTTATAGCGCTAAACCAGAGACTGTTGAACGTGACTGGTATGTAGTTGATGCAGAAGGCAAAACATTAGGTCGTCTAGCAACTGAAGTGGCTTTACGCTTGCGTGGCAAGCATAAGCCTGTGTATACCCCTCATGTTGATACTGGTGATTACATCATCATTATTAATGCTGAGAAAATCGAAGTAACCGGAAATAAGCGTAGTGACAAGATATACTATAGTCATACTGGTTACCCAGGTGGCTTGAAGTCAATGAATTTCGAAAAGCTAATTGCTCACAAGCCTGAGTTGGTCATTGAATCAGCTGTTAAAGGTATGCTTCCTCATAACCCTTTAGGTCGTGCGATGTTCCGCAAGCTTAAAGTATATGTTGGTAGCGAGCATAATCACGCGGCTCAACAGCCTAAAGAATTGAACATCTAAGAGACGGAAGCGAAATCGTGGAAACAAATTACGGTACAGGTCGACGCAAGAGCTCTGCTGCACGAGTATTCCTTCGTGCGGGCTCTGGAAATATTAATGTTAATGGTCGTACATTAGACACATACTTTGGTCGTGAAACTTCTCGAATGGTTGTTCGTCAACCACTAGAGTTGGTTGAAATGACTGAGAAATTCGATATTACAGTGACAGTGAAAGGTGGTGGTAACAACGGTCAAGCCGGTGCTATCCGTCTGGGAATCACTCGTGCACTTATCGAGTTTGATGAGACGTTGCGCAGCCCTCTTCGTAAGGCTGGTTATGTAACTCGTGACGCTCGATCGGTTGAACGTAAGAAAGTTGGTCTACGTAAAGCACGTAAGAAACCTCAGTTTTCGAAGCGTTAATTCAATTTCCTGGTTTGCGCCAGGAATTGGATTCGAAAAAGCCCAAAACATTGTTTTGGGCTTTTTTTTGCCTATGTGTTTTGTCGTATTAGTTGGCTGTTGCTCGGAATGATATTGAATTGCTGTCATCTTGGGTTGGTCATGGTCTTTATTGCATTTCTTGTGAGCTAATTTTCTGGTTTCCTTGTAACTATTTCGTAATTTCATTACTATGAGCGCGTAATTTTTTATGAGTATACAGGGGTTTTGTGCTTGAAATTTGGTGCAGCCTATCTGTGAATTCCTTTGGAGAGAGGTCAATGAGTACTGACAGCGTAAATGAAGGGCGTCGCCGATTTTGGATTGGTGCTACTTCGGCGGTAGGCGCTGCTGGCGCGGTAGGTCTAGCGGTTCCATTTGTAAAATCGTGGAGTCCTAGCGCAAAAGCAAAGTCGGCAGGTGCACCTGTAGTCGCAGATTTTAGTAAGTTGGAACCAGGTCAAAAGATGACGGTTGAATGGCGGGGCAAGCCTGTATGGATAGTGCGCCGCACCCCTGAGTCAATGAAGATGTTGGCGGATGTTGAGGGTAACTTGCGTGACCCTGGTTCGGAAAATAGTAATCAACCTGTGTACACTAAAAACCAAGGGCGCTCGATCGAAGGGCATTCTGAGATTGTGGTGCTTGTAGGCATCTGTACTCACCTTGGTTGTTCCCCTCTGTTTCGCCCAGATGTGGGTGCAGCGGATTTGGGTGGTGATGAATGGATGGGTGGCTTTTTCTGTCCTTGTCATGGTTCAAAATTTGATTTGTCTGGACGTGTATTTCAAGGGGTTCCAGCACCAACAAATCTTGACGTACCTCCCTATTATTACATGTCAGATACAGTAATAAAAATTGGTGAAGACGGAGAGGCAGCATAATGAGCATGTTTCAAAATATGATGACATGGGTTGATGATCGCTTCCCTGCCACCAAGATGTTCGAAGATCATATGAGCAAATATTATGCTCCTAAGAACTTTAACTTTTGGTACTTCTTTGGTGTTTTGTCTATGGTTGTGTTGGTAAACCAGCTGTTGACAGGTGTTTGGTTAACCATGATGTACAACCCGTCTGGCGAAGGTGCATTTGCTTCGGTGGAAATGAACATTATGCGTGACGTCGACTATGGGTGGTTGTTACGTTATATGCATTCAACGGGAGCGTCAGCTTTCTTTGTTGTTGTTTATCTGCATATGTTCAGAGCATTGCTCTATGGTTCATACCGTCAGCCCCGCGAGCTTGTGTGGGTGTTTGGTATGTTGATATTCTTTGTTCTCATGGCTGAAGCCTTTATGGGGTATTTGCTTCCATGGGGTCAAATGTCTTACTGGGGCGCACAGGTAATTATCTCTCTGCCAGGGGCGATCCCGTACGTTGGTGATGCGCTGATGGAGTGGATTCGCGGGGATTATTTGATCTCTGGGATTACCCTGAACCGTTTCTTCGCGCTGCACGTTGTTGCATTCCCAATCATATTGTTGGCCTTGGTTGTATTGCATATTATTGCTTTACACGAAGTAGGTTCAAATAATCCTGATGGGATTGATATTAAAGCTAAAAAAGACGAAAACGGAAAGCCACTGGATGGAATCCCTTTCCACCCTTATTACACTGTACATGACCTTGTCGGCATAGTCGTTTTCTTGATTGTTTTTTGTATCGTGTTGTTTTTCTTTCCAGAGGGTGGCGGTTACTTTTTAGAGAAGCCTAACTTTGAACCAGCGAACCCGTTAAAGACGCCAGATCACATCGCGCCAGTATGGTATTTTACACCATTTTATGCGGTATTAAGGGCGATCCCTGACAAACTGATGGGTGTCATTGGTTTTGGTGTTTCTGTGGCGATCTTGTTTGTATTGCCTTGGTTAGATCGTAGCCCAGTGAAATCCATTCGTTATAAAGGTTTTTTTAGCAAATTTGCGTTAGCGCTTTTTGCTGTCACCTTTATCGTTTTGGGTATTTGCGGTGTTAAGAACCCTGGTGACCATGCATTTGGTTTGTCCTTTATTACTTATAGTACAGTTGGTCAAATAGCCACGGTGATTTATTTTGCTTTCTTTATTGGTATGCCTTTCTGGACATCAAGAGAAGCTACTAAACCAGTTCCAGAACGGGTTACGGGGTCGCACTAATGAAAAAGCTAATTGTATTGTTAGTTGCTATGAGTTTGTCCATGTTGGTACAGGCTTCGTCAGGCGTTAATGAGCACATCGTTACTGCGCCGATTAATATGGACGATAAAGCATCGCTGCAAAAAGGCGCACAGCTTTTTGTTAATAACTGTCAGGGCTGTCATTCTGCAAATTTTATGCGCTATGAGCGAGTGTCAGATGATTTGGAAATACCGGCCGATATTATGATGGATAATCTTGTGTTTACTGATAGCAAGATTGGCGATGTGATGGTGTCTGCCATTCCTCAAGATTTAGCAAAAAAATGGTTTGGTACTGCGCCTCCTGATTTGTCACTGCAGGCTCGGGTGCGCGGTTCAGATTGGGTTTATTCTTACCTGACTAGCTTTTATGCTGACGAGTTTCGTCCATGGGGTGTAAATAACCACGTATTTAAAGACGTAGGTATGCCGCATGTTTTGCAGACAATGCAAGAGAGCATGAGTGAGAAAGAGTTTAAAACCAACATGGCTGATTTAACCAATTATATGGTATACATGGCGGAGCCAATTCGTGCAACGCGTGAAAGCCTTGGTTATAAGGTGATTGCATTCTTGTTTGTATTGCTGTTCTTTGTTTATATGCTTAACAGAGAGTACTGGAAGGATGTTCATTAATCTTGATGATTAATGATGTTTGTAGGTAGCAAACATAACGACAAAAGGGTGCCTGTTTGGGGTACCCTTTTGTCGTTATGTTTACGTTGTTTTTGTATGATTTTTAGTAGTTAAATTCTAACCGTAAACTCTAGGGAGTGACTTCATGGGTGTGGTTGCAAAGCGTTCTTCGATGATATTTTATTCTGATGGTAATGATCACTATAGCCATCGAGTACGTATAGTTTTGGCTGAAAAAGGGGTTACCGTTGACATTCTTGACGTGGACTTGGCTAGTAAGCCGGAGGATTTAGCAAGTTTGAATCCTTACAATGAATTGCCGACGTTAGTTGATCGTGAGCTGACATTGTATGAACCAAATGTGATGATGGAATATTTGGATGAGCGATTCCCTCACCCTCCATTGTTACCTGTTTACCCTGTTGAAAGGGCTCGAAGTAGGCTTTGGTTATACAGGATCGAGCGCGACTGGGCTCCATTGGTTACGCTAGCTCTTGATCCGTCTGCAGATCCGGCTGAAGCAGATAAGGCTAAGGAAAAGTTCAAAGAAAGCCTGACTGCTATTGATCCGATTTTCTCTGAGATGCCTTATTTCATGAGTGAAGAATACACTTTGGTGGATTGCTGTATGGCTCCTATCTTGTGGCGTCTTCCTGTAATGGGTATTGAGATGGACCGAGCTAAGACTCCCAATCTGATGGCCTATATGGATCGATTGTTCGAGCGTGAGTCTTTTAAGGCTAGCCTGTCTGATTTAGAAAGTGATATGCAGCACGGCCATTGATATTATCGTTTGTTAACACCAGGTGGTGGTTGCTGTTTGGTGTTAGCATGATTGTGCGATTTACTTGGTTGTACAATGGAGCTAGTAGGGGGAGTAATGACGGATATCACTGAAGAGGCGATGTCTCCGACACGGCCTTATTTTGTGCGGGCTTTATACGAATGGATTGTCGATAACAATTGCACGCCTTATTTGTTGGTTGATGCAAATTATCCGAAAGTTGCAGTACCCACGGAATTTGTTGATGATGGCAAAATCGTTTTAAATTTGACACCTTCGGCGATTCGGCATTTGCATATGGATAATGAGTACGTACAATTCTCTGCTCGTTTTGGTGGTCGATCTCGAGAAATATATCTACCTATTGGTGCTTTATTGGCAATATATGCTAAAGAAAATGGTAAAGGTATGTTTTTTGAGGCTGGGGAAATTGAACCACCTCCAAGCCCTGATGAGGGAGGGGGTAGCGACGCTGCGAGTAAGCCTCCGGTCGTAGGCCGGCCGAGCTTGAAAGTGGTGAAATAAGCAATCAGCCATAAAAAAACCCCTGATTTCTCAGGGGTTTTTTTATGGCTGATTGTTGAGGTGAGTGCCGGTCAATGTCCGCGATGGCATGTTCATATTCACCTATACTGTAACCTTAACGGTTGCGTTGTAATCGTATTTGAACTTATTGATATTATGAGATTGTTATGGCTGGGTTGGAACAAGTCAATCAAAGCGATGAGTGCGACTCATTGGTCGGTCGTGAGTTGAATGGTGCTTATAGAATTGAGCGCCAGCTGGCGGATGGTGGTATGAGTTTAGTTTTTATTGCCGAGCAGATAAGTCTAGGACGCAAGGTGGTTGTTAAGGTCTTGCGGCCGGGCTTTGACGATGAAGACTTTATTCAACTGTTTTTGAGAGAGGCTAGAATAAACAGCCAAGTTAATCACCCGTCAGTGGTTAGTGTATTTGATTTTGGGAGAACTGATGACGGTATTGTCTTTATTGCAATGGAGTTGTTGGATGGTGTGACATTGGGGGATGTTGTTGAAAGTGAAGGGGCTTTGCCGGTTGGTAATGTGGTTTGGTTGATGGAGCAGGTATGTGCAGGTATTCATGCCGCGCACAAGTTAGATGTGGTTCATCGAGATTTAAAACCGAATAATATTATGATCGTGCAGGTCACCGGAGGGGATACGCTTGTTAAAGTTTTAGATTTTGGTATCAGCAAACCCTTGGGAGAGGAGGACCTCAAGCATACCAAGCTGGGGATGGTGATGGGGACGCCGGGTTACCTTTCGCCTGAGCAAATTAGAGGTGTTGCTGTTGACCCTCGCGCGGATGTATATGCTTTGGGTGCGTTATTGTTTTTTGTGTTGTCGGGGAAACGCCCCTTTTCTGGAGCTAGTCATGAATCTATTATGGCAAAACAGTTGTCCGGTGATGTGCCTAAATTGTTAGATGTGTCGGTAACAGATCCTTTGATGTTGTCGTTGCAGCCTGTAGTTGATCAGGCGATGGCTCTGGATAGGGATATGCGTTACGCCGACGTAAAGGTCTTTTGGCAAGCGTTGCTGGATCATTCAAAGCAGTTTGAGAAGGTTGTTATTGATGGCGAGGGTGGTCGGAAATCTCAGGATTCGTCAGGCTGGAACGTGATTTCAAATGGCGGATTGATAGATGGAGTTATAGATGAAGATGTGAAAATAGAGTTGCAACGGGTATTAAAAATGTCTGAAGGCCAGGCGAAGCAACTTATTGAAACCTCAAAAAATATTGTGATTCGTAAGAATCTTAACGAAAAGGACGCCCAACGGTTCAAAACGGTTTTTTCACGCATTGGGTTGCGAGTTTCTGTTGTGAGTGCTGAGTTGGGTGGGGTGAAGCGAGATCCTGGTTCATTGCCGACACCTGGAATGGTTCAGCCGATGACGCTTACGCAGTTACAGAGAGCTGGCCGGCAACAATTACAGTCCTCGAGTTTGGTGCAATCAAATTTGAGTGGGGGGAGTTTTGAAAATCAACGCGTAGGTGGGGATATAGTCAAAGCAACGAGCGTATTATCTAAGCGTATTTATGTGTTTTTATGCGTTGCCTTGTTGATGGTGGGGTTTGGTGTCGGTGCTTATTCTCCTTGGCGTTATCATGTAAGTGACATTTGGGTTAGAGATATTATTGGTGAGGAGACTCCGAGGGGGGTGATGCCTCATCAAATAACGATTGGCATGTCAGCTGCATTTCAGGGAGGGGCTAAAGAGTTAGGCAGGGCAATGCGATTGGGAGTGGAAGCTTATTTTCATCGGGTAAATGCAACTGGTGGGATTCATGGTAGAGCGCTTGAGTTGAATGCTTTGAATGATGGGTATGAGCCAGGTATAGCTATTAAAAATATGGCAGCTTTTGTCGATAAAGAATCGGGTGTGTTCTCGTTGCTGGGGAATGTTGGTACCCCCACAGCGCGAGCGATTTTGCCGATTGCATTGAAGGAGCGTATGTTGGTTATGGGGACATTCTCGGGTGCGGAGGTGCTGAGAAATGACCCTCCTGATCGTTATGTTTTTAATTATCGAGCAAGTTACGCGGAAGAAACGGCGGCGATGATTCACTATTTTGTAAAGGTGAAGAAGTTGCGCCCTGAAAGAATTGGTGTGTTTTATCAAAATGACAGTTACGGTAGAGATGGCTTGTCTGGAGTGGTTGATGCGTTGCAAGATTACGGTGTTGCCAGAGAAAATATAATTACAGCGAGCTATGAGCGAAATACGGTTCAGGTTGAAACAGCGGTGCATCAGTTTGACGATAAGATTGATTCGCTTGATGCTGTAGTACTTGTTAGCACGTATTCGGCTAGTGCGGCATTTACACGGTTGGTGAGGGAGCAGGGTTTTTTGGGAGAGGTTGGTAATGTATCTTTTGTTGGCGCGCGCGCTTTAGCGGAAGCTTTTCAGGAGATTGGAGGGGGTATCGGTGAGGATGTGTTGGTGACGCAGGTTGTGCCGATGTATGACTCGTACGCGTCCGGTGTGTTGCAGTACAGGGAAGACTTTTCCCGTTACTTTCCTAATGAGGAGCCAGGTTTTGTCTCGCTGGAAGGGTATATTGTAGCAGTTTTATTGTGTGAGGCTTTGCAGCAAGTGGGGCGATACTTTACGATGGATGATGTGGTGAGTGCATTGGAGTCATTTTCATCGCTAGAGCTAGGTGTGGGGCAACCATTAAGTTTTCATGTTTCAGACCACCAGGCTAGCCATCAGGTGTGGGGGAGTAGGATTACGGCAGGTGGGGCGTTTGAAGAAGTGGATTTAAAGAAGGTAAGGTTGTAATTGTATTGGTCATGGCGACTGTTTAAATTGGTGTTTGCCTAGGGCAGGTGCTCGCTATGACCAATACAGGTTTGTGTTAATCGATATACTCTACAATCTTGACGATTTTCTGTACTCCATAAATCAAACGTGTAATTGCAACTGCGTCGGTAGCTTCTTTTGGTGTTAGTAGCCCCATTAGGTAAACTGTGCCGTTTTCAGTTACAACTTTAACTCGACCCGAAGGAAAGTCAGTTGTAAATAGCATTTGATTTTTGATTTTAGTGGTAAGCCAGCCATCATTTACCCCTGCCATATAAGACACTGGCCCGGCTATCGAGAGTTCGTTATGAACTTTCCTTACTGCTCTGACTTTTTGGGCGATTGACGAGGCATTTTCAAGCAGTGGTTGCGATTTTACTTGACCTATAACTAATACGATGCCGTTGTAGGAAACGACGCTAACATTCCCTTCTTTATAGCCTATGTCCGCATTATATAAGTTTGCGAGGATTTTAGTTTCAATACTTTCGTCTTCAATATAGGACCCAAATGTACGGGTTCCAGGGTCTTCGTCAATTTGATCAGATCCAGAAGAGGCCGAGAGTATCGAGGCGCACCCAGAAATCCATTGTGATGCAAAAAATAAGCTGCCTATTAACCATAGGTTTAACAACAGGCTTCGGCTTGATGTTCTGTTCATTGTTTTCTTAACCTTTGTCATTATTCAACGCCAAACAGTTGACCGTCAATTAGGTCGCACAGGGCGTGAATGCATAATAAATGGACTTCTTGTATGCGAGCAGTAGAGTAGGAAGGTACTCTGATTTCGACATCATCGGCATGTAACAAGTTCGTAACATCGCCACCATCTTTGCCAGTAAGGGCTACAACTCTCACCTCTCGGTCGTGTGCGGCTTGCACCGCCTGCAAAATATTGGATGAATTACCGCTTGTTGTTACTGCTAAGAGTATATCGCCAGGGAGACCTAAGGCGCGTATTTGTTTAGAGAAAATTTCGTTGTAACTATAGTCATTAGCGATGGATGTGAGTGTGGAAGTGTCTGTCGAAAGTGCGATTGCGGGTAGTGCTGGGCGTTCTCTTTCGAATCGGTTTAACATTTCAGATGAGAAGTGTTGTGCGTCACCAGCAGAGCCACCGTTGCCACAGGTTAATATTTTGCCGTTATTTAATAGGCTTTGTACCATTGCTTCACCAGCAGCGACAATGGCTGATGGGATAACATCTCGAGCTTGTGTTTTAGCTTCGATGCTAGCGTCGAATAATTCAAGAACACGATCTTCTAATGTCATGGTTTGGTCTCTTTCATTTGTTTAGCGTTATATTTTAACAGTACGTATTGTAAACTTAAAATGCATTTCTTATCCAGGTTGTTTCCTGTGTCTGGTGTTTCGGGCAATAGTCAATACCTACAACATCAAATCGGCAAGGGATTTCTACGGTTTTAAAGCGTCTAAGCATGTAAAGTTGTGCTGTTTTAATGAGTTTCTTTTGTTTATGGTAGGTCACGCTATCAATGGCTGAGCCGAAACCAAGTTTTCGGCGGTACCGTACTTCCACAAACACTAGGGTGTCGCCATCATGCATTATAAGGTCGATTTCACCTGTTTTTTCAGAAAAATTACCTTCTTTAAATCGCAATCCTTGATGTTCCAAATAAGACCTAGCTTGTTGTTCTGCTCGGTTGCCAATTTGCGTTTTGGGGCTGCTGTTGTGGCGGTTGGGTTCTCCATTGTTGTTGGTTCCATTGCTTCTCATCATCACTTCCTTGTGGTTTATCTTTCAGAGGGGCTGCTTCATGTTTTGGTACTGCTCTTGGGGTACCTTTTTTGATTTTTGCCCAATTTAATTCTCGGAGAATTAGGTTTTTGGGTGACAATGAAAGGATCCCTGTCGCCCCGAAAAATCGAGCGCCGGGAACCCCAGTGAGTAACTGAATGCGAGCATGTAGTCGGTAGGCATCTACCCCCAAAGCATTGAGCCTGCGATAACGTGAGGCGGTATTGGGCCATGCTTGATTTAGATTCTGTTGCGTTTCTGTCGGCGTTGTTAGCAGCCAGGGTATATCGCAAAATTCAACACCGTTTATGTCTCTATCTTTTGATGCTTTGGGTTTGCCGCTGTATATATGAGAGGTGGCATATACCGGTAAGTCGGCAGCATAATGGAAGTCGAGTAGGGGTTTAATTTGTCGAGCCTGTTTGGGGGATGCCAAAATAAACACGAAATCAATGTCCTGCCGCCTTCTCGGTTGGAATTCAAATGGAATGCCTAACATGCGTTTAAGCTGATTGGCTCGGCTTTGGCTTTGTTGGATCATTAACATTTGTTTTATTGCGGAGGAATAATTGCCTTTGTTATCAAATGTGGCACTTGCGGTTGTGGTGCCGCCAAACTTGGTCCATTGCTCATTAAAAGTGTTGAATACTCGTTCACCCCAGGCGGAATCTGGGTAGAGTACCGCGGCATTTTTATATTCGTATTCTAAAGCATGAGTGGCGACTTGGCGTGCTTCGTCATCTGGTGATAAACCAAATTGAAAAAGGTTGGCGGGACTTTGTGTTTCGTTATCAGCTCTGTTTAGCGCGATGGTGGGGACGGGTAGTCCACCTTTTTCAAGTTGAGACTCGTCGTATCTTGAGTAATGTTGTAAAGCTTTTACATTCTTTTTTTGCAGGGCGCCGATAATTAATTCAGCTCCGTCGAGAACCGCTTGTTGATATGTGTCTATAAAGGTGTCGGTGTTGCTGCTGTCATATACACGGATTTGTAGCGTTGTTTGGTTCTGATGTGTCCTGCTCGTTTCTATAAAGGCGGGTTTGGAATTAACGCTTTTTGTATCTGCATTTTTTGTATCAGTGTAATGCGCCGCTAGAAAACCATTTTGAATGGCTCTGGATGCTGGAAGGTAGGGGCCCTTTTGTGGAAGTAATAACGCTATCTTGTTGGGGCGTTGTTGAACTAGCTGAGACAATATGGCAAGGCTTTCAGGCAGCGGGGATGCCGCAGGGTGTTCAGGGTATAGCGTTAGCCAATGGTTTAATTCGCTTATCTGAGAATCTAGGTTGTCTTGATGGGCACGAAATAACCATGCGAGTTGAAACCACCCCTTGGTTTCGTCAAAAGCTGCGGATAAGGACAGCGGTAACAGCTCTTCTGCATCTAATGCTGTGAGGTTTAGCCAGATTTGTTGTGTGTTGTGCGATCGAGATTTTTCTAACTTTAGTGAGTTGTGGATAAGGTCTAGGGGTGTTTTTGCAGTGTTGGCGTTGACAGGTATGTCAACTGCGTTGTTTGTGTTCACATTACCAATGTAAGTATCGTTCACTCGGCTGTTGTGTTCAGCTGGGAGCAGTGACGCAATAAATATACGCTCTCTTGCAGCGGCTAGAAAGTTACCTGATTGCTCCCAAGCAATAGCCCTGAGTAAGCTGGACTCTATTGATTGCTTGGTGTCAAGCTGGTTGATGATGTTGGTGAAATTCATCCTATCCGTTGTTAAAATTGATACAGCTAATTCAGGGTCAAGGTTGTAAAGCGCTTGAAAGGCCGTCTCAATAATAAAGTTTGCTTGGAGCAGAATTGGTAAATGAGTGCCATCTATTGTTGTTAATATATTCGATGCTTCGGCGATTTTCCCACCCTGTCGCAGTAAACGAACTGCTTGTAGGAGAAGTTGTTCTGATGCGGGAGACTGCAGCTGTTGTGCTTGGGTCAGTAAGGACGCAATTGGAGTGGCTTTTTCGGATTGACTTGGATCGCTGATGCGTGCTGAGGGGTCACCGCAGCCACTTAGTCCAAGCCCAGTGAGCAGTGATAAGGTGAAAAAAAGAATAAATCGCGCGACTCGTTTTGGCATATCTGTACAATCTACCCAAAAAATACTAGAAGTTAGGAGGCAATCAATTTGCCCAAGATGAAGCATCCCATTATAGACTGATATAATAGGAAAAAGTTGCTTACCTCGAAGAAACCTGATGACAAATCCACAATGACGACCTACTTATGAATCCTGGAAACTTATACATTGTCGCTACTCCTATTGGGAACTTAAGCGATATTACTTTACGCGCCATAGAAATATTAAAATCGGTTGATATCGTCGCTGCGGAGGATACCCGCCATAGCCGAAAATTGTTCAACGCACATAATATAAATACCTCCTTGTGGGCAGTACATGAGCATAATGAAGATGTTAAGTCTGAGCAGTTAATAACGAAACTGCACGAAGGGCAATCGGTGGCATTAATTTCCGATGCGGGAACACCCTTGATTAGCGATCCAGGCTACCGCGTTGTAACAAAGGCTAGGGCGGCTGGGGTGAGTGTTTACACTGTGCCTGGCCCTTGTGCTGCAGTGGCGGCCTTGAGTGTGTCTGGGCTACCAACGGATCGCTTTCTGTTTATAGGTTTTCTAGCGCCAAAACCAACAGCCAGGCAAAAACAATTGCAAGAGATACTTGATGAACAGGCAACCGTTGTACTGTATGAGTCCCCCCGACGGATTACGGGGCTGCTCTCTGATATTCAGACCGTTTTAGGGGGAGACAAAGTTGTGAGTGTGGCAAAAGAGCTGACAAAAACATTTGAAAGGGTATTGTCTGGTCCGGTGACTTCAGTGTTGTCGGAACTTGAGGGTGATCCTGACCTGCAGCGAGGAGAGTTTGTTGTTATGGTGGCGGGAGTGCCTAAAAAGAAAGCGGGTAATGATGTCGTGGATGCGACAACAATGGCTTGGGTTGCGATGGCTCAGGAACACCTTCCGCTTAAGAAAGCCTGTGCTTTAGTAAGCGATATGACAGGAGTAAAGAAGAACCTGTTATATAAAACTGTACTCGCAGATAAGGAATAACTTGCAACTGGAGCCATTTACAGCTAGTTTGATCACCGAAAAGTTGGTCAGGCAATCGCCCTCTAATTTATTAGAGGGAGGAAAGTCCGGGCTCCATAGGGTAAAGTGCCAGGTAACGCCTGGGGGGCGAAAGCCTACGGAAAGTGCAACAGAGAGTAGACCGCCTAAGCAGCATTGCTGCCGGTAAGGCTGAAAGGGTGCGGTAAGAGCGCACCGCATGGCTGGTAACAGGCATGGCGATGGTAAACCCCACTCGGAGCAAGACCAAATAGGAATCCGCTAGGTGTGGCCCGCACTGGATTCGGGTAGGTTGCTTGAGGCAGTTGGTGACAGCTGTCCCAGATGAATGATTGTCCGCGACAGAACCCGGCTTATCGACCGACTTTTCACCCTATTCCTTTCCTAGTTAGGCGCAATAGTCGCCTAGTCAATTTAGTTTGATGGCAAGCATCAAACTGCTTATAAAAAAGCCTGCTTTTTATTACAAAATGTTCTCACGGCTAGAATCTACTTTAAGTGTTGCCAAATAAGCCTTTGAATCACAGGGCTTTTCTGTTTTTCCTTTTTCTCGTGTTTATCTCCAAAACACCTGTAAGTCATTGTTTTTACATCCCAAATTGGATTTTGGCTGCGTCTAATTCTTGACAGTGTACCTGTAAGCTCCCTATAGTGTGAAAAAGTGGTAGAAAGTGGGTATTTGTGGATCTGATTGGTCCTAAATTGCCATAATGTGGAAATTATAGGAAGCATCGTGTTTAGAGGCGTTAACGCAATAAATTTGGATCAAAAGGGGCGCATGGCATTGCCAACACGCTACCGTGATTCTGTGCAAGAGCGTTGCGCCGGTCAATTAATAGCCACAATTGATACGGAAGAGCGATGTTTACTTTTGTACCCTCTGCCTGAGTGGTTGGAAATTGAACGAAAGATTGAAGCATTACCCAGTTTTAATAAAGCTGCAAGAAGAGTGCAGAGATTATTGATTGGCCATGCGACTGATGTTGATATGGATAAAAATGGGCGTTTAGTGCTTCCTCCAGTTTTAAGAAATTATGCGGGATTAGATAAAGAAATAATGTTAGTCGGACAAGGTAAGAAATTTGAGATTTGGTCAGAGCCTCATTGGAATGAAAAACGGGATGCATGGCTTGAAGAGGAAAGTATGGCAGATGAACCATTGCCAGAAGACATGATGTCGTTGTCACTATGATGTCGACAAATGAGCTTACTCACAATGCAGTGCTTTTAACTGAAACTATTGACGGTGTTATCACTGACGATAATGGTTTCTATATCGATGGTACGTTTGGGCGGGGAGGTCATACACGCGAGCTTCTTAAGCAGTTGGGGGAAGAGGCTCGCGTGCTGGCATTTGATAAAGACCCAGAAGCCATCACGATTGGTAAGCTACTAGAGCAAGAAGATAGCCGTTTCGAAATACACCATGGATCATTTGCAGATATTGCTGCGGTGGTAACGGCTAAGGGGTATGAGGGGAAGGTGAGTGGCATCTTACTTGATCTGGGGGTTTCTTCCCCTCAGTTGGATGATGCGGAGCGTGGTTTTAGTTTTATGAGAGAAGGCCCGCTTGATATGAGGATGGACAATGCGAGTGGTATGACGGCTGCAGAGTGGTTGGCCGTTGCCAGCGAAGAAGAGATTACTACCGTATTAAAAGTCTATGGGGAAGAAAAGTTCGGTTTACGAATCGCGAAAGCAATTGTAGCTGAGAGAGTAGAAAGACCATTAACAACAACATTGGAACTTGCAGAACTGATTGATAAGGCAAGACCTGTAAAAGAAAAACATAAACATCCAGCAACACGTTCATTTCAGGGAATTCGAATATATCTAAATAAAGAATTGGATGATTTAAAGACTTGTTTAAATGATGGGTTAGAAATGCTGATGGTTGGTGGACATTTCTCGGTGATAAGTTTCCATTCATTAGAAGACAGGATTGTAAAAAAATTCATTCAAAAACATGTCAAAGGTGATGATTTTCCAGCGGGTTTGCCAGTGCTGGATAGTCAGTTGAATAAACGATTGAAAAGCTTGGGTAAGGCTCAGAAAGCATCTGCTGATGAGCTGGATGTTAATGTACGCGCTCGCAGTGCAGTGTTGCGAGTCGCAGAAAAGTTAGCGTAAAGGAAAATGACAGCATTACCGACAATAAGTAATAACGCAGTATTTCATCAGCGATCGTGGTTCTTTGTAGCCACGGTCGCTTTGTTGGTTGTGTTATCTGCAATTTCGGTGATTTATTCAACGTATCAAACGCGTAAGCTTGTTGCTGAGTTTCAGCAGCTACAAAATATGCGAAATGACATGGAAGTGGAGTGGGGACAGCTGTTATTAGAGCAAAGCACTTGGGGATCTTTTAATCGCGTGGAGCGGCTAGCGAGCAAACGATTAAAAATGATTGTACCGGAGCCAAATAAGATTGTGATGGTGAGCCAGTGAGCGAGCATGAGCAAGAAAGAAATTTTTCTTGGCGTTTCTACTTTGTTGTGGCAGTTATGTTGTGCGCGGCTTTAGCTGTTGCGGGTCGAGTTAGTTATCTTTATGTGGTTGATAAAAACTTTTTGCAGAACCAGGGCGATAAGAGGGTTTTGCGTACTGCAGTGATTCCCGCTCACCGAGGCATGATTAAAGATAGAAATAATGAACCTTTGGCGGTAAGTACGCCAGTCACAACTGTGTGGGCTAACCCGAAACAACTTATTGGGATGCAAGTTCAATGGCCGTTGTTAGCTAAGAAATTAGGTACCAGTGAGACACGCTTACGGAATCGTATTCTGGGTAATCAAAGTAAACAATTTATTTATTTGCGCCGACATATGACGCCACAGAGAGCCAGTGAAATTTTAAAAATGAAATTGCCGGGTGTTCATGGCTTGACAGAGTACCGACGTTATTACCCTGCGGGAGAGGTTGCTGCTCATGTTGTCGGTTTTACCAATATTGATGAGAAAGGGCAGGAAGGTATTGAGTTAGCATATAACGAAATTTTAAATGGAACCCCCGGTAAGAAGCGTGTCGTAAAAGATTTACACGGACGTGTCGTTAAAGATATTGGCTTAATAAAAAATGCTGAACCAGGACAAGATATAACGTTAAGCATTGATCTTCGCGCTCAATATTTGGCGTATCGAGAGTTACTTACGGCAGTAAAAGAGTATAAAGCTCATGCAGGAAGCGCCGTTGCAATAGACATTGAAACGGGTGAAGTGTTAGCGATGGTAAATCAGCCGTCGTACAATCCCAATAATAGAGCTCGTAAAGATGTTGCGCACTTTCGGAATCGAGCGGTAACGGATTTATTTGAACCAGGCTCAACGGTGAAACCATTTACCGTATCTGCAGCATTGGAAAGTGGACGCTGGAAGCCTGAAAGTTTAGTAAATACGGCGCCAGGCTTTGTAAAGGTCGGACGTAAGCGTATTCGTGATATGGGGAACTACGGTGTTATTGACGTGGGAACCATTATTGCGAAGTCGAGTAACGTTGGGGTGACAAAATTAGCGCTTTCGTTAGAGCCTGGTGCTGTAAGTAGCTATTTCTCACGATTAGGTTTGGGTCAGTCTACAGGGGTGGGTTTTCCGGGAGAGAGTGCTGGGTTGCTACCGATGAAAGAGCGTTGGCGCCCGATTGAAGTCGCTACGATGTCATATGGGTATGGGCTCTCAGTTACTGCTTTGCAGTTAGCGCAAGCTTACGCTGTGTTAGGTAGCGGTGGGATTAAGCATCAGACCTCATTATTAAAATTGAATGCTAATCATAATTTAAATGATGATGGTTTTGTTGATCGAGTGATGGATAAATCGGTTGCTGTAGATGTCCTTGCCATGATTGAAAAAGTTACGGGTGATAAGGGTACGGCAAGGCGAGCGAGGGTTCCTGGATATCGGGTCGGAGGTAAGACTGGAACGGTACATAAAGCTAGTGCAAATGGCGGTTATGAAGATCATAAATACACTGCGTTATTTGCCGGTGTAGCTCCAATTGAAAATCCGCGTATTGCGCTGGTGGTAGTCGTGGATGATCCAAAAGGCGATCAATATTATGGTGGGCAAGTTGCCGCGCCAATATTCTCCCGCGTTATGGCGGGACTGTTGCGTGTGAAGCAAGTGGTTCCAGATCGAGTTCCAGGGCAGTGGGTGAAAGCGTCGTTTGCTAACGGGGGCAGCTCATGAGTACTGGGTCAAATAAAATGATACCTGTTGGCACAACGTTGGGAGACTTGTTTTCGAGTAGCGCACTAACTGAAACAGATCAGCAGCGGCAAGTTCGAGGCCTATCATTGGATAGCCGTACCGTAAAAGCTGGAGATGTTTTTTTTGCTTACCCTGGTGTAATAGCTGATGGTCGACAGTATATTCAGGCTGCTATCGAGAAGGGTGCCGTAGCAGTCATCGTTGAGTCAGATGAAAGTCAGGTATTTGATTGTTCCGATCTTAACGTACCGGTTCTTATGGTTGAAGACTTACGGCATGCGGTGGGGGAGATTGCGGCATTGTTTTGGGGCGCGCCTTCCTCACAGCTAGCCGTAGTTGCCGTAACAGGTACTAATGGAAAAACTAGTGTTACTCAGATGATTGCAGAGTCGATAGATTCTATGGGTAATAAAGGTGCGGTTATAGGGACGCTAGGGAATGGTGTTTTAGGGCAACTTAAAGAAACGAAAAATACTACCCCCGATGCGTTGCAAATACAGAAATTGTTAGCAGGTTTTGCCCAAGAAAATATAAGTGTTGTGGCGATGGAAGCTTCGTCTCATGGTTTGGCACAAGGTCGATTGTTGGGTACTAATATTGATATTGCTGTGGTGACTAATATCACTCGTGACCATCTTGATTATCATGGAAGTATGGAGGCTTACCAACGAGCAAAAGCAGATTTAGTTATGTGGCCTGGGGTTCGGCAGGTGATATTAAATGCCGATGATATTGATGTAATGGCATTAACAGGTTATATCGCTGATGATGTTGAAGTGGTTACTTTTTCACATATATCTTCTGCTGCAGACGTACGAGCTGAAGATATAGCGTTTTCAAAGCGAGGGTTAGAATTTATTTTAGCGATCTCAGGAGGTCGGGAAAATGTGAAGAATCAGCTGGTTGGTGAGTTTAATGTCTCCAATCTGTTGGCGGTAGCGACAGTGTTGCATTGTCAGCAATATGATATTAAGCAAATTGCTTTAGCGCTCAATTCTATCTCTCAGGTACCAGGAAGAATGCAGGAGGTTGGCCTGTCAGCGTCTAACTTGGCAGTGGAAAATTCAGGTGTCGAACTTCCTGGTGTGATCGTCGATTTTGCACATACGCCGGATGCGTTAGAGAAAGCTTTAACAGCATTGAAGCCCCATTGCGAAGGTAAGTTGTGGTGTGTTTTTGGTTGTGGTGGTGAAAGAGATAAAGGGAAAAGACCTGAAATGGGGGCG
The DNA here is from genome assembly GCA_002163245.1 of Gammaproteobacteria bacterium 42_54_T18. Lineage (GTDB taxonomy): Bacteria > Pseudomonadota > Gammaproteobacteria > Pseudomonadales > Ketobacteraceae > 42-54-T18. The sequence continues at coordinate 15,451 of MAAL01000064.1, read as the reverse complement.
ATGGCTGCTAAATACGCAGACCGAATGGTAATTACAGCGGATAACCCTCGAAGTGAAAGTGCAGGTGAGATTGTTAAAGAGATTGAAGAAGGTATTGGAATGGGAGCTGCTTATCAGGTCGAATTGAACCGAGAAGAAGCTGTTCGTTGCGCGGTGATGAATGCTGCAAATGATGATCTGATTTTATTGGCTGGAAAAGGTCATGAGAACTACCAGGAAATAAATGGAAAAAAGCACCCGTACTCAGATAAGGATGTTGCTGAGAAAGTATTATGTGAACGTTTACAGTACTCAGTTTCAGGGGGTGATCAATGTTGATTTCTAATGCTGCAATAAAAATAAACGGAGAGCTAAAGGGTCAAGATGTTAGATTTTCATCCGTTAGTATTGATACACGAACAATAAAAACGGGCGATTTATTTGTTGCCTTGCGTGGGCCCAATTTTGATGGACATGAATATCTTGATGTAGCGAAAAAGAACGGCGCAGTAGCGGCCCTGGTTAGTAAGCCGGTGGATACTTCGCTACCTACTATTTTGGTAAAGGATACTTGGTCAGGGCTTGGTCAATTGGCTGCTGAGTGGCGTGCACAATTCCAATTGTCAATGGTTGCGGTCACTGGTAGTTGTGGAAAAACCACACTAAAGGAAATGATTGCCACTATTTTAAGTTTGAGAGGGAAGACACATTTTACTCAGGGTAATTTTAATAATGACATTGGTGTTCCCTTAACGTTGTTAAAACTGTCTGCGGACCATGAATATGCTGTTATTGAGTTAGGTGCGAATCACTTAGGTGAAATTGCATATACCGCCAATTTGACCCGGCCTGATGTTGCTGTGGTGATTAATGCGGGTGATGCTCACATTGAAGGCTTTGGTTCGAAAGAGAATGTTGCAAAAGCTAAGGGTGAAATTTTTCAAAGTTTAAATGCAGATGGTGTTGCAGTACTGAATCGAGATGATGAGTTTTATAACTATTGGCAGAAAAATACTTCGGGAGCGAAGCAAGTCTGTTTTTCTCTAGAAAATAGCAGTGCAGATTTTTTTGGCTCGCAGCTAACACTTAGTCAAAACGGTAAGTATCAATTTGTACTAAATTGCGATATTGGAACGATCGAAATATCTTTACCGTTACTAGGAAAGTTTAGTGTGCTAAATGCTATTTCTGCGGCGGCGGTGGCATGTTCTGTGGGAGCAAGCTTAGAGGAAATTAAAGAGGGCTTGGAAAGTGTTAAGGCAATAAAAGGGCGCCTATATCCAGTAACAATCGGTTCGCAGCATGTCATTGACGATACCTACAATGCGAACCCAGTATCGGTACATGCTGCAATCGATTTGCTAGCCGATATGCCTGGAAAAAAATGCCTGATTTTAGGTGATATGGCTGAGCTGGGGGTTCATTCACCCTCATTGCATCGAGAAGTCGGAGTCTACGCTGCTAAGATGCAAATTGATCGGCTTATTGTTGTTGGGAAATATGCCTCGGACTATCTAGTTGGATTTACGACTTATAAGGATGTTGAAGGTAACGATAGAGATAAAAAAGGTGTCGGGTTTGATTCGTGTGAGGAAGCTGCAAAATTTGTTAACAGTGAATTACAAGGAGCTTCCATTTTAATAAAAGGTTCTCGAAGTGCGGAAATGGAACGGGTGATAATTCACTTGGAAACCATTGCCAACGAGAAAAGTAATAATGTTGAGGGGCAAGGCTAATGTTATTGTGGCTGGCGGATTTTCTGTCGCAGTATTTTTCATTTTTTAACGTATTTCAGTATCTCACCCTGCGTGGGATATTGGGCGTATTAACAGCATTAACCATCGCGTTTGTTGTTGGTCCGGTCATGATTAAGAAGCTAAGTTATCATCAGATTGGACAAACAATTCGTGATGACGGCCCTCAGTCTCATTTGAGTAAAGCGGGAACACCAACAATGGGGGGCGCTCTGATTTTAGTAGCAATTGTGGTTAGTACTTTGCTATGGGCAGATTTGAGCAATCGATATGTATGGGTTGTTATGGCTGTGACCATAGTATTTGGCGCAGTTGGCTGGGTTGATGATTACCGTAAAGTAGTACAAAAAAATTCTCGTGGATTACCTGCCAAATGGAAATATTTTTGGCAGTCGGTCGCCGGTTTAGGTGCTGCAATTTTTCTTTATATGACTGCAGAATCACCAGCGGAAACGCAGTTGCTTGTTCCATTTTTCAAAAATGTACAAATAGATTTGGGTTGGGGTTATATCATATTTGTTTATTTTGTGATTGTTGGAACATCTAATGCTGTGAATTTGACTGATGGGCTTGACGGTTTAGCCATTATGCCAACGGTAATGGTCGGTGGCGCACTCGGTGTTTTTGCGTATGTATTGGGCAACTATCAGTTTGCAGAATATTTACATTTCCCTTATTTAGAAGGGGCTGGTGAATTGATTGTGATTTGCGGCGCAATTGTCGGATCAGGTCTGGGCTTTTTGTGGTTTAACACCTATCCCGCACAAGTATTTATGGGAGATGTTGGTGCGTTATCTTTGGGAGCGACTTTAGGTGTTTTGGCTGTCATTACACGACAGGAAATAGTGTTGTTTATTATGGGGGGCGTATTTGTTATGGAAACAGTTTCTGTGATTTTACAGGTGGGTTCTTACAAGTTAACTGGACGTCGTATATTTCGAATGGCACCTATTCACCATCACTTTGAATTAAAGGGTTGGGCCGAACCGAAGGTCATTGTTCGGTTTTGGATTATTACCGTTATTTTGGTGTTGATTGGATTAGCGACGTTGAAGTTAAGATAGACAAATAGATGTTTAAAAGCATATAAATTCGACCAAATAGAGTTAGATATAATGTCACAAGTTAAACAAAAAGTTGTCGTAGGATTGGGTAAAACCGGCCTGTCCTGCGCGCGTTTTTTGTTGCAACAGGGCGTTCCTGTTGCGGTGACAGATAATCGTGCCCAGCCTCCAGGTCTTGATCACTTATTGATGGATTACCCCAGTGTTACTGTGAGCATTGGTAAGTTTGATATTGATTTGATGATGGGAGCGGAAGAGTTGGTTGTTAGCCCAGGGGTTTCACTTAAAGAGAACGCGGTTAAAAAGGCTATTGATTCTGGGGTGCCGGCAATTGGCGATATTGAACTTTTTTGTAGGTATCTTCAGAAAAATGATAACGGTGGTCGTATTGTCGCTATTACAGGCTCAAATGCAAAAAGTACGGTAACCACCTTGGTAGGTGACATGATACGCCAAGCAGGTTATTCGGTAATTGTTGCCGGTAATATAGGTTTACCGGTAATGGATGTGTTGTTAAGTGGTAAGACGGTAGAAAGTGATCCTTTAACGGATGACTCTTTAAATGTGGGGGGCGCAGACTTCTATGTGTTGGAATTGTCGAGTTTTCAGCTGGAAACAACACACACACTGAATGCATTTGTGGCAACCATTCTAAATGTGTCCCCAGATCATTTGGATCGTTATGAAGGTATAGATGATTACATCACTGCAAAGCAGCGAATTTATAATGGTTGTGATGTTGCGGTAGTTAATGCAGATGATCAAAAAACGTATCCAGTAACTGTCTCAGGTGCGGATTCTCCTAAAAATCTTGTGACATTTTCATCACAACAGTCCGCTGGTACCTCTACTTATCAATGTAAACGAGTAAATGTAGACGATTATATTTATCGTGATGATGCCACGGTTCTCGCTATCAATGATATGGCGCTAACAGGAGGACATAATGTACAGAATGCTCTAGCGGCATTAACAATAGGTAATGCTATAGGATTGCTTGATGAATCAATGGCGAATACGTTAAGAACATTTTTGGGGTTGGCTCACCGCTGTCAAGTAATTGGGCAAATCGATGGGGTGGCCTGGATAAATGATTCTAAGGGCACTAATACGGGGGCGACAATTGCGGCGCTGAATGGATTGGGGCCGCAATATCCGGCAGGCATGGTGCTAATTGCCGGTGGTGTTGGGAAAGGCGCTGATTTTTCGGAACTGAAGGATACTGTAAAACAGTATGTAACGGCTTGCGTATTGATTGGTGATGACGCTCCGTTAATTGAAGCTGCATTAGAAGCTGTTTGTGAAATTCATCATGCAGACACATTAGATTTGGCGGTTTTCAAAAGCCGAAAACTTGCGGAGATTGGAGGCGCAGTGTTGCTTTCACCTGCATGTGCAAGTTTTGATATGTTTGCTGGCTTTGAAGATAGAGGTAATAAGTTTATTACTGCCGTGGAAGGAGGATTGGCTTGTGGCTAATTCAATGAATACGGTGGAATCTACTTTGGTGAAAGTACAAATAGATCTAGGTGTGTGGTTGCTCTTGACGGCAGTTAGCCTCGCAACAATTGGGTTTATTATGGTGTCGTCAGCATCGATGGATATTTCAGAGCGGTTGATGGGAAACCCGTTTCACTTTTTACAGCGGCATTTGATTTATCTTACGATGGCATTTTTATTTGCCTCGTTGACGTATCAGGTCTCGCTGAATGTGTGGAAAAAAAGTGGTGTGTTTTTATTGGCTTTTGCATACCTGTTATTGATTGTGGTTTTGATTCCAGGTATCGGCAAGAACGTTAACGGTAGTACTCGTTGGATTTCTTTGGGGTTAATTACCGTTCAGGTGTCTGAAGTTGCTAAAGTTTGTGTGCTGGCATATGTAGCTGGATACCTCGTGCGCAGAAACTCTGAAGTTAGAGAGAAATTTTGGGGGTTTATTAAGCCCGTGCTGGTATTGTCAGTGATGATTGTTTTGTTACTAAAAGAACCTGATTTTGGTGCAGTAGTTGTGATTATGTCCGCCGTTTTTGGGATGTTGTTTTTGGCTGGGGTAAAATTTTCACAATATGTATTGGCGCTTTCGGTAAGTCTCTGTGCGGGTGCTGCAATGATTTTTTCATCTGAATATCGAATGAATCGTTTGATTGCTTATTTGGATCCTTGGTCAGATCAATTTGGAGCGGGGTATCAATTGGTTCAGAGTTTGATCGCATTTGGACGTGGTGATTTAACAGGAGTTGGCTTGGGGAATAGCATTCAAAAATTATCGTATTTACCTGAAGCACATACCGACTTTGTATTTTCTGTGTTAGCGGAGGAGTTTGGTTTGGTAGGTAATTTATTTGTGATTGGTTTGTATCTATTTATGGTTGTAGTTATTTTGTTCATTGGTCGAGCTGCAGAAAAAGCCAAGGTATTGTTTGGTGCCTACATGGCATATGGGCTAGGGATCATGATTGGGCTTCAGGCCTTCGTGAATATTGGTGTGAGTAGCGGTTTGTTGCCAACGAAAGGGTTAACACTTCCATTGATGAGTTATGGTGGCAGTAGTTTAATTATTAGTGCGATTATCATTGCTATCATTTTACGAGTAAATAAAGAGACTCTGGCGGTATTGAATGCACCGGAAAAATTAGAGTCTTCTAAGAAGGCACAGGTTAAGAAAGTGAAAAAATCGAAGAGTAGCCTCTCTGATAATACTGAATCCCCGAAAGATCAGCGTAGCTGGATTAGCCGTTGGACCAAGGAGGCTACATCATGACGACTTCTGTTCAGCGGGTATTGGTTATGGCAGGTGGAACCGGGGGGCATATTTTTCCAGCACTTGCAGCTGCTCGTGCATTTCAGGCTCAAGGTATTGAAGTCAAATGGCTTGGTACAGAGAAAGGGCTTGAGTCGAAAATTGTGCCTGATCATGGTCTAGATATTTTTTATTTGGATGTGGCAGGGGTTCGAGGTCAGGGGTTAAAGCGCTTGTTATCGGCTCCTTTTAAAATAGCGATGTCTGTAATTCGAGTAATAGGGATCATTCGCCATTACAAGCCTGATTTAGTGTTAGGTATGGGAGGGTTTGTGACGGGGCCTGGTGGCATTGGCGCGTGGCTAGGTCGAACGCCTCTTTTTATTCATGAGCAAAATGCTATTGCAGGGTTTACGAATAAAGTCTTGGCGAAATTTGCAACCAAGGTTTTTCAGGCTTTTCCAAGTGCGTTTATGGAAAGTGGTAAAGTACAAACGACGGGGAACCCCGTTCGGCAAGAGATAGTGGAACTGAAATCTCCAGAGGAACGTTTTGCTACAAGAATAAATGGCCCATTACATTTGCTTGTATTGGGGGGGAGCCAGGGGGCGGTAGCTTTAAATGAAACGGTACCTGGCGCCTTAGCACAACCAGCATTGCAGGGTGTTTTTGAAATAAGACATCAGGCTGGGCCTAAGAATTTAGAAAATACGAAGGCTGTTTATGCAAAATGTGGTGTCGAAGCAAACGTCAGTGCATTTATCGATGACATGGCTGAGGCTTATGCATGGGCTGATATGGTGATTTGCCGCTCGGGAGCATTAACAGTGTCAGAAATTGCGTCAGCAGGTGTTGCCGCATTATTTGTCCCATACCCGCACGCAGTAGATGATCATCAAACAAAAAATGCAGAGTACTTGGTAGCGCAAGGCGCTGCAAAAGTGGTGCAACAGGCATCGCTAACAGAATCAGCTTTAGCTGAGCTATTAAAAAATGAATTTTCTGACCGCGCTACTCTTTTAACGATGGCAAATGCCGCTCGTAGTGCTGCTAAGAATGATGCGACGTTAGAGGTCGTTAACGGATGTTTGGAGGCAACTTGTGCCTAATACAAAAATGATTGATATTCCAGAAATGCGACGAATTCGCAAAATACACTTTGTTGGTATTGGTGGCGCAGGAATGTGTGGTATTGCCGAAGTGCTACTTAACCAAGGTTACGACATTACCGGAAGTGATTTGCAGCGAAGTGTGACTGTTCAGCGATTAGAAGGGTTGGGGGCGACCGTGTTTATTGGACACGATCGCACTAACTGTAGTGATAGTGATGTTGTCGTCGTGTCTACTGCGGTAAAAGAGGACAATCCTGAAGTTGTAGAAGCTCGTGAAAATCGTATTCCCATCGTACCACGTGCGGAAATGCTGGCAGAATTAATGCGATATCGCCACGGAATTGCCGTGGCGGGAACGCATGGAAAAACAACAACAACAAGTTTGATTGCCTCTATCATGGCTGAAGGTGATTTTGACCCTACTTATGTTATAGGTGGTTTACTTAATAGTGCTGGTACCAATGCCAAGTTAGGTGGTAGTCGCTATTTTGTTGCGGAAGCAGATGAGAGTGATGCATCGTTTTTACATTTGCAGCCAATGACGTCGATTGTTACTAATATCGATGCCGATCATATGAGCACTTATGATGGCGATTTTAATAAATTGAAAGACACATTTATTCAATTTTTACATAATTTGCCATTTTACGGGTTGGCTGTTGTGTGTATTGATAATAATGTAGTACAGGATATTTTGCCCTCAGTAACTCGACCCATTATTACCTACGGTGTATCTGAAATTGCTGATGTTAGAGCTATAGATATTACTCATGATGGATTGCGAACATCCTTTAAGGTCTTGAGAAAGGGTGTTGATGGTGATTTATCTATCACGCTAAATATGCCTGGGCATCACAATGTTCTAAATTCGCTTGCTGCTATTGCGGTAGCAACAGATGAAGGAATTGCGGATGAAGCCATTATGTCTGCTTTATCGAAATTTCAAGGTGTTGGGCGTCGCTTTGAGTTACATGGCGAACAACCTGTTGAAGGTGGTGTCGTAACATTGGTTGATGATTATGGCCACCACCCAACGGAAGTTGCGGCGACTGTTGCTGCTGTAAGAGAAAGTTGGCCTGATCGACGATTAGTAATGTTAAATCAACCTCACCGCTACTCAAGAACACGTGATTTATACGAAGATTTTGTACAAGTGTTGTCAGATGTTGATGTGTTGTTGTTGATGGAAGTGTACAGCGCCGGTGAGGAAAAAATTGCTGGAGCCGACGGTCGTAGTTTGTGCCGAAGTATTCGGCAGCGTGGTGCGGTAGATCCCGTATTTATTGAAACAAAAGAAGAGATACCTGGAGTGTTGAGTGACGTTCTGCAACCTGGCGATATTTTGTTAACGCAGGGTGCTGGAAACGTCGGGGCTATTGCTGCAGCGCTAGCGAAAAGTAAGCTTAAGTCGGTTGAAATAGCGTGAGTATGAGTAAAACAATGAATAAACCGTTAATTCAATATGGAAAAGTTGGCGTGTTGTTAGGCGGTGACTCTGCTGAACGAGCTATTTCATTACGAAGCGGGAATGAAGTACTGAAAGCGTTGATTAACGCCGGCATAAATGCAGTTGGGATTGACGTAACATTCGACGAAACGCTGTTTACTCAACTCGCCGGTATTGATGCAGCATTTATCGTATTGCACGGCCGTGGCGGTGAAGATGGCGTTATTCAATCGGTGTTGGAAGTGATGGAAACCCCCTATACCGGTAGCGGCGTATTAGCATCCGCTTTAGGCATGGATAAGTCACGAACAAAGCGACTATGGTTAGGCTCAAACTTGCCAACACCTGATTTTGTTGAAGTGAGTGAAAAAAGTGATTTAGAGGGTGTTTTTGAGCGCTTAGGCGGCAACATAATGGTAAAGCCTGCTCGTGAAGGCTCAAGTATTGGTATGTCTCATGTGACAACGGAAGAAGATTTATATCAAGCGTTTGCAAAAGCGAAAATACATGATGATTCCATTTTACTTGAACGTTGGGTTGAAGGGCCTGAATTTACTTGTGCAATATTAAACGGTGCTGCTTTGCCGGTTATTCAGCTTATTACACAGAACGACTTTTATGACTTTGAAGCGAAGTATGAGTCAAACGATACTGAGTATTTGTGCCCTTGTGGTTTAAGTGAAGACAAAGAAGCGGAATTTAAAGCGCTTGCTCAGACAGCTTTTGCAGCGGTGGATTGTAAAGGGTGGGGACGGGTAGATGCGATGATGGATGAAGATGGAAAGTTTTGGTTGTTAGAAGTGAATACTGTGCCAGGAATGACGGATCACAGCCTTGTTCCCATGGCAGCAAAGGCAGCTGAATTAGATATGCAAAAATTGGTTGTGTCGATTCTAAATGGTATTGGTTTAGATACCACAATAGAAATGGATTCTAAAAGTGATAATGCGTAATGGATGAAAACGGCAGCGTGACAAAAAAGCGTGAAAGTATGCTTCGAAAAAAGCAACAAAAAAAGGCTGTTGCTAGTGCCGCTGCGCCAAAAAAACAACGTCAGGTTACTACTAATTTAAGTAAAAAAAATGTCGAATTGGTTTTTCCTTATTTTCATTTAATTGCAGTGTTTTTTGTATTTTCTTTAACTGTTTTAGGTCTATTTTTTGGAAAAACTTTAGTTAATCGCATTTTTTCGCAATATCCGATAGAAACAGTGAAAGTAATTGGAGAATTTCGCTTTATAGAGCGGCAAAAACTTGAAAAAGTGCTAAACATTTATCTAACAGATAATTTCTTTCAAGTAGATCTTAACAATGTGAAAGAGCAGGCAGAAACATTGCCATGGATTGAGCAAGCATGGGTTAAAAAATCCTGGCCTGATACTGTTGAACTGATATTGCAAGAACGTAAACCTTTGGCTGGTTGGGGAGATTCACAACTCATCAGTGAAAGGAAAGAGATCTTTGATGGAGAGCGTGTAAATCAACTGGGGACGTTACCGGTTTTATACGGCGCTGATGATTATGCTTCTCTTGTGGTTGATCGGTATTTAGAAATGAATACGCTATTCAGCCAAGTGGGTCTAACGATTAAAACGCTGGAATTAGAAGAGCGCTTTTCATGGCGGGTAGCGGTAAGTGAGGGGATCACTTTTGTTATTAGCGAAGAGCGTTGCTTAGAAAAATTGAAAGGTTTTGTAGGGTTGTATCAAAAAATGCCGGAAGTAGACAAACCTTACATAAAACAAGTCGATTTACGATATGACAACGGTCTCGCAATTAAGTGGAAGAAGAAAAATGGTAACTCAAACGCTGCGTAATATGTTTGGAAGTGAAGATGTTCTCGATATGAAAGAGAATGATCGGTCTCGATACCACGATGGGGTGGCAGCAGGCAATATGATTGTTGGTTTGGACATAGGTACGTCTAAAGTGGTTGCCGTTGTTGGTCAGATCAAAGTTGACGGGGCTTTAGAGATCATTGGTATCGGATCATGTCCTTCTCGCGGATTAAAGAAAGGGGTTGTGGTTGATATTGATTCTACAGTCCATTCTATTCAGCGAGCTATAGAAGAGGCTGAATTAATGGCTGGATGCCAGATTCATTCTGTGTATGTAGGTATTGCTGGAAGTCATATCAGAAGTTTGAATAGTCACGGTATCGTTGCGATTCGAGATAGAGAAGTATTGCGACCAGATTTAGAACGAGTGATCGATGCAGCTCAAGCAGTGCCAATTCCAGCGGACCAAAAAGTATTGCACATTCTGCCGCAGGAATACTTGATTGATTCTCAGGATGGTATTAAAGAGCCTTTGGGTATGTCAGGGGTGCGTTTGGAGGCAAAGGTCCATTTGGTGACTTGTGCTGTAAACGCTGCGCAGAATATTGAACGTTGTGTAAAACGTTGTGGCTTAGAAGTTGAAGACATTATTCTTGAGCAATTGGCGTCTAGTTATTCAGCCTTAACTGATGATGAGAAAGAGCTTGGTGTGTGTTTGGTGGATATCGGTGGGGGGACTACCGATATTGCGGTGTTCACGGAGGGCTCCATTCGTCATACGGCAGTCATTCCTATTGCGGGAGACCAAGTAACTAACGATATTGCGATGGCATTAAGGACGCCGACGGAACATGCAAATGATATTAAGATGAAGTATGCGTGTGCATTAACTCAGCTGGCGGGGCCTGAAGAAACCATTAAGGTTCCTAGCGTTGGTGATCGCCCGGCAAGGGATTTGTCACGTCAAGCGTTAGCTGAGGTTGTAGAGCCTCGTTATGACGAGCTTTTCTCTTTGGTTCAAGCAGAGTTGCGTCGAAGTGGATTTGAAGATCTTGTTGCGGCAGGCATTGTATTAACGGGTGGTTCTTCAAAGATAGAGGGCGCTATAGAGTTAGCAGAAGAAATATTTCATATGCCAGTGCGCCTCGCATCACCTCAAGGTGTTACTGGCTTAACTGAAATGGTTAAAAACCCAATTTACTCAACGGGGGTTGGTTTGCTGTTGTATGGACAGAAACAACATGATGCGGGGGCGGTATCTTCACCAGCACAAAAACAGCTGGTAGTTGAATCTCAGATGAGTTTTATGTCACGTATGAAAACGTGGATAAAGGGTAATTTTTAGTAGGAGTGATCCTAACAGTTTCTAGTAGGGTGCTTTGAAAAATAATGATGGCAAAGCACTTTGTAAGAAAAAACAATAAAGGACGGGGAGATAGTAGCGATGTTTGAATTAGTAGATAACGTTCCACAAAATGCGGTAATTAAAGTAATCGGTGTTGGTGGCGGTGGTGGTAACGCCGTTGAACATATGTTGGCAAGCTCTGTTGATGGGGTCGAGTTCATTTGCGCTAATACAGATGCTCAAGCACTGAAGCATATGAACTCACGTACATTGCTCCAGTTAGGTGGGAATATCACGAAGGGGTTGGGTGCTGGTGCTAATCCTGTTGTAGGGCGTGAATCCGCACTTGAAGATCGAGAGCGTATTCAAGAAGTACTTGAAGGTACTGATATGGTATTCATTACTGCGGGAATGGGTGGTGGTACTGGGACGGGTGGTGCCCCGATTGTTGCTGAAGTAGCAAAAGAAATGGGTATTCTAACCGTAGCGGTTGTTACTAAACCGTTTCCGTTCGAAGGCCGTAAGCGTATGAATATTGCTGACGCAGGTATGGAAGAGTTAAGTGAAAATGTTGACTCACTAATTACTATTCCTAATGAGAAGCTGCTGGACGTACTTGGGCCAAAAACTAGCTTACTAGACGCCTTTAAAGCAGCTAATGATGTGTTACTTGGTGCAGTTCAAGGTATTGCTGACCTTATTATCCGCCCAGGAATGATCAACGTGGATTTTGCAGATGTACGTACTGTTATGTCAGAAATGGGTATGGCAATGATGGGTACTGGGTCCGCAACTGGAGAAGAGCGAGCTCGTGAAGCTGCAGAGGCGGCGATTCGTAGCCCTCTGTTGGAAGATGTAGATCTTCAAGGTGCTAGAGGTATTTTGGTAAATATAACCGCAGGTGAGAGTTTGTCGTTGGGTGAATTCTCAGAAGTCGGTGATACTGTAGAAGAGTTTGCTTCTGACCAAGCAACGGTCGTTGTTGGCACTGTTATTGATGAGTCCTTAGGTGATGAACTGAAAGTGACAGTGGTTGCTACAGGGTTGGGGCAGGCTCTTGCTGCAGCAAAACCTAAGCGTCCAGTGGAAGCTGTGCCTCGCCGAACTCCTGTTGAAGGCGTTCAGGATTATAAGCAGTACGATACCCCTGCTCGAGATCGTGTGCGTCCACAGGAACCAAGACGTAAACCAATGGTCGAAGCTAACGCAAACCGGGAATATCTTGATATTCCAACATTTTTGAGACGCCAGGCAGACTAGTGTCCTGAGGCTTTGTATTCCGGTTTTATATTTCGAAATGTGCTTGGAATATGTTCGAAATGCAAAGTACTGCACAGTCAGTTGGCTAAATAATGCACAAAATCAAAGTGTGATATTGGTCTCAATGAAGAACTCTGTTACTATGCGCGCAGTTCTTTGTATAGCTTCTTTATAGACTTATTGCGATTAAAAACATGATTAGACAGCGCACGCTGAAAAATACGATACGAGCCACCGGCATTGGCTTACATACAGGTGAGAAAGTATACCTAACGCTACGTTCTGCCCCCGTTAATACTGGCATTGTTTTTTGTCGAACGGATTTGGACCCAGTGGTAGAGATACCGGCGCAAGCTTGTAATGTTGGTGATACGACGCTTTCGACAGCGCTTGAGTCGGGAGATACTAAAATATCTACGGTTGAGCATCTGTTGTCAGCCATGGCAGGTTTGGGTATTGATAACGCTTATGTGGATCTAAGTGCACCTGAAGTACCCATTATGGATGGTAGCGCTGGACCGTTTGTGTTTTTGATTCAGTCAGCAGGAATTGAAGAGCAGACTGCATTAAAGCAGTTTATTCGCATCAAACGAGAAGTGACGGTGACAGATGGCGATAAAAAGGCAACATTCTTGCCTTTTGACGGCTTTAAAGTCGCATTTACTATTGATTTTGATCATGCTGTTTTTCGAGACCGGACCCAAACGGCAGTCGTTGACTTTTCAAGCACATCGTTTGTGCGTGAAGTAAGTCGTGCTCGTACCTTTGGTTTTATGCGTGATATTGAATACCTAAGAGATAACAATTTGGCACTTGGTGGTAGCGTGGATAACGCAATTGTTGTTGATGACTACCGTATTCTTAATGAGGACGGCCTTCGCTACGAGGACGAATTTGTTAAGCATAAGGTGTTGGATGCTATTGGTGACCTATATTTGTTAGGTAAAAGCTTGATTGGTGAGTTTCAGGGTTATAAGTCTGGACATGCACTGAATAATATCTTGCTTCGTGAGCTGCTAGCTCAAGAAGATGCTTGGGATATTGTGACGTTTGATGATGCCAAGACAGCCCCGATATCCTATATGAAGCCGATCCTTGCAGCAGATTAGTTGTTGCAAGGTTGTAGTTGTAAAATAGTATCGCTGAATTGTTAGTGTGATATATAAAAAGCCCAAATACTTTCCCCGGTGTTTGGGCTTTTTAGTGTTGGCGAGAGGCTTGTACGGTTACAACTGGACAATTGCTTAATCTTTGCCATAGTTTTCTAGGGTGTTCGCTAAACGTCTCAAAGAGTTTGCTAGGCTTTCGGAGTTCACGCCGTCAGCCGTGTCTTTCAGTATGTTGCAATTCTCACGAGAAGCCTTAGTTAAGCTGCGTTGACGTTTACTTGGTTCGTAGCCTTCTCTAGTTTTTGCAACTACCTTGATATCGATACGAACAACATCTACAAGTAATGGCTGTTTTTGTAGTCGTGATAATATGTTGGGTGAGTTGTAACGTAATTGCGTAGCGACAGCGTTGCTGTACGTGGTGAGCGTTAATATTCCGTGGCGATAAGAGCGGGTTTGGCAGTTATCGGATAACATTGAAGGTAGTGAACCCATGATGATGTTATCAATTCTGGCAAAAACTTGGGACGTTTTTGTCATTGAATGTAATCTAGACCCCTTGAATATAAGATCTTTGACGGGTTTTATGTTATTTTCGCGGCCCATAGAATATTTTGATCAGACAATGTTGTGAATGGTGTGGCATTAAATAAAGCAGTAATAGCAATAGTAACGACGACAGCAGCGTAAGTAATGTAGTTTATTATGAATATCATCAGAATTGACCCAAAAACAGGCCATACAACGACGATTCATCTTCGTTCGTCATTTATTGCTATCGTAATGGCCTTTATCTTAACAGTGGTATTCGCTAGTGGCATATTGATTGGTGGTTGGGATACACGAGCAAACGACTGGTTTGTCTCCGATGGAATTAACCCTTCGTTACGTGCAGATATTAAACGTCAAAAAGACGATGTGAATTCAGCAAAGCAGCTAGCGGAAGAGCAATTGGCGGCGTTGTCAGTAAAAATGGCAGAAGTTCAAGCAAGGGTTTTGCGTTTGGATGCGTTGGGTGAGCGCCTTATTAAGGTTGCTAAGCTGCGAGGAGGGGAGTTTGATTTCTCTCAAGCCCCTGCAATGGGAGGAGTGGGTGGCGAATCGACAGAATTTGCTTATCAAAAACCCGATTATCTCGTGGCTTTAGAGCAGCTTTCTTATGACGTTGATTACCGAGCTGAGCAGCTTGATGTAATGGAAAGCCTGCTAGCAAATAGACAGCTCCAGAATGATGTATATTTAGCGGGTCGTCCTATCAAATGGGGGTGGATGTCGTCTCGGTTTGGTCGTAGAAACGATCCTTTTACCGGCCGACTGGCATGGCATAAAGGTGTTGATTTTGCTGGCAAGGAAGGCTCTGATATTGTCTCTGTTGGATCCGGCGTTGTGACCTGGTCTGGAGATCGTTATGGATATGGACTAATGGTGGAAATTAGTCATGGAGGAGGTGTGGTAACACGTTACGCTCATGCCAAAGAGGTGTTGGTTAAGCTAGGTGATATTGTGAAAAAAGGACATACCGTTGCATTAATGGGGAGTACTGGTCGCTCAACTGGACCTCACGTGCATTTTGAAGTTCGTAAGAATGGTAAAGCGTTAGACCCCATTCGATATGTAAATCGTCGCTCAAAAGGGTAGTGTAGCGTTGGTATTTGAGGTTTTGAATTACCTCTTTTGTTAACTGGCTTTAACGGTTGGTAGGCAGGATGCTTTTTCTCTAGCTTGTTCTATTTTATACACTTTTTAAACCTGCAGCCTTGTCCAATACGGGATGAGTCTGAAGGGGGTAGTTGATTCTAACGTAAGATGAGTCTGAATTAGTCAAATCGTCACCATGATGGAGGGATGAAAGCCATCATGAAAC
>MAAL01000080.1 GCA_002163245.1 Gammaproteobacteria bacterium 42_54_T18 | reverse complement strand
TGGCCGTCGGTTGGGAGTGGGCATTCACCGCTTTCTTGTTGGCGTTGCTCTACCCATAACTGGTAGCTCAGGCTGTTGTCTTGAGCTTGTAGGTTTAAACTAATAGACAAGGGTGCAGCGGGCTGTATGGCGGCGGCCGCTTGTAATTCAAAACGGTGGGCAATTTCATTGATGCGTTTGCCTGCCAATTCAGCGCAGCTCACCAATTGTTCGCCCCAATAAAGGCTTTGTACCGAATCGCTGTCGGTGATTAGGCGTAAGGGTTTGCCCATTAACATGAGGCTTAGCAATTCATGGGGTGCTGAAGGCTCATCGTTTGGTTCTTGCTTACCCGGCTCTTGGGGGTGGTTTTCTAGGTTGGACAAGGGGCTGGTTCTCAATATTAATGTTGATTTAACATGGCTATTCACTATAGAAAGGAATTGTACCTGAATTTCACTATTAAATTGGCAGGTTAATTCCATGTTCCCAATAAATGGCCCCTAGCCATTTTCGTAAGCTTCCATTGCACTTATAATGACTCCCCCTTGATGATAGCGCCTGCCATGTCTGAATTATCGCTTGCCCAGTACAGCCTGATTGCTCTGATTTTTATCTGGAGTGGCTTTGTGCGCTCTGGCCTGGGGTTTGGTGGCGCCGTGTTATCACTGCCTTTTTTACTGTTGGTGGATAATCAACCCTTGGTGTATTTGCCCATTATTGCGGTTCACCTGCTGTTTTTCTCTTCCCTTACGGTTTATTTAAACAATCGTAAATCGGTACTGCAGTCAGGTGATGCTGCCGTTAGCTCAACCCCCTTAAGCACAGTGGACTGGGGCTATTTAAAATATGGCCTTGGTATCATGATCATCCCCAAGATGATTGGGGTTTTTGGTTTAATCACGCTGCCACCTGCGTTGATGAGCAGTATCATTTTTACAATTGTGGCCTGCTATGCCCTGACCTATATTTTTAATCGGCCCTTTAAGAGTAACAGCCGTGTACTGGATATTATTTTCCTGATGCTAGGGGGCTATATCAGCGGTACGTCTCTGATTGGGGCGCCACTGATCATCGCTGTGTTTATGACCCATGTGGCGGCACACCAGTTACGGGATACCCTGTTCACGCTTTGGTTTATTTTGGTGGCCATTAAGATGGTGGCCTTTGTTTGGGTTGGCATTGACCTGCAACTGCTGCACGCCTTGTTGTTGTTACCCTGCGCGGGAATTGGTCATGTTTTGGGATTAAAGGTTCACGAAAAAATGCTGAAGGCGGAAACCAAAGTGTTTTTCCGAATATTGGGCAGTGTACTGTTAGTGATTAGTGGCATTGGTTTGAGTAGGGTGGTGTTTTAATTAGGCCTATAGAAAGTAAGCGATCTCATCTTCTCGCAAATATCGCCACTGCCCAACCTCCACATCCACTCTGATATTACCAATGCTCTGGCGGTGCAGCTGCACAACCCGGTTGCCTACCGCGGCAAACATGCGTTTCACCTGGTGAAATTTACCTTCGGTAATAGTGAGCAATACCTGTCGACTGTTTAAGTATACAAGCTTGGCAGGGGCAGTGGGACCGTATTCCCCTTGTAGCTGTATGCCTTGTTCAAAAAGATTAATAATCTGGTTAACCGTATACTTTGACCTAGGGTCACCAAGGGCATCACGCAAACCTACCCGGTATACTTTTTCACATTCTTTATCCGGGCGAATGATATTAAAAGACCAGCGGCCATCATCGGTGATCAAAACCAAACCCGTGGTA
>MAAL01000099.1 GCA_002163245.1 Gammaproteobacteria bacterium 42_54_T18 | reverse complement strand
ACAGTTAATTTCGCATTAACTCATAGAATGAGAAAAGAAACTCAATTCATAAAATTGAAGAAAAAAAACTGCATTACAACATATACTTATGCAACCTCATGTCGCAAACAACGCAGTGATCAATGTAAACCTGCGCCACATCAATCTCTGCTCGCATCTCGGCCATCTTAAAGCGAGTATTTTGAAACTCGGAGACTGATTTTCCAAACGCTCGGCGCTCTTGTACGTAGTTTTTGGTTAGTTCAAAGGCTCTCTGAGCCGCAGAGAGGTAACCGACTGAACCTAATAATCGCTCCTCCGCCAAACCCTGCATTAAATAATGAAACCCCTTGTGCGCATCTCCCAGCACATTGTGTTTGGGTATTTTCACATTACTAAAAAATAGCTCCGCCGTATCTTGCGCCTTTAACCCGAGCTTCTTAAGATTACGCCCCCGCTCAAAACCTTCCATACCCCGCTCGACAATAAACAACCCAATCTGACGTGGGTTTTCGGGATTCGTTTTCGCGGCGGTAACAATAAGATCTGCGTTGATACCATTGGAGATGTAGGTTTTTGAGCCACTAAGTTCCCAGTAATCGCCCTTATCCACAGCACGGGTTTTCATACCCGCCAGGTCACTTCCCGCATCGGGCTCGGTCATGGCGACAGCCAGTATATGTTCTCCCGTTACACACTTCGGTAGAAAACTGGCATGTTGTTCCGCGTTTCCTATATTCTTGATATAAGGCGCCACAAGGCGACTATGAAGGGTATGATAAAACCCCGGCTCGCCATAGGTAGCATCTTCTTCTAACATGATCTGTTGGTATCTAAAGTCTTCTAACCCTAGACCACCATGGATCTCGTCAGCCCACGTCAAAAGGTAGCCCAGCGCCCCCATTTTCTCAAACATTTCTCTAGGCACTATTCCCGCCTCTCTCCAAGCGGCAGCATTAGGCTGCACCTCTTTTTTTAAAAACTTCCGATACTGATCACGAAACATTTCATGTTCGTCTGTAAATAATGTGCGTTTCACAACAATCCACCTTTTTTGGTTGCGTTATTTTATTGAATTCACTTTCGCCAACTAGCTTTTTAATTTAACCAATAGGTTATACACACGTGTTAACCAATCAGGATAAGGGGGGGACAACAATCCCATGGCATTGATTTTTGGTTGATTAAATATCGGCCGCATTTTTGAAAACGAAACAAAACCCTCATGACCATGGTACTGACCCATACCGCTATTACCTATTCCGCCAAAAGGAAGGTCATCTTGAAACCCATGCAGCATTGTGTCATTAATGCTTACGCCACCGGACATGATTCTATTGATATAATTATCTCTCAGCTGTTTACGCTCAGAGAACACATAAAGCCCAAGAGGCCTTTCATGGCTATTTACGAAATCAATGACCTCTTGCTCTACCGTATAAGTACGCACCAATAATATGGGCCCAAATATTTCCCGCTGGCTAATGATCATCTCTTCCGTTGGATCCAACACCAAGTGAAGCGGAAACTTCCTATCGTTATGATTGATAGCCTGGTCGCTAAGGTTAATTATTCGAGCACCCTTCTCTTCGGCATCCTTTAACGTTTCCTCTAAGCGTTTTACGGAACGCTCATCAATAATACAGCTAAAGTCTGCATGATTAATATCGGGAACATATTGCTTGGCCAATAACTTTGCCTGATCGATAAATGCTTCCCGCTGATCTTCATGGACAAAGACGTAATCCACATTCAAACAAACCTGTCCGGCATTAAACTGTTTTGCATAAATAATTCGCTGAACGGCTTTTTCAAGCGGATATTTCGGATCGATAATCGCTGGGCTTTTCCCACCAAGCTCAAGAATCACTGGCGTAAGATTTTGTGCCGCAGCAGCCATGACGGATTTACCAGTATGGGACGATCCGGTAAAGACAAGAAGATCAAAGGGTAGTTTTGAGAACTCAACACCAACATGACCTGTCTCCTCAATAAACGTCAGCTTATTTTCGGGAAAATACCTCGGGGATATTTCCATCAGCAGTTTAGTGAGGTTCCTTGAATTTTCCGACATCTTTACCATTGCGCGATTGCCCGCAGACAACGCGGTTGCAATAGGGATCATTGACAAATTCACCGGAAAATTCCACGGAACAATAATGCCCACCACCCCAACAGGTTGAGGCACAACGCTGTTCTTTGCCCCTGGAAAAAGCAAATGGTCCACGTGACGTTTTTGCGGCTTCATCCAGCGTTTCATCCGCTTTTTCATATAATCGATGCTACCGAGCACCGCAATAATTTCACCAAAGGTAGTCTCATGCCAAGATCGATTCCCATAGTCTTGGCAAATGGCGTCTGTTAGCGCTTCTCGGTTGTCTACAAGCATTCTCTTTAACGCCAGAAGGTCCTGAACCCTATCACCATAGGGCACTTGAGGGTCACTAAGGTACGCATTTCTTTGGCGATTATAACGTTCTTGTATATAGCTGTTTTCAGCAAGTGTATTAAGTTCTGTGGAAAAATCATTCATTTTATTAACCTCAGCATTTTCAATTTTTAAAATACTATTGATTGATCGTGTTGACGTATAGATGATTGTTTCAAATGAATGCTTTTATGACACTGATGATTCTATTTGCTGTTAGTCGAACCTTACGTTGCTTGGTAGGCTTAAATTCTGCATTAAGGAACCATTTGCTAAAAAAATCAAAATACGCATCATAACGTTCATCAAACAAGAATTAGGTAATGGATATGAATACAGCCGCGAATATTGTGGATTCGAAACATAGCGAAATCACCGATGCGTTGTCTCAATATGACTTGAATGAAATTAAAAAATTCCAAAAATCTGCAACACGCCCTTCACTCAAGCACTTACCCGGTGATACAGGGTGGCCGTTTATCGGCCATATATACCCTTTCTTAACCAATCTTCATGGATGGTTAGATAAACAATATCAGGCACACGGACCAGTCATTCAGTTTAACACCCCGATTATCAGTGGTGTCTATTTGATCGGGCCAGAAGCCAACAAACTTGTCCTTCAAAATCAAGGTAAGCTGTTTTCCAACTACCTTGCTTGGGAACCAACGTTCGAATCGCTGTTTGATAACAACGTTCTTCAGCGTGACTTTAAAGATCACAAAACACAACGAAAAATATTACAGCAAGCATTTAAGCGAAACGCCATTGAAGGCCATATCGAATTGATGAACCCATTGCTTAACCAAGGCATTCATCAACTCAAAAGTGGCTATACCACCCAATCCCTCGGCTTTGTTAAACGTCTACTACTTACGACCGGTGCCGAAGTCTTTATGGGGGTAAAATCTGGCCCAGAAGCCGACACACTGAACCAGGCGTTTACCGACATCGTCAATGCAACCGCAGACCCCTTTCGATTAAAACGTGTCTGGTTCTCGCCTTATGCCAAAGGCGTTAAAGGTAATAAAGTGATCAGCCGCTTTATCCTTGAAAAAATCAAAGCGCGTCGACTCACTGCAGGCAGGGATATGTTTTCTCACCTATGCCAACTTCGCGATGACAATGGTGATCTCATCTCTGATGAGCTGGTGAAAGATCATCTGATATTTTTACTCTTTGCCGCTCACGACACAACAACAAGCGCACTGAGTTCAATTCTCTACACGCTAGCGTCTAATCCAGAATGGCAACAGGTGTTGCGAGAAGAGATGCTCTCTCTTAATAAAAGCAACGTTACTTTTGATGATTTGGAAAAAATGGAAAAAACGGGCTACACCTTTAGTGAAGCACTACGCATGTATCCAGCGCTACACTCACTTCCACGTTACGCACTTAGGGATTTCGAGTTTAACGGCCATACCATACCAGCACATACCAATGTCCTGGTATCAACATTGTTAACACACTATATGCCTGAGTACTGGAGTAACCCAACGACATTTGACCCAATGCGGTTTTCACCTGAGCGAGCAGAAGATAAAAAAGACTTTTTCCAATATATACCGTTTGGTGGTGGTTCCCATAAATGCTTGGGGCTTCATTTTTCACAGGTGCAAGGTAAGACTTTCTTGTTTCACTTGTTGAAGAATTACAAAATCACCAAAGACCCTAAGATGCGTTCGTATAAATACAATAACGTGCCCTTAACATTCCCAACCGATGGGTTACCGTTAACATTTACAAAAATTTAAGCCCCCTGCCCTTCGCGGGTACCCATCCATTTATGGATGGGTACCCGCTAATAGCTAATTTCTGTTTTCACATAAATCTTTAATTGCTCAGCTTCTTTTCCCAGAAACACCGCATTTTGGTCCAAATAATCAATATCCTCGAATAAATCCAACACGTCCTCTTCAGACATAGAGCCTGGGGATAAGTGATTAACACGTTTTGAAACGGAAGTTTGTAACACCTGTAATTCCAAAACAGCTCTTTCTTCGTCACTTAAATTTGCTAATAATCGATCGATAATCTCATGCTCTGGTACGTCTACCGATTGCATTACCGCGTCGTCTATTTTCATTGAAAGAATGGGCACCTGATCATCAGGGGTCTGTTGATCAGATTGGTTCTTTGTAATATTTGATTCCAACGGGGATACGGGTTCATCTTGACGCTTGCCGTAATAGTAAAACCCTAAAAACAACACAGCGGCAACAACAAAAGTCATCGTTAGTCTTAGCAAGTATTTAATTCTATCGTTAGTCATAACATTCAGTTTTGGGCTAAATCAAGGTTAAATCAAGGTTAAAACCTAATTATTACGCTTTGAACGTGAAAACGCACCGCGATGCTAAGGCATTGCGATGCGTCTTGTTACTTTGTTATGCCAATCAAATTAAAAGTCAGGAAGGAAATTGCTAACAGCTCCTTGAATTGAAATCGGTCCAGCACCTAGCTTAAGACAGGTATCACCCTTGAACACATCAATAATAATCTCACCCCAGTTTGTATCTTCGCCGTCTGCATGAAGGAAGACATCCCCGCTCGATCTGCCGCCACCACTAAAATCAAAATAGTAGTTAATACAGTCATCTAAAACTTTTCCATAATGGCGCCCCGCCAAATCGCCCGCGAGGTCATATTCCCAAGACTTCATAACGTCACCTCTACTACCCATCAGATTATGGATAGTGTCAGTGATGTCCTTGCTGTCATCTTCGTTGGTTGTGCTGCTGTAGATGAAAGGAAACGTTAATACATGACCGCCCATAAAAGGTCGATAACCAGGCATGAAGTAACCATAGTTATCAATCGCATCAAGCTGAGCACGCTTTCTATCCATGTCTGCCAATCTAAGCTCATCACGTAATTCGTCACGCGCGGCAAGCGAATCTTCCTCATAAATATCAGAAAAGAAGGTGTTATAGCTGAAGCCTGCGATAACATTATCTTTTTGTGCTGCAGCAAGCGCAAAGCGATCGTTGTGCCATCTTGATGCAAGAAAGTTAGAGATAGACCCCATATTCTCTGGGTCAAAGTGTGCATAAGATGCAGATTGATCTTCTAACCATTCTAAATAAGGCATTACATTCCAAGCTGCAGTTACTGTTTCATGTGCAAACTGGCTTGGATAATCATAAGCATCTTCTCCTTGGATGGCAGGCATAATAGGACCAGCATCATTAAGCATGTAGCCTTTCTTAGGGTTAAGCGCTAAACGGTATGGGTGGTAAAGTAATTCTGACGCGAATCCTCCAGCACTTTGACCAGTTACCAATAATTGTCCTGGCTGTTCTAGATTATCTTTAAGCCAGGTTAATACCGAACCCTGAACAGACATACCGCCATGTCGAACATCAACACTTTCACCAGTTTGTTCTTCTTGGTTCTCGTAATACGTAATATCACCGTCTTCCATGCCTAGGTGAATATCTTGTGTGCAGTAGGGAAGAAAAACTCGTGTCCAATTTTGATACTTAGGAAGAAACCCTGGCTGAATCGATGCGGTGGTAAGTGAAGCTAACTTAGCCGCTCGAATACCTAGCTTGTCTGTGGATACTCCAAGTATTTCAGGAGCACCATCTTGGCCACCGACTAACCCTGCATTAGTGAACCCGCCACTAGAATTAGAGCACGTACCATGATCCCAACAGCCACCGCCTGCTTCAAAAAACACGACCATGTTGCTGCTTAAAGCCGATCGTTTAACAAGGAACTGATAGTCACTACCATCAGCACATTGCGCCCCTGTAGTTGCACCATCAAGCGTGACAACCTGCCATTGGTGATAACCCTTAGGGTTAAACTTGTCGTTATGGTTGCTTGGGTTTTTGTTGAAGTTCATAAAGCTCATCTCATTTTCGAGCTGAGCATTGACAGGGTTGTTCGCTGCTGGAGGTGTTACTAAGTTTGCAAGGACTTTAAGAGGGCCATAATCACCTTCATCGATGAAATCAAAGCTTACTCCCAGCTTATTCTCTAGGTAATTTTTGGTGGCTTCTTGTTGGGCAATCAATGCGGCGGCAGCAGCTTTAGCCGCAGCGGCAGCTACTTTAACAGCTTTAGCTTTAGCGACTCTAATCGCCTTTGCGGCAGCGATCCTAGCAGCTTTAGCTTTAGCGACTCTAATCGCCTTCGCGGCAGCGATTCTAACGGCCTTAGCTTTAGCAGCTTTAGCGATTCTAGCAGCTTTGGCTTTAGCGGCTTCAATCGCCTTTGCGGCGGCGATCCTAGCAGCCTTAGCTTTAGCAGCTCTAGCAGCAGCGACTCTGGCAGCCTCTGCTCTGGCTGCTTGAGCAGCTTTCTCGGCTGCAACTACAGCAGCCTTAATTCTAGCGGCAACTTTAGCAGCCTCTGCTCTAGCCTGAGCAACTCTTGCTTCTGCAGCCTTAACTGCATTCGAGAACCAGCCGGCATGAGCGGCAGGAGATAGGGTTAAAGCGGAAATAATTAATAAAAGCAGTACTTTTTTAAGCATGTAAGACCCTTTCAGTTCACAGTAAATTAACAGCGCGTCCATTGAACTTAAGCCTTCCGTGACTCTCCTTTCCATTACTCTATTCCGATGAGGAATATGCTTACAAGTGTGTCGCAGTTCACATTTTGATCAACAAGTAACTTAGATCGAATTGTTTTGAGCTGCTTACCATTACTTGATATCTGCTATAACGTTAGAACTAACAGTGATTAGCAGGCGTGGGAACCACCTAATTTGTATCAATACCAAATAAAATACCTTACGTTTGCGTAAGGCGGCAAGCTTGAGCCATCAGCTGAATCAAATGCAGCAATGTTAACCGAGTGCGTATGTTCATCTCTTGATACAAGTTCATTAAACAGTCCGTCATTACGATTCACGTTACTACTGGCCGTGCCTGTGTTGGTATTGGGTGGATCAACACTATGAAGATGAGTAGCGCTACCGCCTGTGCCCCCAGCTGAGCTGCTACCACGAGCAAATGTACCACCATCCATATCAGGAAGGTTAAAGGTAGTACTGCCGTCACCTGCACCCCAGGTAGTCCCGATATCCGCGAATAAATCTGCGTAAGTGGTTCTGGATACTGCCGCGCCATTACACCATAAGGCGTAGGTGGGTAAGTTACTTGAGGCTTTCATTTCAATTACGCCGACTTTGTTTTTATCGCGTATGGCCCCGGCTACCGTTAAATTTTCTCCCATTGCAACCGTACCGCCTAGTTGATTTAAATTTAATGTATTGGTCTGATCTCTATAAGTATCGTAGCCTTGGATATTCCTAACTTGATCAGAAAACGCCCCTCCGCTTGTAAAAATTATTGATTGCGACCCATTATCACCGGATGTTAATTGCAAGTGTGTCAAACTACTGGATGTGGTGAACAAGTCATTATAGGTATCAGTTGTTACGCCTGAACTTCCATAGAAAGTATGACCATCGCCTTCTGCAATAAAAACCTTACTAGATAGTGATATTTGATCAGCCACGCTTAGATCTGAGCCGATGTAAACATCCTTGGCTACACCTAACCCCCCATCGGTTTGAAGGGAGCCGGTTGTGGTGGAAGTTGAGTCGGTGGTGCCATTAACGGCAATATTATCAACGCTCAATGTTTTGGTGCCGCTATCAAGAAACATGGTTTCTGTTAGGGAGCCGCTAGCGCCGTACCCCCAACGATGATCGTCACCTGAGTTACCGGTTATATATTCTTGTACGCCTGATTGAACCCCGATACCAAGGGTGGTGCCATATGAGGCTAGCTTCATGCCTAACCCGTTGGAGTTTTGCGTTAAGCCTGCACCGGAAGTATCAAATTTAAGTTCCGAACCAACAAAAAGATCTTTCGCCACACCCAAGCCGCCATCGGTTTGAATGGAGCCGGTAGTCGTCGAGGTGGAATCTGTGGTGCTGTCTACTGTTATCGCACCAGCGGATGTTAGACCTGAAAAAGTCGGGCTTGAGCTTGTTGTTACACTTTGGTTTATAAAGGTGTGATCGGAACCATCGCTGCTGCGATGAGTGGTGTTAGCAGCAACGTCTGTGTTGTTAGATACTTCCGTATCAAAATCTGAAATGGTGGATGCGGCTTGTGTACCCGTGTGATTCGCTCTTGCACGATCCGTTGCATGGTAATGTAATGTGCTGTCGCCACTGTCTGTTAAATCCGTGACATTAGCATCACTTAAATTATTCACCTCCGAACCCGATTGCCAAGTGCTGCCGTTATAAATAACCCATTCGCCAGATTCAAACGTTAAACTGCCAGAACCTAAATTTTGAGAACCTGCATTGGAAATCAAATACACATCACCAGTGTTTCCTGAACCGTCGGCGAGTGCTGGAGAGTTAGTGTTTGCATTCCAGCTACCTTTTAATTCCATTGCCGTCATAGTTAATTGCGCGGTGGGTAATTG
>MAAL01000170.1 GCA_002163245.1 Gammaproteobacteria bacterium 42_54_T18 | reverse complement strand
GAAGAAATTTGTACGATTTGTTCTCGCCACCAATTGATGACGAGCCAGATAAAAACAAACAGTTGTCGATGTTATGAAACTGTGGGACAGCAGTGAAATCAATTATAAGGTGTCGTTTTAGCGAGAGCATTGAATAAAGTCCCAAGGGCAAGGTCTAATTGCTTAGTTAGGCTTTGTTGTTGCTTTTGAGATATTAATTTTTTAGATTTTTTAATAAAATAACTATATGGTGTGCGAGCTGTTTATTTGGTGACTAAATAAATGGAAGTTTAATATAATTTAAATAGGGAAGAAAAGTATGTACCGTAATTTAATAAGTGGTTTGTTTGTGATTGTAATGGTTTCCATTAGCGGCTGTGCTACTAACTTGTATCCTGGCGGCGCAACACCTTCAGGCTTGTTGATCTCAAGTACAACAGCTACATCACAAGCGCTGTCATTAAACACTGATCCTACAATCAGCCCTGATAAGGTTGGAGAGGCTTCATCCGCTGCATTTCTTGGCTTATTTGGCTTCGGTAATTCATCGGTAACTGCGGCAATGATTGATGGTGGCATTACCACAGTTCATCATGTTGATTATAGAAATATGTCAGTACTTTCAGGACTATTCTTACAGACAACAACCATAGTGTATGGCGAATAATATCCTTTACATTAAATAGTGAAGATATTATTACTGCATTTGGTTTGGTAGGTTGACAAAGTTTGGGGGTGGTTTACCACAATCATATATTTGTAGCGTAAGTCCCCCGTTAATTTTGTCCTAAATAAGATAAAGGGTTGTGAGGTTTTACCTCACAACCCTTTATCTTATTTTTTCGAGCATTTCTAGAAAGATAATTAACGGCGTGTTGGTAATATATCTTTCAGTTTATCTCGCATTTCTTTAACGGACTTTTCTGTCGTTTCCCAGTCGATACATGCATCAGTAACTGATACGCCATATTTCATTTCCGAAAGGTTTGACTTAAGTTTCTGATTGCCCCAATTAATGTTGCTTTCAACCATTAGACCAATAATGCTTTTGTTGCCGTCTAAAATTTGATTGCATACGTTTTCCATAACAAGTGGCTGCAATGCAGCATCTTTGTTGGAGTTTGCGTGGCTGCAATCAACCATGATGTTGGTGCTAACGCCGGCTTTTGTCAGCGCCTTTTCTGCAATGGCTACGTTAACAGAGTCATAGTTAGGTTTGCTATTACCACCGCGAAGCACGATATGCCCGTAAGGGTTGCCTTCAGTATTGATGACGGATACTTGACCTTCCTGATTGATTCCTAAAAAGCTGTGGGGGCTTGATACTGATTGTAATGCATTAGTCGCGACGGTTAACCCACCGTCGGTGCCGTTTTTAAAGCCTATAGCATTTGATAAACCACTGGCCATCTCACGATGAGTTTGTGATTCAGTGGTTCTGGCACCAATAGCAGACCAACTGATAGCATCTTGTAAATACTGAGGTGAAATTGGGTCAAGCGCTTCGGTTGATAGCGGTAGACCTTCTTCAGCTAAATCAATCAATAGCTTTCTAGCGATATGAAGGCCTTCTTCTACTTCAAAACTATCATTCAAGTGAGGGTCGTTTATTAAACCTTTCCAACCAACAGTGGTCCGTGGCTTTTCAAAATAGACCCGCATAACAAGTAGTAATGTGTCTTGAACTTCATCTGCAAGAGCTTTAAGGCGTTTAGCATAATCTTTTGCTGCATCAACATCATGGATAGAACAGGGGCCTACAACCAAAAATAGACGGTGATCCTTGCCATCCAAGATATCCATTACAGCCTGTCGGCCAGCTAAAACAGACTCTTTAGCTGCATTAGACATAGGGACTTTTGCTTTTAGTTGATCAGGGGTAATCAATACTTCTTGTGATTTGACGTGTAAATTATCGATGTTGCTTTCGGACATTGTTAATAGATCCTTTAACCGGGGCGGTTTTGGCCCAGTTTCTAATAAATTTGGGGTAACCAGTGCATTCTAACCGAATTTTACGATACAGTGCATATCAATTCTCACCCTATGATAATCACCCTAGCTGATACTCAATTGAAAGCCTAATGACCTACGATTTACTCCAGATATCCCCAGAATTTGCTCATATTTTAGCCTCCGATATGGTTATTACTCCAAATAGACGAATTTCCGCTTGGCTTAACCGGCAGTTGGACCGTCATAATACACAAAATCATAAAGTTGGGGAGGCATGGCAATCCATTAACATTATTCCTTTGTCGACTTGGTTAGATAATCTGTTTGATGAGGCAAGGGATAATATAGCAGCAAATACCCAATGGATTGATTTGCCGGTAGTTGGGGTGTTGTCATCGTTGGTTTTGTCTTCTTCACAAGAGAAGGCAGTGTGGGAGCAAGTGATCAAACGACAGGGCAAGGATTGGATAAAGCCTGGTGGGGCGGCCAAACAAGCCCAGCAAGCGTGGAGTGTGTTAAACCGGTGGGCTGAAATCGATGATTTAGCCCGCTGGGATGTTAATGATAATACGCACCTATTCTTGGGTTGGCTTGAAGATTTTAAACAAACCTGTCAACAAAATGGCTGGGTCTCTCAAGCCGAAAGCTTACCTGTTATTAAACACTGCATCGATCAAGGTGTACTGCGGGTAAAAGGCACCCTATATTTTTACGGCTTTGATGAGCTTGAGCCCGCGGTAAAAGCCGTTGTAGAAGCATTTGAGCGACAAGGTAGTGGGAAACCGGTATACCTTGCATTCGGTAAAACTGATAATGCCAGTAAATCTCGATCTTACGCGGATAAAAATGTAGAAATTGAAGCCGCTTTACAATGGTTGGTGGGTGCTAATCGAGCAAACCCTGATGCATCCTACTGTGTTGTAGCCCCAGGTATTGCTGACGATAGAGCCCAGATTGAGAGAGTATGTAAGAGGCTTGTGCAACCAGAAAGCTATTCCCACCCAGGGTTGAATACTTGGCGAGATCAAATAAACGTATCTGCCGGTAGCCCTCTTGGGTCGTTCGGCATTGTGGCAGACGCTCTACTGTTGTTGAGCATGCTAGCAAAGCCAATCTATCGTGATGATTGGGGGACTCTACTGCGCAGCCCTTATTGGGAAGTTAGTGCGCAGCGGTTTTCCCATTGCTCTCTATTCGCCGATAAACTCGTTGAAGCAAAATCAGAAAAACTATCGATTAATGTTGTTGAAGAGCGCTATAGAAAATTATTAGAACGGGGCAATCGAAGTACCGAGAGTGATCCTTTGTTGAGTGCTTTGCAAATAGCAGGTAAAGCAAACGTCGTTGGTAATAAACGGTTTTCTGAGTGGGCAGTGATCATCACTGACCTATTAGAATCATTGGGTTGGCCTGGGAGGCGATCATTATCCAGCCAAGATTTTCAGCTTAAAGAGAAGTTTTTTGAACAGCTTCGCATATTGGCGATGTTTGATGAAGTGGTCGGTGAGGTAGCGTTTTTCCATGTGGTCCGTCATTTAAAGCAGGCTCTTAATGAGGCGATGTTTCAAATCAAAACGGAACAAGCATCAATGCAAGTTCTTGGTGTATTGGAGGCTTCAGGTTTGCATTTTGATGGTATATGGGTAATGTCATCTGATGATCAACACTGGCCGGCAAGTCCGGCGCCGAACCCATTTATTTGCCAGCACTTACAGCGATCCAATGGCATGCCAAACGCGTCAGCTGAGAAGGAGTTAGCCTACGCTTCATTTATATTATCAGCTTTCACCAAAACGGCCTCATCGACGATATTTAGTTGGCATCAATTTGACGGTGATAATGAATTTAATATCAGTCCATTGTTAACCGCGTATCCTGTTGAGGAGTGTTTGAATGATGGTGCTTTTGACGCGCCAAATGATTCGTTACTTACTATAGATACGCCGATCATTGAAATGATTGATAATAAGGCTGAGGCTTTACCGGAAGGGGCTAAAGTAAAAGGTGGGGCATCGATTATAAAAGCGCAAGCGCTTTGCCCTTTTAAGGCATTTGCAATGTATCGGTTAGGTGCAAAAACCGTTGAAGAAGTGGAGGAAGGGCTATCTCCTGCCGAAAGAGGCGAATTATTACATCTTTGCTTGGAAAATTTTTGGCGTGATTGTGAGTCCTCAGATCAGTTACACGTTTTGCTTAGTAATCAGGACGAACTGCAAACCCAAATATTCAGCAACGTGAGTTTAGCGGTAGAACGTTTTTGCGAACAGACACCTGGATTAAACGAGACTTTTTTAGTTCTGGAGAAAAAACGTCTTGAAAAATTGGTGTTGTATTGGTTGATTAATGTCGAAGCAAAACGAACACCGTTCAAAGTTTCGAGTTTGGAGCAGTCTGAAACGTTATCGGTAAGTCATTTGGAGGTGACGGTAAAAGCTGATCGTATCGATTTGGTTGAGGATCAGCATACGATTATTGTCGATTATAAAACTGGACAGAAATCTCGAACCGCTTGGAAAGGTGACCGACCTGATGATCCTCAATTACCACTTTATGCTATTAAGCACCGTGATGATGTCCAAGGTGTAGTGTTTGCCGTAGTAAAGCAAGGGGATTCGGGGGTTAAGGGCGAAATGGATGAGGCTGTTTCTCTGATTGAAGGGCGTAGCACTACATCTATAGGAAAAATTGAAGATTGGCCTACACATGTTGACAATTGGGATAGGGTATTAACAACACTGGCAGATGATTTTAGTGCCGGCATTGCCACTGTCGACCCTAAAAATAAAACCAGTTGTGATTATTGTGAATTAACTACATTTTGCCGACGCAAGGAACTGTAACGTTATGTCTAATTTAGTTGATGCACAAGAACGTCTGGATGCCTTGGATTGTCGAAATAGTTATATTGTGCAAGCCCCGGCGGGTTCGGGGAAAACGGGTGTTTTAACGCAAAGAATACTAGGGTTGCTCGCGTTGGTTGAAAAACCTGAGGAAGTTGTCGCGATAACATTTACTAAAAAAGCCGCAGGCGAAATGCGTCAGCGTGTCCTTGAATCACTTTTGGATGCTAACGGACGGCCGTGCCCTGACAATGCTTATGAGGCACAAACGTGGCACCTTAGTCAGGCTGTGATTGCGCGTGATAAATTAATGGGGTGGAACTTGTTACGCCATCCAAACCGTTTGAAAGTTCAAACGATTGATGGTTTTTGCAGTTCTTTGGTCAAACAAATGCCCTTTGAGAGTAGCATGGGGGCAATGCCATCGATTGAGGACGATTCCACCGCTATTTACGAGAAAGCTGCCAAGCAGCTCATTAATAGCCTGGGAGAAGATGACTTTTATGAAGGAGCGTTGCAAAGCCTGTTAACACATTTGGATAACAACTACCGCTTAGCTGTAAATCTCATTGCGCAAATGTTAGATAAGCGTGACCATTGGTTAGAAAATTTAGTCACAGCTCGCCAGCATGATGGTGACCTGAAATCCCTTTTAGAAGAGACCTTACAGGATGTTGTTGAGTCTCAAGTCGGCACATTAAACCAAAGTTTACCAGAATCAATAAAACAACAGTTACTGTCATTGTCTTTGTACGCAGCGCATAATTTGGCATTGGATAAAAAAGAATCCCCGTTAAATGCTGCGTTAGCGGTTGAGAATGATGCGTCATTTATCGATAGCCCCCAGTCGTGGGTGGTGTTTGCAGAGTTGCTATTAACAAAGGGAAAACCTAGTTATCGAAAACGTGTCGATGCGAAATTAGGGTTTCCTGCGCCCACGTCTTCAAAAGACCCAGAGGAGAAAAAGTTACGTAAACAACGCAAAGCTGATTTAACAGCGCTGATTGGGTCGTTGGAAGCGGAATGCCCTGGGTTTAATGAGCAACTATTTGATATCAAAACCCTTCCCATTGCAGGCTATTCTGAAGATCAGTGGGCATTGCTTGTGGATTTACTGGAATTGATGCCTGTTGCAGTGGGGTATTTAAACTTACTTTGGCAAGAGACCGGCAATGTTGATTTTACTGAGATCTCCATGGCGGCGTTACGTGCGCTAGGCTCATCTGAAGAACCGACTGATTTGACGTTAAAGTACGATCATCGTATTTCCCATATATTGGTTGATGAATTCCAAGATACTTCAGTATTACAAATTCAATTGTTGGAAAAATTGACGTCGGGTTGGCAGCAAGGTGATGGGCGTACGTTGTTTTTAGTAGGCGATCCAATGCAAGGTATATATTCATTTCGAAAAGCTGATATTGCGCTGTTTCTAGGTGTATGGCATGAGCGACGTCTCGCTGATGTGGTATTGACCCCCATTGCATTACAAACAAACTTCCGATCAGATGCTAACGTTATTAACTGGGTGAATAATGTGTTCGGTGTTGCTTTTCCAAAAAAAGATGATGGCCAAAAAGGAGCTGTATCTTACAGTCCATCAGTAGCGGCTAAGGTTGGTGGAGAAAGCGCGGGGGTAACAACAAAAATATTTCGACAGTCATATCTGGATGTTGCATTGGAGGGGGATAAAATTGATGAACTTCAATATGCCGACAAAGAGTCAGAATTTATTGCTGAAACTGTGTTGGCGTTAAGGCGACAACAAACTGGGAAAAGTTATGCAGTGTTGGTTCGTTCGAAATCACATGCTCGCCCGATAATAAAGGAGCTTGGGCTAAGGGATATACCAATACGTGCAGTTGATATTGATACGTTGCAAGAGAGTGCAGTTATTCAACAGTTGTTGGGTATCACTAAGGCGTTACTTAGGCCTTCAGATAGAGTAGCGTGGTATTCAGTGTTACGTGGTGCTTGTGTCGGATTATCTTTATCAACTTTAGAAAAACTACATGTTATCAATACTTATAGCCCTTTGTGGGATAATTTGGTGCGGGTTGTAAATGCTGACGCTGCTACATTGGTAGATATGGAGCTTGATGGAATAGCTTCTCAAGAAATGTTGAAGCTACAACGAGTTGTTTCATTATTTGGATTCTACTACCGGCAGAGAAAACAGTTTACTGTACGTGATGCGGTTGAATCTTTGTGGACGAATTTGGGCGGCGATTGTTTTTACAATGAGAAGCTAGGGAATGCAGGTGTACACAAATTAGAAGGTGATGTTGATTGTGATAAAAATGTCGCGATGTTTGAAAAAGAGGATGCACAGAAATATTTCGCCTTACTAGAGGCATTTGAAAGTTCAGCTGATCTTTCTAATATTAACGCGTTGGAAGACAAGGCTATGACGTTATTTGCATCTCCAGGTAGCTCTGAATCAGGCGCAGTGCAAATAATGTCTATGCATAAATCGAAAGGACTAGAATTTGATTATGTCTTTTTGCCTTATGGTGCAAAAAGAGGCCGAGGGGATGACCGTCCTCTTTTGATTGTTGATAATCGCTTGTCACCAGCGACAGGGGAGCAATCATTGTTTTTGGCCGCTTTGCCTGAGCGAGGTGGAGATACCCATGGTGATGCCGTTTATGAGTTTTTGTGGAAGACACACGCGGTCAAATTAAAAAATGAATTATCCCGATTAACATATGTTGCGTGCACTAGGGCCAAGCAGCACCTTTATATTACCGGTACGCTTGGCTCGGATAAAGATGACGAAATTAAGGCGCCAACCAGTGCCTCGATATTGGGAACATTATGGGCGGGGCTGGAGGTTAATGACCTGGTTGGTAACGTAACGGTTGTTGATCCGCAATTGGTTCAAAGAGAAACGCATAAAATGTTCTGTATTTTGTCGGATAGCGCGAACGAGCAATTATTTGAACATCAACAATCTGTTACAGGTGAATTCAAAGTATCGAATGCTTCCGGCAAGGTGAGAGAGTCTTCTAGTATTGAGGAGAGTATTGAGGAGAGTGTTGAGGGGGGTGTTGAAGAGAGTAGTGCCATTGATGTTGTTAACGGCGAAACCGATATTGCTACGACAGACAATTTCTTTGCGAATGTTGGAACCTACGCCCACAGGTTATATCAACAATTTGCCGTCGGTGCTCATTTTAGGCTTAAGCTAAAAGATCTTGAGCGTTTACATCCGTTCTGGCGAGCATCATTGGCAAAGTTGCAGGTACGACCCGATAGGATGGATGAGGCGGTTAATATTATTCAACGCTCTGTTCAGCATTTGATTGATAATCCAGAAAAGGCTGTTTGGCTATTTCAACAGGTAAACGAGTCCTATGCAGAGTATGCGGTAAGCCGTGGGGACGACCAAGGGCAAGGAGAGCATTACGTTATTGACCGCACCTTTGTTGATGGGAATGGCATTCGATGGATCGTGGATTATAAATTTGCAGATATCGAGAATAATAAAAGTAGCGAAAGTACTGATAGTTGTGATAACTATGATAAATTTATAGCAGACCAAGTCAGGTTATATCGCGATCAGCTGGAAAACTATGCTGCATTACTGAATCAGTTGCCGGATTCAAAAAGAGGACCAATCAAAGGAACTGTATTGATGTTGTATTTTCCATTGATTAATCACCATTTTTGCTGGTCCTTAGATGTAGATGTGATTGAGCCATTTTGATAGTTGATAGATAACCCCTTTTAATCAAGGACTTTGAGAATACTATGCCGGTAAATTTTAATGGAAAACTCGTAGTAGCCACTTCCTCTAGTGCGCTGTTTAACTTGAGTGAAAGCGATCAAGTGTTTAAAAAAGAAGGGTTGGATGCTTATCAAAAGTATCAAATTGATCATGAAGATACCCCCTTGGAACCTGGTGATGCATTTCCACTGGTAAAAAAGCTGCTTGCGTTAAATGAGCTTTCCCCTGATTGTCCGCGAGTAGAGGTTATCCTCTTGTCACGAAATAGCGCGGATACAGGGTTGAGAGTGTTTAATTCTATTGAGCATTGGAAGTTACCCATTACGCGAGCTGCGTTTTGTGGTGGCGAAAGCCCATACCGTTATATATCAGCATTTGGCACGCATTTGTTTCTATCCACTATTCCGACGGACGTTCGAAACGCGTTAGACAGTGGCTTTGCTGCTGCGCATATCATTGCACCTGAATGTCCCTCAAGCACCGATGGGCAATTAAAGATTGCATTTGATGGCGATGCTGTGTTGTTTTCGGATAAGTCTGAGAGAGTATTTCAAGAGAAAGGCTTGCAAGCATTTACAGATGCAGAAAAAGCGGCGGCTAAACAACCAATGGAAGGAGGGCCGTTCAAGCCTTTTTTGCAAGTACTGCATAGTCTTCAACAAGAATACGGTGATGATTGTCCTATTAGGACAGCACTGGTAACTGCTAGATCAGCTCCGGCCCACGAACGTGTTGTATTGACCTTAAGGCAGTGGGGGATTCGGATTGATGAGTCTTTATTTCTCGGCGGTTTAGATAAAGGTCTGTTTTTGAAATCTTTTGGAGCAGATGTGTTTTTTGATGATCAAGAAGGTCATTGTTTATCTGCGAGTAAGCATGTTACCGCTGGACATGTAGCTCATGGCGTGTCAAACCCGTTATAATTTTCATCAAAGGAGTAGTAATAAAATGTCTGATCAGGATCGTGATTTTGAAAAAGAGTACTCGTCTAAAGATACGGTTGCCAAGTTGAGGCGGTTAGCTGATTGCTTGGAGCAAGGTAAACCATTTGAGATAATGATAGGTGGAGAGCGTATTTATGTACCAGTAAGAGCAACGTTTAACATTGAACATGAACGAAGTGACGGCGAGGAAGAAGTCGAATTTCAGTTTAAATGGGCTACTGAGTCCTAAATAATCATAAGCCTGTATTTAACCCTTCGAAAAATCCAGTAACTGAATTAGAATGCGATGCTTTCGCCCATCGTATCTACTTCGGTGCTGGCGCACTGTATTTACCTAAGTGTATGAGGTTTTTGAATGGATTGGTTGAAATCTAGGCGTTTTCAGTATTTGGCATCGTTACTTGCAATTTGGATGTTAATGCTAGTTGCACTTCGTGCCATATTCTATTTTGGCTTTTCGGAAGTTGGAGATATAGTTCACCCGTCTTTTGGTACATTGGCACAGGTTTTATACGTCGGTGTTAAGTTTGATCTTCGCTTATCTTTATTGGTGTTGGTTCCGGTGGCTTTGGCAAGTTTGCTCCCATGGAATATAACTAATAGCGTTTTAGCTCGCCGTTTAACGCATATTTATCTAGCATTGGCAGTCTTTCTTTGTTTGATGTTTTATATACTGGATTTTGGTCATTATGCCTATCTAGGTATACGTATGAATTCAACCATATTACGGTTTTTCGATGATATTGTTATATCGGCTACGATGGCGTGGCAGAGTTACCCTGTAATTTGGATAAACCTAGCTTGGGTTTTTGGTACGGTTATATTTTTCTTGAGCATGAAACGTTCGGCTTTGTTGTTAACAAAGCCAGAAACGGGAATGCAAAAAAAACATAAAGTAGTCGGCGTTGTGGTGATTTTTGCGTTCTTCTTTTTTGGGATATTTGGCCGTCTTGGCTCAACGATGCCGTTACGATGGAATGATGCCTTTTTTACGGGTAACCCTAGCATTGCGGCGCTTGGTATTAACCCCGTTTTGAACTTCACCGATTCTTTTAAGTACCGTTTTGCAAGTAAGTATGATGAGGCGACAGTAAGAGACTATTATCCTTCCATAGCGGAGTATTTGGGGGTAGAGGAGCCTGATAGCGTAACGCTAAATTATACTCGTAGGAATGCAGCTGATAATCAAGATGCCACTATTCGTTTAGATAAACAACCGAATATCATTATGGTGATGTTGGAGTCGTTGGGGGCTAGTCGCTTAGGTGTATACGGCCACCCACTCAAACCTTCCCCAAACCTCGACCAAATTGCCAACGAGGGCTGGTTTTTCCCTAACTTTTATGTGCCAGTGTCAGGAACTGCACGTACCGTGTTTGCAAGTCTAACGGGCTTGCCTGATGTATCTACCGTGCGAACAGCCTCACGTAACCAAATGATTACAGAGCAACACTCTGTTGTTAACGCGTTTGTAGATTACCCAAAGTACTATTTTATTGGTGGCGCGGCGGGTTGGGCAAATATGAGTGCGGTGTTACGTACAAATATCAAAGGTCTAAATCTTTATGAAGAAGGAAGTTACGACTCTCCTGATGCTGATGTTTGGGGTATTTCAGATTTAGACCTATTCAAGGAATCAAATGCAGTCTTGAAAACTTTACCGAAGGATAAGCCGTTTTATGCTTATATCCAAACTGCAGGTAATCATCGACCATTTACAATTCCCTCGGAAAATGACGGTTTTGAAACTATTCACGTGCCGGAAGAAGAGTTGAGAAAATTCGGTTATAAGAATAATGAGCAGTTTAATGCCGTTCGATTGCTAGATTTTAATATCGGCCGCTTTATGGAAATGGCTAAATCTGCGGGTTATTTTGAAAATACCATTTTTGCGTTTTATGGAGATCACAACAACCGTATTACCACTACACCTCATATGAAACCGTTTTATGAAGCCTTGGATTTAGATGGTTTGCATGTGCCCTTTATGTTTTATGCTCCAGGCCTAATAGGGCAGCGACGGGTTGAGGCAGCAGCAAGTCTTGTTGACGTGTTACCAACGTTAGCGGATTTTGCTGGGGTACCTTTTGATAACACCACAATGGGAAGAAGCTTAAATCAGCCTATTGATGAAGATAGAGCTGTTTATACACAAACATCGAGTAAAACAAGCCCTATCATAGGCGCTGTTACTAAAGATTTTATGCTGCGAATGAACTTTGATAGTACGGATATAAAACTTCATGACCTTAATAGTGATACACCAAGGGTTGATGTGACTTCTCAGGATCCTGAAAAAGCTGAAAGCTTAAGCCGAATAGCCCGTGGTATTTACGAAACCACAAAATGGATGTTTCATCATAATAAACATTTGCCTCAAGACAAATAGAAGGAGCGCCTTCCTAT
Organism: Gammaproteobacteria bacterium 42_54_T18; assembly: GCA_002163245.1. Lineage (GTDB taxonomy): Bacteria > Pseudomonadota > Gammaproteobacteria > Pseudomonadales > Ketobacteraceae > 42-54-T18. The sequence continues at coordinate 37,550 of MAAL01000170.1, read as the reverse complement.
GAAGCTAGCAACATTGGATGTATGGGTACTTGGTATTTACTTTGGTTTGATATTATTTCTTGGTTTTTACTTTTCAAGAAAAAATACCAACACAGAAGAATATTTTGTTGGCGGAAGGTCGTTTCCTGGTTGGGCGATAGGGCTTAGCTTGGTGGGAACGTCGATTAGTTCAATTACCTTTTTGGCCTATCCTGGCGATGCCTATAAAACAGCATGGTTGCGCTTTTTGCCCAATTTGATGTTGCCTGTAGCAATTCTGTTTGCAGCGTATTTCTTCCTTCCTGTATTTCGTCGTAAAAAAACAACATCTGCTTATGAGTTTTTAGAAGATCGTTTCGGACCTTCGGTTAGGGTTTATGGTGCTGTTGCCTTTATTGTGGCGCAGTTGGTTCGGTTAAGTACTATATTGTACTTGTTGTCGTTGCTCGTACATGAGCTGACGGGGCTTGATCCTGTTATCTGTATTGTTATTAGTGGTGTATTTGTTTCGGTATATACCGTTGTCGGAGGGATTGACGCAGTGATCTGGACTGATGTCATGCAAACGGTTGTGCTTGTTTTAGGGGGGGTGATGTGCCTGTATGTGATCATAGATCTGCTACCGAACGGTTTTGCTGATGTTTTTAATATAGCCGAAGAACATGGCAAATTGGCGTTTTCAGAGCTGAAAGAGGGGAGTTTGCACCCCGTCTCCTGGGATGTATCGTTACTGAATAAAACCGGCACCATGATGTTAATACTGGGTGTGACTTCTTGGCTTACGGAATACAGCAGTAATCAAAATACTGTGCAGCGTTATTGCGCCGCAAAATCAGAAGCAGAAGCGCGAAAAGGTATGTTTATCTGCGGGATCAGTAGTTTGCCCATTTGGGCGTTTTATATGTTTTTGGGAACCGCCCTGTATGCATTTTATCAAGTATTCCCAAACCCTGAAGCCGCAATGATGTTAGATGGTACAAAGAAAGCAGAGCAAATTTTGCCGTTTTTTGTATTATCAGAATTACCCGCGGGTATTGTTGGGTTGGTGCTAGCTGCCGCGTTAGCTGCTGCCATGTCTTCCCTGGATTCAAGTATTAATGCCATATCGACGGTTTCAATCGTTGATATTTATCGCCGACATATCAACCCTAAGCAAGAAGACAAACATTATCTGCATGTGGCTTGGGGAGTGGCGGCTATTGTTTCTTGTTTTATGATTGCTGGTGCAATTTACATAAATCAAGCTGACACCAAAACCTTGCAAGATACGGCTACCGTGTTGGCTTCTTTGTTAGGTGGTGGTTTGTTAGGCTTATATCTTATTGGTTTCTTTTCTAAAAAGGGAGATGCTCGTAGTGCCTGGATGGGAATTGCAGTAACAATGGTATTCACGCTTTGGACAATTCTTGATAAGAAGGGGATGCTAAGTGACAGCCTGTCTTTGCCCTTTGATGCGTACTATGCAACGCTGATTGCAAACTTTCTCATGTTTCTTGTAGTTTATGTATTTGCGACCGTCATCTTTCGAAATAAAGTCGATGTAAAGTAAAGGCCTTTATAAAACCCCATTTCCTGAAAACCAATGGCTTTGCACAAGCCATTGGGACCATCTCCTTATTGTTTGCACATTTTCTTCATATTTCTTGCCTAATTTATTTTTAATTTACCTTTGGTAAACATCGGCATAATAAAAATTTAAAAGAGGCATTCTCGTGAGCACGAATATTAGCAAGACCAAGGTCCCTAGAGGTTATTCCTACCACCAACCCAAAAACATTCGTAATAAAGTGTTAGGGATAACATTTATCGGCACGCTGTCGTTCTTGCAAATGGGGTGTGGAAGTTCCGCCTCTGATGCGGAGTTGGATGTCATTATTGCTGGCCAAAATCTAACAGAAAACCCAGCGTTAGCGCGTGATCTACCTGACATATCTGACCCAATAGCACAGCTTGGTATGGCACTTTTTTATAGTAAAAGCTTAGGTGGGGCGATGGATGCTGCCTGTGTGACTTGTCATCATCCAGGGTTAGGTGGAGCTGATGGGTTATCATTTTCTATTGGTGTTGATTCCCTAGATTCGAATGTGTTGGGCTTAGGGCGAACAAATAGCACTAATTTGCCAAGTGTTCCTCGCAATGCACCCAGTGTATTCAATGCTGGGTTATGGGACTCAGGATTGTTTTTGGATTCAAGAGTTGAAAGTTTAGGCAAGGAGATAAAAGCCAATGGGGCTGTGTCTCCTATTCGAACACCGGACAGTGACTTTTTGACTGCTGATGTCAATGCAGGTGAAAACTTAGTTGTTGCCCAATCAAAATTCCCGGTTACTTCATCTGATGAAATGAAAACTGAAAACTTCGAAAATGGCAGTACAAACGATGAAATTCGAGATCACTTGGCTGCTCGTATCGGTGATTATGGTATCGGTGAGGGGGAGTTATCGACCAACACATGGTTGGAAGAGTTTCAAACTGCGTTTGCAAGTTCAGAAGGGGCAGAGACGCTGATAACGTTTGACAATATAGCCTTCGCACTAGGGGAATTTGAGCGTTCAATGGTGTTTGTTGATACACCCTGGCACCAGTATGTTAATGGAGATTTGTTAGCAATAACGGAAGAACAGAAACAAGGAGCCCTTTTATTCTTTACGCCTGTGAATGAAGGTGGCGCAGGCTGTTCAGGTTGCCATCGCGGTGATGCATTTAGTGACGAACTTCATCACACGATTGCATTTCCTCAAATAGGTGTTGGTAAAGGGGATGGGAATAATGATGACTTTGGTCGTGAGAGGGAGACAGAAAACCCAGCAGATCGCTATCGTTTTAGGACAGCATCATTGCTTAACGTGGCTTTAACTGCGCCTTATGGACATGCAGGAACATACCGGACGTTGGAGGAGGTGGTCCGACATTATGTGAATCCAGTTGCTTCGGTTAACGCATTTTTTGATCGCGGCGGGTGGTGTCAATTACCGCAATATCAGACTATTGAAAATTGTGAAACATTGTACCCAGACTCCATGGAAAATAGTCAGCTAGCATTACAGAAGCTAGGTCAAGAGCGCCAAGCTAGGGTCACACCGTTTGTCTCACCCGCGTTAGATAATACTCAAATTGCACAATTGGTTTCATTTCTGGAGTCGCTTACCGACGACTGCGCCAGTGACCGAGATTGTTTATCTGCCTGGGTGCCAGCTGCGGGTGATAATGGGCCAGATGATAACCAACTTAATGCAGTTGATTTTGAAGGGAATGTTCTGTGATAAACGTAAGAGAAATGAAAATGTAGTTATTCTGCCCTCTACTGCATGATGCAGGTTAGAGGGCAGTTGCATAAGGCCTATATAAAATCCAATGTCTTTAAAAATGCAGAATTTATCTGGTCGACGGCATCTTGCGAAAATTGGAAATCTCGTTCTGCAGCCATAATGTTATCGCATAAAGAAACCAGTAGATTTTCAACATCCGCTACCTTGATGAACTCCCCTTTGGAGTCCTCAACCATAGATTCTACCCGTCCATTATAGGGTGAATATCGCTGCATAATATGTATCCACAGATCAGCTTAAAGAATTAATATCAGTCTACTGTCAGAAGGGATAACAAAATATAGGCCGAACGATATATATTTCAGACTTAGTGTGAAATATATCTGTTTGTCAGGCTACTTTAAAAAGACTGTCTGGGGTGCTTTTTTGGGGGGCTTTTTTTAAGGCGACCTGCTAGGTCCCTTGTTAGATAAATGATAGCGCCCACCATTAATACTGGGTCAATCATGTAATCCCAATAATTGGTTGATTGTAAATTGCCAAAACTAAAGCTTAGTGTCGCTAGGCATAAGATACCGCTGGTCCACGAGCTTCGAAGCAACAACAAGGTTAATGCACCCAAAAAGAAGTAGCCTAATGCCATCCAATGCATTGGATCAGTAATGTAACCAAAGCGATAAGGATCAAAATAGGTTAACCCTAATGTAGTAGGGTAAAACCAAACGCCTGTTACTAGGGTGAAAGCGCATAGTTGTAGGTAGGCTGTTTTTCTCGCCGGAGTGCTATAAATACCAGCTAAGGAGTTGATTATATAAATACTTAGTAACAGCTGAGTTACGATGCTTAAATCCCCAATTCCTGCCCGTATGTAAAGTGGAATAGGTAAACCTGATAGTGGAATTATTCCTGATATAGCGATAACCGCTGCAATCAACATTCGTAAACGAATAGGTCGTTTTTTTAAACGAAAGATAAATGACAGCAACGCTGCCCAAACTAAAAATGATGAAATTATTCCTGCGCTCATAAACGGTTTTCTGTAGTAAGTGTGGATGTCGGGTTAGCTGGCGAGTTGTTACGTACTTTTGCGGTGTTTTTTGGTTTTGTTCCCGTCGAGGGGGTTAAGGAAAATGAAACATGCTTGATAGCCGACTTATTCCAGGTATATACAAGGTGATATTGGTTGTGACTGTCTTGAATCAAGTAGGGGTAATCGTATTGAAATTCACACTGATTATTTTCACACATGTTTTCTATGGCGCGTGAAACCATGTGCGCCTTCTTTTCGGTCGAAGCTTTGTATTGGCCAACATCATTTTGTAGGCTTTTTTCGTAATCGCTCTGTTTGGTTTGTTGTGCATGAGAGGTTTTATCTTCAAACGAATGGAGAGGGGACCACTGCTTTCCCTGGTTGTATGTGTACAACTTGAGTCTGTATCGGTTGGTGTTGATATCATTAAACACGCCAATTTTGCCAAGAGTATTATGGTGAGCCAATGCGATAGCAGAGTTGGGATTGTTAATATTAATAAATGCGGGTTTGCTCCAGTGTGCGCCAGCATCTTGTGTCGTTGTTTGTAATACTCTTTTGTTGCCGTTATCGTCCGGTGGGCCAGCGTACCGCATAAGAGCTAAAGCGTTAGTGGGGCTGCTGACATGAATCACTGGCTGCAGCGAGTGTTTGCCTTTGCTCATACGCGTTTTGGTTATTACTTCCCCCTTAGTGCTTATACGAAGAAGTTCCCCGAACTTTCCAGCAAACTCATGGTAAACAGGTAGTCCAATAGAGCCATCTTTATAAAAAACAGGTGTCCCCTTTACTAACGTGCTGAGGTTGAGGAAAGGGGATGTAATTAGGCGTTTACTGGTGCTCCAGGTTTGTCCCTCATCAAGGGAGGTTGACCAATTAATAGCACTTGCAGCCCACCCGCCAAATGAAACGCTAACGTAAAATAGGTGTAATGTGCCCTCGGGGTCTTGAGTAATTACGACGTTACCCAGTTTTCGAATGTAGCGAAGGGTTTGTGTTTGTGTGTTTTTCGCAGATAGTATCGCAATAGGTTCGTCCCAGCTTAAGGAATCTGGGTTAAAAAACGAGGTAAACACTTTTACATCTTTGCCGCCTTCTCTTGAGCCTCCCCACCAGGTTGCAATTAAGCCGCCAGAGTCTAATTGTGCGACGGAGGGCGCGTGTACTAGATGGGCGCTATCATCGTTAATGACCCTGGCTTCTATATCGGTTACAACATAGGCAGGGGGGGGAGCTGAGGCCTCCTCTGGGGCGTCGAACACGGGCATATCGTGGTGTTTAACGCTAAATTGGTGTGAGGGTGCAGGGGTTAGTGTGCTATTTGCTAGCGCCACACTAAATACAATGACTATACCCATTAGACTGCTAAGCCTAATGCGTGAATACGAGGATGTAGGAATGAGGATTACCGTGTTCTTATAGTTGTTTATGTTGTTATTATGGGTGCCGATCTTAACGTGATATACAGCCTTGCTAAGATCAGGAGCAACTATACACGGATTGTAAGGAATAGAAAACGCGATGATTTAATAGATCATTAAAAGCTGTAGAAAGTCAGGGGTTTATGAAAAACCCTCTTACCTCAAAAACTTACCAGCTAACATTAAAACCTAATGCACCATTAACAATCATGTCACCGAAGAATGTTTCTGGAGATTGAGCACATTTTTTCTTAATTGCGTCACTGAAGTCTAAACCTGCAATAGAAGGAGCATCGATCAAATACGCTTTTTCTCTAAGGCTGACCCCCATGCTCTGGTAAACCGCGACGATAGAGAATTTGTCAGTGTTGGTCGTAAGTCGCTCGGCGGAGACGGTCAGGCTGAGTAAAGGAATTGGGTAATCTCTATTAAGCGCTTCAATTTGGTCTGCAGGAACGTAGCGTTGGTCTTGTAATAAAGATAGTTGTTCGTCAGTAAGCTCTGGTGTGGCTTGTGTGTTAAACGCTGTCATACACAAGAATAAAGCAAATGCTGCGATCACTTTAGACGGTGTGTTACAGGTAACAGCTTTCTGACGGTTGTCTATCATATTAACGGCACACTATTGAGTTAATGGGGCTGGGTTAATGCGGTTGTCGTTGCTTAATAAATATACTAGTGGTTATATTTTGAACTTTACAGCGGCGCTTTGTAATTTTGCGTTAACGATCATACAAACAGTAATTAGCCCTGCTAACTGGTACAAACCTTGCTCATGTTTTGAGCGTTAAATTGGTTATTTAAGATATTTTGAAGTGAATATAAATCGAATAAGTATTCATTTGGATTGCACGTGTTTCTTGTAAGTAATTGATAATATTACAAATAACTTTTTAGTCTAGATTTTGCTCTATTTCTGGACGTGAATTTCGCCTGGTTTGCTAAGCTCAATTAGTGATCAGCAAGAATTGCCAAAAAGAAGTGTCTGGATTATGTTAGAAATGAAGGAAAACATGGTAAATACGATTCTTTACGCTACGGATTTAGGATTGTACGGCCCTTATATGCTCGAACATGTTGGAGACCTGGCGAGAAGCCATAATGCCAAGGTATATGTGTTACACGTTATCGAGCCGTTGGGTGTATTTGCAGATGCGGTGTTAGAGACATTTGTTCCAGAATCGTCAAAAGAAGACTTAAGGGATCATGGTTTAAATGAGGTGATGACCGCAATAAGAGCAAAGGTTCGGGCGGTATTTGATCAGGATCTTAATGACTATGAAGGTGAGACTGGTTGGTTAAAGGATGTACATGTTATCGGTGGGATTCCGGCCGAAGTGATTCTGACTGATGCAGAGGCGATCAGGGCTGATCTCATCGTGATGGGGAGTCATGGAGGGGCTAGTGATGCTGCAACACCAATTGGTTCTGTTGCAGCAAAAGTGCTTCAGTTATCTCCTATACCCGTTTACCTGATTCCTACATCAACCAACAGAAGTATGAATTTTGGTATGGCATCTGGGCTATAGGCGTATTTAAAAAAATGCGTACTTAATTCCCAAAGCAAAAAGAGTGCTTGCAAGAATTGGTTGCATAATATTTTCTGGCATACGCGCGCCAACTTTGGTTCCAACGTAAATTGCTGGCAGTGAGCCAATGAGTAGTGACCCTAACAAATGAAAGTCAACATTCCCTAAAAATAAGTGTCCTAGGCCAGCAACAAGTGTTAGAGGAACCGCGTGCGCAAGGTCCGTTCCAATAATGTTGATTGACGATAGTCGTGGGTAGATGACAAGCAGTACAGCGGCGCCAAAAGCCCCCGCACCAACAGAAGACAATGTTACTAACACACCTAGAGCTATACCCATTACCCAGGTTATCCAGGTCGCATGATTTTGTATTGCAACCATTGCCTTAGGCGTGTCTTTTGTCTTTGAACCATTGACTAATTTGGATTTAAATAGCAACACAGTAGCAGTTAGAATCAGCATGACTCCAAGGCAGCTAGTTAAAACTTGTGCGTACTGATCGCTATCGGCAAAGACATTATCTAAGAAATAGACTGTCACCAATGACGCAGGAATACTTCCGCAAAATAGCGTAAGTACGATTTTCCAGCGAATAGTGCCTTGTCGCCGGTGGAGAATAACGCCTCCAGCTTTGGTGACAGAGGCATATAATAAATCAGTGCCGACCGCAATTTGGGGGGGGAACCCGAATAAGAGAAGAATAGGGGTCATTAGAGATCCGCCCCCAACGCCTGTTATACCTACTGCAAAACCTACCGCAGCCCCCGCTGCAATGTAAAAAAGTATATCCATTTGACAAATAGTTACTCTACAACCGTTTTTTATAAAAACAAACTCTATGAGGTTGGTAAATCTAACGATTCTGTCCTATTCTGGAAAGTAATATTTTTGCATATTTTTATAGCTGACGAATATATCGAACGCCCAGAGGAATTTGTATGAAGCTTCAACAGTTACGTTATATTTGGGAAGTAGCCAGACACGATTTAAATGTGTCCGTGACAGCCCAAAGCCTATATACCTCGCAGCCGGGTATCAGTAAACAAATTCGCCTCTTAGAAGATGAACTAGGCGTCGAAGTATTTTCGCGCAGTGGTAAACATCTAACACGTGTTACACCAGCAGGTGAGGCTATTTTAAAAATAGCGGGTGAAATACTACGCAAGGTTGAAAGTATTAAGCAAGTTGCTCAAGAATTTAGCGACGAGCACAAGGGAAGTTTGTCATTGGCAACAACCCACACTCAAGCCCGTTATGCACTACCTAATGTCATTGAAGGGTTTATTGATCAGTATCCTGAAGTTTCATTGCATATGCATCAAGGTACGCCGATTCAAATATCAGAGATGGCTGCGGATGGTACGGTGGATTTTGCCATCGCCACTGAAGCATTAGAGTTGTTTGGTGATTTGGTTATGATGCCGTGTTACACCTGGAATAGGGCGGTAATTGTTCCTAAAAACCACCCTCTAGCTCAGGTTTCTGAACTTACGTTAGAAGATATCGCTAGGCAGCCTTTGGTTACCTATACATTCGGTTTTACCGGTCGATCAAAGCTAGATGATGCGTTTTTAAACAAAGGTCTGTCACCTAAAGTTGTGTTTACCGCTGCTGATGCGGACGTAATTAAAACCTATGTTAAATTAGGTTTAGGTGTTGGAATAGTCGCTAAAATGGCATGTGCTGATGAAGACCCAGATCTTGTTGTTCTGGATGCCAGTCATCTATTTGAGCCGAGTGTTACAAAAATCGGCTTCAGGAAAGGTACGTTCCTTCGGGGCTATATGTATGACTTTATCGAAAAGTTTGCACCACATCTGAAAAAGGATGTAGTTGATGAGGCGGTTGAGCGGCATACAAGAGCGGAGCTAGATGAGTTGTTTAATCATCTGGATTTACCGAATTACTAAATTGTGATGCTTATAATTGCTGCACAAATAAAAACGAGAGCATAAGCTCTCGTTTTTATTTGCACGATTGTTATCTAATCGTTATATGATAGGAATTATAGGAAATCCAAGTCAGGGTTTTGATCCAAGATTTCTTTCATCTCATCTTTTTCTTCGGTTTTTTGCTCTAAGACATCTTTAACGAATTTAAAATATACCGTGTAAATATCCACTTTCCCGTTGTCATTCTCAACAACAAAAAACGGTGCTCGATCGACGCTATGTTCAGCGGCAATTAGCATACCTGGGCTGGTTGGGTCACGCTCATCCGCGATAACTACTTCGTCGATACGGGCCATTTGACCAGAATCTTCTAGTCTACCTATTACATCCCCGCACTTTTTGCAGGGAGAACCGTCTGCCAAGATTTTCTTTACTAAGGTGATTTTCATAAAGTGTCCACTGTTATACGTTGGTGCTGGTTTTACTTAATGTTAGTAGAATGTAGTCCACACTCTTTTTGTGTTGCTTCTTCCCACCACCAGCGACCTTCGCGCTCATGTTGGTTAGGAAGCACTGGGCGAGTACATGGCTCACAGCCAATGCTGGTATAACCTTGCTCGTGAAGCTTATTGAATGGAACGTCATTGCTACGAATGTAATCCCAAACTTGAGCAGAGCTCCAAGACGCTAAAGGGTTAAACTTAATCAGCTGGTTCGTTTCAGTTGAGAAAGCGCCATCAATTTGGATAACAGGAATCTCAGCTCGTGTGCCTGGGCTTTGGTCTTTGCGCTGACCAGTAACCCAGCCGCCTAATGTTGTTAGCTTCTTGCGAAGAGGTCCGATTTTTCGAACGGCGCAACATTCTTTGTGGTCATCTTTATAGAAACTGAATAAGCCTTTTTCGTCAACTAGCTTTTGAACGGCTTCAGCCTCAGGGAATGTAGTTTCAACACTTACGCCGTACTTTTCACGTACTGCTTCAAGAAATTGATAGGTTTCTTTGTGTAAACGGCCTGTATCCAAAGTAAATACTCGGAATGGCTTTCCTAGTTTGGCTGCCATATCGACTAATACGACATCTTCTGCGCCGCTAAAAGAGATTGCAACGTTATCAACCTTGTCTAGGGCTGCAGCAAGGATCTCTTGTGGTGTTTTTGTGGATAGATCATCGTTTAGGGCTTGGATCTCTTCGGCGGTAAATGTCATTTGTGCTCCTCTCATAACACGGGTGTAAAATTTGATATAGAAAACTGGCGCTATTCTACCAGAGGTTGCATAACCAAAAAAATACCAGGATTGACTACTTTTATAAGATTTTGTTATATATGACCAATAAATAGCAAAAAAAACGATTAAATAGGCGTTATTAAAGACTGGAGTTTTGATTGCAACCAGCCGGGAGACCCGCTAGAGTTGCGCCTTTAGATACATACCATACTTGGTTCATCGTAAATTTAGGAGTTTGTTGTGGAATTAGCTTGTCTTGATCTTGAAGGTGTATTAATCCCCGAAATTTGGATTAGTTTTGCGGAAAAAACGGGCATTGATGCCTTAAAAGCTACCACTCGTGATATTCCTGATTACGATGTTCTGATGAAACAGCGTCTAGCTATCTTAAAAGAGCACAATCTTGGGTTGACTGAAATCCAAGAGGTGATCGCTGAGTTAAGCCCAATCCCTGGTGCGGTCGAGTTTGTTGACTGGTTGCGTGAGCGTTTTCAGGTGGTAATTCTTTCTGATACATTTTATGAATTTGCCCAGCCTTTGATGAGGCAGCTTGGATTTCCGACATTGTTATGTCACAAGCTGGAAGTTGCGGAAAATGGAGCGATCACGGATTATAAGCTAAGACAAGTTGATCCTAAGCGGCAGTCTGTGAAGGCCTTTCATACACTCAACTATCGCGTGATAGCGGCAGGGGATTCTTATAACGACACCACCATGCTAAGTGAAGCTGAAGCGGGTATCTTGTTTAAGGCCCCTGATAATGTGATTGCGGAGTTCCCTCAGTTTCCGGCAGTACATGAATATGACGAGCTAAAGAAAGAGTTTCTAAAGGCATCAAATCGCAAGCTAAGTCTGTAGTTATAACGTTAGTTTTGTTTGATAGCCGTTGGATTTAAGTTTATAAAGGTAAGTGACGCTTAGTTGCTTACCTTTTTTTTTCCAGTGCAAGTAAAAAACGTTCTACTTTATCGAAGGTTTCTTGATATTCATCCTCGCAAATAGAGTCTGCTACAATCCCCCCGCCACCCCAGCAGTGAATGTTTTCACCTTGCAGCACAAATGTCCTTATATTGATATTGCTATCACATGCACCGATGGTATTGAAATAAGCCATAGACCCGCAGTAAGCAGAGCGGTGATGATTTTCAAGTTCATCAATGATTTCCATGGCTCTGACTTTTGGTGTGCCGGTAATGGAACCTCCTGGAAAACCTTGTTTTATCGCGTCGATACCATCATAACTATCATTAAGCGTGCCGGTTATTGTGCTGACCAGGTGATGCACATTTGGAAAGCTCTCAATCTCAAATAAAGAGGGCACGGCAATGCTTCCAGCTTTACAGACTTTGCCAAAATCATTCCGAAGTAGATCAACAATCATAAGGTTTTCAGCTTGATCTTTTGGGCTGTTGCCTAAGTCCTCTTTGTTCTGTTGATCTTTTTCGGCATCCTGCGCTCTTGGGCGAGTACCTTTAATTGGAGATGTTGTTAGCTGATTACCTTCGGCTTTAATAAAGCGCTCGGGAGATAGGCTGAGTAGCTGAAAATCTTCGGTGGCAAAAAAAGCGCCCATTGGTGCCGGGTTGTCCGCTCTTAATGTTTGGTAGGCTCCCCAGCTAGAGCCTGAGTATTTTGCAGAAAAACGTTGGGCAAAATTAATTTGATAGGTATCGCCAGAAAGTATGTAATTTTTTATCTGTTTGAAGTTTTCTTGATAGGATACTTTGGATTGATCTGACTGGAAATTTGATTTTAACTGGAAATTATCTAGTGTCGATTTATCGTTGTTGGTAGGGCTGTAAGTTGGTTGCAGGCGTTTACGAACAGCATCAACGTTGGCGCCCTTAATATAAATAAAACATGTGCTCTTCGTTTTATGATTAGTAGCAATAACCCATTCATAAAAGCCAAATGCGGCATCAGGAATATTGGTGTCATTGCTAGTAGTGGAAGGCAAATGTTCAAGTTGCTTGCTTAAATCATAAGATAGGCAACCCATCCACCCTGGTGCTATAGGGTATAGGTCTACGTTGGGGTGTCGTGTTGTTTTTGGAAGGCCTAATCGTATTGCAGAAAAAAATGGCTCATTAATTTCGTTATATTCGCCTGATTGACCTTTTAGGTAGGTTGTATTGTTGCGGGAAATCAGGTGTTTTGTTGGTGCAGCAGCGATAATGTCAATGTGATGTTTAGGGTAATTATTACCCTGGGAATGTCCGCTATCAAGGAGGATTGGCCAAGGCAGGTCTACAAACAGCGTCATTAACGACAAGCTGTCGGAGTGATAGGGAAGGGTGTCGCAGAGTAAGATTGTCACGTTTGACGTTTATCGCCTGTTTGTGAGCTAAGACTAAGATTGAATGCCGATTCTATTGAAGGCGCCTTTCTATCTTGGTCTTGGCTAGTATTCGTGTGGATATCTCTTCAACTGAAGCATGAGTTGAATTTAGATACGGAATTCTGAAGCGATGATAGATGGCTTCAGCACCTCTAACTTCAGACTCGCACTGCCTTAGTGAAGCATACTTACTATTTGATTTTCGCTCTGTTCGAATTGCAGCTAAACGTTCTGCTTCTATACTCAAACCAAACAACTTCTCTCTATGGGCCCTTAATGGCTTGGGGAGTTGAACGTCGTCAAGGTCATCTTCAGTAAGCGGGTAATTGGCGGCTTTTATACCGAATTGCAGGGCCAGATACAAGCAGGTTGGTGTTTTTCCTGAGCGTGAAACGCCAATAAGGATAACATCGGCTTGGTCGTAGTAACGGGTACGAGCGCCGTCATCATTGTCTAGTGCAAAGTGAACGGCATCAATACGCACCTTGTAGGAATCATCATCAGGTACAGAGTGAGATTTTCCGACGGAATAGGATGAGCTTGACTCAAGCACTGATTCCAATGGTTTGAGAAAGGATTCAAATACATCCATCATAAACCCATCGGCATTGTAGATCATTTTACGAATGGTTTGATCAACGATGGTGTCAAAAACAACCGGTTGTTTACCGTCGTTAGCTGCTGCTTTATTGATCTTTCGAACAGCATCTTTGGCGCTTTCTTCATTGTCTACATAAGGGATTGTCACGCGCTCAAATTCGATGTGCTCAAATTGAGTCAGTAGGCTATTTCCCAGGGTTTCGGCAGTAATACCTGTGCCATCGGAGATAAAAAAGGCTGTGCGCTTCATAGGTAATTGTTCTCTTGAACAGGCTCTGGGAATATGAGTTCTAATTTACCGTGAAAACCTAATTAGGACGAGTGATTTGTTATTTTTTGATGCCTCTAAGGCACATGGTACAAGCATTTGAGTAATGCTTGTGTAGTTAGAGCTTTATATTGCCGGCCATATGGAGTGTCATTTCAAGCTGGATACGGGTTATGCGAGTTGGCATTGAGGGTCTTGAAATTGATTATAGGGATTCGGAACTAAAAATAGGTGGGGCAGTATTCTGTATCTAATGATATATCCATGTCTACAAAATACTGCCTATCTAAAAAGGAAGGTTATGGTGAGATAGTATCGATCACGCCATCACAATTGTTATCGATACCATCATCAAATATCTCATCAGCATAGCCGTTGATGTTTGAGTTGGTATCATTGCAATCCCTGTATTGATCCCAGTCTTGCGTGTAGTAGCCATCCCCATCGGCGTCCGTACCTAAATCATAGTAGAAAGGTATGTAGTAACCAATATCGTCAGTGTTCGATGAATATTTTACATAAATCGTTTTTTCTGTATTAGACGAGTTGGGGAAGGTTGTTCCTCCTCCTGCGCCAACCGGGCTAGAGAAAATCAATGTTATTCCATCGGAGTCATAAGCCTGAAGCTCAACATTTAAATTATTATCAAACATTCCAAGGATAATCGCTGAGTACGCAGGAATACTAATTGAGAAATAATCAGCTTCCCCTGGAGCCTCGATTGTTCTAACGTTGGATGCAAGTTCATTGCTGAATTGAATTTCCCACACAGAATTTGTAGCTTGAATCATGCTTGTCGCCTCTTCAAATGAGTCATCTTCTTCTGCGTTATCTGCTAACGAACCATCTGGATAATCAAAACCACTGCAATTTTGATCGATACCGTCGCCTAATACCTCGTTGCCATAAGAGGGGTGAATACTAGCATCATTATCATTACAATCGTAAAAGCTGGAGTAGCCATCCTCGTCAAAGTCAATGAGTTCTCTCGCGTTTAAAGAGTATGTGGAGATACCAAATGTTTCGTTATAAGCTCTGGCTTCCAGGTAATAGGTACCTGTCTCGCTTGGAGAAAACTCTATTCTTGAGTCTAAAAACATATAGTCATCAGCACTCGTTATTTGGTCCCCATTAACATCATAAAGATAAAGATAGGTGTCACAGGTAGCACACAAATTATTTGCTGAAAGCTCGTAAATTGTGCCCTCAGTTAATTCGATAGAGACAAAGTCAACATCTCCAACAGGAAAGATTGTGCGAGTTTGAAGTTGACCTAGGGGTAGAGGGGTTGCTGTTTCAATCGAATTATCGCCAGCTCCGTTTTCCGCGGAATCAGCGCTTGTTGGGAAAGTTTCATTAATTTGATGGCTGCTGTCACCACCACTACTGCCACCGCTACCGCCACCACATGCGGTTAATAAAGTAATTGAATAAACGACCAGCCAATTCCTAATAGACATATAAATCTCCTTGTTCCGCAGAACGAATATAATAAAATATCTTGACAAACATCTTTGATGAAGAGCTTTTTAGTTGCCCTAAGATCAATTTGCGCCAATTTACGCGACTGGTTAGTAAAAGCACAGTAAAATTTCGAAATTTATTGGAATTAGGAAGGCTCGAAATCAGTACTTTTGCGATGACTCTTTGTGATAGGCATATAATTCTAGTGGTTAACGAATGTCTTATTATTTCCCAATATGTTTTTCAATGACACGTACATCTTTTTTCTGATCTAAATATTCAGATAGTTTTTTGTTGAATTGATCGCGGATATCCTTGTCATGAAAGCCGACACTCGCTTTAACCGGTGGAATAATCGAGTGTGTTTTGAATATTACGGGATGATATTTTAACTGTAAGTTTAGCATATACGATCTAGTGGTTCGTTAAGTGCAACTGTATAACTAGCCGCTTTGGGCGGTCATTTTGTGTTATTACAGTCAATGAGAGGGGTCAAATTAACGAAAACGGATGGCTAATTTGAACCCTATATCGACCTCACGATAAGTGATAGGATTTACCCTTATTTGGGGAGTGTTATCGTGGTTAGAATCAATGTGCATGATGTTCATAGGGCTTTGGTTAGGATTTATGAACAAGGTTATAAGTTTGGCCAGAGGTTTGTTTACCTTAGGGGGATGCCTACACATGACAAGGCGGATGAATTGCAGAGTGGAATAGAGGAGAAGGTCAATTATATTCTTTATGACCGGCCTAATGTCGGGGCAAATCATCCAACAGTTAATGCCGCAAAGATACTTCAAGAAGGCCACCACAGTATGATTGCATTGACTTATATTGACATGAATAGGTTAAGCGATGCACCTACAATAATCCCTCACAATGGCGGGACTTTCTTAGGCTCAGAGATCACCGACTTTGTGCAAGTCATTGAAGGTTCAACTGCCTATAGGTTTGATACAAAAACCAAACTGTTGGGCCCGGGTCAACAGTTTTCAAATCTAACGAGTTTGTTGTCAAGGAAATAGGCACCCAGCCATGCAGGAAAAATAAGGTGCTAGGGGTTGATTGCGTTAAGGAATTTCGCTTGCACGGATTGAGTTGTAAGATAACTCTATAAAAACTTGCCGGGTGTTTTTCCGGTCCATTGTTTAAATGCTCGTGAGAAAGCACTTTGTTCGGAGTAGCCAAGTAAGAAGCTGATTTCGATTATAGATAGTTGCTTTTCACGCAGGTATTGTATAGCTAGCTCCTGACGTATTTTCTGCAATAATGAGCCAAAATTCAAACAGCGTTCTTCCAGGCGTCGATGTAATGTTCTGCTGGAGATATTTAAGGCTTTGGATATTACACCTAAGGATGGCGTGCCATTCTGTAAGCATATAATCACTGATTTTCGCAGCGCAATATCAAACTCACTTTTATTAGGAAGTGCCCTTAACAACGCTTCAGCTTGCTGATCTAGTAGGCTAACTAGCATTGGGTTACGATCGCTGATGGGGCTACTCAGTAAATCTACCGTAAATTCAACAAAAACCTGGGGTTGATCGTATTCAATATTACTCCCTAGCGACGCCTCATACTTCGGGGCATAGTTAGGAGGAGAATGCATGAAACCCACTCTGTAAGGTTTAAGGAAATCCTTTCCTGATAGGTGTTTCGCGAGTCTGAGTAGGCCTACCAGAAGAATCTCATCGGACTGCTGCGTATCAAATACTTCCACGTGTTCACGCGTCCAGCAGAATCGGTACTTATCACCTACAATGGAAATCTCTCCGGCGCCCTCATAAAGTAATTGTTGATATCGTGCAAAGCGGGCAAAGGCTTCGGCAAGCGTTCCACAGCTCAACGCAAGGTGTCCTAATACGCCGCAGAAAGAGGGCTCGAGCAGTTCTCCGATATCTATTCCAATACAAGGGTTGTTGCTCAATTCTCCGAGCCGACTGATATAACTACACCACCTTTCATAACCCAGTCGGGAGTTGGTGTTTTTTTGAAATCGAGAGAGTTCTTGCCTTATATCTTTCGCGTTAATCGAATAGTGTTCGATGGATTTTATTAATAGACCGGATAGATCGTTGGCAATATAAGGAGTTGAAGTCATTTCAGTATTATTACGAAGGTGGCGAGATATGTCAAAACAGATTGAGCTCATGTCCGTATATTACACCTCATAAACTCAATCGAGTCAGAAAAGAGAAAGCGATAGTTATGATGAAACGTAATGGCTGGTTGCATATGCTTCTTAGCAAAGAAATTCCTGATATTCCGGATAGATTCGGCAACTTGGAGCGTCTATTTCTTATCAGTTTTATCATTGTATTTACGCTTATATTTATCAGGACCTATCCGACAATTTTCCTTGGTTTTGGATTTGGTGATGAATATGATTGGTCATTAATATTCTCTTTTTTCAAGTCATTGGAATATCGTTATCCTATTTTATTTTATGTGGGTCTATTCATGCTTGTTGCAAATGTACTCTTTCGCTTGCAGCTTTTTATCAGGGGGCAGTTTGCTTATCGAAGTAACGATCCGGATTTGCCGATGAAAACCATCGCATTGTTTATGGTTGCTAACGGGTTAAATATAGTTTTTGTGTTGATCGCTGGAATGCTTTTAGGGTTGCTATGTGTTGGGTTTGGTATGGATTTTATTACAGGGTTTAATGCGGTTGAAAATCTCTTCGCTCTAGCGCTTACATATACGGAAAATATACCTACGTTTGTGGAGTTACCTCTTTTAGTTGCTTTTATTCTCACATATCTTGTCCAGGGTTTTTTCCACTATTGGATTCATCGAATGTGCCATCTCAATCGGTTTCTCTGGCTTACCCTTCATCGTTTTCACCATATGCCAGTGATATTAACGCCAGCAACGACAAATGTTGTTATTATATCGGTTCCCTTTTTTATAGGGATTGTATTTGCAAAAACGTTTATTTTTTCCGCTATATCAAAGTTGTTTTATGAACAGCAACTCTTTATGGAAATGTTTTTCTTTCATCTAATTATTACATTTGCAGACCCATATGGGCACCAAACAGCTCTCTTCAAAGAGGGAGTTAAATCTAAGTGGATATCAGTTCTCTGTTTTTTGTCTGGCAATGGGGTTTATCACTATCTCCATCACGCCCGTGATGCCGAAATTGTTGCATCGAATAAAACCAATCAGGTCAATATCGGAGGAGGTGTTGCTTATTTTTGGGATCATGTTTTTGGAACGTTCAAAGGGCTACCGCCGATAGCGGAACCAACACCTAATGTAGGCCTGTGGAGTAATCCCAACCTACATCACAATCCGCTTCGTTTACTGTTGTCTGGATTAATTCAAATAATATATGAAGTTAATTCGAATAAGGGGCTGACAACAAAAATCATGTGTTTGGTCGGATCGGTTAATTACGCCCCTCCCAATACGCGTGATTTCCATATTAAAGAATAGCCAATGAAATAGTCAGAATCGCCAGCATTGACCAAATGCTGGGGTGCCCTTGTTTTTACCTTTCCATACCCGAATTTATGTAACCTACTGTTTATTAGTGTTTTATTTGATCACAACTACTGCTTTTTAGGTTGCTAGCATTTTTTATAGTTCACATTTTGGACAAAAAATAGACTAAAGGACTACAATTAAGATAGGTGGAGAGCAGGATGTTCTGGCTAGCCTTATAAGGGAGAGAATGTGATTCAATATTATCGCTAAGGCGTACTGGTGCATGTTATGAAAATACTGAGTAAGGCTGTCGATATTCGGATCGTAATTGCTGTATTTATTTTGTTTTTGGTTCTGCCTCAAACGTTGTTGGCGGAAGATAGTGTGTCTACAGATTTTGAGTCCTGCATTTTACAGGAGTATGGTGATTCTCAGCTATCTCCAGAGGCCGCATATCAAATAGGGGCGTGCTTTTATGAAATAGTACATGAGCGATGTATGCATCAGGGTGATTTTGAACTTGCGAATAAGTCTTTAATGACCTTGAGCAACGTAAGCTCCCATATTATTTTGCAATATGCAGATAGTTGGTTTGTTCTTGCAGCTAAAGATGGCCATCAAACCGCTATGCAGCAGTTAGCTAAAACCCGGAAGAAATTAGATACAGTTACGCCTTAGTGGATTTGGTCAACTTAATTCGGTCTACGCCTAAAAGTTTTGGGGGGTAGCTTGGCTGTTCTATCTATTGAACCCTGAAAAGCCACATCATTATACATTCCTAGACTAGTCTTTATAGATATCACTCGATTAGATCATAAGAGGTATACATGGGGATTGAGGCAACGCTTTCCAGTGATAGTAAAGAGCTCATAATTAAAGTTTCCGGTGAGTTTAACTTTGGTATGGATAAGGAGTTTCGTGCGTCATATATCGAAGTTGTATTGGTAGATTACGTCATAGACATGCGGAAAGTTCAATATATGGATAGTTCGGCGCTGGGAATGTTGATAAATATGCGAAAGACGCTTGGTAATGATGTAAAAATATCCATTCGTAATGTCAGCGCGAAAGTTAAACACCTACTGACCATTTCGCGAATTAATAAAAAGTTTACAATTGAGTAGCCATAAAGGCCTCTCACTCAGGGGGGAGGGTTTCTGATATGCCGTTTACATTATATTGTGATTTGCAGAGGATTTGTTAGTACCGATCGGTATTTAAGACATGTCAAAGCCTTAGGTAAAATAGGTCTAACACAATTCAATAATCGGGAGAACAGCGATGCAATCGTCTCGTTTAAGTGATTTTGCAGAACAACACCATGTAGTTGGATTAACCGATGCAACGTTGGAAAATCTAGATAATGGCAGTTATGAATTAGGGAGGGCCGAAGCGTTTCTTAGGTTTCAGAAACGCATTAATAATGAAATGTTAACTCATCAAGTGATTACTAATAATCCGTACACGCATTGGTTTTCTAATGCCGAATTAAATGATGCTCAGGTCAAATACTTTATTATTCAATTCAGCGTTTTTTCAAATCAATTTTTAGTGGCACAGCTGCAGAAAATGCTGAATGCCGATACTATCGAAGAGATGCGAGCGTCAAAAGAGATTCTAGCTAATGAGTTAGGAGTGTTATTTAATGATAAGAAGCACCCTTCATCAGCTGGTGGTATATCAGGCTCGGGTGATCGGGATCTTGGTGGTTTAGAAGGATCTATTGAGGGTGGAAGGTTTCACTTTCGTGCAGCACATTTTGAACTCCTGGTGCGTATGGCGGGAAAGTTGGGGTTGGATTTTAGATTGTTAGGGAAAAGAGGCAGAGGTAAACCCAGCACCTTGTTCTTTTGTGATGAATTGATCCGTTTGTATGGCAGTGAAGATTATCAGACGTCTACAGCGGCCTCTTATGCTGTGGAAAATTGGGCTTCAGCAGGGTTTTGGGATCAGTTGGTTTCGGGATTAAATCGTTATAAAAGCAGTCATCATATGGAAAAGCTGCCTTTAACCTTTTTTTCTTGGCACAGTCAGTTGGAAGCAAATCATGCGCATCATACACAGCAAGAGTTGGAAAGTTATTACTTTAACTTTAATGTGGATGAGGATGCTTTTATTCGTATTGGCAATGAAATGTTAGATGGTGTCTACGCATTTTGGAGTGGTTTGGATCGAGATCGAGATCGACTGCATTAGCCTGGGAAATCGATTTGTTGTTCTGGTGCAGCTTGACGGAATTCAGGTTGTGCCAGGCAGTGTTGATATACCCTGTTAAGCGTCGGGTACATCGACATATCGATGTCATAACGCAATGCATTGTATATCTGTGGAATTAGGCAGCAGTCAGCTATCGTAGCGGTGTCCCCATAACAGTATTTTCCACCACTGTTGTCTTTTACGGATGATATTTTTGTTTCCAGGGCAGAGAAGCCTTCATTAATCCAATGTTGGACCCATTGAGTGACATCAATTTCTGACTCAGTATCGTGTTTTAGGTAATTTAGTACCCGTAGATTATTGAGTGGATGTATATCACAACAAATGATAAGTGAAAATTCTTGGCATGCGATGTTGTTGTTCGTGTTTTCGGGCAATAATGAAGGGGTTGGCTGGCATGTTTCCAAATACTCCATAATTGCGAGAGACTGGCTTATGTTTCGGTTGTTATGGGTGAGCACCGGTACCAAATTCTGTGGGTTTATTTGGTGGAATTCTGGGTGATGTTGTTCGCCTCCAGATTTCAATAAATGTATGGGTTTTATACTGTAGTTGATATCTTTGATATTTAACGCAATACGTACACGGTAAGCGGCACTGGATCGGAAGTAACTGTATAAAATCATTGAGATACCACCCGTTGTTTGATAGCACCAAATATAGACAGCCCGTTGCTATCAAACATTTCTATACAAATACTATCTCCGTCAGTTAAGAAGGGAGTGATTATACTGCCGGTGGCAATCTTCTCTAACATACGTTTTTCCGCAATACAGGATGAGCCGTTGCTACGATCATAATTTGATACCGTGCCTGATCCAATAATACTCCCCGCGATTAAACGTCGGCTTTTACATGCATGACTTACCAAAGTAGGGAAATCAAATGTCATATCTATGCCTGCGTTAGGTTGACCAAATAGCGTATCGTTTATGTGACTTGTTAAAGGTAGGTGTAGTTTTTTTCCATTCCAAGCATCACCCAGTTCATCTGCGGTAACGGCAACGGGGCTGAAACTGCTGGAAGGTTTACTCTGAAAAAAACCAAAACCTTTGGCCAACTCTTCAGGAATTAAATTTCGCAGAGAGATATCGTTCACCAACATAAACAGTTTTATGTGTTTTTCGGCACTTTCAATGCTTGTGCCTTCCGTAACGTCGTCGGTGATAATGGCAATTTCGGCTTCTAAGTCGAGGCCCCAATTCTCGTTCATTAGTGGGATGTTTTCCGTTGGTCCGAGAAAGCTATCACCACCACCCTGATACATAAGTGGGCTTTTCCAGAATGAATCAGGCATCTCTGCACCTCTGGCTTTTCGTACAAGCTCTACATGATTTACATAAGCACTACCGTCGGCCCATTGATAACATCGAGGTAAAGGTGACATCAGTTTGCACTGAGTGAAATCAATGATGTTTTTTGTATTGTCGCTTGGATCGTTAGCTAGATTTAGTTGTTGGTATTTGTCATTTAGCAAGGGTGCACAATGTTGCCAGTTTTCAATGGCATATTGTAGTGTCGGGGAAATATCAGGAACAGCAATGGCATATTGCATATTACGAGAGACAACCAGTAACTGACCATCTCGATTGGCGCTGTATTGTGTTGCAAGTTTCATGATGTGGTACCCCTATTTTTCATGGCTTTTCCAGCTATCGACATAGCCCTTCCATTCAATGTTGTTAGGTAAGCCTTCCTCTTCGCTGATGGCCATCATTGACTTACGTGTATCAATCATTACAGCCACCTCGTTGGTTTGTTGGTGTTGTTGGGAAAAGGAGTTTTTGTAAGCTTTGGGGTGAGGGCCATGAGTGAATCCTCTCGGATGAAAACTTAACATGCCGGGATAAATATGATCTCGACTAAAAAACTCACCTTGATGATAAAAAATTATTTCATCATAATCCTCATTGCTATGATAAAACGGAACTTTTAAAGCGCCAGGGTCGCTCTCAAAAGGTCGGGGAACAAAGGTGCAAACTACAAAGTTATCGGCAACAAAGGTGCTATGGGCAGAAGGGGGTAAGTGATATCGATGGCTCATCAATGGTCGTATATCACGCCAGTTGATTTTTAAGGCACAAACATCACCGTGCCAACCAATGGCATCCAGTGGATTGAAGGGGTAGCGGATAGTTGATATTTGTTGGTTATGTTTAACCTCAACTGACCAGCTTTCTTCATCTTGCTGAGCGAGAAAGCATTGATTGATCTCTGCTGTGATGATGGCATTGCAATCAAAGATGGCGTGTTGCCCAACAATCCCCTTGTCTGGCAACGCAAAACGTTGGTCCGTGGCTTCAATGGTGAAAAGTGAAATCTCATTTTTACAAGAAATTCGCCATAAGGTTCCGCGGGGTATTAGTAGATAGTCACCTTCAGAAAACGTAAGTTCACCATAATCACAAAATAGTTGGCCATCACCCTTATGCACAAACAATAATTGATCGCCATCGGCATTACGTAATAGGTGTTGCATAGAGGAGGTTAATGTCCAGAATTGTAATTGGCAATCTGCATTGTGTAGAATAGGTTGAACTTGCCACAGTGAATTCTGGTGTTGTGGCCACCGGCTGAGATCATATGCTCGAGGTCGACAGCTACCTTGCCAATGACTCCAGTCAGTAGGGGCATGACGGTGATGGATATGTGTGGCGGGGCCATAAAATCCATCACGACTCACTTCGCGCTCATAAGGCGCTCCTGCGGGGAAATCCGCGTGAGCTTGTCGTGAACATTCTCCGGAGCTTTTGGGGAATCGAATCCAATCTTTCATGTGCGTTACTCTGGTTTAATAATGCCTCGTCGAATTTGATCATTTTCCATGGCTTCAAATAACGCTTGAAAGTTTCCTTCCCCAAAACCCTCGTCACCTAACCGTTGAATGATTTCAAAAAAAATGGGGCCAATGACGGTGTTAGTAAAAATTTGTAATAGTATCTTCCAGCGCCCGTTTTCTTTATGGCCGTCAATTAAAATGGCATGTTCTCTCAGTTGATTAATATCATGTTGGTGTCCAGGTAGCCTTTGTTCAATCATATCGTAATAGCTATCCGGCACCTCCATAAACTCGATGCCATTAGATTTTAGCTGTTTAACGGTGTTGATGATGTCATTGGTGGTTAACGCTATGTGTTGAATACCTTCACCGTTGTAGTCTCTTAAGTATTCCTCAATCTGTGATTGCTGATCGGTAGCCTCATTGATTGGGATCTTAATTTTACCGCAGGGGCTGGTCATGGCTCGACTTAACAGGCCAGTGTGTTTCCCTTTGATGTCAAAATATCGTATTTCATGAAAGTTAAAAATATCTTGGTAAAAACCTGCCCAGCTATCCATTTTTCCTTGAAAGACATTGTGAGTGAGGTGATCCATTTCGAGTAAGCCAACAGTGGGAATATTCGTGAATTCGGACGAGGAAGGTAGTTGTTTAAAATGGCTAGAATGAATTGCCGGATTATTGTTTGAATCGACAAGATATAACACACTGTCGCCAATGCCGTAGATTGCCGGCACCTGAAATTCAAGGCTGTGGGGTAAGCATTGATGCGCCCCATGACTAATTGCATATTGGTAAGCCTGTGATGCATCTTTGACACTAAACGCCATCGCACAGGCAGAAGAACCATGACGTTGTTCAAAATCTGCAGTAAACCCATAGGGGTGATCATTCACCAGGAAATAAATGTTGCCTTGTTGATACCAGGTGAGTGGTTTTTGTGGGTGTTTTGATACTGCGGAAAATCCCATTTTTTTGAATAATGTATGTAACAAATTTGGTTGTGCAGACGTGAATTCAACAAAGGCAAAACCTTCGGTGCCTGTTGGGTTAAATGCAGGCTGTGCTGCAGCCGTGTGGAATGAGCCCATATTCTCTACCCCTTGTATTAACATCCGAGGATCACACGGATATGCAAGGATTAATAAAATCGCCTTGTGAGCGGGTTTTATAACGTCGTTCAGATGTCTATGAGTATGCGATAAATCTGCCTGGTTTGTCTTGTGATAGCGTTTAATGGTCTATTGGTTTTAGTGGTTATTGCGTGGAAGTATAAGCATTGTGTAAAAATTGTAATGGTTGAATCATTGATGGGATGGGTTTGTGAAAGACATCTAGATGTTGTGCGCATAATATTCTGTCTGTATAGTGTCGCGGGTATTGTATGTTAGGTACTTTTGGGGGCAGGAGTCTTTAGCAGGATGCTACTTAAAATGAAATACAGCCAAGGAGTTTTAGAAAATGAAAAAGGTACTTTGTGCAATAGCACTTCTCTTCTCTACTAGCGTTAATGCTACTTTAATTGATCACGGAAATTATGTTCAGGATACGGCTTCCGGTTTGGAGTGGCTTAAGCTTGAGGCAACTGTGGGGTTAACATCTGCTCAGGTTGTTGATCAGTTTGGTGCCGGTGGAGCTTTCGAGGGTTGGGAATACGCAACTGGCGTTCAGTGGGAAAATTTACTGTTTGGGCAAGGCTTCGGTGCGATGACTTGTTCTGCTGGTAATTTTTGTGGGATTGTCGATGGCGTCGATGGCAGCACTACGGACGTCTTGATGGATTTAATTGGTTATGTCCCTTCTAGTGCTAGCTCTTATCCCTATAATAATAGTTTGGGTATGTTGGCCGATGTCGATGCAGACTCAGGCGAGCGTTGGATGACGCAGCTATTCACAGATGAGGTGAATGACGTGTACACAACGTTTGCAACAACCTATCACGCTACTGAGGCCGGTTGGGGTCAGGAAGCGTCATGGCTGGTTAGGGCTGTTGAAGTTCCAGAGCCTTCAACGTTGTCTTTGTTTCTGTTAGGTTTGACAGGTCTGTGGGGCGTTCGTAAAAAAGTGAATACGTAAGTTTGCGCGATTGCAGGGGCCCCTCTAGTCTGGGAGGCTCCTGCTTAAATGTGGTGTTGATCCTTTTTATTAATGTGGATATTATGGGTTAAACAATAATAATAAAAGGCCTGGCTATGACCTCTAAAATACAGAAAATCGCACTACTAATTATCCTATCTTTAAACCTACAAGCCTGTACTACTTGCGATATTGCTAACCTGTTTGGCGATGATATTTGTAATATTGTTGCTGTGGAACAGGTCATTGAATTCAGAAGTGTTTGATTTTACCTATTTGATTATCTTTCTATACGGTCGCTGAGTGTATTCATGGGCGTGGTATATACATTGGCGCGTTGAGCTGACATTACTATGTGCAGCAACGATATGTCGTAACAATAATCACGTTGAAAACATATGCCAATGCTGATAAGTTCCCCGCTGAAAATCAGGGAACTCTTTTGTAGGCATGTGGTCGTGTGCTTCCAATGAGTAGCCGATAGTAAAAACGGAGTTTTACTCACGTTAGTTGCCTAAGGTAACCGATAAAGCCAAGGTACTGGCTAAAACCTCCTTTTTGCACCAATACACTGTTGTTTCGGTTGTTGATGTATTGTCTCTCTCCCTGCTAAACGTTAAAAATCCGATTTTAATCTTTCGAGAATCTATTATGTCCGATGCTTTGTTTAATCGTTCTGCTTGTCTGCGCGCACCTGTGAGGTCAGTTTTCTTTACTATGGTGCTGGCTTCAGTGCTGGTAATGTCAAGCTCCTTTGCGGCTGAGCCTTCGCGTGTCACTTTAGACCTTGTGGCTGAATACAACTTCCTGGAAGGAAGCGGTTCAACGGTTAACGATGTATCTGAGGTAACGCCAGCGCTAAACCTTACTATCGATAACGCCGAAAATACCCAGTGGTTAGAATGTGGCGGATTGTCAGTAAATAGTACTGCGCTGATAAGTAGTGGCGTACCTGCTACTAAAATCATTGATGGTGTTAAAGCATCAGAAGCGTTAACGGTTGAGGCCTGGATTACTCCTGCGAGTACTTCCCAATCTGGTCCAGCCAGAATAGTTACCTTATCGGATGGTGGCTATAAGCGAAATGTGACGCTTGGTCAAAATAAAGGTGTTTATCAAACACGGTTGAGAACGACAACTGCCGGAGACAACGGCACTAGCCCTTATGTGGAAACTTCTTCCAATGTAGCGATGTCCCTTATTGATCCAACACACGTTGTTTTTACCCGTGATGCCAGTGGTAATGCGATAACGTATATCAATGGAGTTGCCTCAGTTACAAAAACCGTTGATGGCTCAGTATCAAGCTGGGATGACACCATGCAGTTTGCGCTAGCGAATGAGATTGGAACAGATCGTAATTGGTTGGGTAAATTGTTTCATGTTGCAGTTTATGATCGTGCATTATCGACAGCAGAAGTGATTCAGAACTTGAATATGGGAGTTGTTGGTACCTGCGGACAAGCACCTTCAGCAGATTTTAGTTTTGAGAAAGTAACAAATGGTGTGGAATATACTGTTGATTTTGATGCAGGTGCATCCTATGACGTCGATGGCAGTATTGTTAATTACGCTTGGGATTTTGGTGATGGCTCTAGCGCTACTGGAGTGAACATATCTCATACTTTCGCAAATGCAGGTCAATATACTGTTACATTAGTCACGACTGATGACCAGGGTGCAACAGACCAAATGAGTCAAATGGTTGTTGTGTTAGCGTCAGGCCGTGTTGTTCAGAATCAAGTGCTTTTTTATAATTTTAGTGAGGGTGCAGGTACTACCGTTAATGATTTGTCAGGCGTAGGCACACCGATTAACTTAACGATACCGGATGCATCAAAGGTTTCCTGGTTATCCTGTGGTGGATTATCGATAGATCAGGCCACTTTTGTCAGTGCAGCTTCATCTCCCCTAAAAATGATTGATGCAGTACAGGCAAGTAATGAGCTAACCATTGAGGCGTGGGTAACTCCTGATAACACGACACAAAGTGGCCCAGCCCGAATTGTGACGTATTCAATCGACGGCTCAAACCGTAACTTCACTTTAGGACAGAATAAAACAAATTACGATGTTCGGTTACGTACAACAAGTACAAGTAATAACGGCCTTTCTCCGAGTTTAAGTGGTACTGGAAATGATGCCACCACAACATTAACTCACGTTGTTTATACCCGTGATAATCTTGGTCAAGCAAAGCTCTATAAAAACGGAACACTTGTTAAAACGGCTACTATCGGAAGTAGCATGGAGAATTGGAATAACAGCTACGTTTTTGGTCTTGCCAATGAAAATGGAACGGATCGTAACTGGTTGGGAGATATTCACCTTGTTGCTGTTTATAGCCGTGCATTAATCCAACAAGAAGTTGACCAAAATTTCTCACAAGGAGGAGGGGATACCTGTAGTAATTTTAATGCGGCGCCTGTTCTGACCGCTATTGCTGATCAAACTGTATTAGAAAATACCAACGCGATAATTTCTTTAGATGCCAGTGATGCCGATAACGATGCCTTAACATTTAGTGTTACTGGTCTGCCGAGTTTCGTAACACTGTCGGGATCAGAAATTACAGTTACTCCAAATTATGATGCTGCAGGAGCTTATGGCCCTATTACTGTATCCGTAACGGATGGCATAGATACCGATAGCACCACGTTTGCGCTGACAATTACAAATAACAATCAGTCCCCAGAAATTACCAGTATACCGGTAACCATTATTGCAGAGGGGCAAAGTTACCAATATAACGTTGTAGCAATGGATAATGATGGGGATGTATTAACATATTCGTTAGGTGTGGCGCCTACCGGTATGAGCGTAAATCCGTTATCGGGTGTGGTCGCTTGGGAACCAAACTTTACATCTTCTGGTGCAGAACTTGTTATTGTCAATGTGACCGATGGTCAACAAAGTGTGCAGCAAAGCTATACGATAACGATAAATAATACGAATCAAGCGCCGGTTATTAACTCCGCACCTATTACGTCTGCAACTGAAAATATGGTGTATCAATATACTGTTGTAGCCAGTGATGCTGATGGTGATGCACTTGATTATCAGCTCACTGCACCTTTACCTGGCATGTTGATTAATACCAGTGGAGAGATTAGCTGGATTCCAACATTTACACAGTCCGGTGATCACACTGCCACGGTAACGGCAAGTGATGGTGTTTTAACGGCAACACAAAGTTTTGTTATTACCGTTGTAAATACCAATCAGCCACCCGTATTAACTGCAATCACAAATCAAACCGTTGTAGAAAATAATACGATTACTGTTTCATTAAGTGCTACCGATGCCGACAACGATACGTTGATTTATAGTGTTGTAGGGTTACCAAGCTTTGCGAGTCTTAATGGTGCAGAAATTACCATAACTCCTGGGTACGATGATGCAGGAAGTTATGGCCCAATTACTGTTACAGCAACGGACGGTGTTGATAGTGGTACATCAACGTTCACCATTAACGTAACTAACAATAACCAAGCACCCACAATTACCAGTTTACCAATTACCACTATCGCGGAAGGACAAGAGTATCAATATTCAGTAATTGCAACGGATGCTGATGGTGGTTCGCTAACATATTCATTATCTGTATTGCCAGCGGGTATGAATATTAGCTTGTTATCGGGTGTTATTACCTGGACGCCAACCTTTAATGATGCTGGTGCAGAGTTAGTTGTAGTTGAAGTCTCGGATGGTGAGCAAAGTGTTCAGCAGAGTTTTACGTTAACGGTTAAAAATACGAATCAAGCACCGGTTATTAGTTCTACGCCGATTACGAATGCCTCTGAAAATACGGATTATCAATATAATGTCTTAGCAAATGACCCTGATGGTGATGCGCTTACATATCAACTTGTGGGTGCCCCTGAAGGCATGTCGGTTAATGGAGGCGGTGTCGTTAGTTGGATCCCGTCCTTTGTACAGTCGGGTGATCATGCTATCACTATCATTGTTGCGGATGGAGACTTAACCGAAACACAAAGCTACATGATTGCGGTAGCGAACACTAATGACGCTCCTAAATTATCCGCAATAGCAAATCAAAGCGTATCAGAAAATCAAACGATTGTTCTCACTTTACAGGCGACAGATGTTGACAGCGATCTATTAACATACAGTGTCGTAGGCTTACCAAGCTTTGCTAGCCATAACAATACCGAAATAATTATTGCCCCAAACCAAGGTGACGAAGGAAGCTATGGCCCTATATCGGTAAGTGTAAGTGACGGTGTGGATAATCACTCTGTCAGTTTTCTTGTTGTAGTAACGTCGGATAATCAACCGCCAGAGATAACTTCAACGCCTGAAGTTTTTGTCCTGGAGGGTGATCTGTGGAGTTATACACTAGAAGCATCAGACCCAGATGATGACAATTTAATGTATTCGGTTGTTCAGCCAGAGGCGTTACCTAACGCGATGGCAATAAACTCACTAACGGGAGAAGTGTCATGGCTGACCGCAGATGTTGTACCGGGTAATTATGAATTCACGTTTGTGGTTCAGGATGATAACGGTTTAACGGATGAGCAATCGCTATTGCTTGAGGTATTGTCTACCAAGCGTGCTGCGACTCATGAAGGAACTGATTTTTGGTTGGCGGCGGCAAAAAATTTCAAATTGACGGACACTGTTTATCATATCTATATGGTATCGCAACAACCTAATGTAAACGTCACTATAGAAATACCGATATTAGGAAAAACAGAAAGTATCGCTTTAACCCAGGGTGTTATTTCAACCTATAGCATTCCCGTAGAGGAGTTTGTTAATGTCAGTGGGCTTGATACAAACCGAGTGTTAGAGAACCATGCGATACATATTACATCAACAGACAATATGTCGGTTTATATGCTTAACCAGCGTAAATACAGTACCGACGGATTATTAGGGTTACCCGCCTCATCTTTGGGTAAGCAATATATTGTGGGTCATTACACAACATTACTAGATGCTGTGAGAAGCCCGGTAGTTGGCATTATTGCTACCAAAGATGATACACAAGTTAAAATCAAAGCTTCCATGGATATGTTTTTTGGTGAAAATGTAGTAGATCATGAACATGACGCGGTAAAAGCTGGGGATATTTATACCTTAAACTTAAATGCTGGCGATGTGTATAACCTTAGCGCAAGGGGCTCTAAAGTTGCTGATTTCACTGGCACCTTAATCGATTCAGATAAACCAATTGTAGTATTGGGGGAGCATGATTGTGCTTATGTTCCAAAAACGCATGCGGCCTGTGATCATTTGATTGAGCAATTACCCCCGATAGAAAGCCTTGGTGTTGATTATATAACTGCCCCGCTTTTTGGAAGTGTCCCTGATTACACCGGAAGCTGTAATTATGGGTATGATAATTGTGGTGATGTTTTTCGTATAGTTGCACCATTTGACGATACTCAAGTGTATGTTAATGGTGTGTTGGTCCGTCAACTGGATAGCCAAGAGTTTTACGAGTTCGCCTCAATAAAACCACAAAGCATTCACGCAAGTCAGCCGATTATGGTTCTACAGTTCTCTAGTAGCCTCAATCGGAAAAGCTTTAAAGTCGATAATACGAATATTCCAAGGGACCCTTTTATGGTCGTGGTACCACCTTCGGAACAATATTTAACCAAATACACCGTAAATACGCCCTCCTACGACATAACGCATAATTTTCTAAATGTAATGATTCCTACAAGCGCTATTGATTCTGCATTCTTGGATGGTGTTGCTGTTGATCCTGCAAAGTTCAATGTTATTAATGGTTCTGCTTATTCTTATGCGCAGCTTAAAGTAACAACAGGCAGTCATCAGATTGAGTCCGCTGATCCCTTTGGGTTAATCGTTTACGGTTATGATTCGTATGATTCTTATGGGTACCTAGGGGGGATGGCATTTAGCTTGCCCGCTGAGGTGGCCTCACTATTGGTTGATGTAGAGCCCAATCAAAAGCTAGGAGAGTCTATATGTGTTAGCGCCTCGGTGAAAAAAACTGACTTTAAACCTGCTCATGGTGTAAGGGTGAAGTTTGTTGTTGAGGGCACGCAGACGACTATTGGTTATGCGATGTCAAACCAGTACGGTGAAGCAGAATATTGTTACTCCAGTCATCAAGTCGGTATCGATGACGTAGCCGTGCAGGTAGGTAATTTGGAGAAAACTGTTTCAATATCTTGGTTGTTGGCCGATAGCAATCAAGCGCCTGTAATAACCTCGCTACCTAATCTTTCAGTGGTAATGGAGCAAAGCTACAACTATCAAGTAGAGGCAATTGACCCGAACGGTGATTTATTAACTTATAGTTTAGAACAGGCTCCTTCTGGCATGACAATTAGTGATACGGGTTTATTGGAATGGGTTAATGTTAGTGCCGTAGAAAAAGTGTATCAACAGGTTGCTGTTCAGGTAACTGATTTGAATGGAGCGGTAGTAAAACAACGTTTTCAGTTGCACAAATACAAGGCTTTTAATACAGCAACAGTTTTTAAGGAAGCTGTTCATGCAACTACCGCGACAGTTGGTGTTCCTTATGTATACAACACGAACTATCTTGATTTTCATCAAGATGAATATAAATACGAAATCGATGTAAGTGATGTCGATGGTGATGGCCCTGATTTCTCATTGGTTAACGCTCCTGAGGGTGCGTCTATCGATATGCTAAGTACATGGGATTATTGGCCTTCGTGCCCAAGTTGTAGGCGGTTTCTACATTGGACGCCGACAGAAATAGGGGATTATCAATTTGAATTAAAATTAAGAGATGCGCGAGGGGCTGAAACAACAGAAATTCGATATTTTGATGTTGAGGTTTTGCCCAACACTGCACCTAAAATAGACTCTACTCCACCTACCTCTGCATTTGTCGGTCTGGAATATAATTATCTTATTGATATTAGTAATGATATTCCGTTGGGTTTGTATGACAACAGAGATAATTTAAAAATTGTACTTGAAGAGGGGCCTCCTCAAATGAGTGTTGGGTTGGTAAAAGTCGGTGCAAATCAACGTAAGTATTATTTGAGGTGGATTCCAGGAGATGCACAGGTTGATGATCATACGATTCGCATTAGACTAAGTGACAGCGTTAACAATGTGGATATTCAAGAATTTGTCGTGAGTGTGTCTGATAGTAATCAGGTGCCGGTAATTACATCTTCTCCAGTGAAATCCGCGGAAGTGTCGCGTCCTTATAAGTATCAAATTGTTGCTCATGATCCAGATGGCGATATGCTGTCATATTCACTGGTTGTAGGCGTTCCCGGGCTCGAAATCAATGAGCTAGGATTGTTGACGTGGGAACCGACTGAACAGGATTTAACTGACACTGGCGCTAATTATAACTATATTATTTGGGTCGGTGTGACTGATGAGAAAGGGGCTGTGACTCTTCAGAAGTTTTACATTAACGTAAAGCCCTTTTATAACCATGCTCCAGAGTTTGTTCCAGCATACAGGCCAAAATTCGCAAAGCTGGGCGTTGGATTTACTCACGAAGTATTAGCAACTGATCGCGAAGGCGATACACCTATTAACTACAAGATTTCGTCATTTGCCTCAGGAGTTGAAATTGATGGGAATGGTGTTATTACATGGATTCCAACCAAGCTTGGAAAGGTTTGGATGTCTGCACAAGCCATTGATAGTTTAGGTAATTATGCTTCTTCTAATAGTGAGTTTTGGTATTTAGAAGTTGTGCCTGATTCAGCATTGCTGGATGCCGAAATACAAATATCTCCTACGAATATAATAGATTTTGGTGAGTCAGTTACCGTTTCGGTAATTACGGAAAACGAAGCTTCAACGCCTCAAGTCGAGATAACAGTTGATGGTGAGCCGGTAACTGTAGATGCCATGTTGGAGATACAAGTTACACCAACCCATGTGGGCGTGATTCCTGTAGTCGCTACTATCACTGATGGGTTACAAACCATCATCCGTGAAACGAGTATTTTCGTGCGGGATCCAGCGGATATAACTCCGCCTGTCGTTGAATTTAATTCCCCGGTTAACCTTGCTGATATAACTGCACCTACAGAAATATTTGTTACAGCGCAAGACGATAATCTCGTTGAAGTTACACTTCATTATAAACGAGCAGATAAGCCGCTTGGCGATATAGTGCAAATTGAAGATTTTGTGGAATTGTATCGAGGGCCAAAATCATTTGTAAATGAAGCTATTGCTAGTTTTGATACGACAAATTTACTTAACGGTACCTATCAGCTGTTGTTACAAGCAACAGATAGCAGTGGTTTGACCGCTGGTGTGCATAGATCTGTTGTTGTATCGGGCGACCTCAAAGTAGGTAACTTCAGCTTTACTGTAGTTGATGCCAATATACCAATGGCCGGATTCCCGATCAGTGTGTCGAGAACCTATGATAGTCGACGCCGTGACGAATCAATGGACTTTGGGTATGGGTGGAGTATTGATTACCAAAATCTTCGTTTGGAGGAAAATTTAGAGCCTACCGTTGGTTTTTATTTGGAAGAACAAACTTTTACAATGGCGTTTAAATCACCATCGGGTTTTTTCACTGCCCGAGCACATTGTACTTATCCGTTGTACAAAAAAGTGGTCACAATTACATTACCTAATGGTGAAGTGGAAACATTTATTCCAAAACCTAGACCGTCGAATGATTCCCTGGAGGCAGTAGGAAATCCACATTGCAATTTGTACACAAGTAGATACATGACGCTAGAATTTCTTCCTAAGGGCGACACACAGTCAACCTTAGAAGCAATTGGTTTGGGTCAGCTGTTTTTATCGGACCTTGATAACGGTAACCTGGAATATATTGATGATCCAGGTGTTGTGGTTAAGGTGCAGAATTACAAGCTCACTACAAAAGCCGGTTACGTGTATATCATTGATCAGGACTTTGGCATAAAGACTATCACCGGTCCCAATGGTCATGTGCTGACGTATACGGACTCTGGTATTAGCCATTCCTCTGGCAAGTCATTGGATTTCATTCGAGATGGTGATGGGCGAATTTCAGATGTGAAGCGCTCTTCCGGTGACCTGGTAATGCATTATGAATACGATGCAAACGGTGATCTTGAGTTTAACAAAGATCGGCTAAATGCAAAAACCAGCTACACCTACAATGGCAATCATGGCTTGATCGATATTGTTGATCCACTGAACAGAAAAGTGATGAAGAATATCTACGACGATGATGGTCGATTGGTTGGTCAAGAAAATGGTGACGGGATTACTAAATCGTTTAATCACAATATAACCGATCGAACGTCAATAATAACTGACTTAGATGGTCGTGAAACTCACTTTAATTATGATGATCGAGGCAATGTAAAAGAGGAAATTAAAATAGTAGCGGGTGGCGATATCGTAACGTCATACACTTATGACGAGAACGATAACCAAGAAACTAAAGCCATCGGCGGTACTCTTTATACATGGGTTAGTGAATTTGACGAAGACAATAACCAGCTGTTCGCAGAGGACCCAGAACATAACCGGGTTCGCTATGAGGGCTATAATGCTCGAGGCCAAGAAGGAAAAATCTTCGATGAGTTAGATCGTGAAACGGTGATGGAATACAACGATAGAGGTAGTCTTGAACACATCACGATGCCTGCGTTGACAGATCCTGATTCTGGAGAAGTGACAATGCTCACGGCGAGTAATGTTATTAATGGAAATGGTTTAGTTGATAGCACGACCGACTTGCGTGGAATGGTCACTACCTACACCTATTACCCGTCTACACATGATTGGGAATTTCAAAAGTGGACAGAGTCGAACGATATATCAGGAACAGTTACTTACACCTATGATGACAATAATAACGTCAAAACTGAAGCTCGAGAGCGAACAGTTAATAACGTTGTTATTACAGAAACAGTTGGTTATGACTACGACGATCGAGATCGCTTAACTAAAACTACATATCCAGACGCAACTTACACAGAAACAAAATACGATCTGGCCGGAAACATCGACCAAGAACGTGATCGTTTTGGAGTGTGGACGGATTATGATTACGACGTTTATGGCCGCTTAAAACTTACAACCTATGTTGATGGCACCACAGAGATACGTGGGTATAGCAACGAGGGTTTGTTGGAGTCAGTCATTGATCGTATAGGGCATGAAACCCAATATGAATATGACGATGCCGCACGATTGTGGAAAACGACTTTCCACAATGGCTCGTACACAGAAACAAAATACACGCCGCAAGGCTGGGTACAGTTTGAGTGGGATGAAAAACGCAACCTAACCGAATATGAATACTTCTTAAATGGTCGTCGTAAAGCTGTAATCAGATATGTTGGTGCAGATGAAATACGCCATGGGTATACCTATTACGAAAATGGTGAGTTACATACGGAAACGGATCCGTTATTGCGTGTAACAACGTATAACATTAATGAGTTCGATCAGCGTATTACTACCGAGTTTCATAATGGAACAGCAGCAGGGCAACGTTATGATGCAATGGGTGCGCGTACTAAACAGATTGATCAGAACAGTCGTACTACCCGTTACGGCTATGATGATTTAGGTCGTTTAGAAACGGTAACGCCTGAAGTGTTGATCAATGGACAACCTGTACCTGACACGTTTTACACCTATGACGAAGTCGGTAACAAGTTGACCCAAACGGATGCTGAAGGTCGTGTAACGAGTTGGACCTATGATTACTTTGGGCGTGTTCTCACAAGAGAATTACCGGAAGGCATGACGGAGACGTTCACCTATGACGACTCAGCGCGAACCGTTGCACATACCGACTTCAACGGTAAGACCAATACAACCTACATCGATAACCAAGGACGTGTAGACCATATCGATTATCATGACGGCAATTCAGAAGCCTACACCTACTGGGATAACGGTCAGGTACACACAGTCACAGACCAGCATGGCGTAACTGAAACAGCATTCGATGTAAGAGACCGTTTAGATTATGAAATAAAACCTGATGGTACACGTCTTGATTACGAATATGATGATGTAGGTAACCGAGAGCAAGTTAAGGTAACTCGCGGAACAATCATCACTGTAACGGACTACACGTTTGACGCTTTGAATCGTTTGGATACAGTTACTGATGCAAGTGGTGTCACAAGTTATACCTATTACGATAACGGAAGCTTATGGACTGTAACGTTCCCTAATGGTGTCGTGAGTGAGTATCAGTACAACGATGTGAATCAGCTTGAAGTGTTAACCACTAAGGATAAAGACGGGGTTGTATTAAGCAGCTACACCTATGGTCTTGATGACACTGGTCGCAGAGATGATATCACTGAAGCTGATGGTCGCTTTACAGATTACACGTATGACAATTTGTATCGATTAACTGATGAAGTGGTTACTGAAGGTGGCTCTGAAGTCTACAACGCGAACTACATTTATGATTGGGTTGGTAATCGGAAGTATGAAACGGTTGACGGTGTGCAGACTGAATATGCGTATGACCTGAATGATAGGCTGACGTCGCAAGGTGGAACCGTTTATACGCATGATGATAACGGTAATACCAAGACTGAAACGTTGGATGCTGTTGTTACCACTTACTTCTATGATGCTAAGAACAAGATGACATCTGTTGATAAAGGTGGAGTTGTCACTGGGTATGCTTATGATTCGAATGGTATCAGGACGTCTAAGACTGAAGGTGGTGTAAAAACACAGTTTGTAGTGGACTTGAACAGGGATTATGCACAGGTTCTTGAAGAGGTTGTTGGGGATATTGAG
This sequence comes from Gammaproteobacteria bacterium 42_54_T18, assembly GCA_002163245.1. GTDB lineage: Bacteria > Pseudomonadota > Gammaproteobacteria > Pseudomonadales > Ketobacteraceae > 42-54-T18. Next base: position 286 of record MAAL01000170.1, on the reverse strand, counting down.
ACTGCTCCTGCAAGTGTTGTTTATACGTATGGTCATGACTTGTTGAATCAGGGTAGAGGTGGGGACTTCAGGTTCTACTCTTATGATGGGTTAGGGTCTACGAGAGCCCTTACAGACGCTACAGGGGCTATAACGGACACTTATAGCTATGAGGCGTTTGGTGATGTGCTGGAGGAAACTGGTACAACCGAGAATAGCTATAAGTTCACTGGAGAGCAGTTTGATAAGAGCCTTGATCAGTATTACTTAAGGGCTAGGTATTATGATCAGGGGATTGGGCGGTTCA
>MAAL01000089.1 GCA_002163245.1 Gammaproteobacteria bacterium 42_54_T18 | reverse complement strand
GCCTAATTTTCCTTTTGTATTACGTTGTTTGTTCGCACTTGCATTGTAACACTTATCGAGAATTAGGCCTTTTTTATGTCAAACTGTGGGACAGCAGTGATTGGATATATATTATTTGCGTGCGATTTTTTCTATTTTTTGTTTTTTAGGTCCATATTTTAATTGAATTATTGCCGGAGGCAATTATGAAGTCTTGCTACGACGAGAACGATATAGCTTTAATTTTGAATGAGCTGAGAAGTGGGTATTCAGTAAACGAGTTGTGTAGCAGATATGAAATATCAGATGCTACTCTTTATACTTGGAATAAGAAGTATTCCAATATGGACAGCAATGGTATACGGCAAATGAGGGGGGTTGAAAATGTTATGTCGAAGTTAAAACGGGAAAAATCGCTTGTTACAAAGGATAATATTGCCTTAAAAGAATTCATGCTAAAAAAGTGACTACCCCACAAGAAAAACGTGAAGCTGTTGATATCATGTGCAAGGAGTCTAATATCTCAGAGCGCAGAGCATGCTTTCTTGTGGGGATTTCGCGTTCTGTTTACTACTATAATAATTAAAATATTTCATCGGAAGATCTTTGTGTGGATTGTGCCAATGATTCAGATAGTGTGGTGTGATTTTTTAGGCTAAAAATGAATCAATAATATCTATATATGGAAATAAAGCTAATCTTAGTATGGTACTGATTGCATCGAAAATATGTGTAAAATATGTGCATGAAATGAATGTGTTGTTCATGTAAAAAAATATATGATAAAAATAAAAATAAAAATAAAAATATATAAATTTAAAACATAATAAAGATACATAGAAACTTATGCTCGTTAGGATGAACTTTATTTCTGTAATATTTTAAGCTAATTGTATGCATAGGGTGTTTGTTGGTAAGCGTCCGATGAACACCATTTAACCAAGGATAATTAAAATAGGAATAGATTGTGAAGCTTGAAATAAGTATTAAGCTCAGTATCAAGGCAACCCCTTGTTTATTGTGGCACAATTAATGACTTATACTTACGGAATGGGAGAAAATGCAATGTCACTACCTTACCTTTCATTTTTTAACAAGAAAAATCCGTCCTGATAGTTTTCAGGGCGGGACCGAAATTTCTAACGCTGATCTTTCAGGTTGAAATAATATTTAGAGTTATATTTTCCTTTGTTATAAGAAGAACACTCGATTTGGTCATTGGGTTCGCACCTTATATTAACCGTCAACAGGGGGGCATCCCTAGTGTTTTGTTGATGATCAGAAGGGTGGCCTCAGGAAAAAAATGCTCTTTTGGTTATGAATTTAACTTATTTCTTGGGTATCCCTCCTCGCACACCTCGTCATATACTGACTTAACATAAGCTCTATCTTTTCAGGGTCATTTGATATCGTATGATGGGCATAAAAAGCTTCGAAGATTATAAATTCATCATCGTTCGTAGTCACCTCCGACCAAAGATAATCGGTCGTATCACAGGCAACCACACCGTTTGAAAAGGTAGTGGCTAGTGGTAATTTCGTATATGCGTATTCCGCTAAAAATGATCGTTCTGCGATTGAAAGTGATCACTTATTCTTCCTAAGCATCAGAGGGTGATCATTTTGGTCCGCAATATGCAGTATATGCATTTTTAAACCCAAGTGATTCAGGATGCTCCGGAAGTGACAGAGTTTCAGTAAAATCGTGATGAATTAGCCGTTGCGTCAATTCATCACTGTCCAGTAGTTTGGCTCGAGAATTACCTCCTTATTCAGGTCGAACCAGTAACAACAGTTCAGGCTCCGTAATTGACAATTCACAGCCTAACAAACACTCTTGGTTCATTGAAAGACTCCTAGCAAACCTCCTGACAATATAGAAAAGGAGCCTGTCCAATGGGTTTTATGTCTATTTTAATTGATTAGGTTTTAGCGCTCGTATTTTTTCATGAGTTCTAAAAGATCATCGTCTGGTATTTCATCCAAATTATCGTGCAGGTCATACCATTACTCCTCTGGATAGTATCCTTTAGCGCGATCCTCTAACTCATCTCTATCTATACGTTGTAATTCAACATCAGAAATGATGCCACCTAATCGATCAGAATGAATTTTAATGTGGCTTGGTTTACTTTTTATACAAGTAGATTATTTAGTTTGAGTGAATTACTCATTCATAGCCAGTCCCTTAATTAGGAAGGGAACTTATTCCGAGAGGGACATTTCTTTTCGGGGGTTTATACATAATCAGCCTGAACCGAAAAATGGCGACACATTTAATCCACCTCTGTGTTCTGCTGATTACGGGGATATTGCGCTCTGCTTGACCAGAATACATCAAACCCATTCTATATCTCTGTGTGTTTTAGCTGTGGATTATGGAGTTACTCGTGCAGTGATCATAATGAAAGCAGTATCTGTGGAAAGGCTCTTATGAGCTTTCACGGATACTGTTATACGTCGTCGATAACTCTGGGCACTATATATGGTATAGATAACGGGCAATTTATGGTTTAAAAAACGTATTTACCTTTCCTAATTGTCATTAAATATCGATTAGATTTTTTGCCACCAACTATGGATTACAAATGGGCAGAGGCAGCAAGAATGTTTGAAGCATATATAGTGTCGCTTAGAGCAAAAACGGTTAACAAGTCAAAATATGCGGACTTGGTAAAGCTGTCATCTTTTTTGTTCTAAAAAACGCCAACTTCACCAAGTTGGCGTTTGGGAGTTGATTCCGAATGACTGCTTTATAACATGTTCGTAATGCACCGTTTTGACGCCGTTTTACTCATGGTTTTAAAGTCCTCTTTCCCATTCCTGCCGTAATGGAATCGAACCTGGCTTGTTTAAGGCCAGATCAATCTTTTCTAGCATTGATTGTTTGTCCGCTCCAAGAGTTCCTTTTAAGACCAAGTAATTAGATGCATGGTCTGAACGGAATACAGTATTTGTTAACTCTAGATTTTCGATAAAGGTCCGAATCTCGCTAAATAAGCCGCTTTGCTGAAGAGGTTCGTAGTCACCATTAAACCCTGCTCTAAATCGTTCCTCTCCCGTTGGAAACGAAACAACCAAGGTGGAGACAAATTCGGGTTGCGTCTCATTTATCAAGCGAGCGGTGTTAACTGCATGCTGCTCAGAGAATTTACGGCCACCTAAACCATTCAGAATCATGACAGATGATTTGATGCCAGCTGATTTCAGCTTAACGAGCGCAGCTTTAGAGGTTTCAAAAGTCTCACCCTTTTGAATACACTCAAGTACTTTGTCATCACCAGACTCACAACCAACATAAACCATTGTAAGGCCAAGTTCTTTTAGCTCAGCTAATTCTTCAACAGTCTTTTTCTTGATGTTCCTAGGCAAGCAATAAGCCGTAACACGCTCCCTGTTAGGAAAGTGTTTATTAATGCATTCAAGGATTTCCTTAAGTCGCCTGAAAGACAAAGTCATAGCGTCCCCATCGGCGAGAAAGAAGCGAGTCATATCAGGGATTTGTGCAGCAACAGCTTTAACTTCTTTCTCAATCTCTGCGATAGCTTTTGGTTTAAATTTTTTCTGGGGAGAAACGTACATTTCACAAAAACTACACTTGTTGTAAGAGCACCCATTGGTGACTTGTAGAATGAGTGATTTGGCCTCGCTAGGAGGCCGGAAAATAGGTTCAATATACTGCATCATAATAGATTATTTATCCCAGGGGCCCTTGAGTGCTTGGCGCTGGTTATGGATTGATATAAGAGGGCCTAATTGTAAATGATCACTGCCTTTGAGGGAGATGAGTGGTGCTAGGCCACCGTCTGTTAATTTTTCGAAGGCAGATTCGGTAAGGAATATTTCGGCGGTAGGGATTTGTGTTTGTTCTCCGTCATCGTCGTAAAATGCCAACGGTAATCGGTCGAGCTGATTAATGGTGCCAGGGGACATTTTCCAGTGTTGTTCACTAAACCCTTGGCATAATGCTATAGCATGGGCAATGGCGCCATTACACCAAAGAAAGTGCTCAGCGTTAAAATTACTGCCTGTTTCTTCTAAGTCAAACGCGTCAATACGTTGAGATTTCTTACCATAAGGGTAGCGTATTAAGAAACGAGGGCTTGCAAGGGAAATGTATTGAGATTCTGGTAATTCACGAACAGTGTCCCAGGTTTCTTTAAAGCCCTCTTGGTAACTTTGCTGCCAGTCGGAAACATCTTTTTGGTAAAAGTAGCTAGAGCAATTTACCAGAGATGGGCTTCCTGCTGCAATAAAGGGCGTATCGGCATTGGCCATGACTTTTGCCAATATTCCAAGCATTAATGCATCGTTTTTGGTATCTGAAAAATCGTACAAACCAACAATGGTAGACCAGCGATCGTTATTGCTAGGTAATACCGATGCGTCATAAACAAGCTTTGAAAAATCTGACAGCGCCGCATCTTGGTGTTCTGCAAGGTCAATAAGTAAGTCCTTTTTACCTTGAGATAACATGCGGAGAGTTAATTGACTATCTGTTTCTACTCTGCGAGTCATCATGTCTAAACCTCGCCATGCGCCTTCTAATGCTTGAAACTCTGGGTGGTGCAATAACGCTGCCATTGTGCTGGAAATAGTTTGATCGAGTGCATCAATATAATGTTGTTTCTTTGGGTTGGGTGCCGGTGTTGCGTATGCTGCAACGGCATCTTGGATTAGGCTTGTGACTAACCTGTCTGCTTCTGTGGATGTGCTCGTTGAACTACCACCACCTCCGAGAATGCTATCTAGCAAACCTTCTGTAGGTGCATTATTGGGGGCTTGCCCGTTTGAGGTTGCAGGTGGTGGAGTTTTAGCGTTTGTTGTGATTTCTGTTGCAACAGAAATCCACTGATCCATTTTTTTTGCAGCGGCTTCAAAGGTGCTGTCTTTGTTGAGTTTTCGACGTAAGGTGCGAAATTCTGAGAATAGCTCGATATGTTGATAAAGGTGGTCTGGGTGAAACTCATCAAGGTTGGTAAAGGTCATATCGACCGTTTGATTGTCATCTCCAGGGTTATTGCCGATAGGCAACGAAAGGCGTGGTTGTAATTTTGCCATTACCTCTTCGAGATTATCACGGTCTACTTTGATGGGCTTGCTGCTATCGCTTTGTGAGCTTTGATTGTTTCCCAGAAAATTGCCGATAACCAGCATGTTAAAGCTCTTGCCAGGAGGGCGGCTTGCGGCAGAAACTCTACTGTCTTTTGTTTTTTGACCAAATTCAAAAGGGATTGCGCCAGTATTTGTTTTTGCTGTCATCGACATGTTCCTTATTATGTTTGGATACTCTCCATATTCTAGAGACACAGAAACAACAAAGCCAGCTTCATAAACTGGCTTTGTTGTGGTGTTATGTATTGTTGCTGGTGAACTCTACTTAAGCAACAAGAGCTTTAACACGTGTTAGTTGCTCTGCAATAGGGGCAGGAGCGCGTTCGATAACATTTTCTACTAATTCGTCTGCTTGTTGGCGTATACGCTCAACACGAGCCTTTTGAATATCAATTTTTAATTCAACACGAGAAATCTCTGCCTTTACGCGCTCTTGTTGGGTCATGGCGATAGCAATTAGATTGTGACGATTTACATTGCTGGATATACCATGTTTTTGTAGCTGAAAGCCTAAGTTGTCTAGTTGGCCAAGTGCGAATTCAACGATTTTCTTAGTGTTCATAAGGGTTTACCTAGTTGTATGTCTGCCGGCTAATGGGCGGAATCTTATTGTTGCTTTCTCGATCGCAAAGGTACGCGGATAAATTAGAACTGGCAACCTAAAAGCTGACCAAAAAACAGGCGCTTTGTTTTGGTGCAAAAAAGCGTTTTTGCAGCTATATATTAGTTCAATGAATTGACTGTTCTGAGGGATGCCATTAGTGTGGAAGCAGGAATATGTTGCTCCGTTACCCGGCTAGATTGTGATTGATAAGTAACTACATGGAATAATAGAGATGTCTAACATGACGATACTACTAGTAGAAGACAACCCAGATGATGAGATGTTAGCGATTCGAGCGTTAAAGAAAACGGAAATCAAAAGTAAGGTTGTGGTTGCTAGAGACGGTGAAGAAGCATTAGATTATCTCTTTGGTACCGGAAAATATAACGGTAGGGATATTAAAGAGCAGCCCCATGTTGTGTTTCTAGACTTGCAACTGCCCAAGCTAAATGGCATTCAAGTATTACAGCGACTGCGAGCGAATGAAAATACCAAAGCCTTACCCGTTGTTTTATTAACATCTTCAGATGAGCAATGTGACATTATTGATTGTTACAAAAGTGGGGCTAACAGTTATATACACAAACCCGTTGAGTTTAGTGAATTTACCGCTCAGGTTCGTGCATTAGGTGAATATTGGCTGGGAATTAACCGAGTGCCTGATCGGCTTGATTATTAAGCGGGTTGTACAGTAAGACTTGCTCGTTAAATGTGATCTTGTTGATTTTAAACTGTATTTTTCCTCTGCCTTATTCTGATTAGACCAGCTATTATTACTATTCATTGAGCCGTATTAGTAGTTGATGAATGTTGAAACTGTTTGATTGGAAGTACCTCATAGTTGGCTTGTGTTGCTGTTTTATGACGATGTCTGTTGTAAAAGCAGGTGATACGGAGCGTGATGTTGATGTTAGGCCTCTATCTGAGAGCGGGCATGAGAAAGCGCCTGAGAAAGCGGTTGAGAACACGTCAACGCTGCCCTATTGGAAAAAAAGTGCCTATTGGCTTGAGGATTCTCGGGATACCTGGAGTGAGCGGGTTGACTGGATGGCCCGTGGGATTGATCGTTTTTTTGCCGGAGAAGAAACGTTAGCATTTGGTAATAAGAGTTATGTGCGTTTTCGGGCTGGCGGTGCATGGGTAGAAGGTGAGGGGTATGTGGATAATACGGATATTAAATTTCGACTTCACCTGCCTGCCACTAAGCGGCGTTTTCACATTATCATCGAGAATGCGTCGGACGATAAAGAAAGTATTGAAGAGAAAACTCGCCCTAGTCTTTCTGAAGCTAATGGTGTTGATGATAGTAGTATTACCGCGGCTATAGAATTTGCGCGTTCTGAGGCTAAACACTGGAAAACACGGGCGTTATTTGGTGTAAAAGCACGCTTACCTGGTGACATGTTTGTTAAGTTTTCTGCCAAGAGGCGTTGGGATTTGAATGATACATGGACAATGCCTTACCGTTTTAAGGCCGCTGAATACCTTAATGATGAGTGGCAGATTGAACAGTCATTAGCGTTTGAGCGCCCCTTAGACAGTGAATTGTTTTTTTCTGCGAGAAGCCGTATTGAATGGGAGGAGGACGCGGCTACTGTTGCTGCGCAGACGTTTAGTTTACGAAAGCGGTTAAGTGATCGTAAGGGTGTGGATTATCGGCTGGGGGTGATTGGTGCTGATGTGGCAAAACCAAGGATAACAACGTATTTTGTCAGTGCTCATTACCGTGAGTTGCTGTATAAAGATTGGCTGTACTGGAACGTAATACCGGAAGTGAGCTATCCCAGAGATCAGGGGTTTGAGTCTATTTTTTCGCTTACGGTCCGCTTTGAAGTGTTTTTTCAGAAATAGGACATTGTGTGGAAGATACCGTTTTAACCTACTGGATGTCTTTTGGTGTTGGCCTAGCTTGGCTTTATGCGGTAGGCCATGGTTTTTCTCGTCACAGCATTGAGTCTCGGGTTTTATTGGTTGCCTTATTTATATCCATTGGGCTGATTCAGCTGTGTTGGTGCTTGGTTTTAGCAGAAGAAATCGACCGATTCTCCTGGGTGTTATATTTGCACCAGCCAGCTCTATTCTTGATTGGACCGTGCTTGCATGTCTATTCAAAAGTAGTTGGTGGCCAACCATTGGGTCGAAGAATTTTATGGTTACATATGATACCTGCACTGGTAGTGGTGGGGTTTTCATTGGCGCAGTGGTTGTATCGTTCGCCTTTTGAACCTGTAACCTTATCTTCACTGAGTGTTGCTGTATCGGCAGGTTTGGGGGCTACTTATGTGGGTATGGTTCTATGGCGCTTATTACAGATAGATAACCCTAAAGGGTATATTCGCGCCGAAATAATGGTGCTCGTGTTTTTGCTGTTGATCGGAGGGGGAGTTGCAGTTTCAGCGCTGTTAGGTGGTTTGTTAGCAAGTCGATTATTTTTCCAGGTGTATTTGTCATTGGTTACTTTAGTGATGGTATTGAGTTATTTGTTAGGGGTGAAATACCCCGAATTAGTACATTACATTGCTGAAGCCAGTGAATCCCAAAAGATAAAGAAATATGAGAATAGCACTTTGGATAATGTTGATGTGGAGGGGTGCGTCGAGCAATTAGAGCGTTTGATGCAGGAAGAGCACCTCTATCAAGATGATTCATTATCATTAGCATCACTGGCGATGCAGTTGGGTTTGTCTGCACATCAGCTTTCAGAATTACTTAACGAGCGTCAGCAGGTGAGTTTTAGTGGTTATCTCAAGTCATTACGTATTGAGGCTGCTAAACGCCGTTTGTTGCTGGATGTGGATGAGCCTATTTTAACCATTGGTTTGGCGGTGGGGTTTAGTTCATCGTCAGCATTTTATTCTGCGTTTCGTGAATTGGAAGGCTGCCCCCCTGGCAGGTTCCGTAAACAGCAAGTAACACCGGTATAACGGTTGTTTTTATTCTATATTATCATTCTGGAAATTTTATAAAGGTTTTAGGTTTGTTTTTAACGTAATGACTTTAAAGGATTTCTTATGATTTCGTTGGTTTTCTTTTGTTAATTTTACTGATGTTATCAATTAGGAAGATAGCTTCGTGAAAATCGTTACATTAAACGCAGGCCAATCAAAAAATATAGAAATAGGGGGGATCACAATGACTGCAACAGCAGCTCAGTACACACCGTCATCCGTTAAGCGGGAACCCATCAATGGTATTCATCACCTTGCTTTTGGTACCAAGTGCAGCAAATATACCTATGAATTTTATGCTGAGAAGTTAGGCATGCCTTTAGTGCGAACAGAAAATCATCGCCAGAAAGAAGGCTATTTTAAACACTACTTTTTCGATATGGGTAGAGATCAATACATGGCATTTTTTGAAATTCATAATGTCGGGGAAAATGATGAATATCGTACCGATGTCTCTACGGGGCTGGGTATGCCGGTATGGGTAAATCATGTGGCGTTTGATGTTGGCAGTAAAGAAAATTTGGATATTATGCAAAAGCGCTGTGAAGATAACGGTGTCGGACCATTGCGCTCTGTGGATCATGGTTGGTGTCAATCTATCTATATGGTGGACCCGAACATGATTATGGTGGAATTTACTTATACGAATAACCAAGATAAATTCTTCGATCAAACGCCAGAAGAGGCATATGACTTATTGTTCAATACCGCTCCAGAAGACATCAAAGAGGAAACAAGTAAGCATTCGAAGAAAGTGTCTGCCGAAGGTGATACGTAATGTTATTGATTTCAAATACCTATTGGATGGGGATGCCTTTTAACTACAAAGGAGAGTTGCCGGAAAATACGCAGCGGGAGCCTGTGTATCTGCAAGCGCAGGATATGCGAGAAACTGCAGGGGTTTTTTATACTCCTGATCAGGCTAATACGCAAAAGATTGCGGTGTTAGTGATGCACCCTAAGGTGGATTTTAGCCGCCATTATTGTATTCCAGGGTTTCTTCGGGCGGGTATTGCGGTGTTGGGAATGACAACCCGCTGTTTACATAACGATGCCACAGCAATTCATGAAGACTTGTTGTTGGATGTGGCGGCAGCAGTGTCATTTTTAAAAGAACAGCGAGGTTTTGATCAGGTTGTGCTGTTTGGGAACTCTGGTGGTGGTGCGTTGTTTGCGATGTATCAGGCTCAAGCACAAAAGGCGGGCGGAGATCGTTTTGCACTGACACCTGCGGGTGATCCGACTAAATTACCTAAAGCGAATTTAATTCCAGGGGATGCGTTTGTCGCAGTGAGTGTTCACCGCGGCGAAGGTGAGGTGTTGCAAGAGGCCATGGATCCTGCGGTTGCGGATGAAAGTGACCCGAGGCTAACCAATGATGCGCTGGATATGTATCACCCCAACAATGGATTTATACAACCGTCTAACCCCTCATCATACAGTCTGGCATTTGTGGAGCAGTTTCGGACAGGACAAAAAGCGCGTGTTCGGCGCTTAGATGTGATGGCACAATCGATGGTGGATGAGGCGCGGCATTATGAGCGGCTGTATAAATCTAGCAAGGAATCGTTAAATTTTCATGAGCGCCATAAAGTAGGGCGGCTGGGGGCTACAGAGCGGGTTATGGTGGTGTACCGCACTATGGCAAATTTGCATTATACGGACCCGACGCTTGATCCTTCCCCCCGACATTACGGCTCCTTGTTAAGTGACCGACCGGATCTAATGAACCAACAATACATGGGTTTTGGCCGTATTTGTCGCCCCGAGGCGTGGTTGTCGACGTGGTCTTCTTTATCGTCTAACGCCAATTTGGTGCGGAATATGGCTCAGATTACCGGAATACCGATTTTTTATGGCTATGCCTGTAAGGATAAGGAGATCTACCCTAAAGAGGATGCTGCAGTCATTCGAGGGGCTATAACGGTGGAAGACCAATGTTACAGGGAGTACGAAGCGGAGCATTATTTTGAGCCCGCATTTGGTGAAAAAAGTGCGCCGGATGTCGAGCGTTTGATGGCTGATGTTGTGCCTTGGGTATTGGAGCGGTTTGGGCGTTAGGCTTATGTTCACAAAAGGCCAGATTACATTCCTCTGCTATACTTTTTACAGCGATTTATTATGGAGAGCCTTACCCTTGTGAGGCCTTCCATGTTGTAGGGGACGGGGGTTGTTGAAAGCATTGTTGAAACCACTATTTTTTACCATTTTAGTGTTACTTTCACTGGTATTAGGTGGGTGTGATGAGGTATCGAAAGATCCGTTAAAGGTCGGTACCGTACTGTGGCCGGGGTATGAGCCGCTGTACCTGGCAAAAGAGCACAGCTTCTTTGAAGGTCAAGATGTTGAATTAATTGAACTTCCTTCTTCTACGGGGGTGATTAGAGCGATGAAAAACGGCAGTTTACAAGCTGCGACGTTAACGTTAGATGAGGCGATTAGTTTGTTAGTCTCTGGAGTTGATATTGTGATTGTTACTGCGTTAGATGTCTCGCAGGGTGCTGACATGGTGATCGCTCAAGAGCCTTTTACATCACTAAATGATGTAAAAGGAAAAAGGATTGGTGTCGATACTGGGGCGGTGGGTGCCGTTATGTTGGTGGGCTTTTTGGAGTTTGCAGGAGTTTCCGCAAGTGAGGTGGAGATTGTTCCATTGAGCATTCAAAACCACTTTGCGGCTTTTCATGAAATAAGTGTGGATATTGTGGTGACTTATGAACCCGTTGCGGGAGAGTTGCTTCGTGCGGGAGGCCATAGGGTATTTGATAGCAGCAAAATCCCGAATCAAATCATCGATGTGTTAGTGGTTCGTAGAGATGCAGTCGTACATTATTCACGACAGTTGCAATTGTTGGTAAATGGGTATTTTTCTGCTCGGAAATTAATGGAGAAGGATCAACAAGCAGCATTAATGCTGATGTCTAAAAGAAGTGATATAACGAAAGAGCATTTAGATAAAGCCTATGAAGGACTGCATTTGGCGAGTTTGGAAGAAAATCGTATATGGTTAGGGCGATGTGGACAATTTATGGGAAAGCGTATTCAAAATTTATCGAAGTTGATGAAAACTCACGGCCTTATTGATTCTGTGCCAAATGATCATTTGATTTGTGATGCGACCTGGGTTCAAGAGGTTGTGCAATGAAAGTGACCTCAATGCCATTACGAATAATGATACCGCTGCTGGTTTTTCTGTTGGTATTGGTATTTTCCCTATTTGTGATGTCCTTACAATATTACGGTGATCAACAAAACTTTGTTGCCAATAGCGAGCACCGTATACGATCTATCATGATACAAAGTCAGCGCCATTTAGAGCGTTTCTTTTACGTAGATGATCAAATACGAGCTGAAGAGGAGGTGATGACTCTGGCTTTGGTGAATGAAATTAAAAATGCTTCGTTGGTTGATGGCGATGGCGATGTGCGTTTTAGTACCAGTCGACAGTGGAAGAATGAAAGTGCGATGAAGGTCTTGGAGTCTTATTCTGTAAATCATTACTTATACAGTGTTTCAACTTTGAGGCCGTATATTGATATTTCTGGGGCACATGTATACGTTTATTTTCCTGTTGTTCTTGAAGCATCTGAGGGTAAGATGCGATCAGAAACTGTGGGTGTGTTGTATGTGGAATGGAGCTTTCAGAATTACTTTGCAAATGCGGAAAGCTTACTTATTAAAAATGTAGCGATTGTGGTGGTGGCCGGTAGTATTGCGATATTGTTATTCTCTTGGTTGTTGTTTTCTGTTGTGGTTATTCCATTGAAAAAACTTCATAAAGCCGTAGAGGATGCGCGTACTTCTCGGCACCATATTGAGGTTGAAGAAACCGGCGCGAATGAAATTGCGAGTCTGTCTCGGTCGTACAATTCAATGCAAAAAAAAATGAACAGTGCATTGTCGGCATTGAGAAACAGCGAGGAACGCTGGTTATTTGCATTGGATAGCAGCGGTGATGGTGTAGCGGATTGGGACATGGATACGAATGAAGTGTTTTTCTCCCATCGATTGCGCTTTTTGTTGGGGTTTAAGGGCGAGGATTATTTAGGAAGTTATGACGAGTGGCGAGCGTTGGTTCACGATGATGATAGGGAGCATACTCGCGCAGAGCTTAGGCGTTACTTGCGTGGGGAAACGGAAGTTTTTCAGATGGAGTACCGGATTCAGAGTAATGATGGGAAATATCGTTGGATGTTTGTTAGAGGAAAGGTCGTTGAACGTTCTCCGGGCGGAAGAGCTTTGCGGTTTGTTTCGACCTTCACCGATTTTACCGAGCGTAAAAATGCAGAAGCAGCGTTAAAGTCCAGTGAAGAAGAATATCGTTATCTCTTTGAGTTAGCGCAGGAAGGCATATGGGTTGTTGATGAGCATTCGGCAACAACCATGGTGAATAAGTCCATGGCTAAGATGCTGGGATATCGTCGTGAAGAGATGGTCGGCAAGCACATGTTTGATTTTATGGATGAACGTGGACGTGTTATTTGTGAAGAAAACTTGGGTAAACGTAAAGAAGGTATAGCGGAACAGCATGATTTTGAATTAATAACAAAAGACGGGCGAAGAATATATACGAATATGTCAACGGCTCCGATTATTCGTAATGGTGAATATCAAGGCGCTATTGCGGGTGTTGTAGATATTACCGCAAGGATTGAAGCGGAAGAAATTATTCGTCGACAGGCTAATTATGATCCATTAACGGACCTTCCGAATCGCCGAATGTTGTTTGATCGTCTTGAAGAAGAGTTGGCTCGCTCTCGTCGCCATAACTATATTGGTGCGGTACTATTTGTTGATTTGGATCACTTTAAAAATATTAATGATTCGTTAGGCCACCCCGTTGGTGACAAGCTGCTGGTTGTGATTGCAAAAAGAATGCGTGATTTAGTGCGTGATGAAGATATTGTTGCGCGTTTAGGTGGGGATGAGTTTGTTGTTCTAGTACCAGAGTTGGATACGGATAGTTTATTAGCATCAGAGGCGGCAAGAACGATAGCAAAGAAGCTTCAGGATGTGTTGTCTTCAACGTTTATGGTCGAAGGCCATCAGCTGCATGTCAGTTGTAGTATCGGTATTGCACTGTACCCACAAGATAACGATACCATTCATGATATTTTCCGCCAAGCGGATGCGGCTCTGTATCGATCCAAAGAGGATGGTAGAAATGCTATCCGATTTTTCTCAAAAGATATGCAGGTGATTGCAGAGCAGCGAATGCAATTACAAATGTTATTGCCAAGAGCGCTTGAACAGCGGCAGTTCTTTTTGCAATATCAACCGCAGTTGGATGAGCATGGCACCTTGATTGGTGCGGAAGCTCTAGTGCGATGGAATCAGCCAACGTTAGGTTTGGTTCGGCCAGATCAGTTTATTGCGGTTGCAGAAGAAAGTGGGTTAATTGTTCCTTTAGGTGATTGGATTGCTCAGGAAGCCTGTAATCAACTGAATGAATGGGATGCATTAGGGTTGCCATTTGATTTTAATCGATTGGCGATTAATATTAGTCCGCGACAATTCATATTGGATGATTTTGCGGAAAGGATTAGTACCATTGTTAGGGTTGCTGGGATTTCTCCGAATCAGATAGAGTTGGAAATAACAGAAGGTATGTTGTTAGATAACCTTGATGTAATGGTTAAAAAAATGAAGCGTTTAAAGGATATGGGCTTCTTTTTGTCAATTGATGATTTTGGAACAGGGTATTCATCGTTATCGTATTTGAAGTCGTTGCCATTGAGTAAGTTGAAGATTGATCAGTCTTTTATTTGTGATATTCAGCATGATAAAAATGACCGAGCGATTGTTGAAACTATTATATCGATGGCAAAACATTTGGATTTAGATGTGTTGGCAGAAGGAGTGGAGACAAAAGAGCAGTTGAAATTCTTAGTGGAAAAAGGGTGCTATAAATACCAAGGGTTTTATTTTAGTAAGCCGCTAATGCCTGACGAATTTTATGAGTTATGGATTAAGCCGCAATTGGCATCGCAACGAGCAGGAAGCTTAGGAGGTCCTGGTGAAAGACCTTCTAAGCATTAGATTGGCAAGATTTCATTAACAGTGTTAGCTCGAAAGCAATCGTTGTTTTTCCTGCTCAAATTCAGTTTCATTAATCGCACCGCTATCCAGTAAGGATTTAAGTCTGGCGAGTTGATCAAATCGTTCATTGGTGTCATTACTTACGCTATTAGATTGCCCATGCTCAAACGATTCATTTTCAGTCACTTCAGTTACGGATAATCGACGTTCTTCAGGGACCAGTTTTTTGTTTTTTGAAAGCCCCAAAAATTGAGCGATTTTTGATGCCATAAGACGAATTGCTCGAAGAATTTTTGGAAGTAACCAAATAACCAAAATGATAAATAGGATCATCAAACCTAAAAATAACATTGGATTGTATAAGGCTGCCCACAGGCCCACGATAACCGCAATATCTTCAGTGATTGATGCCGTCCAATTGGAAAACGGTTCTGGAGAAGTATTAATTAACAGGCGAGTACCTGCTTTGGTTGCATGAGACGTTGCAGCCATGCCGCCGCCCATAATACCTGCCGCAATTTCAAATGCCGGTGTTACATCACCAACAGAAGATGCCGCGAGCAGGGCGCCTGCGGGTATGCGTACAAAGGTATGTATGGTATCCCAGCCGGAATCAACCCCAGGGACTTTATCAGCAAAAAACTCTGCAGCGTACATCACGCCAGCAGCAAGAATTACCATTGGGTCTGTAAGTACATCTAAACCGGGGGGAAGGTCAATATTGCCAGTTGAGCCGCCAATGCCTAGTACCAATAATGCTGCATATAAATTGATGCCACTGGCCCAAGAAACGCCCATGGTCAGGGCAATTGTACTTACCAGGGTTTGGTAATGTTCCATGTGTTTAACCTCTAATCAATTGAAACATAAGGCTGATTTGAGCTTTTATTGGCTTGTTTATCAGCGTTAGGCCCGCGTTCAGCCAATCGACCTATGGGTGAAAGGTCAAAACCTTCACGTTTCATTAATGTTAAAAACTCTTCTTCCCCTTCCGGTGTTACTGCTACCAATAAACCACCGCTGGTTTGAGGATCACAAAGAATTTCTATATGCTTTTCATCGAGAGGGCCAGCTTTATGGCCGTAACTCTCATAGTTTCTGTGGGTGCCTCCAGGTATTGCCCCGAGCTCTTGGTACTGTTTGGCGGCATTAATAACCGGTACGTTCTCGATGGATATAACGCCATTGACGTTACTACCCTCGCAAACTTCAATAAGGTGCCCTAACAATCCAAAACCAGTGACGTCTGTCAGTGCTGTGACTTGAGGTAGTGTTGCCAAGGTGCTTCCAATGGTATTCAGCTCACACATACTGGCTGAAGCAAGTCCTTCGTGCTCAGGTTGTAAGATTTGTTTTTTCTGTGCTGTGGATAAAATCCCTACTCCTAGCGGTTTAGTGAGATACAGGTTGCAGCCAGCTTTGGCTGTATTGTTTTGTTTTAGGTGTTCTAATGCCACAGTACCTGTGACAGCAAGACCAAAAATGGGTTCCGGAGAATCAATGCTGTGGCCTCCTGCTAACGGGATGCCTGCGTCGGCACAGGCTTGTCGACCACCATCCACTACTTGTTGTGCTATTTCGGCGGATAAAACGTTGATTGGCCACCCTAAAATAGCGATTGCCATCATAGGTTTGCCTCCCATGGCATAAATGTCGCTAATGGCATTAGTTGCAGCGATTCTGCCAAAGGTAAAAGGGTCGTCAACGATTGGCATAAAAAAGTCAGTGGTGCTAATCACGCCTTGTCCGTTTCCGAGATCGTAAACGGCTGCGTCATCTTTTGATTGGTTGCCTACTAGTAAGTTCTTGTCAGGGGCAATGGTAAGCTGAGATTGTAAGATGACATCAAGCACTTTAGGGGATATTTTGCAGCCGCAGCCTGCACCGTGACTGTATTCAGTAAGTCGGATAGTGTTGGGGTTATTGTCGGTAGAAATATTGATAGGTTTTGACATTGTATTGGAGTATCCATCCTAAAGGTAAGCCTGCTGAGGTCGGCATTATCCCACATTACCGCCAGAAAATGGTATATAGGCGTATTCGTTTAGGTGGCTATACTGCTTTTTAATGTACCTTCCATAGTACCTTTTACAATTGGACGATTGGTAAGTGTATAAATGTAATGGTACTATCGTTCTGTTGTTGTGCGGTATTGATTGGTTAATCAGAATGTGACCTAAGATTATGGGAAAAAGAGGAAAGTAAACGTGTTGATGAAAGCGAAATTTCGATGGGCTGTTGGTACGGTACTGGTGCTGTTGATGGTTATAGTTGGCGCTGGGGCACATACTATTTGGCCATTTTTTGCGTACCCCGTGACTGAGCTAAGTTTTGTTAATGTTAAACCCAAAACACCCCAAGATGTATCGGTTATGATGGCGGGAGTTGCTGAGAGGGATATTACAACACCTATAGGCATCCCCAAGTTTGGTTATTCTGCCTGGGCACGGGAGGCGGATGGGTTTCGTAACCGACTAAAGGCGCGCGTGTTCTATATCAAACCAAAACAAGGGGAGCCCGTTGCTATTGTTCAGGCAGACCTGCCAGCAAGTTCTTTAATTCTTCATCACCGTGTTGCTGAACTCATTGCTGAAAAAACGGATATCGCCTCTCATAATATGTCGATTCATGTTACCCATACGCATAGTGGCCCAGGCCACTTTTTAGCGAGTGATTTCTATAATACATTTGGAACCAATAAACCGGGTTTTGACCCGAAGGTGTTTGAGTTTTTAGCACAACAAATGGCAGACGGGTTGATCGACGCTTATGAAAATCGCCGGCCTGCAAAAGTAGCCGTTGGTGTGAAAAATATTTATGGCGCAACGAAAAACCGTTCAATCGGTGCTTATGTTGCCAACAATAATATTGTGGATACATCGGAATCCATTGATGCTGCTGAGCGTGCTGTTAATCCATCAATGACAATGGTGAGAATTGATATAGAAAATGATGCGGGGGACTTTGTTCCTGCGGGGGCCTTTTCGAGTTTTTCTGTTCACGGCACAGGGATTCCCGCTTTTACTCGACCATACCATGGTGATGTCTGGACGTATTATCAGCGAGAATTACAATGGTTTGTCGACAAGCAATATCACACCATGTCACCGATGATACATGGTGCCTTTGAGGCTACACATGGGGATAATAACCCAAATTATCGGCCTGGGCTGCGAGGAGATTTGGAAACCCGACGCGTGGGTATGATGTTGGGTGTTGCTGCGATTGAGTTATTTCAATCATTGGACCGCTCCTTAAAAGATGACGTTACGGTTATTTCTGCGATGCGTGAACTTAATGTCTTGGCGCTTGATGATGAGGCATCTGATGATTTGTGTGACCGTGCATTGGTGGGAGCTGCATTGGTGGGTGCAGCTAAGGGGGATGAGATTTTTCCAATCAGTTATATTGCCCCGTTTAAAGCAGGAGCTCCGGCACAAGCTCAGCCCGATGAATGCCACGCAGAAAAGAATCGAATGTTATCAGGGTTGCAAGGCTGGGGTTTAGAGCCTGAACGTTATCCTCATTTGCTTTCTGTTAGTGGTTTTCAAATTGATAATTTAGTGATGATAGGGGTGCCATTTGAGGTGACGTTTGAATCGGGGAACCGTATCCAGGCAGCCATTAGTGATGCCTTGTTTGAGAATAAATCAGCCGTGCAACATATTGTGGTGGCAAGTCACACCAATGGGTTTATGGGGTATAGCACAACACGAGAAGAGTATGCACAGCAGTGGTATGAAGGTGGACATACCATTTATGGTCCTGGCACGACGCAATTTTTGGCAAAGGAGTCTGCACGTTTGGCTGCAGATATGATTCGGCAGCCGGGTTTTTCTGACATGCCATCAACCTGGACGTTGGGATTGGCCTCTCACAGCTTTTTCCCCGAAGAGGTTGCAGTGACAGGGGGACAAAAAGAGGTGGTTGCCCCAAATTTTGAAGAGGCAGGTAGTAATAAAGAGCCCTATTGGTCGTCGGTATTCTTAGGCGTGAACCCATCGAAACTGGTTTTACATGAACCGTTGTTATCAATACAATGGCGACTAGATGATTCTCAAGTGTGGTCTACGCTACAGGTGAATGGCATTGAGGTAAATGACCAAGGTTATGATATGCAAATTCGTCATATCGATGATGAGGGTGCTGGCATGTCTCGATATGAACTCCGTTGGTTTAACCCGGGGTTGGCTGGGCCATCGGGGTTGTTCCGATTTGCCGTTCAAGGGCGAGCAGGTTTGCCTGAGTACCATTCAACGGAGTTCACTTTTGATCTGTAGTTTGTGGAGGTATTGACGGAGATTTTATGACAACTGTAAACGATGTAATGGGTAAATTGTTTGAATTTTCTCATCAGCCTGCGAATGAATTATCAATAACGCAATGGAAGGCGTTGTTTGATGATGAACGGGCGAATTGGCAGCATTCGATTGATCAAGCTTTGTTGGGTGGTGTATTAGCTGACCGAACTGCATTTGCATTTTCTTCAGGCTATCTTTCTGCATTGCGTTTGATGTTTCCGAACTTTATTCATGATGGCTTTGCATCACTTTGTGTCACTGAAGAAGAAGGGAATCATCCTAAAGCGATCAAGGCAACGCTAAAAAAACAGGGTGGTCAGTGGGTGTTAAATGGGTTAAAAACCTTTGTGACAGGTGGTTGTGATGCAGAGCAGCTTTTTATTGCTGCAACCACGGATGAGGTGGTCGATGGTCGTCAACAGATTCGAGTAATTAGAGTGTTGGTGGGACAGCAGGGGATGTTGGTAACAGCATTGCCAACATTGCCGTTTGTACCTGAAGTGAGCCATGCTACGGTTCGGTTTGAAAATGCGGTAATAAACGCTACGGATATTTTGTCTGGTGATGGATATTCTGATTATGTAAAACTTTTTCGCACCATTGAAGATATTCATGTATCAATGGCCATTCTTGGTTATGTTGCACGTACAGCGATTTTACATCAGTGGCCGACGCTTCTGGTTGAGCAAATTTTAGCGTTAATTCTTAGTCATAGACAATTAGGATTAATGGACCCTGGTTGCACAATGACGCATCTTGTTTTGGCGGGTGCTCGCCAACAAATGGAAGTGCTGCTTGAGTGCGTGGGGGTTGAATGGGAAAAGGCGGATAAGAAAGGCTTTGAGTCTTGGGAGC
Organism: Gammaproteobacteria bacterium 42_54_T18; assembly: GCA_002163245.1. GTDB lineage: Bacteria > Pseudomonadota > Gammaproteobacteria > Pseudomonadales > Ketobacteraceae > 42-54-T18. Next base: position 30,144 of record MAAL01000089.1, on the reverse strand, counting down.
GGGATAAGGCTCTGTTAAAAATAGCGGGTAAAGCAGGAAGTCAGCGCAGGAAGAATGCCTGGGCTGCTATTGATTTATCCCAAAAGTGTTAAACATAGAGATGATGCTGCCGTGTAAGATGATACGATGGAACTCTGCCATTTGCTGAGGGGTCTCTTTTCTGCCATTCAGCATCCAGGCTCGAAGTACTTGGAAGGATGAACCGGTAATGTGTTCAATTAAATATTCCATAATATAACCTTCCGGATAGGCGATATTATTTTCTCGTAAAGCATTGCCAGAGAGCCGTGTTATATAGCGTTTCAAACGTTGTAACACCAGGTGATCCAAGTTAACCGATAGGACTAAATCAAGTTTTTCTGCATTATTGTTCCAGGTTTGAAAGAGCTCAAGAGAGATTCTGTATACTTCATCCATATTGATAATGACGGGAGAAACTTTCTCAAAAAACTCTTCAAATACATCATCAATAATACTCAGCAGCAACTCATCTTTTGATGTCACGTAGGCATAAAATGTTTGCCTGGCTATGCCTGCTTCTTTTGCAATGTCCCCGACACTGATTTTTTCATAGGGCATTGTTTGACATAGGGTTGTCAATGCGGACATTAGGGCATCTAACTTGTCAGTATTGCTCAATTCACTATGCTCTTTCAGTGGCTTGGGTACGTACCAGGGGGATGCGTGAGGGCATCTAAAACGTATTAATAGGCTATCTATGAATATTCGGATGAATATAAAGATATGTAAACCTTTTATCTAGATCGCATAGACGTATTGAGTGATTTATAAGGGTGCCGAGTGAAAAAACCATTAAAACCATCAAGTAAATTGATTGTCTGGTGGGCTGGCGTGATTTTACCGTCTGTAGGCTAGTAAATCTCGTAGGCTGAATTAGAATGTGCTGTTATATTCCTAAATCATTGCAACCATAACAAGAAGTTAGCTATCTATGTCAGATATGAGTGCTGAAGGGGTCGAACAGCTACCTCTGAAAGACTATACCGAAAAAGCGTATTTGGATTACTCCATGTACGTTATCTTAGACCGCGCATTGCCTCACCTTGGCGATGGTCTAAAACCTGTACAACGACGCATTGTGTATGCAATGTCAGAGTTAGGGTTGAAGGCGTCTGCAAAATTTAAAAAGTCAGCTCGTACTGTCGGTGATGTGTTGGGTAAATATCACCCGCATGGAGACTCGGCGTGTTATGAGGCCATGGTGCATATGGCTCAGAACTTCAGTTATCGTTATCCCTTGGTGGATGGACAGGGTAACTGGGGTGCGCCAGATGACCCTAAATCCTTTGCGGCTATGCGTTATACCGAGTCAAAGCTGACAAAGTATTCTGAGATCTTGTTAAAAGAGCTCGGCCTTGGCACGGTGGAATGGCAACCTAACTTTGATGCGTCCCTAGATGAGCCAATGGATTTACCGGCACGTCTTCCTAATGTGTTGCTTAATGGTTCCATGGGTATTGCTGTGGGTATGTCTACGGATATCCCTCCTCATAATCTTCGAGAGGTGACAAGCGCCTGTATTCGGTTGCTGGAAGATCCCGGTTGTTCATTGGATGATTTGTGTGAATTGGTTCAGGGGCCGGATTATCCGACAGAAGCCGAAATCATCACCTCAAAAAATGACATCATCAAAATGTACGCTACGGGCAAAGGCTCTATGCGTATGCGGGCGGTGTATCAAGATGAATCTGGGGATATTGTGGTTACTGCATTGCCTCATCAGACATCTGGTGCCAAAGTACTTGAGCAAATTGCGGCTCAGATGAATGCGAAAAAGTTACCCATGGTGGCGGATTTACGTGATGAGTCTGATCATGAAAACCCTACACGATTGGTTATAGTACCTCGATCGAACCGTGTGGATGTTGAAGGTTTGATGGCGCATTTGTTTGCGACCACGGATCTTGAAAAAACCTATCGTGTTAACTTGAACATGATTGGTAACAATGGTCGCCCGGCTGTAAAAGGGTTGTATGAGATCCTTACTGAGTGGCTAGAGTTTCGAATTGCAACGGTTACTCGTCGATTACAATATCGGTTGGATAAAGTTGTTGAGCGGCTACATAAGTTAGAAGGTTTATTAATTGCCTTTCTGAATATTGATGAAGTGATTCGTATTATTCGGACGGAAGATAAACCCAAACCCGTTCTGATGGAACGTTTTGCTATTTCTGATAGTCAAGCTGAAGCCATTCTTGAATTAAAACTACGTCATCTCGCCAAACTGGAAGAGATGAAGATTCGTGGTGAGCAAGCAGAGTTAGAAAAAGAGCGTAACGGGTTAGAAAAGACCTTGGGTTCTCATGCGCGTTTGAAAAAGCTGATTGTTAAAGAACTTAAAGAAGATATGGCGTTGTACGGTGATGACCGCCGTTCACCGATTGTTGCTCGTGGTGAAGCGAAAGCAATGAGTGAGACAGATCTTATTTCTGCGGATCCAGTTACCGTTGTAATTTCTACCAAAGGGTGGGCGCGGGCTGCTAAAGGGCATGAAATTGACCCGACGTCGTTGAATTACAAATCGGGTGATGAATATAAGGCATCGGCCTTAGGAAAGAGCAATCAGCCTGTTATCCTTATTTGCAGCAGTGGGCGAAGCTATTCTGTACCAGCACATACCTTGCCTTCTGCACGGGGGCAGGGAGAGCCATTAACGGGGCGCTTGTCGCCACCTTCAGGGGCAACCTTTGATGGGGTATTGATGGGTGATGAGTCTCAGCGTTATTTGATGGCGTCTGATGCGGGTTATGGTTTTGTGATGAAATTGGGCGATGCAATTACCAAGAACAAGAACGGTAAGGCACTTATCAATTTACCAAAAGGTGCACGTGTATTGCAGCCTAAGCTGATCACAAAGCTGGATACTGATTATTTGGTGGCAGTGACGAACGAAGGGCGAATGTTATTATTCCCTCTTGCCGAGTTGCCTGAATTGGCACGGGGTAAGGGTAATAAAATCATAGGTATACCGGGTGCACGTGTTGCGGAGCGGGAAGAATTTGTGATTGACGTAGAAACCATTGCTGAAAAAGACATTTTAGTGATCTACGCCGGTAAGCGACACATTAACTTGAAGCATTCGGATCTTGAGCATTACTTTGGCGAGCGGGGGCGACGGGGTAATAAGTTGCCTAGGGGATTCCAAAAAGTGGATAGAATTGATATTAAGAGAAAAGAACCGAAGGGTTAGCGTTGGTAAATAACCCCATAAAAAAGCCGCCTCCAATCTGATTTGGATGGCGGTTTTTTTATGGGGCATAACGTATTGTACAATACAGGTCTCTACGCCATTATTGTTTTACCGTTTCTATATCCAATATCAGCTCTACCTGAGTAGAAGCGGGGCCTAGGTTAAAATCAATCCCGTAATCTTTTAATGTCAATGTTGTTGAGCCACTGAAACCGTGACGGTAACCACCCCAAGGGTCTGTGCCACCACCGATGTGAGTCACTGGGATCTCAATAGTGTTTGTGATGCCGTGCAACGTTAAATAGCCTTTTAATACCCCAGAGTTGTCCCCTGAAATACTAATGGATGTACTTTTAAACGTAGCATTAGGGTATTTTTTTACATCGAGAAAGTCTGTGCCTCTAAGGTGCTTGTCTCTTTCTGCATGATTACTGTTGATGCTAGAAGTATCGATGGAGACTTCAATTTTTGAGTTCTCTGGGGCTTTTTCATCAAGCATCAAGGTGCCATCAAACGTGTCAAAACGACCATATAACCAGCTATACCCTAAGTGTTTGATTTTAAACTTAATCGATGCATGGGCTCCTTTAGTGTCAATTTTGTAGGTGTCTGTGGCAGCATATGTATTGCTAATAGTTGCTATGTTTATGAATATAAAAATAGCGGTTAAAAGGCGGGTAGTTCGTTTAATTATCATGGTTGTTTCCTTTGTGAGTTGTTTTTGTTTTGGTGTTTGAATTGGTTAGGGATGTCATACGACGTAAGGTCTCGTCTTTATCAATGACATGATGTTTGATAGCCGCTAATGCATGAATGGTGCTTAGACTTATTAACGTTAATGCTAAGTAGTAATGAACCTCTCCTGCAATATCTTCTTGATTCTCAATGTTGGTAAGGGTTGCTGGTATTTCAAACCAACCAAATACCTCAATAACCCGCCCGTCAGCGGTTGAAATGAGGTATCCGCTCACCATAATACATGCCATTAAAACATAGAGCAGGACGTGGGTGAGTTGAGCTAGTTTTTTTTCAATGGCAGTGTGTGTTGAGAGTGGTTGAAGTTTGATATTGGTTAGTTTCCAAATTACTCGAAAAATAAATACCCCTGCCAGCAGTATGCCAATCGATTTGTGAATAGAGGGGGCTTGATTATACCAGGCGTCGTAATACCCAAGAGAAGTCATCCATAAGCCAAGGCCGAATAACCCGACAATCGTTATCGTCATTGCCCAATGGAGCAGAATGCTAATGAGTCCATAGTGTTGAGGTTGATTGGTGATTTTTATTCTGTTGATGATGTGATTAAACCCGCTTTAATTGTGTGCTTATGTTCGTTGAAGGTGAAGCGTTTTGTTATGAGTTCAGAGGTCTTGGTGCAACTTTACTTTAGGTGAATGTCAGCTATATATCAGTTAGTTCTATTTCAATATTTAGTAGGCTTAGCTTGTATAACAAACAGTATGACAACACTACGGGCGTAAAGTGGCAATTGTAGGCCTAGCACCTACTATTAGTTCTTAATAAAAATATAATTAAAGAGCGGTGTAAGCCTAAGGCTTTGAATATGAATAAGGCGCCTACGTTAGACACGTTTTTCAAAAATGATCCATCAGAACTTAAAATGCCACCCTATTTCCTTTATCTTGTTGTGGTTATTTGTGTTTCTCCTTTTGTTCTTTCTTTGTTTGGTGTGAACTTTGGCTCTGTGGGTAAACCCTTTGATTTGGCCGCTGCAGCAGATTGGCCAAAGCATCAACAGTTGGATGCTTTTTTTTACCGGCTAACAGGGGCATTTTCTCATACGATTTTGGAATGGTCAGCATTCAGTGCTGCTCTGTTTACGACGGCATTGGCATTTAGCCATTATGTTATGTCGAAGGACTACACTACACCGGTTATTGGCGCTGCGTTATTCTTAGCGGGCTGCATGGATGCGTTCCATACTCTGGCTGCCGCAAGACTGATAGAAGCGGTTGCTGACAACCGGAATCTGATTCCATTTACATGGGCTATTTGCCGAATATTTAATGCCTTGATTCTCATTGGAGGTGTTAGTTTATTACTGATTCGAAAGCCGAGCGTTGGATCGGGAAACCTTAAGTTTCTAGTGTCGATATTTGTCGTGTCTACAATAGTGGCTTACGGTATTATCCACTACTGTGCTGTCAGTGCCTCTTTGCCACAGACGCAATACCCCGATAATTTGATTACTCGGCCCTATGATGTTGTGCCTTTAGTTCTGTTTATCTTTGCTGGGTGTTTTCTTTTTCCCTACTTCTACAAAAAACAACCCAGTGTGTTTGCTCATGCTTTAGTGATTGCAATGATTCCTGAGGTGGTGGTGGAGTTACATATGGCGTTTGGTTCCAGCTCCTTGTTTGATCACCACTTTAATATCGCACATTTTCTTAAGATATTTGCTTATGTCGTGCCTTTTTGTGGGTTGCTAGTGGATTATATTCATACCTACAAAGAAAAAGAAAATGAAGTAGACGAGCGTAAAAAAGCTGAAGTTGCTTTGCAGCGGTATACCGAAGAATTAAAACGTTCTAACGAGGAATTGGATAAATTTGCCCATATAGCCTCTCACGATTTAAAAGCACCTTTACGAGGAATTGACCATTTAGCGACTTGGATAGAAGAGGACAAAGAGGATGCAGAGGCGTTAGATGAACATGTTTCAATGATGCACCAACGGATATCTCGAATGGAAAAATTGTTAGATGACTTGTTAGCGTACTCTAGCATTGGTAAATATGAACAGTCTTTGGCTAACGTGGATGTTTTGAAGATAGCGCAGCAGTTGTTTGAGCTATCTTCCCCCCCTTCAGGGTTTACTTTGCAACTTAAGGGTAAGCTACCAGTTTTTACCGCCGAGCTTGCACCGTTGGAAACGGTACTGCGCAATTTGATTGGAAATGCGATTAAGCACCATGATAATGGTAAGGGAAAAATCACCGTGTCGGTACAGCAAAAAGGCGGTGCGGCTGAAATTATCGTAGCCGATGATGGGCCGGGGATTGAAAGTCAGTACCATGAGAAAATATTTGAGGTGTTTCAAACGCTTGAGCCTCGAGACTCAGTGGAAGGTAGTGGTATTGGTTTGGCCTTAGTGAAAAAAATTGTAGAACGTCAAGGTGGTGTTATTCAGATCAAGTCTGAACTTGGAAAAGGCACTCAAATGATTGTACATTGGAAAATGGAAAGTAGGCTCTCTGGAGATAGTCATGTCGAAGTTGTCAGTCAATAAATCAAAAATAGATTTGGAATTTAGAAACGATTTGGAGAATATTGATTTGTACCAACATGTTATCGAAAGTATTCCTTTGCCAATATTGATAGTTGATCTTGAGGGGCAGGTTATATTTGGTAATTCAGAGGTGTCGCAGCTGTTAGGTTATTCTATTTCTGAATTAATCCAGGCGCCGATTGGACGTTTGATACCTGACTGTACGGATGTCTTCCTTGCCTTTCGGAATGGATATTTCAGCAAGAGTAAAGAGCCGCTTTATTTTGGAAAAACGAAAAGTATTAAAATACCGAGAAAGGACGGCAGTGCTCTTTACATTAATTTAAAACTCACCTCTTTTGATGTTGAAGAGGGGCGGTTTGTGATGGTTTCACTGATTGACATAAGTGATCATCAGCGGGTGGAGTCGGAACTTACTCGCTCAAATAATGAGTTGGATCAATTTGCGTATGTCGCCTCCCATGACTTGAAGGCCCCGTTACGTGGCATTGATAATCTGGTGACCTGGATATCAGAAGATATTGAGGACAAAGACCTTGTTACTGACCACTTGCAGATGATGCGTATTCGACTTCAACGTATGCGGGCGCTGCTTGATGATTTGTTAGAATACTCCCGTGTTGGTAAAGTTGAGTATGATGTGAGTAATGTTGATGTTCATTACGTGATAAAAGACTTATTTCAGCAGTCCTCTCCACCTAAGCAGTTTTGCTTGGAGTTTGATGGTGAGAACATTACGTTTGATGTATTAGCAACGCCTTTTACTCAAGTTCTGAGAAACCTTATTAATAATGCGATCAAACATAATGATAAGGAGAATGGTATTATTAACGTTGAGGTTAAGGAGGAGGGGGGATTTGTTCATATAGATATAAAAGATAATGGCCCTGGTATAGAAGAGCAATATTACGAAAAGGTATTTGGCATGTTTGAAAAGCTAAAATCTAAGGATGATGTTGAAGGTAGTGGCATGGGGTTGGCAATGGTTAAAAAAATAACGGAGTCGCAAGGAGGGGCGATTAACGTTAAATCAATAGTTGGTGAAGGTTCGGTGTTTTCAGTTGTCTGGCCTAAACACCAGGAATGTGATCATTGTTAGGGAGGGTTGAATCATGGGAACAGTGAAACCGCTCAGAGTTTTGGTTGTTGATGACGACAAACTGGATCGTATTGCGGTTAGACGAGCTTTATCGAAAGTAAAAAATGTAATAGATATTAGTGAGGCAGCGACGTTCGAAGAGGCTACATCTTTACTCCTAGAAGAAAATTATGACTGTTTACTTTTTGATTATCGCCTGGGTGGTAAAAATGGTATTGAATTAATTCAGTTAATACAAAACGAGGGGCTAAGCCATGCACCTATCGTAATGTTAAGTGGTATTGACGATGAATTTGTTATGTTAAATTGCTTGAAAGAAGGGGCTCAAGATTTTCTATTAAAATCGGAGATCACAACCCATTCTTTAGTTCGAGCCATTCGTTATGCTCAGGAAAGAAAGCAAATATCACTACAAATGCGATTTTTGGCTCAGCATGATATGTTAACCGGTTTAGCCAATCGCTCATTATTTATTGAGAGTGTAAGGCAGGCGATTGCACGGTCTCAAAGAGATAATACCTATTTTGCTATCATGTTTATTGATGTAGATAATTTTAAAAGTGTTAATGATACATTAGGACATGAAGCGGGTGATGAGCTATTAACAACAATTGCAGACCTCATTAAGTCAGCTCTTCGTGACAACGATGTGGTGGGGCGATTAGGTGGTGATGAGTTTTCAGTGTTAATTGAAGGGGTAGAAAAGCAAGGGTCACTCATCAAAATTGCCCAGCAATTGGTTGAGGCGATTAGAGAACCCATCACTATTCAAGGTAAGCTAATTCATACGAGCATTAGTCTTGGAATCGCGACTTATCCTACGTGTTCTTCTGATGTATCTGCTCTTATAAAGTGTGCTGATTTGGCAATGTATAAAGCCAAGCAAAGTGGACGCAACGGTTATTGTTTTTATTCAGATGACCTTCAAATGCTTGCTGATGAATACGTTACTTTAAAAACAGACCTTCACAAGGCATTAAAGTGTAAAGAATTTGAATTGTACTATCAGCCACAGATTAATGTTTCAGATGGTACCATTGCTGGAGTAGAGGCATTGATTCGGTGGAATCACCCGGTTCGCGGTATGGTATCTCCTGACGAATTTATACCGGTGGCAGAAACCGTGGGTTTAATTAATGACATTGGCGACTGGGTTATTGAAGAAGCCTGTCAGCAGCTTCAGCGTTGGTTGTCAGAATACAAAGACTTGCATTTAGACTTGGTTGTCGCAATCAATGTATCGGCCTATCAACTTCGTCAATTATCATTTAAAAAGAATGTTTTTAATACCGTTAAGAAGTATGGGCTTCCCTTTCGTCAGGTTGAACTGGAATTGACCGAGAGTGCCGTTATTGAAGATGTTGAACGTTGTGCAACGAAGTTGAAGGACTTGTCGGGGAAAGGCATTCAAGTGGCTATTGATGATTTTGGTACGGGCTTCTCCTCCTTTCGTCACCTTCAGTTATTGCCCTTAAAAACGTTAAAAATTGATAAAATATTTATCGATGAAATTTGCACGGTGCAAAAAAGCCGTGAAATTGTTAAATCTATGATTATGATGGCTCATGCTCTTGATATGGATGTTGTTGCAGAAGGTGTAGAAACGGAGAGCCAAGCCTCGTTACTAAAAATATTGGGGTGCGATAAACTACAAGGTTACTATTTCAGTAGGCCTTTGAAGCTTCAGGACATGAACCGATTGTTGGAGAGCCCTGGGACCATTGCCATTATCAAGGATGCATCAGAACATCTGTTGACCGGAGATGCTGCGATGAAAAGTACCTTTTCCACTAATAAAAAAAAAGGCCCTTTTACCATTCTGTTAGTGGATGATGACGATCTTGATGCAAAAGCTATTGAGAGGAGCTTAAGAAAACAGGATGACCCGCCAAAGCTGGTACGTGTTGTTAACGGATTTCAAGCATTAGAAAAGTTAAAAGAACAATCCTCAGCAGGATCTCCTTATTTAGTGTTGCTGGATATTAATATGCCGAAAATGGGTGGGATAGAATTTCTTGATGCGGTACGTAGGGATCCAAATTTGCATCGTAGTACGGTATTTGTTTTGACAACGTCGATAGAAGAAAAAGATAAGTTATCGGCGTATAATTATCACGTGGCGGGTTATATCGTAAAATCGGATGCTGGCCCTGATTATTGCCATTTGTCTAAAATGATTAAGCACTATCAAAACACCGTGAGTCTACTACACTGATATGCTGATGTTATAGCGGGTATTCCAATAATAAAAATATGAACAAACCTTAATAGGAAAAAACATGAGTCAAAACAAGGCGGAAGTTACATTGCTGGTTGTTGAGGATGATGATCTAGATGCGATGGCAATCAAACGAACGTTTAAAAAATTAAAAGTAGCAAATAACCTCGTAAGGGCAAAAGATGGGGTTGATGCCTTGGAGTATTTACGAGGTGAAAATGGCAAGGACAAAATTGCCAAACCTTTTATGGTATTACTTGATCTCAATATGCCTCGAATGAATGGTATCGAACTTCTCCAAACGATGCGAATGGATGATGAGCTTAAGGACAGTATTGTTTTTGTGCTCACCACTTCAGCAACGGATAAAGATAAAGTGGCAGCTTATGATAATAATGTCGCTGGTTATATCGTCAAATCGGATATAGAAAGCAGTTTTTTGGAGGTGATTGAGTTATTAGATTGTTATTGGAAAATTGTTGCGTTACCACGCTAAGTTGGTAGCTGCTTAAACACCTAATGGTTTTATAATGAGTTGAATAAATTTGAGTGATACTTATCGACTGCTTCTTTGTGATGATGACACTATTGATCGCTTGGCTGTTATACGAGAGCTTAAGGGGTGTGATGTTGAATTTGTTGAGTGTAGCAGCGCCAAGCAGGCTTTTGAATCCCTCTCACGCGGAGAGTATGACTGCGTATTGCTTGATTATCGTTTGCCGGATACGGACGGTTTATCTGCACTTAAAAACATCGTGCAACAGCAATTAACAACAGCCCCAATAATTATACTCAGCGGCCTGGAGGATGAGACGTTAGCGGTAGAATGTTTAAAATTTGGCGCTCAAGACTACATTTTGAAGTCAGTACTAAAGAAAGAGACATTGTTACGATGCATTCGTTATGCCCGAGAGCGTAAGCAGCTAGAACGTCAGCTGCAAACAGCATTATCTGAGGCACAGGCGGCGAATTATGCAAAAGTTGAATTTCTTGCCAATATTTCTTATGTGTTACGCACACCATTAACATCAATTATTGGGTTTCTTGCTCGAGTATTAAAAAATGCACAGAGTCTTCTGGGTGAAAAAAACTATTTTGCTTTGAAGACTGCTTATGAAAATGCAGAGCACCTTCTTGAGTTAGTTAGTGCAATTCAAGATCTGTCAAAAATTGAAACCGGCGAAATGAAGCTGAATTTGACGGCAATGGACATCTGTGGATCCTTAAGAGACTTGCAGCGGGTGATGGCTCCTATTGCAGAGAAAAACAATACAGAGATATTGCTAGATTTGCCGGTTGATGATGTGCTGGTAAAAGTTGATCCCGTTAAAATTGCGCAGATTATGTCAAACCTTGTATCTAATGCCATTAAATTTACACACAACGGTACTGTAACCTTGACGTTGTCATTAACAAAAATCGGCGAGCAGCAAGGCACGTTAAGTTTGAAAGTAAGTGATACAGGTATTGGTATAACGGAAGAGGATCAGAAAAAACTAAGCCATCACTTTTCTCAGTCAACCCACAATTTTGTTAACCTTGGCCAAGGTACTGGGCTTGTGATGGTTAAAGAATATGTACAAATTCATGGTGGAAATGTGTTGGTTTCGAGTAATTTAGGTGACGGTAGTATATTTAGTGTAAAAATCCCCACGAGCCTTGAATTTGGTATAACTAATACTGCCTCGCCATAAACTTCCTTGACGGGGCAGTATTAGGAGAAAGGCTTTATTGCGCGCCTTTGCTCTTTAGCAGCTCAACAAACTCTAGGAAGTTGCTGTTACCTTCAATAAAGCTGACAAACGATTGGTCTTGGGCATTCTTGGCGTTGATGTCGCGGCCGTCTGCTAAGAACATTTCTAGGAATGTGGCAAAATATTCAATCGGCAAACCGCGGTAAGCCTTTGTTAATACGTAAAAATCGACAGATTCCTCGCCATAAGGTTTTAGGGTAAGAAAGCGGCGGATTTTCTCATCGTTCATTTCTTCGTCAATTACTTTGACTTTATCTTTTTTCAGCATCTCATAACCTATATGACTGGGGGCAGAATACGTGCGGCGGCTATCATACCAGAATCTTTTCCTGCGATGAACTCCGGTGGCCGAGAGCCACTGCCGGTTATCTGAATAAGCACTAATTCGTTACGGTTTTGTTATTCATTATCAAGTAAAACAGCAATCCAATGGGTGTCTTGGTTACTTTCAAGGGCAATTTTAACAATCATTGTCAGCGGAATAGAGAGCAGCATACCAACGGGGCCAAGAATCCAGCCCCAAAAGACTAACGATAGAAATACGACTAAGGTGGATAACCCTAGGCCTTTGCCTAAAAAGCGGGGCTCTATTATGTTGCCCATAATAATATTTACGGCCACATAGCCCCCGGCGGAGAGGGCGGCGGTACTAGGCCCCCATTGTATGAAGGCAAGAAGAACGGCTGGAACGGCTGCGATAATGGAGCCAATGTTGGGTACAAAATTCAGCATAAAGGCCAACAGGGCCCATAAAATTGGGTAATCAACGTCTAGAGCCCACAACCAGACACCAATAATGAGGCCTGTGGCCAGGCTGACCCAGGATTTTATAATAAGGTATTGTTTGACCGAATTGTTGAAAGCATTAAAGGAGCGGAAGGTATGGTTGGGGTCATTCATTGCTCGGCGATACTTTTTGGGAAATGAAGATGCCTCAAAGAGAATAAATAATACAGTTAGGAAGATTAAGAATGAATCAGTAAGGGCACCACCTAGACCAGATAACACCTTTTTCACCATATCCATTACGGCGCCAGGGTTGATTTGTTCCTTTAGGACAAGAGAGGGGATTTCAATGCCAAAGGAGCTGAGCCAGATTGCTAGGGATTCTTTTTCTGCGTGTAGCCTTTCTTGGTAATGCGGTAGCTGATCTGCAAAGTCACTAACGGATGCGCCAACGATAGCGGATATAACGGTGCCACCTAAGACAAACGTTGTAATAACCAGGGTTACGGCTAAGGCAGTGGGAAACTTACGTTGTTCTAACCAAAAAATAGGGGGCGCACATAAGATGGCAATAAACCCAGATAAAAGGAAAGGAACGATAATCTCTGCGCTGTTTTTCATACCTGCCACAATGATAATAAAGCAGGCAGAACCGAGTAATATGCGTAAAGCTGGACTGAGACCTTGGATGGGTTGCATTGGTTACCCTTGTTTGGTTTCAGTGGTTGTATTTGTTGGCGCTTGCTGATTTTTTTCAGGTTCTTGCTGTGAGGTGATTGTTTCGCGTTCCGGTTCCTGTTTTTTACAGTGTGCCGAATGTTTGTCTTCTAGGTTGTTCACTCGCATCAGTTGTTTAAGGGATTCAACGTAAGCAGACTTTCTTTCCGAGTAATCAATTAACCCCTCCGCTAGAAAGCAGCCGTTAACAGCTTCACCGCTTTTTCGTTGTGTGAAGCGATTGTCGCGTAAGATCACGTAGGACGGGTGGCTATTCAGGTTTTGCATATAACTAGCGATAGATTCCGCGGCAGACTGGAAACGTTTTACTTCATGATGCTGCCCATGGCCGCGTTGAGACGGTACAAGGCCGCAACCTTGACTAAAGCACCACTGGCCAAATAAATTATTCCCCTTCACTGCGAAACGTGATGTTCCCCATGCGCTTTCAATGGCTGCCTGTGCAAGGACCAGTGATGGGGGTAGGCCGTCAACTTTTGATAGCAGGGATTGTTTTATCTGTGTATCTGTGGGTTTTAGTCTGTATTGCATTGCCAGTTGTTTGATCTGTACTGATGGTGATTGCATGTTTTGCTTGCTGATATAGCGACGTAGCTCTTGGAGTTTTGTATTTTCAGCATGAATAAATGGCGATAGGTAATCAAAGAAAGCCTTCTTTCGCGCTTTGATATCGGTAATAGCGGCAAAATTTGGAATGTCTGCTTGCCAGGTTTCTTGTTGGCTTGTTGTTGATATCTCTTGGGGGAGCTCGAGTATATGGCGAGTTACTGACACATGAACAATGAAGAAGGTGAGTAATAATGACAATGAAATGGCAAGTGTGATTTTAGGGTTCATAAGCAGTTCTTATTTTAGGGCGGGGTGGTTTTGGGTATAAAGTTATTTTTATGGCAGCCGATAAGAACTATACATACAAACGGGATTCCCAAAAAGATAATACTTGAGATAACCTTATGAAATTTTCACGTTTTTTTCGATCAAACAAACAAAAGGCTACAGCGACTCCGTTGGTCTGCCAAAAAACGTATTTGAGATTATTTCAGTTAAAGCGCGCTCACCGACTTATGTGGCTACGAGCGGAAGGGGATAGTAATACGTATCAAACGGTGATTTTACACGTTGATACAGAAGAGCCGTTTATTCTTATTGATGAGCCTTTCCCTGTTGATGGAGTATTAGAGGGGCTTATCGGAAAAGACGTGACATTGATGTTTAATGAAGATGGGTTGCAGCAAGAGATGTGTTGTCAGCTAATCGGGCGAGCGGGAGGCGAGGGTTCAAGTCTTTATCAGTTGTCCTATCCTGAAAGTGTGGGTGCAAGACAACGTCGAGAAATGTACCGTTTGCCTGTTGAAACGACAAATCATGTACGTATTAACTCGGATAGTTTGAGTCATTGGGTGCCAGAGGAAGATGGTTTGGTTGTTGCCCCTGTGGTTTTGGATATTTCCGTATCGGGTATGCGTTGGGCGGTACCGGGCAATCGTCAGTTAGATGTCTATGCAGGAAAAACACTGACAGCCTTAGATGTGTGGGTTGTGGGTTGTGGTGAGTTTACGGTGGATTTTGACGTGACTCACAGTCAATGGGTTCCCTCGTTAGATAGTACGCAATCTGATCATACCGTGGTAGGTGGTAGTTTTGTTGGGTTGGGCGTAAGGCAAAAACAGCAGCTGGAGCGGTACATAACATTAATTCAACGACAGCAGTGTCGAGAGAAACGAGATGACCGGTTGTTGGCGGCCTAAAATTTTTCGGGGTACAATGGCGGTTGTCGATATTTGAATAAGGTTACTGCCACGTGCATGAAATTCTACTGATTAACGTTTCCGGGCCCGATAAACCAGGGGTGACATCTTCTATTAGTGAGATTCTTGCCCGTTATGAAGTCAATATACTTGATGTTGGGCAGGCGGTGATTCATAACACACTGTCTCTTGGTATGGTTGTGGATGTTCCTACTGACGCTGAAGCGTCACCTATTTTGAAAGATATTTTATTTCGTTGCCATGAATTAGATATGGCAGTGCGATTTACACCGATCGATACCGATAACTATGAAGAGTGGGTCTCCGAGCAAGGCAAAGCACGTTATATTGTTACCTTGTTGTCACGAGTCGTGACCTCTCAGCAGATTGCTGCGATTACCAATATTGTTGCTGCCAATGAACTAAATATTGATAATATCAACCGTTTGTCTGGGCGTATTTCTCTAGATAACACGAACCAAGACCAAAAAGCCTGTGTTGAGTTTTCTGTTCGTGGTGTTCCTAAGGATATTAATGCTATGCGAGCGGAGTTTTTGTCCGTCGCTCAGAAGCTGGGTGTAGATATCGCCTTTCAGAAAGACAATGCATATCGTAGAAATCGCCGTTTGGTGTGTTTTGATATGGATTCGACCCTGATTGAGGCAGAAGTAATCGATGAGTTAGCAAAACATGCTGGTGTAGGGGATCAGGTAGCCGCTATTACCGAGCAAGCGATGCTGGGAGAGATTGACTTTACCGAGAGTTTTCGCCGTCGCGTTGCGCTGTTGAAAGGTCTGGATGAATCCGTATTAAAGACGATAGCTGAGCAGTTACCCATAACTGAAGGCGCGGAACGCTTAATTAGTACACTGAAAGCCCTAGGTTATAAAACCGCAATTTTGTCGGGAGGTTTTACCTATTTTGGACATTACCTTCAGCAGAGACTGGGCATTGATTATGTACATGCCAATGAGCTGGCGATTGAAAATGGAAAGGTAACCGGTGAAGTAAAAGGTATTGTTGTAGATGGGTTACGCAAAGCGGAGCTATTACGTGAGCTGGCTGCGTTGGAAAACCTCAACTTGGAGCAGGTTATCGCGGTTGGAGATGGAGCGAATGATCTACCTATGCTGAATTTGGCGGGTTTAGGCATCGCATTTAGAGCCAAGCCGATTGTGAAGGAAAGTGCCGAGCAAGCGATATCGACACTTGGGCTGGATGGTATTTTGTATTTGCTGGGTGTTCGAGATAGAGATAGCGAAGAGCTATTAATGAAGTAACCCCTGGCGTGGGTTACTTCTAATTTAAGCTCGCTCTTTAATAGATGATTAACGCTGTCTGATGTTGTGTCGCGTTAATCATCACTTGAGAAGTCGTAATTCATCTTGTCGGTTGGTTCTTGTAAGTAGTAACCTTGAATATAATTAACGCCAATTTGCCATAAGGTTGAAAGAATCGTAGCACTTTCAACCAATGGGATAATCGTTAGCTTGCCTTGTGCATGGGCGGCGGTAACCAATTCTTTTAGGCTTTCCTTGCTTTCTTCACTACCAATATCTTTGGTGAAGGAGCCATCAATTTTTAGATAGTCGACTTCTAGGTGTTTTAGATTATTAAATGGATTTAATGAGCAACCAAAGCGGCTAATGGATATTTTACAATGAAGCTCTTTTAAACCCTTGGTGAACTCTTTGGCCTGCTTTAAGTATGTGGTGGCATCGGTTTCTGCAAATTGAAAGATAATAGCATCGCTTGGCATACGAGATGCCTTTAATGCCACACTTAACCAAGGCAGTAAGGTTTGGTCTTTTAGTGATTCACCCGTGATGTTAATCATTATGCGACTGTTATGGCCTTGCTCACGATGCTCCGATAACATTTTTATGGATTGTAAAATCACCCAGCGATCAATTTTTTCACATAGATCTTGGTTCGCGGCAGGTCCTAAAAACTCCGCAGGGGAAGTTTCTTCACCTTGCTCGTTTACCATTCTTAGCAGTACCTCATACAGCTCACCGCTGTTGCCGCGAAGGTCAATGACCGGTTGGAAGAGGATTTTGAAGAGGCCTTTTTTGATAGCGTTTTGAAGGAGCGCTTCAGTGTCTTCCGTATCACCAGTGTTGAGAGTTGATGGATCAAAGCTGTGTACGCCATTGCCTAGCGGATTTTCTTCTTTAACCAGCTCACTGGCCTGTAATGCCCGGGTGATTATCACTTGCCCATCACTAGTGGTATCGGTCACCAAAGTTACACCAATACTTGCGGTAACCTGCACTGTTCGATCTTGTACTTCAGATAAGTGATCTTCTAATTTTGTACGGAAGGCTTCAGCGGCTTCAGCACCACTTTCAAGAGTAGAGTTTGATATGAGCACGGTGAATATGTCATCACCAAATCGGGCCATAACCTTGTCAGTAAACGATTCTCTGAGTAGTGTGGCGGTATCACTTAATACAATATCAGCACCAGCCATGCCAACGTCAGATTGAACGGCCGAGAAGTTATCGAGCTGTATATACAATACAGTTGAGGTTTGATGGCTGTTGGTGACGGTTTCAATTTCTTCATCAAGTGCGTGGGAGAAGTGGTTGCGATTGAATAGACCTGTCAGTAAATCTTGGCTGGATATTTCTTTTAGACGCTCTTGTAATTCCGCATCGGCTTGGTTGGTGCGAATGACTATTTGTGTGCAAGGTTCACCGTCAAATGAGGCGGCCGAGAATGTCATGCGTGTTTGGATCTCGCTACCGTCAGTACAAATGCCGTCGCAGGTAAATTCGTCACTTTTGCTAGTGCCTGCATTGTAGTTTCGTAAAAAGTCTTTAAATTCGCGATGATTGGATGGCGCAACCATGTCGAGTATGGGCATTCCCTCAAGGTCTTCAGCATCTTCGTAGCCAAAGAGTTCGAGGTAGGCGTCATTGGCATAAGTGTGCATGCCATCAATGACATAGGTGATGGCGTCCCTGGAGCTATCCAATAATACGGCGCAGCGTTTTTCTACGTCTTTTAACGCAAGTTCTGTTTGTCGTCTGAGTCTGCGTTCTTTTAAATTGTCTAATTCACGATTAATAACAAAGGTAAGGCGTTCACCTTCATCAATGGGTACTGCGTCCCGGTAACCGTCCCGTAAACACTCTGTAATTTCTTCAGAATCGTTTTCATCCAGCAACATAATTGCAGGAATATCTTTTTGCATTTTTTGCATATGCATTAGACATTCCATTGCAGTAATACCATCGGCTTCTGGTCGTAGTAGCATTAAATCCCAGCTGCTATTATTTAATGCTGATAATAACGTGTCAGTGCTGTCTATTAATTGTCCACGAGTCGCCTTTCCTGAATTTCGAATTAAATTGAGGAGTTGCTCTGCATCATCTCGGGATTCGTGCAGTAATAATAATTTTATGGTTTCTGTCTTAGTTGGCATCTAAACGGGTGCTTCCAGGCTTTGAATTAGCAATGGCGACATTATAAGTGGCGAACTGCAGATTCAAAATATTAATTGTTGGTTTTGTGTTACTTGCCTCACATCACATCACATCCAAGCGGAGTGTGGTTACAAGCTTGACCAAATTGAATCGAAATCATCTTCTTTTGGTGTTGTCTTCGTATCTGTTGTTGGTGTTGTCGGGGCTGTTTTTTGTGTGACCGTCATCCACTTGTATTGAAACTGACTAAAGCTAGCAGTGGAGGAGACCTGCTTTATTAGTTGTGCTTTGCCAACTTCAGCATTTTTGTTGATATTCACTTTATAACCAACATGAAACGCAATATTGGGGGTGATTAATGTTGCAGGTTGGCCAATGGCCTTTAGCTCCGGCAGTTCAAGTGTGCGGAGAAATTCAGAGACATCGCCTTTTTTATGAAGAACCTGTGTGCCACAAGCATCCGCTTTTGGCGCAAGTAATTCGATACCCATGCGGGCGCCATCTTTTTTAAACTGTTTTACCCATCGAATAACCCCAATACTCCAGTGTCGTTTTGAAGCTTCTTGAATTCCGACTATTTCTCCGGTTTTTACTTGAGGGGGTACGTCTTGTCGCCAGGATAAACAAAACCCGCCTGGGCTCGTGTTGACGATTGTGCATTTGTAAGAGGGGTATTTGTCGGATTTTTGCACCTCACCTTCTTCTTGGAAGGATGCAATGTCAAATTCAATGCCGCCTTGTTTAGCGGACATTGCATTTGAATTTGCTTCAACATTTAGCCCCCAAACATCACCACTTTCAATGGTGTCTCGCCGATTAGTGGGGCCACTGTTTAGAAAAGGGTTTGATTCATCAATATCTAAAATACTATCTGGGCCACTGTCCGACATCATGGCGGCAAAGTCGGCTTTGTCAGAAACAAAGTAGTGCGTTGCACTAAGGCCTAAACACAGTGTTAATTGCCCTGCTTCTTCTAATCGAGTGAAGGCTCGTTCAGTTAATACTCCCCATGCTTGAATCAATTGTCGTATAAGGTCATTAGCAATGCTTTTGGGGACATTAAAGTTCTGGTCAGGGTGAGGTTGATCAGAGGGTAACTGTAATTGAACTCGTAAATGGTCTGATAGCTCTGCAGCATTAAGGTAGCGCAGGTGATTACCTGTGGTATTTTCTCCAACCGCTGCCATTAGGGCATTATAGATCGGTGGTGTGTCACTAAGCAGGTTGATAGTGTAAAGGCTTTTCGCCTCGCTGTTGGATTCCATGGATGTGTATTGTGTCCAGGATTCCGTGGCACTAAATACATGCTCGATTTGTTGCTGTCGAAGCTGGTTGGGTTTGCAAGTAGAGAGCAGCAGTAAGCGAAGGTAGATATCATTAATGGTGCTAACGGTTGGTGGCAAATTTTTGCTGATATCTCCGTTCGGGCACTTAATGCTGATATCAAGGATTTTACATTGCTCAGAAATCATATAGAGCAAGTGAGCCTCGCGCCAGAAATTGGGGGGGGCTGGGTAATATAGCTGATAGCTACGCAGTAACACGTGAGCGTGTTCTGTTAATGCTCGATGTATCGCCAGGGAAGAATCGCGTTTTGCTTCTCGGTCATTGACTTTGAGTCGAGGCAGCGCTTGAACAACAACGGCTTTATAGCCTGTAGCTAAGTGGTTTTGCAGCGCTTGGGCTAAATTGGCAATTTTACTTTCTTTGGGTGGAAGAATAACGGGCTTATTAAGAAAGTGCTTTCCGAGACTTTTACATACATAACGAATGGGTTCTCGGAGGATTTCTAACATTTGTAAACGGGTGTGTGAGTCCGTCTGAAAGCGGTTTATTTCTTGAATCGCAGCGTAAAGTTGTTTGGCGCTTTCACCAATATTCATTTGTGGCAAAGCATCGACCCATTCTTGTAGTCGCTTAGGCTGCGGGCTACAAAAAGAGAGCATACTGAGATCCTGAGGGGGAATTTTCAAGCGTAGCTTATCCGCTTGGGTTGTCATTTCCTGTCCTTTTTTAAACGAAACTGTTTGAATTTGTTGAATTTATTTGTAAACACACTAAGTGATATAAGAAAGTATAGGCAACTTATAGCATTGTTGCGAATTAAACCAGCGTTACAGAATAGTTGCTGAATATTGAAGCATTACAGAGAGTTACTACTTTCGTTTACAAGAGGGATGGGAGACTTGGATGGTTGATTTGCTTCTTCTCGCACGAGTTTGGGTACTAAGTAGCCAGGAAGGGATGCAAGTAGCTCATTGATCAGTGATACACCTATGGGTTCTTCTACATCAAAGTGGCTGGCCCCGGCGACCGGATCGAGTAGGTGCAGGTAATAAGGCAAAATATGGGCGCTAAAAAGGGCTTCACTAAGCTGCGTTAGTACTGCTGCGTTATCGTTGACCCCTTTTAGCAGGACAGACTGGTTGAGTAGCGTAACCCCGGCTTGTTTAAGGTGAGTCATCGCTTGAGAAAATGCGGGATCGATTTCTTGGGGGTGGTTGCAGTGCAGAACCATGACGACTTGCAGGGAGGTGTTCTCGACAAGGGATATAAAGTCAGCATCAATTCTATCGGGCAATACTACTGGTGTTCGTGTGTGAAAGCGAATACGGCTCACATGGGGTAGGGTTTCCAGTGCATCAATTAAACGTTTTAAACGGCTATTACTGCTAATAAGAGGGTCCCCACCACTAAGAATAACCTCATTTACCTCAGGGAAGCGGCCTACATACTGCACAATATCATTGAATTCTTGTTGAGATAGTCCGTTGTCTTGGTAGGGGAAATGGCGGCGAAAGCAGTAACGACAGTGAACGGCGCAGGCGCTTCCCAATATAACCAATACGCGGCTGCGATACTTATGCAGCAGGCCCTTGGTGGGGTTTGCGTCGCGCTCCATGAGTGGGTCATCGGTATAGCCGGAAACGGGGATGGTTTCTTCGTGAATAGGTAACACTTGTCGAAGCAGCGGGTCGTGAATATCGCCAGCACTCATTTTGTCTGCAAAGGCTTTAGGTACACGAAGAGGAAAGTCCTTTTCGGCTTGGGCCCAGTGAGGAAACTGCTCTTTTGGGATTTTTAAGTATTCCAGTAGGCTTTTTACGGAAGTAAATGCCTCTGAGAGCTGTTTTTGCCACTCTTGAGTCTGACAAGTAGCTATGGTTCGGGTTATCATTGGCGCATTCCAGAATTAGACATTTCCTGATTAAAGATAGGTAACAATCCATGGCGAAGTATTCTACCAATGATTTCCGCTCCGGTCTTAAAGTGATGCTAGAAGGCGAGCCTTGTGCTATCACAGAGAACGAGTTAGTTAAACCCGGCAAGGGGCAAGCATTTAATCGCGTGAAGCTGCGTAACTTGCGTACCGGACGTACTTGGGAGCGAACCTTTAAGTCAGGGGAGTCTATTGAAGGTGCGGATGTGATGGAAGTGGATTTGCAGTATTTATACACTGACGGTGAATTTTGGCATTTTATGGACCCCCACACCTTTGATCAGAAAGAAGCTGACGAAGCGGCAGTAGGTGAGTCTATTAAATGGCTGAAAGAAGAAGATATTTGTACGGTAACGTTATGGAATGACTCGCCGCTGGCTGTAGCGGTTGCTAATTTTGTAACTCTTGAGATTACTGAGACTGACCCAGGCTTAAAAGGCGATACTGCTAACGGCGGAAGTAAGCCTGCCATTTTAAGTACTGGCGCAATGGTACGGGTACCGCTATTTTTGTCTATTGGTGAAGTCATTAAAATTGATACACGTACCGGTGAATATGTCAGCCGTGCTTAAGGCTTGAGCTTCATCAAAAGTGGATCATCAAAGCGGGGCTGACGTAATGTTAGCCCCGCTTTTGTTTTGACAGGTAGAAATTATGTGGCAACCCACGGCATCCATAGATGCCATTAGAGCTCGGGCAGACATGTATGCCCAGATACGTACTTTTTTCTCTCACGCTAAGGTGTTGGAGGTGGAAACCCCGCTGTTGTGCAGTACGACGGCTATGGATCCGTATTTAGACAGCTTTTCATTGTCCTGTGGGCATTTTTTACAAACTTCTCCCGAATTCCCTATGAAGCGTTTATTGGCTTCCGGAAGTGGGCCCATTTATCAAATCAGCAAAGCGTTTCGTCAAGATGAAGAAAGTTCGCGTCATAATCCTGAATTTACTCTATTAGAATGGTATCAACCTGGTTACAGCTTGCTGCAGTTGCAGGAGGAGTTGTTGGCGTTATTGTTCCTCTTGGCAAAGGGGGCTACGGCAGTATCCTGGGGACGTGACAGTGTTACCTGCCGGACGTACGCTGACCTGTTTGAGTCCAGTATTGGTTTATGTCCTCATACCTGTACGGTGGAGGCATTAGTTGAAGTTGCAAAGCAAGAAACAGGTTTTGAAGGCGAACTCACTCGTGATTCATGGTTAGATTTATTAATGAGCCATGTGGTTGAGCCAAAAATGCCGCCGGGGCTTCTTGTATTAACGGACTTTCCTGTAGGGCAAGCAGCCTTAGCAGAGATTGCTGCTGATGAGCATGGCTGTGATGTGGCTAAGCGGCTAGAGCTTTATATTGACGGTGTCGAAGTGGCAAACGGATACCAAGAGTTAACCGACGGGGCTGAGCAAAAACGACGTTTTGAGGCAGACAATGAGCAGCGCTTGGTAAACGGTGTTACACAATTGCCAATTCCGGCACATTTGGTGTCAGCATTATGTGCAGGTATGCCTGCAACGTCAGGTATCGCGGTAGGTTTAGATCGCTTGTTGATGAAATTGATGGGAAAACAGCAGTTATCAGATGTTATCTGTTTTCCCTGGGGAAGGGCCTAATCACTTAATAGTGATTAGTCATCACCACGAGGAACTCTAAAGAAATGTTCTCGGTAGTATTTTAGCTCTTCAATGGAGTCGCGAATATCATCCATCGCTAAGTGAGTGCCTCTTTTCTTAATACCGCGAAGCATCTCTGGGCACCAGCGAGCAGCAAGTTCTTTCACTGAACTGACGTCAAGGTTTCTGTAATGGAAGAACTTTTCAAGGGCAGGCATGGATCGGTGTAAGAAGCGACGATCTTGGCAGATGCTGTTACCACACATAGGGGAACGATTAGGGTCCACCCACTGTGCCAAGAAGTCTAAGGTTTGTTTCTCTGCCTCGGCTTCATTGATTTTACTGCGCCGGACTCTATCAGTTAACCCCGATTGGCCGTGCTGATTTGTACACCATTCATCCATTCCGTTCATCTTTAGTGCTGATTGATGAATCGCCAATGACGGGCCTTCACTCAAAATGTTAAGATGCGAATCGGTGACGATGGTCGCGATTTCAATAATAACATCGTTGTCTGGATCAAGACCGGTCATTTCTAGGTCTATCCAGATGAGGTTTGCTTTCTTATTTGTTGATTGAGCATTCATAAAGTGAGGCTAATTGTCAGGTGTATGTCTGATGTACGCTTGCCGTGTAACGGCGGTAAATACATGTTATTAGAACAATAATAACCTACAACGGTGTCTTTGGTAGTTAAATATTCTAAATGATGAAAATTCATGGCAAAACGTAAGCTTACACGAAAGCAAAATTGGCGAATTCAGAAGGTTCAAGACGAGAAAGCGCAGCGTCTTGAGAAGAAATTGGCGAAATCGGAAGAAGACGGTCACCTTGGTGCAGAGCAGGAAGGGCTGGTGGTTAGTCATTTTGGCACCTTTGTGGAAATTGAACCGATTTTAGGTGAAGGCGAGGGCTGTGAGGGTAAAGAGAGTAGCGTACCCCCTGAAAGCGCAAGCACCGGGATTCTAGGCTCTGAAGGGAATATTCGTTGCCACTTTCGAGCCAATATTGGGTCCATTGTTACTGGTGATAAAGTGGTTTGGCGTCTAGGTAAGGATGGTTACGGTGTTATCGAAGTTGTATTACCAAGGGATTCTCTGCTAAGCCGGCCTGACCCTCGAGGCAAGTTAAAACCCGTCGCAGCTAATATTGATTTTCTTGTTCTGGTTGTTACACCAGAACCCACACCGTCAAGCATATTGATTGACCGGTATTTAGTGGCCGCAGAGCTTCAGAACATTGATGTAAAGATATTGTTGAATAAAACTGACCTTCTAAATGACGATAATCAACCGAAGATCGAAGCGTTATTGCAGGTGTATAAAGATATCGGTTACGAGGTCATGCGCTCCTCAGTGGTTACCTCCGAAGGGCTTGCTTCGCTTAAGCAGAAGCTCGATAACAATATCAGCGTTTTTGTTGGGCAATCTGGGGTGGGTAAGTCGTCATTAGTGAATAGCTTATTACCTGGAGTTGATCTAAAAGTTGCCGAGCTTTCCGAAGGTTCAAAGTTAGGTCGTCATACCACCACCAATGCGCGGTTATTCCACTTTCCTGATGGGGGAGAGCTAATTGATTCCCCTGGTATTAGAGAATTTGGTTTGTGGCATTTATCGCCAGAGAACGTAATTGATGGATATCGAGATTTTCAGGAACATGTGGGTATGTGTCGGTTTCGAGATTGTAAACATGACCGAGAGCCAGGTTGTGCGTTACAACTAGCGGTAGAAAAAGGTGAGGTAAGCGAGCAGCGCTTTCATAACTATTTTAATATCGTGGATATTTTGGAACAGAATGGGTGATATAGGAGGGTTTGATCAATTAGAAAAACTCTCCCTCATCGTCGCCTTCACTGTCACCATTAACCTCGCTCTCTAGAGGCTCAGCATCTAGCCGATCATCCAGGGTTTTTCGAACCTGATCAAACGCGGAGGGTGCTGTTATTTGTTCTGTTTCTAGAGGGGGTTCATCTATTTCAATATCCAATGATTCAATGTCCTCACTTTGGAACTCTGAGTCTTCAGGTAGTTCTTTCTTAGGTTTCTTTTCTGTGGTGTCCCTTGTTGAACCTTGCTGTTGGCGGGCAATACGTTGTGCAGAGCGGTCATTTAATACCAGAATGCTGATGCGTCGGTTGGTAGGGTTGAGAGGCTCATCTTGGTCAAACAGCACGGATGATGACAGCCCTACAACTTGAGCAATTTTATCTTCTGAAATCCCCCCTTTAACTAAGGAGCGCCGAGCAGAATTGGCGCGTTCTGAGGATAATTCCCAATTAGAGTAATCTTTTCTATCGGTGAAGATTGCTGCATCCGTGTGTCCAGAGACGCTGATTTTGTTGTTCAATGTGCCAATGGTTGCAGCGAGTTCCTCTAGGATGTTGGTGGTATAGCTTTTAATTTGATTGCTGCCACTGTCAAACATTGGGCGGGAATCTTTATCAACGATTTGGATTTGCAAACCATCGTCGGTAACTTCCATAATGATTTGATCTTTGTACTTTTCTAGATCAGCATTTTCAGAAATACGAGATTCTAACGTGCTTTGCAATTCTTTGAATTTTTTGGCTTCAATTTGTTGTGCGAGATCTTGAACGGTATCTTCGTTTAAAACAATGCGACGCGCTTCTAACTCTTCCTTGCTAACAGTTTCTTGTTTGCCACCGTCATCACTGCTGTTGGTGTCTTTTAAGCTGCCTTCAAGATCGATAACATAGGGAGAGCCTCCTTCAGTAAAACCTGTTGGGTCGGTGAAATACCCCGATATCGCTTGTTTTTCTTTTACGGTGGCTGCTTCCATTAACCAAAGCACCATAAAAAATGCCATCATTGCCACCGCAAAATCAGCAAAGGCAACTTTCCACGCTCCCCCGTGATGAGCGTGACCTTTCTTAATCACTTTACGAACAATGATGGGGCGTTCGTTGTCTTCAAATTCCATTGCTAACGACTACCGCTAATAATCAACGTTAACGTCCACGAATATGTTCTTCTAATTCAGCGAATGTTGGGCGTTCATTGGAATATAAGGTTTTGCGGCCAAACTCCACCGCAAGTTGAGGAGGAATGCCGTTAACGGTGGCTAACATCGCCGTTTTGGCGCATTCCAATACTTTGATGCTTTCCCTGGCTCGGTGTTCCATGGATGTGCTTAGGGGAGCGACAAAACCGTAGGCTAGTAATACACCTAAAAAAGTACCTACCAATGCCGCTGCAACGTGCAAGCCCAGCTCTTCTGGAGGGCCTCCTAAGGATTTCATCGTAATAACAATACCCATTACCGCAGCAACAATACCAAAACCTGGCAATGCATCGGCAATTTTACCTAATGCTTGGCCAGGAAGTTCGGCTTCTTCTAAGCTGGTTTCAATGTCTTGATCCATTAACGTTTCTAGTTCAAACGCGGACAGGTTGCCGGAGGATATAATACGTAGATAATCACAAATAAAATCTAATAGCTGTTGGTCCATAGTAATTCTTGGGTAACGCAAAAAGAGTTCGCTGGCACTAGGGTCTTCTACATCTTCTTCAATGGCCATAAGACCGTTGCGGCGGGCTTTGTTAAACAGCTCATAAAGCAGAGCAAGTAAATCCATATAGGTTTCTTGGTTATGCTTTTTCCCTCCAAAGACTGCCATAATTGAGCGGCCAACAGATTTCATGAGGTGAGGAGGGTTAGCAACAACAAAGTTACCTAAGGCTGCGCCTCCTATGATTAATAATTCAAAGGGTTGCCATAGAGTTGCTAGATCGCCATGGGACAGCACGTAGCCGCCAAAAACGCTTGCGCAAACAATGAAATAGCCAATAAGTATTGCCATGGAAATTAATGTGACCTGAATTCTTTAATGCTGAATGGATTTCTTGGTTTATAGTTAAAGTTAAGGACAGCTTTGGTGATTTAACAAACTTATGTCAACACCCTTTCAACCTAAAGGCCTTGAAGCCTGGATCGATATCCTAGACGGTAGCTTATTGCCTGTTATTCCTGCCACGGCTCACGTGTTAGGGCAGTTGATGAAGGACAGCAATGTGTCGTTACATGATATTGGCATATTAATAGAGCAGGACCCTGTGATGACGGTACACCTAATTCGAGAGGTGAATCGAGCATTTGCAAAAAAAGCAGCGGGGACGTTAACGAATGTGCACCATTGTGTGTCGTTACTTGGGTTGGATCGTGTTAAATCATTAGTGAAACAATTTAAGGCGATAAAAGGCGACCCAAATAGTAAGCGTGATATGACATACCTGCGGGCGATTATGCAAAGTCTGCACGCAGCCGAGCAGGCAAGGGCCTGGAATACTTTGCGTCATCAAGCGTCTCCAGAACACGTCTATCTATCGACTTTAATGGCGGGAGTGCCGATGTGGTGTTTATGGCGTTTTGCTCATAAAGAAATGGCCATTATTAATACACTGCAAAAACGAGAGCGAATTCCTGCTGAGGAGGCTGAGTATGCTGTGTTAGGTTGTACTCGGGGGCAAATTATTCTCGCACTAGCCAAACGCTGGCACTTTCCGAGCAATATTATCGATGCAATGGATGGAGACAAGTTACCTTCACATCGTTATTTGGCCCATGCTGTAAAAGAAGGTTTAACTGCGGTGAAACCAACATTGCCAAATAAGGATGAAACAGGCCGTATTGCAAACTCCCCATCCTTTCCTGTGGCATTGGCAAATTGGTTGGTTCAAGAAGCCAGCATTGATTGGTATTCTCGGCAAACCTACCGTTGCCTGGCAATTATTGGGGCGTATCTCGGGGTGCAACAAGATGAAGCTTGGAGGGTTATTCGCGAAGCCGCATTACAAACATCCCAGCAATTCCCCATCCCTGGAGTACTGACCCCTGCTGTAAGCTTGATATTTCCACCAATGCCAGCCCAAAGGCGTCGCATTCGAGCGGACAAGTTGTCTGAGTTAGTGGGAAAGATGAAAGAGGGGGCCTCGGTAACGGTGGTCACTCGAACGGCTAGTCGCTCTGGGGTTAAGCCCAACGTTGAGGTAAAGCAACAGCAACAAGAAGAACCAAAAGGTTCTGCGTCAGTGTCACAACAAGTTGATGCATCTAATTCAGATGCGCCCAGTCGAGCGGCCCCTGTATCAGAGTCCATAATGTCGGCCCCTCCGGTGCCTTCAATGGCGAAATCCCCAGGTTTTAAAAACGAGATGAAACGGCGGGTTTTTGAAAGTTATGTGAAGCGGCTGATAAACGAAGTGGGCTATTTTTCTGCAGAGCACGAGGTAATTCGATGTACCGCAGATGTACTATTTGATGTGACTGAATTGCAGCGTGTTGTTATTGGGCTTGTCGATAGAAAAACCGCGACATTGCAAGGGTACTACGCTGTAGGGTGTGAGGATTCACCAAAGTTGGGTAAGTTTGCCATTGGATTGCAACCTCCGAATTTTTTCACTCAGGTATTACGTAAACCTCAAGCGGTTTGGGTGAACTCTGAGCGATCTAGTGAGATATCAGGGCTTGTGCCTGGAGAGTTTAAGCAATTAGCGCAATCGGACGACTATATTGTGATGTCGGTGTTTAATGGGAAAGGAGCGTTTGGTATTTTGTATGCAGATAAAGCCGCAAATGGGAATCAGAGTATTAATGAAATGGAGCTAAAGGTATGCCGTTCTATTGCTAATGCGTCTAGTAAGCATTTGATTTTAATGTCAAAAAAAGGAAAAAGCAGCAGGGTTGAGTAAGATTAAAGGCCTTGTTATTAAATGAACGTTGCCTGAGGGTAATGGTACTGATCGCATTTTTAGGCCGGTTGGCGACATTTCCTTCCACATCCTTTACACTCCAGCCTTAATTCTAGGGGGGTAACTGTCGATTCCCTTTAAACTGTATCTTTGAAAAAGGTCACAACATGGCTGTAGATCCTATTGATTTACCTCTTCTAATTGAAGCTGAGGCATTAGAACCTCTATTAAAACACCCTCAGTTGCTCATTGTGGATCTTTCTAAGCAACAGCTATATTTTCGCTGTCATGTGCCTGGGGCTATCCATTTGTCATTTTCTGAATTGATGGGCGGGGGCAGTCCGGCTCCAGGGCTCTTGCCATCAGAAGAGCGTTTAAGCGCGTTGTTTTCATCTCTTGGCTTAACACCAGATACTCATGTTGTCGCTTATGATGATGAGGGCGGTGGCTGGGCTGGCCGGTTGTTGTGGACGTTGGAAGTGATTGGTCATAAGCATTACTCGTATTTGAACGGTGGAATCCATGCGTGGGTAAAACGTAAAATGGAAATTCAAAGCGAAGAGATGCGCCCGACGCCATCGGAGTATCAAGTAACGTTAGATCTCACTGCCAGTGTAGATAAGCAATACTTGATGGATAATTTTGACCGCGATGATCTTGTTGTTTGGGATGCGCGCTCTTTGCAAGAGCATACGGGAGAGAAAGTGTTGACGCCTCGTGCTGGACATGTACCCGGTGCAGCGCATTATGAGTGGACAACTGCAATGGATCAAATGGATGCTTTGCGCATTCGCGATTTGGATGTGGTTCGAGATGAATTGGCGCAGCGTGGTATTACGGCAGATAAAGAAATTATTACTCACTGCCAAACCCATCACCGTTCCGGGTTCACTTACTTGTTGGGTCGTATATTGGGTTTTGAAAATATTAAAGCTTACCCAGGTTCTTGGTCTGAATGGGGTCATGACTCCAATACGCCCATTGAACTGAGCGATATTTAAATTAATTGAATCAAAAGAAGTATCTTATGAACGAAAAATTATCCGTATTACCACAATATATAGTTCCACAACATTGGTTGTCTCGATTAGCTGGTTTAGTGGCTGACTCCAAAATACCAATGATAAAAGACACGTTTATTCAGCAGTTTATTAAAATCTATGGCATAGATATGAGTGAAGCCATGGAATCTGATCCAACGGCTTACGATACGTTTAATGACTTTTTTACGCGATCCTTAAAAGACGGTGTTAGAACGATCACTGATGAGGGCGTTGCTTGTCCTGCAGATGGCGCTGTGAGCCAGCTAGGTGAAATATCCAATGATTTGATTTTTCAGGCTAAGGGGCACCATTATCGATTGGATCAATTGCTGGGTGGCAGTTACGAAAAAGCAGAACCGTTTAAAAATGGTAGCTTCGCAACCATTTATT